>JAPHSY010000008.1 GCA_026196495.1 Magnetovibrio sp.
ACTTCTTTGAGGGACGTTTGAATTTCTTTTTCCGTGTGTGTGTCGAGTGCTGAGGTGGCTTCGTCAAACAGCAAGATTGCAGGTGCCTTCAAAATTGTGCGGGCAATGGCGACGCGTTGCTTTTCACCGCCGGAGAGTTTCAAGCCACGCTCACCCACCACGGTTTGATAGCCATCGGGTAGACCCATAACGAAGTCGTGGATTTTGGCGAGCTTCGCGGCTTGTTCAATTTCGGACGGTGTTGCGTCGGGGCGACCATAGGCGATGTTGTAATAGATGGTGTCGTTAAACAGCACCGTGTCTTGGGGCACGATGCCGATGGCGGCGCGGAGTGATCCTTGTTGTACGTTGCGTATGTCTTGACCGTCGATGCGAATGGCACCGTCGTTGATGTCGTAAAAACGGAACAGCAGACGAGAGATGGTCGACTTGCCCGCACCCGACGCACCGACGATGGCAACAGACTTTCCGGCGGGGACTGTGAACGATACATCTTTTAAAACCGGGCGGCGTGGATCATAAGCGAAGCTGACGTTTTCAAACGTCACTTCACCGCCATTGACCTGAAGGGCTGGTGCGTTTTGTTGATCGGGTACTTCCTCGTTGGCATCCAACAACTTGAACATGTCTTCCATGTCGGTAAGGGAATGTTTGATTTCGCGATAAGCGCTCCCTAAGAAGTTCAGCGGCAGGTAAAGCTGCAACAGATACGTGTTGACCAAAACGAAGTCACCCACGGTCAAAGCGCCATCGGCGACACCATAGCCCGCCATCAGCATGACGATGGTGACACCCACGGCGATGATGGCGCCTTGTCCGGTGTTCAGTGCAGCCAGCGACGTCTTGGATTTGATCGCGGCTTTTTCATAGCCCGCCAAGCCGACGTCGAAGCGGCGGGCTTCGTGGTCTTCGTTGCCGAAGTATTTGACGGTTTCATAATTGAGCAAACTATCGATGGCTTTGGAATGGGCGTGGCTGTCGCTGTCGTTCATTTCCCGACGGAACCGCGTGCGCCAATTGGTCAGCATCACGGTCCATACCACGTAGGCACCAATTGTGCCCAGGGTGGCGATGGCGAACGATGGGCTCAAGAAGGTCCACAACAATACGCCGACCATGGCAATTTCAAAAATGGTGGGGATGATGTTGAACAGCATCATGCGCAACATGAACTCAATGCCACTGGAGCCGCGTTCGATGGCGCGGCTGAGCCCGCCGGTTTGGCGTTCTAAATGAAAGCGGAGCGAGAGCTTGTGCAGATGTTGGAACGTCTGCAACGCCACTTCGCGAATGGCGTAGTGGGTAACGTTGGCAAAGATCGCCGATTGCAGTTCCTTAAACGCGAGGGAGAATATCCGCACTGCACCGTAGGCGATCAATAACCCCACGGGCACGGCGGCAAAGCCAACCAGCATAGAGGGGGAGCTGAGCTCATCCACCGCGTATTTTAGGATGATCGGCACCGTCACCGTGGCGCCCTTGGCCGTGATCAGGAACACCATCGCCAACACCACACGCACGCGCAAATCAAACCGCGTTTTGGGCCACAGATAGGGCATCAACGTGCGGATAACTTGCCAATCATCGCGGGGGTTGGTTTTGGCATCTGGTCGGCTTGATGGGCGTTGGGACATGCCTCTCATATAAGGAGGAACCTTTGGTCAGTGTTTATATCCATAGATAATAAGCACGCAAAGGCCCATGTGCCATGTTTCAAATGCAAAAATGTTTTGCATTCAAGGGCATGCTTAAAGAAGTTGAGGAGGGTTTAAGCAGCGTCTTCTTTGACGTGGAACTCGGTGTCGGCCAACAAGGTGATGGCTTCCACGGCCAAGGTGGCTTGGTTCAGATGCTGTGCGGTTTGTTCAGGTGTTAAGTTTGTCAGGTCCCGGAGGGCTGATTTGGCAATCTTGGCTTGGACCAATATCAGTTCGATGCGTTGGTTGTCATCCATGGTCGGGCTTGTGTCCGTTGTTATTTTTTGACTACTTATCGTATATCCTTTGGCAAACATTGTGACCATAAGACGTCTGGATTATGCAGTTGTGGCGACGTGTGGATTGAAATGAAAAAGCCCCCAAAACCGCAAGGATTGGGGGCTTTTGAATAATGGGGCTTGGAAAAATTAGCCAGTACGCTGGATCAAGTGATATCCAAAATCGGTTTCCACAACATCGCTGGTTTCGCCCACTTCCATGGAAAAGGCCGAATCTTCGAATTCTTTGACCATTTGGCCTTTGCCAAAGGTGCCCAAGGAACCACCATCAGCGCCGGACGGGCAATCGGAGTGTTCTTTGGCCAAATCGGCAAAGTCAGTACCACCATCGATGTCGGCTTTGAGGCCTTCGATTTGTGCCAAAGCGTCTTCTTTGGAACGGGTCGCGGTGGAACGCATGGAACCTGCATACATCAGCAGGATGTGAGAGGCGGAAACTGTATCGGCCATGGGAGGGCTCCTCTTTATTATCAATCTGTGCCCAGGTATACACCGGGGCTGTAAATTTGGCTAACGGCAATCTGCTTGGTTGGCCGCTTGTCCGGGGGTGAGCAAAACATAGTCAATTTCGATGTGTTTTCCAGGCATGCGCAGATACGGCACCGAAAAACGTTCAAGGGGGTGGTCGTGGGCGATGTTGAGCCCGAAGGCTTTCTTGGCCTGCGCCGACAGGTTGACCATGTCTGATCCGCCTTGGTCGGCGGAAATGGCGATCAACAGGCATTGACCGTTTGCATCGGAAGGCAAGGGTGGTGTCAGGGTTGGGAATTTGGTGCTGACAATGCGGGCTTCATCGAACTCCAATCCCAGGTTTCCGGGTAGTGGATTGGGATACCAATGTGCCAGGATGGACCCGCCTTTGAAACCGCGTGCTCTCAGCTCTGTTGCGATGGCGGGGTAATCCACCAGGTGCTGACATTTCTTGCAATTCCATGGATCCGATACGGCCTTAACACCCAAACCTAGAGCCGATATGGCCAGTCCGGCCAGGATGACACCGCCGTAAATTTTTCGACGCTTATCGATCATGTCTTCAACACGCAAGCGGGTAAATACCCACAATGGTAACAAGATCAGTAAAAACAGATAATTGGGACGAAACTGCGTGGCACCACCCAAGACCATTAACACCATTAAAATTACCACGCCCAAAAATGTGCGCGCCAATAAGGTTGAGGCAAAATCAATGTGGTGATCAGTTGTCGGTGCGGGCTTGCGAATGAAAGCCGGAAAGACCACCAGCAAGACCAACCATAGGGGGGACAAGAACGCGAATGCGGCACGGACCAAGTTCCATAGGCCTTTGCCCACTCCGGCGATGTAGGACATGTCTTTGCCCATCTGCATTTTATAAGCCACCGCGTCGTGCATTTGGGCGGAAGCGCTTATCAGCCACAGGCCGTGTGGAGTCACAATGATGAAGGCTATCGCAATGGTGATGAGAATGCGTGGGGTGAGCAGTGCACGGCGCACTTGGGGTAGGGTAAAACCCGCCACCAAGATGGCAATCAAAAACATCACATAGGAATATTTGGTCAAAACCCCAAGGCCTGCAATGACACCCAATACTGCATACCAAAGCCAAGCCCCATTTTGAATCAACCTTAGCAAGGCTATGAAGCTCAGCACCACAAACACGCCGTTGAGCAAGCTGTGGCTGTAGCTGAAGATCGCATTCCATGCGACCACAAACAGCAGCACTGGGGATAACCCGACCAAGGCCCAGTCCAAGGGCCTGTCTGGACCCAATGTTATGCGTGCAGCGTGATAGAGGGTAATGTAAAGCAATCCCACCACCATCAACTTAATGGCGATTAGGACTTCAGCACTTTTGCCCAGAACTGCAAAAATACTGACCAGTGCCCAAGAATACAAAGGTGGGTTGGTAACGTCGTAGCCCCATTGCAATGATTGCGTAAACAGAACCTGCTCGGCCTCATCCCCCCCCAGGGCTGGTAACAACGTGATGCGGATCAGCCAATATGACATTATCGTTGTTAACACCAGCAGGTGAACGGCAAGGGGCTTTTGAAGCAGGTGTAAGGCTTTGCTCATGGGGGTGCTTTTGGAGGTTAAGGTGAATGCAAGCGGTGATCCTATCACTGGGATAGGGGGAGTCGCAATGGAAGTCGGTTAAACATTTTTAATTTGTAAAATTCAACTAATAAGCAATTGTAAACAGTACATATTATTTCATTTTACGGCCCATCAAATGGGATTAATCATTTGATAGCCATTATAAGCTGGAGTAGAATTTTAGTCACTGCGGGATGGAGGTCAGGGGGGTTGGGGGATGCAATCACCAAGATCAAAATCATCTGTCAGAGTGTGATGTGCTATGGCAGTGGCGTTAAGACTAAGAACCGTAAAAGCGGACGATTATGATTGCAAAATTTAGAAAAATGAAACTGTTGTTGGCTGGTTTTGCCGTGATCCTATTGGGTATGGCAAGCCTGTTGGTGCTGTTTTTGTTTCTCATCAACACATTGATGATTGGCGACAGAATTCAAGATGATTTGTTCGCGAAAAACTTCACAGCATACAAAATGCGCGATGCGGCCGATAAGCGGGCCTATTCCCTTTTTCGGGCGACCACCTTAGGTGATTTTTTCGACCGGGATGCCCTGCGAATGGCAATGCAAACCGAGGCTGTGAATTTCATCCAAGCGCAAAACAGCATTAATCTTGATTCTCTAAGTTCGTCAGAACGAAAAGCATTTGCACGTATTTTGGCCAATGTTCGCCGTACATACCCAAGTGTTGATAGTGCTATGGAAGTGGTGGTTGAAGAACAATGGAGTGAAGACGTTCGTGTGCGCATGACGGAGGCTTTACACAATTTTGAAAGTGTTCGTGTAGCCATGAATGAGTTCGTCAATCAAGTTGAAATGGAGACTTATCGCAAACAAGGTGAACTCAACAAGGTACGTAGAAATCAGATGTTGGTTATTCCCATTCTGGGCGGATTTTTGTTGATGGTTTCCTTAGGCGTTGGTGTGTTTGTGGTGCGCAGGGAACTGGCCCATAAAAGCGATTTGGAAAATCGGGTTGAAGAACGAACGGCTCAGCTGAGTGAACGTGAAACACACTTTCGTACAATCTTTGAAACAGCTGCCGACAGCATTGTCACCACAAATGCTCGTGGCATTATTGAAAGTTTTAACCCTGCATCGGAACGAATCTTTGGCTATCGTGCCGATGAAGCATTGGGACAAAATGTAAATATATTGATGCCAAAATCAGATGCTGATCATCATGACGGCTATATGAAGGTATATGCCGAAGGTGGTCAGGGGGGGATCGTGGGGCGCGGGCGTGAGTTGGTTGGCGTTCGCAAAGATGGTGAAGCATTTCCAATCTGGTTGGGGCTAAACTCCATGGAAATTGGGGGGCAGCGCAAATACGTTGGTGTGATCAGTGATTTGAGCGCTCAAAAACGTGCTGAAGATGAAGCCCGTTTGTTGGCTGATGACAATTCGATTGTTGCTGCAATTTTACGCTTGTCTTTGACATCGGATGATCTCGATACCATTTTGCAGCAAGCTTTGGATTTAATTTTAGAACGTGACAACTTGGATTTGCAGGGTAAGGGCTGTGTGTTTTTAACGGACACCGCTGAACGGCGCTTGACCATGCGGGCTCAATCCAACTTATCCCAAGATCTTTTGGAAATGTGTGACAACATTGATTTTGGCCAGTGCATTTGTGGCAAAGTTGCTGAAGGCAATGAAGCTATTGAAAAAAATTGTGTTGATACAGATCACACATTTCGTCCGCAAGACATACAAGACCACGGTCATTTTTGTGTCCCATTGAATTATGCAAATGATAATTTGGGTGTACTGAATCTTTATATTCCCCCTGGGCACAACGTAACGGAACACGAACGACGCTTGGTGTGGTCTGTGGCTGATGCTCTGGCTGGTGTGGTCCACCGACATTACAAAGAGGATGAATTACGCTTGGCGAAAGAACATGCGGAACGTGCCAACCAAACCAAGACTGAATTTTTGGCAAACATGTCGCATGAGTTGCGTACGCCGTTGAATGCGATTATTGGCTATTCAGAAATGATGGAGAATGAGACCTACGGTCCTGTTGGTGCAGATCGCTATAAAGAGTATCTGGGACATATTTCGGGATCTGGTCATCACCTGTATGGGCTGATCAATGATCTTCTGGATGTGTCACGAATCGAAACAGATGAGTTTCCATTGAACGAAGGCAGCTTTGCTGTTTCAGATTTAATTGAGGAATGTCGCGCCCTTGTTAAAAATCGCGCCAAAGAAGCCGGGAACGAGGTTATCTTCGAGGAGGCCGGTCACCTTCCCAGCATCCAAGCAGACGAGCGTCGGATTAGGCAGGTTCTTCTGAATCTGATTTACAATGCCATTAAGTTCACAGATTCTGGCGGTCTGATTCAGATCAAAGCCACGTGTGAACCTGGGCACGATATGTGTATTTCTGTTATTGACCAAGGCATTGGTATTGCTAAAGAAGATATTGAAAATGTATTTTCCATGTTTGCTCAGGTAGATACGTCTTTGTCGCGTAAATATGATGGTGCAGGCCTTGGCTTAGCGTTAAGTCGCAAGTTGATTGAAAAACATGGTGGTTGCTTACTGTTGGAAAGTGAGTTGGGGGTTGGGACCACGGCCACAATGGTTTTACCCGCCAGTCGGGTGTTGTGGAACTAAGAGCAATCGCCTGCACTCAACACAACCACCGATTTATAAACTCGACATTAATCATTGCCACTGGTTTAATGGCATCATTCTAAATAAGAGTTTATGAGGCGCCGTACACTTCCGAGGGGGGAGCGTGCATATATTTCGACAAACCACAGTCGCTTTATCCATTGGATTCGGCGCGATACTGGCCTGTATGCTGGGCAGTATCTATATCGGTTTCGAGCACCTGGACCAAACGCGTGGCGCTTGGCAACGTGATGCATTGTTTCGAGAAAAGGTTCGTGCGGCGTTTTTGTTGCGTGAAGCCATTCGGGAACGGTCCTTCCACCTAACTTTTGCGACCACCATGGACGATTTTTTTGATCGTGATGAGCAACGCGAACTTTATAGCTCTAAGGCTGTGAGTTTCCTTCAGGCACGGGGGAAACTGATCGAGTTGCGCATGACAGGGCCTGAAAAGAAGGCCATGGGTTCTCTGATTGCGCGCATAGTGGAACTTCGCCCCAGAATTGATCGGGCGATGGATCTTGTGGTGGAAAGTGGAAATAATGAATTTGCTTTAAACCAGATGCGAATTGCCCTGGATGGGCAATCAGGTGTTGTTAAAGAAATAAATGACTTTATCAAAGTAGTCGAGGCCGAGTCTGCCCGTGAAGCAGAGCTGGCCGCACTTGCCATATCGAAGACCCAGCGAAACATGTTGTATCTGAGTGGCAGTGCTGTTGCCCTCGCGGCACTTATTGGTCTTTTGGTGACCATACGTGAGGCACGGAACACACGGCGTCTGCGTCGCCATCGTGATGAATTGGCGGCTTTGTCGACCACCGATGGACTGACGGGTATCGCCAACCGCCGTCGTTTAGATCAATTCATGGACATGGAATGGTCCCGTTCAATCCGTTCTAACACCCCGGTGTCGATCATTTTGATGGATATCGATCATTTCAAGAATTACAACGATGCTTATGGTCATGGTGCTGGTGATGAATGCCTGATTAAGGTAGCCCATGCAATGTCGGGTGTTATTGTCCGCTCAACAGATTTGTTGGCGCGCTACGGTGGTGAAGAATTTGCCTGTATTTTGCCCTCAACAGAACTTAATCGTGCCGTTGAAATTGCAGAACGTCTTTGTGCCGCAGTGTCAAAAATGGAAATACCTCATGAGCACTCAACAGCAGCAGATCACGTTACCATCAGTATTGGTGTAATGGCCACGACACCGTGTCCCGGAGATGATTTAGCGGATGCTTTTGAAGTCGCTGATAACAACCTTTATCAAGCAAAAGAACAAGGTCGGAATCGTGTGATATCTAGTACAGTGGCCGTAGCAAAAAACAAAGACACGCAGAGTGAGTTGTTGTCGCCCATGGCCCTGGCTTCCTCAGAAGGCATAACATGAAGGCTTAAATGATTTCGTGAGCTTCAAGAAATAGGGCTTGTGCCAAATTATCAAAAAACTGTTGATAGGGAACGGCATCGCTAATTGCGTTTAAACGTTCCTGCGCGCTGGCTCTGACTATAATTTGGTGGGAACCGCGCGGACGGACTGTAACCGTCATCCGCAAGAGAGAGTTCCCGGCTTTTGTCGCACTGACCAACCCAAGTGTGTTGTCTACTTTATCAATGGTAAAACTCAAATCTTGAAGTGTCGCAATTACAGTTCGTACAGTTAGGGTGGTGTCACTGGTATCAAACGCACGAGATTGGGCCGTGCGCAGTGCAACTTGGCTCTTATCCATCGACAAAATTTGTTGACGTGAATCGGCTTGGCACGCGGCAAGAGTTGTGGTGGCCAACAACAGCATAAAGAATTGAGCAAGTTTATTTGTCATAGGCTATGCGCCTCCAAGAACAGCGACTGGGAAAGTTTGTCAAAGAAGTTTTGATAAAGTGCAGGATCAAACGAAGAACGTCCCCGATAAAATCTTGGGTCTCTGCCCGTGATGATATCTTGGAACGTTGCTCGAACCTGTATGCTTCCATCCTTAACAGGCGTTGTGGTCACCGTTATTCTGATGTTCGAGCCAAACCAAGCTGTTCCGCGTTCCGATCCTTTAGAACCGGAAACCAGCCCTGTTGTAAGGTCCGTTTCCCCCACCTTAAATCCTGTGTCTTGCAACAAAGCAACGATGGCATTCAACACCATGACTTCATCGCTGGTTTCAAATCGACGACTATCAATCTGGCGCTTTTGTGAAGCGCTCACGTTTGATGAAAACATGGGGGCAGGTCGGTTATGCGTCTGGCAACCTGATATAATCAGAGTGGCAGCTATAACCGTGATGGCGGTGAAGGTACGTATCATGTTTAGAAGCTACTGTAGCGGTAAGCAAAGTCGCGAACCAAGCTATCCTTATCGTATTTAATAATGATTGTTAAGGTTCGTTGGGATGTTTTAGCTGCACCGCTTGAGCTGGAATATGAAGGGCCAGCACCCCCACCTACGGCGCCATTGCCTACAATTGCCCCACCCAGAATCAGGGCACTTACACCGCCGGAAGACGTTGAGTAAGCTGTTTCCGTTGAGATCTTGTCATATACCCAGTTTTCACGACGCTGACTGTCCGTGGTCACCATATTTGGCGCACCTAAGACGGCAACAACATCCGCAGACGACATACCGACCTTGATTTCGCGCTGAACGGTGCCGACGGTAACCTTTTCATCAGATGTATTGGCATCACGAACAGCGGCGGCGTGTTCTTGTACGGTCTTGCAGCCCGATAGGAGGACAATGCCCATTACAGTCACCATCACTGCGGACAAGGGAGGCTTAATCAACATGTGGCATTACTCCTTAACTTCAGATGCTTGTTTTGGGCCTTCAGCAACTTTTTCCGAATCTTCTATCTCTTCGTCATCATATAGCGCATCAAGGAATAAAGCCTGAGCTAATGGTTCAAAGAAGCGTTGTTGATAGAATTCAGCACCATCAACTTGATGTGCGGGGAAGTTTGGCTGAACGCGAACAATTGCGTTTGCGCGCACGCGGGTCGAATTCTCATCTTTTTGGCTAACGGCTGCTGTTAAATCGAGCTTAGCCAGTTTGTTCCCAGAGATAATGCCAGCTTCGGGCTCAACCGTTGTAATGGCATAGCCGAGATCTTGCATCACCGTGATAACCGAGCGGTAGATTTTGCTCTGGTCAGATGTTTCGAAAATGCGGCTCTGAATGTTTCGAAGCTCCAGGGCACTTTTTTTACTCATGACCACTTGGTCGCCGGTTGTCTGGCAGGCGGAAAGACCCAAAACCAATACCGCGATGAGGGGGGCAAATTTATAATGCATTCTCATATCTCATTTGCCTCCAAGAAGGTGCTGGCAGCTAATTTATTGAAAAATTGCTGGTAGATTTCTTTATCTTTGATGACGTCTGCTTTCCACAATACACCTTGGTTGTTGGTAATGTGGCGGTCAAACAAGACGCGCACGACAGAAGATTTATCGCCGATTTTGTTCACAACCAATGACACATTAATTTGCTGGCTTTCATCGTAGACCATTTGGTGGCTGTTGCCGCCAAGCGCTGCAAGGATTGTGAGCATGACTTGACCGGCCACTTGTGCGGTTTCGATTGCATCACGGTCTTTGGAACCGGAAATAACACCATGTTCTGCAGATGTGGCTTGAATGTTAAAACCAAGATCTTGGAGCGTCGCTGTGGACGCTTCAATCAATCGTTTGGTTTCTAGGGTGTCGAACCTTCTTGATTGAAGCTCTCGTAAAGAAAGGACCGTCTCGCCTTCTTCAATTGGCGGGCCGCCAATCTCTAGGGCATAGTCGTTTGGTTTCATGCATGCTGACAGTGACATTAAGACGGTTGCTGTGCATGCAAGCTTCACCATGTCACGAAAATTTATCTGACACTTCATATTTCCCCCATAAATTATGTAACCAATTGCCCGTAAATATAAAAATGGACATTACATGAACAACCACGAATAAGGCAATATTGAATTGCATATATGGTTGTACGTTTTTGTGCGTAATAGCGTGAGAGTTCTATGTTTTGCTTAATCGTTCCCGGCGGTTTTGATGAGATGTCATGCGTGACCCGGCTGGTGCCCTTAACCTTATTAATTGTGGGGCTATATTATAGGGATATATACTGAAAATCGTAGGTTTATGTAATTATTAGAGCACATAAATTTTCATGAGTAGACGTATGTCGTTCCGCACATCTCCCCACAATGATGTTTTGTGTATTTCGGCTCTGATGCCTGCTCGTTACTGCTAAGTGGGGATCGCAGGTGCCGATTGTCCTGACTTTTAGCCGAGAATACACAGCAACCAACTTTACATATATCCCGGTCTAGCCCCTTCATATGCGCTGTGATACGAAATACAGCATCATTTAATGTACATTTATTCATAAATAAAAAAATTCTGTATTAATTTAATGGTAAAATAAAATAATAATAAAACTAATATATGGAAAATAAAAAATACAATACAACTTGCTTAATAGGCTAATGGGACTATGTATAGGTAGACGGCAAATCATTGCTGTTTTTTTCGAAAGGCATACACCATGTCCTTTAAGTCATTTTCTTCTGGTCAAACCACCCCAGCCAAAGACAAATCTAGCGATAAGGTCAAGGACACTGCGGTGAATGATCAGTTGCCTATCAAAACGGATAAGAACTCATCCGATACAGAGACGACTACAAAGTCATGATGTTGAAATATGAGGACTAGCTCCTCTTCTTTTTTTCCTCATGTGGGGGTTGGCAAACACACTAATTTGGTGATGGTTGATGACGGCTCGCACAAGCACAAGAACTGTTACTTTCAGGCATCCCTTCGTCCTTCGTGGGCTTAATAGGGAATTGCCTGCTGGTGATTACATCGTGGAAACACAAAAAGAGCTTATTCAAGGCCTGTCATTTCCTGTTTATCGCAGGGTTTTGACTCAAATACGCTTGTCTACAGTCCCAGGTCATCCAGGGAGTTCACAAGTCTTGGAAATTAATCCACAAGATTTGGATGATGCGTTGACACGGGAGAATGTTCCCTCAAATGCGATTTAGCAAAGGTAACTTTGGTCATGGATAATGAAGCACCTAAACCCCTTGAACACCCTTGGCTAAAAGATAAGAATTTTTTGTCAAAAACGATAAGCCCCTTGTCAGGGGCTGTTGATGACGCATCGCAGGAACAAGATGTATATGATTTGGCGGCAGGCTTAAAGACCGCAATTCGCGATGATCGCATACGTCGAACAAATGATGCGAAGAAGAAATAGATAAAGCCCGCAGCCTTTCATCGCTCTAATCAAAACAAGCTGTGACTGAACGATAGTCGACTGTCGCTTAGCCACAGTCGAAGTGATGAGTGGTGGTTAATTCGGACTGCTCATAAGGCATCATAGAAAAAGGAAAACTAATGGGTGCTCCCCAATCAAGTACTGAGTTAAATGTGACAGAACTGCCGGTACAGGTCCCAGCGCCAGTCATAGCACCCTTGTGCGCCCATCCATCACAAGATCTTTATGTCATTGGTGTCACGGGAACCAATGGCAAGACAACCGTTGCTTACCTCATTGGTGAGGTTCTGAAAGCAGCAGGACACAAACCTTTTGTGCTGGGGACGTTGAATTCCGGAAACCGGGACCTTTCCACACCAGAAGGGCCCGACATCATCAACTTTATGCGCGCCCACCTGAAAAACGGCGGGACTCATTTCGTGATGGAAGTTACGTCAGAGGGAATTGATCAAGACCGTGTTGATGGTGTTGAGTTTGATGTCAAAATCCTCACCAATATCACTCGGGATCATTTGGACTATCACAAAACATTTCAGAATTACGAAAGCACAAAATTACGTTTTATGGATGCAGGTTTAGCCCATAAAATTTATCCAAAATCCTTTCACGATACCGCCATTGATTTTGTGCCGCAGCTATTGGGTGATTTTAACTATCTCAATATTCAAGCGGCAGCATGTGCTCTGCGTTACATGGGTGTCGAGGAAACGTATATTCATAATACGTTGTCAACGTGCCGTCCCCCACGAGGGCGTATGGAAGGTGTTGAGAAAGGACAATCCTATTTGGTTTTGGTCGATTATGCCCATACTCCGGATGGGCTTGAAAGTGTTTTGAAAACGGCCAAGGGGCTTGCTAAACAGCGCAATGGGCGATTGCTGGTTTTGTTTGGATGTGGCGGCAATCGGGATCGTGGCAAGAGGCCCAAAATGGGCAAGATAGCCAGTGAAGTTGCAGACCTGCTGGTCATCACAGATGACAATCCCCGCAGTGAATCCAGTCAGACCATTATGGATGAGATTTTCAGCGGTGTTCATCTTGATTTTGATGCATGTGTATTGATTGAAAACAGACGTGCGGCGATTGAACATATTATCAAGGACGCTCGACCAAATGATGTGGTGATCTTGGCGGGCAAGGGTCATGAAATGCATCAGATCACAAATTCAGGGACATTTCATTTTGATGATCGTGAAGAAGCGGAAAACGCCATAACGCTTCACTTGAAGATAGATTCGAACATTCAGAGGCCGATATTAATAACCAACTAGGCCAAGATGAATACAGGCCATGATGGCATGGTCTTCAAAATTATATTCACAAGGACTAAATCAATGTTACACACACGACGCGCCTTTGCGCATGTCTTATGGGCTCTGGGGATGGTGATGCTCTTGGGGATGATTCCCAGCATAGCATCTTCCGCCAGCACCACGCTGAGTGTGCCCAACAACGCCCACAAAAAAAGTTATGGGAAAGGTTGGGAGTGTGACCTTGGTTTTCTAGAGGTCGGTAAAACCTGCGAAGCCATCAAGGTGCCCAAAAACGCGTATCCAACGAATAAATCATATGGCCGTGGGTGGGAATGCAGCCGTGGTTTTCAGGAGGTCAAGGAAGCTTGTATCTCTATCGACGTTCCTGAACATGCCTATCTCAATTCTTCCGGTGATCGCTGGGAATGCAATCGTGGCTATCAGGGTATTGAAGGGGCCTGTGTGAAAATTAATGTTCCCCAAAATGGTTATCTGGCAAATTCTTCCTATGGAACAGGTTGGAAATGCAGTCGTGGTTTCCGCGCAGTCAAAACGGAATGTATTGCCGTTAACGTTCCTGTGAATGGATATTTTGTAGAAGGAGCTTACGGCCAGGGCTGGGAATGTGAGCGTGGCTATCAGTCGGATGGTACATATTGCAATGTCGTTGAAATCCCCACTAACGGATATTTCGTGGGCACTTCATCGAGACAGGGCTGGAAATGCGAACGTGGATTTAAGGCGGTCAATGGGGCATGCACCGTTGTGAACATCCCGAATAATGCCCATCTGGATTATTCTGGAAATAATTGGGAGTGCAACCAGCCCCACCGCAAAAAACAGGACAAGTGCATTCTGCCTTGAGCCTTCTTCCTTTCTGTTCTTAAGCGCAAAAACTTATGCAGGTCTGAAATCGAAGGCGGCTTTCCAGACTCTAAGCAAAAAGTTTTAGGTCTGTGCGGGTTGCTCCCATTCAAAGGTTCCCTGTGGTTTTGACGTGATGTTGTAGGTCACGCGGTTGATGCGACTATGCAGGCTTTATTTTATGAATTTCACAGGTGTGGAATGTACTGCAAACGTATCGGCCATAATTGGCTGGCTGCCGATCTTGATTTTAGAATCTCCCATTTTCGTGAGGTTCGGCAACACTGAGTAACCTACGGCGACAGCTCTTTCCGTGCCGAATTTTTGAGTGATGACCTTTACGCCGTTAACGTCCGCGATGGTTGCTCCGTTGGATTTTGCATTTGCAATGAGATCGGAATCGATCCTGTCTGAAGCGTTCCGACTGTACGGATTGCCTTTGATTAGACCCGGTCCGATGAAATATGAAATTTGTTTGGCCCAGATGATTTTGTCGGCGATGAAGTAATAGCCTTTGTCGGAAGGAACGCCGGCTTTTTTGAGACGTTGTGCGATGTTCTTGGACTCGTAGGCAGCCAATATTTCGATGCGTCCTGAATCGATCTGAGCAGTCAAGGAATGGCTCGTTACTTTTTTAGGATAAGGGTTGGAAAGTTCAGCGTATAGCTTGTCATGGTTATTGGGTTGCAGCGCTATGTTCAGGCTGATTTCATTGATGTAACCACCAAAAACGGCTGATGGAATGAAATCAGTTTCTATAAGGTCTTTAACCTCTGAGGCAAAAGAGGTGTCGTGTACGTAAGAAAAGCCTTTTGTTTTTGGTTTTGATAAAACCGTGCCGACAGGGAACGTATCTGTTCTCGGATAGGGTAAAGCGATAATCGTGCCGGGGTCTTTACTCATGATGCTTTTGCTTGAAGATCCTGCGAAGGTTCTCTTCAACTTGCGCTTTAACCAGCCTGAGTTTGAGTGGATTCCCTTGTTCACGCGCAATGTTACGGAACCATATTTGTTGTAGCCGAGTTGGATGCCGTCCAGGTTAGACTCCTGGAAAGCTCTATTTTGCAACAAACCGCGACTAGATGTTTGGCAGCCTCCCACTATGAGTGCTGTGCATACGCACAAGCTGGTCAATAAAATTTTTTTCATAATATCGGTCCTCTTGGTCTCAAACAAAACGTGGGGTATCTATTCCCGCTCAATAGTTCCCGGTGGTTTTGACGTAATGTCATAGCTCACGCGGTTGAGCAAACGAGCGGTCCTCATGGTTTATTTCGTTAACGTGGTGGGCTTGGCTTTGACGTAATACAAGTCAGCCAATGTAGGCTGGTGTCCATTCCCGATCATGCGGTCTCCAACATCAGTTGCTCCAGGAAATATGGAAAATCCAACAGCAACAATTCTCGGTTCCTCGAATGTCTCTGAAATGACCGTAACGCCGTTTTGTGTCTGTACATTCACTTTGCTTTGTTTTGCAGTTGCAATCTCTTTGGGATCAAGGCCATTTCCGAATATCTTGTTCTTAGGATTGCCAAGGACCTGAGCTGGCCCAAAAAAATAAGCAACCTCTTTTGCCCAAATCAACTTGTCTGCTATGAAGTAGTGCTGCTTGCTGTCTTTTTGAGGTGTTAACAGATGTTTTTGTATAATCCGCTCTGCAGCGTATTTAGGTAGGACTTCAACTTGTGCCGACCTTACATTGACTATCGTTGAGAACCGAAGAAACTTTTTTTCTGGATTACTGAATTCAGCTTGAAGCTCAAGGCGGTTGTCGGGCAACAAGAGCATGCGCCAAGTTGTGTTTTCGATCATGCCGGACAACAAACTTGATCCAATTTGTTCTTGTTGAAACGTGTGTTTGTATTGTTCGACAATCGATGTGTCGTAATGAAATTCTCCACCTTCTTTTATGGGTGAACGAAGAATCGTGCCGAGCGCAAAGCTATCGGATCTTGGATAGACCAAGCCAAGGCGGGTCCCACCTTTTTCATTGCCCGAAAGCGTATTGTGTAAGGTGCTAGATAAGATTTTTGAGTTGTTGGAGACCCACCGAGATACCATCACCTTGGGCGCACCACTTTTCTCATAATAGTCGAGCTGAATGCCCCTCATATTCAAAGGATAGTGATTAGGGCGCACTTCTGACTTGTTTGGGAGCGGTTGTTGGGTTGGCATTTGAACGTTAAGGGATGGGGGCTGCCATTGGGCATGTTTTTCAAGCGTGGCTTTGGATGTGGCCAAGCTGTAGCTGCCTACAGGGGTTAAGCAGCCACCGAGCGCTAGAGTTGCTGTGAGACAAAGCCCCTTCATCATCACGTTCATAAAATCCTCCTATTCAAGAATAACTTATACCGCAGTGTTCATCACTCCCACTCAATCGTCCCTGGTGGTTTTGACGTGATGTCATACGTTACCCGGTTGATGCCCTTTACCTCGTTGATAATCCGGTTGGACACTCGGGCCAGGAATTCCATATCGAAGTGATAAAAATCTGCGGTCATACCGTCGGTTGAGGTTACGGCGCGCAGGGCACAGACGTAATCGTAAGTCCGGGCATCACCCATGACACCCACGGTTTGCACCGGAAGCAGTACGGCAAAGGCCTGCCAAATGGCATCGTATAAACCGGCATTGCGGATTTCTTCCAGATACACCGCGTCGGCATTGCGCAGGATTTCCAGTTTTTCGGCAGAAATACCGCCGGGTAGGCGAATGGCGAGACCTGGTCCCGGGAACGGGTGACGACCGACAAAGTTTTCCGGCAAGCCCAGTTCACGTCCCAACACACGAACTTCGTCCTTGAACAGTTCGCGCAGCGGTTCTACCAGCTTCATATTCATACGTTCGGGTAAACCACCAACGTTGTGGTGAGATTTGATGGTTACGCTTGGCCCACCTGTGAACGACACGCTTTCGATGACGTCTGGATACAGTGTACCTTGGGCCAAGAAGTCGGCACCGCCGATGTTGTTGGCTTCTTCTTCGAACACATCAATAAACGTTGCACCGATAATTTTGCGTTTCTTTTCCGGGTCCGACACGCCGTCCAACTTGCCGATGAACAAATCGGAGGCATCGCGGTGAACCAGTTTGATATTGTAGTTGTCACGGAACATGGACACGACTTCTTCGGATTCGCCTTTGCGCATCAAGCCGGTATCGACAAACACGCAGGTGAGCTGATCGCCAATGGCTTCGTGCAACAACACCGCCACGACGGAGCTATCAACACCACCGGACAGGCCGCAGATCACTTGGCCGTCGCCCACTTGTTTGCGGACTTTGGCGATTTCTTCTTCGCGGAACTTGCCCATGGTCCAGTCGCCGGAACAACCGCAAACCCGGTGGGTGAAGTTTTCAATCAGCTTTGCGCCGTGGGGCGTGTGCACCACTTCGGGGTGGAACTGCACGCCGTAGAAATGTTTTTCATCATTGGCAATGGCGGCGTAGGGTGAACCGTCGGTCACAGCCACGGGGCGGAAACCTTCGGGGATGGCGTTGATTTTGTCGCCGTGGCTCATCCACACCTGTTCTTTGGCACCAACGTCCCAAACGCCGTGGAACAGATCGCAATCTTCAATCACGTCAACGAAGGCACGACCGAATTCGCGGTGATCAGATTCTTCTACCGTGCCGCCCAGTTGTGCGCACATGGTCTGTTCGCCATAACAAATCCCAAAAATCGGTAGCCCTAGGTCGAAAATGCCTTCTGGTGCGCGGGGCGTGTCGATGCCGGTTACAGACGCCGGGCCACCGGACAAGATGATGCCCTTAGGGTTGAATTCTTTAATGGAATCAAGCGTTACCGCGTTAAAGGGTTGAATTTCGGAATAAACCCCGCTTTCACGCACACGTCGTGCAATCAACTGGGTAACTTGGGAACCGAAATCGACGATGAGAATACGCTCATGCATGGGCGAAAACCTGTGCTCTTGTGGGGCCAATGGAATGGGCCGGACATTAGCCGAATTGCATTTGATTCGCCAGTCACATTACGAGTCTTATTACTCCGCAGGGCGGTGGGCCTGAATTGCCGCTATCAGGCCTTCTGCGGTGGTGTTTATGCCTTCGGGGCTGATGTTGATGAGGTTATGTCCCGTGGCTTCGCCTAAGGCCTTGCCTGTGGCTGCCAAGACGCCGTCACCTTCAAAGTATTGCGATGCGTTTTCGACGCTGAGTACCACACCCATGGTTTCGTGCTCACGTTTGTCATCGTCATCACGGATCATCATTTTTGCGTTGGAAATATCTTTGATCTCAGCCCCAGAAATGGCGGACCAAGGGATCGGGTTTGGCCCGACGCGGTGATCAAAGATACCTTGGGCATCAATGCGCACGATCGGCCCGCGCTTGCTGAGCTCAATCACCTGGTATTGTTTGAATGCCATTGTCGCCATAACGAAGAATAGAGCAATACCGATCATCATGGGGCCAACAACATCCGACGTCCATCCCGCCTCAATGGCTTTGCCGCGTTTGGTCCAGGCGAACACCAAGCCGATGATGGCAATGCCAATGGTCAGAACCATACCGATGATGGTTTTGGTAACTTCCAGATGGGCTTCAAAAGGTGTTGGTGACATCGTCTCAATCCTTATCGATGAAGCCTGACCAACATCAAGGCAGGCGGTGAATTGATTTTCTACGATTGGTTCAACAAATCAATCACTAAAAGGCAACACGATGGAGCACTTTTTTCCGATTATGGTGGCACACCTGACCACCACCGCCCTTGGGGGCTTTTATGTTTACAAGCGCGGTGCAACGCCCGTGCGGGTTGTGGCGTTGGGAACGTGGGCGATATTGTTTTTCCCGGTGGCTTACAACGTGGTCAAATTTATGTAATTGCTGTGTCTTAAAGTTCTTTAAGGCGTTTCATATCATCAGCGACTTCGGCAAGCAGCCAATCGCGAAATAATTTAATCTTGGATTGGTTGGCTGTTGCCTTGGGGTAGACGACCCAATAGCCATAGTTGACCGGAAGTGCGATCGGAAATGGCCGTACTAAACGGCCATTGATCAAATCGTGAGATGCAAGCGCAGTACGGGCCAAGGCCACGCCTTGCCCATCAACGGCAGCATCAATAATCATACTGGCTTGGTTCAAAACCGGGCCACGTGACAAGTCTGCACCTTTAACGCCGGCAACATCCAACCACTTGGTCCAATCTTGACGGTTGTCGAGGTGCAAAAGTGGATGTTGGATCAGGTCCTCCGGTTTTTTCAGCCCAGGGGGGCTTTCCAACAGTTTGGGGCTGCACACGGGGAACAGCTGTTCTTCGTAAAGCTGCTCGACATCCAGGCCAGGCACTTCTCCATCACTGTGGCGAACGGCCATGTCTACATCTTCATTGGCAAAGTCCACATGATGAAGCGTGGCGCTGATCCTCAGATCAATGTCGGGATAAGCCTCAGCAAACTTACCGAGGCGATGGACCAGCCATTTCGCTGCAAAATTAGGTGATGTGCTCACCGTCAAAACACCACTATTTTGGCGTTGGAGGATTTTGTCGGTACCAACGGAGATGCGATCCAAAGCATCGCGCACAACGTTTGAGTATTCCCGACCCGCTTCCGTCAGTATCAAATGCTGAGGTGCACGGTGAAAAAGCTTTAGTCCCAATTCTTCTTCAAGTGCCTTTACTTGATGACTGACGGCCCCTTGCGTCACGCACAGTTCTTCGGCAGCACGGGTGAAGCTTTCGTGCCGTGCGGCAGCTTCAAACGATTTCAGTGCATTCATCGGGGGGAGGCGGCGTGCCATTTTGAACCATCCGTAGCATGAGAAAATCTAATGCAAGGCAGAGAAGTGATGCTTTGCGCAAACTTCCATATGGGCAAACATTATAGGCATCACAAGACAATTTATGGCTTGTGAAGATGTAATGGAGACAGAAAAATGCTCATGAAAACAGAAAATATGGCTCACGTTGGCAATAGTACTTCTGTTCGATCTGTTTTGTCTTATTTGAATGTTGGGCGGTGCATGAAGGGCTTGAAGATATGGCTTCAACACAGCCGCCAACGCCGTGCACTTGCAAAGCTCGATGATCGTCTTCTCGACGATATTGGTCTCTCAACCCAGGATGTGAAACGTGAAACATCCAAACCGTTTTGGTTATGAGATCAGGCGCAGCACCAACTGGTGGATGATGTTGTCAGGATCGTCATAGACCAGTTTGGCGGTGATGATCAGCGATACCGTGACTAACAATGGCTTGATCACCCGGGTGCCATGCTTCATGGCGGTGTTGGCGCCCAAGCGTGCGCCGAACAATTGGCCCACGGCCATCACCGCAGCCGGAATCCACATCACATAGCCTGCAAATGCAAAAAACAAAAATGACGTGAAGTTGGAGGTGAAGTTCACCACCTTGGTATGGGCTGTGGCTTTGAGCATGTTAAAGCCCAATATCGCCACAAATGCCAAGGTCCAAAAGCTGCCTGTTCCGGGGCCAAAAAAGCCATCATAAAAGCCGAGGGCCATACCGAAGATGGCATAGAAGGGCAGTTGTTCCAGGTAATGGTGGCGGTCGACCTCTCCAATTTTGGGGCCAAATAGAAAATACATGGCCGCCCCGATCAACAAGAACGGGATCACCTGGGTCATAATGTCTGAATCCAGGTATTGCACCATCAACGTACCAATGGCAGAACCAATAGCCGTGAACGCGATGGCCCATTTCATGTCTGCGAGATTTACATGGCCTTTGCGGGCGTAGGTGACGGTGGCGGTAAAGGAGCCAAACATGGCTTGGGCTTTGTTGGTGGCAAGTGCCGCCACCGGGTTCAAACCAGCCATCATCAATGCTGGGACAGAGATTAATCCACCGCCGCCAGCAATGGAATCGACAAATCCCCCCACGAGCCCAGCCAGGAATAGCCAACCCAAAATTTCAATGCTCAGAGTTTCCATCCGGCGCCTGTTCCGTCAGTCCTCAAAGCATCACCTTAGGCGGCTATGTGAGGGGCTGTATATACTACAAATGAATTGGGGCCGCCCCACTTGTAAGAGCAGCCCCAAAACTCAACCGAGAAGTGCCGATTATTCCGCCGCGTCGGTCTTTTGATAAATCTCACCACCGGCTTCGACGAACTTCTCACTCATCTCATTCATACCTTCTTGGGCGACGTCTTTGAGTTCCTGGCTGATTTTCATGGAACAGAATTTCGGTCCACACATGGAACAGAAGTGGGATGTCTTGGCCCCTTCGGCGGGAAGCGTTTCGTCGTGGTATTCCATCGCCGTGTCGGGATCGAGCGACAGGTGGAACTGGTCACGCCAACGGAATTCAAATCGTGCACGGGAAACTGCGTCATCGCGGATTTGCGCACCGGGATGACCTTTGGCCAAGTCGGCTGCATGTGCGGCGAGCTTGTAAGTCACCACACCGACTTTGACGTCGTCACGGTTGGGTAGGCCTAAGTGTTCTTTGGGCGTCACGTAACACAGCATCGCACAACCGTACCAGCCAATCATCGCCGCACCAACGGCAGAGGTGATGTGATCGTAGCCCGGTGCAATGTCGGTGGTCAGCGGGCCAAGCGTGTAGAACGGGGCTTCGCCACATTCTTCCAACTGCTTTTCCATATTGATTTTGATCTTGTGCATGGGCACGTGACCGGGGCCTTCGATGAAGACTTGGACGTCTTTGGCGTAAGCGACTTTTTGCAGCTCACCCAATGTTTCCAATTCGGCGAACTGGGCCGCGTCGTTGGCATCGGCGATGGAGCCGGGGCGCAAACCGTCGCCTAAGCTCAAACCAATGTCGTATTCAGCCGCCAGATCGCAAATTTCTTCGAAGTGCTCATACAGGAAGCTTTCTTTGTGGTACGTCAGGCACCACTTGGCGATGATTGAACCACCGCGCGACACAATCCCGGTGGTGCGGTTTGCGGTCAGCGGAATATGGGCCATACGCAGGCCTGCGTGAATGGTCCAGTAATCCACGCCTTGTTCGGCTTGTTCAACCAACGTGTCGCGGAACACGTCCCAGTTCAGGTCTTCGGCAATGCCGTCGACTTTTTCCAGGGCTTGGTACATGGGCACCGTGCCGATGGGAACGGGGGAATTGCGAATGATCCATTCGCGGATGTTGTGAATGTCGTTGCCGGTGGACAAATCCATCACCGTGTCGGCACCCCAACGGGTGGACCACACCATCTTGTCGACCTCTTCCCCAACGGAACTGGTCACAGCAGAGTTACCGATGTTGGCGTTGATTTTGGTGAGGAAATTTCGCCCAATGATCATGGGTTCGCATTCGGGGTGGTTGATGTTGGCGGGCAGAACGGCGCGACCCCGTTCGATTTCGGAACGCACGAATTCTCCGGTAACGAGATCTGGCAGTTCTGCGCCGAAGTCTTCGCCGTCGCGGGGCTTGTCAGATGCAGCCAAGCGGCCTTCATTTTCGCGGATGGCGACGTATTCCATTTCCGGGGTGATAATGCCGCGCTTGGCATAGGCCAGCTGTGAGACGGCATCGCCGTCTTTGCCGCGCAACGGGCGATAGTTCACCGCTGGGCATTCGGGCACGGTGGCTTTTTTGCCGTTGTCTTCGGGTTTGACCTGGCGACCGTCATATTCTTCCACATCGCCACGGGCGATGATCCAGTTGTAACGGAGTTTTTCCAGACCTTTGTTGATGTCGATCTCAGTGTTGGGATCGGTATAGGGACCGGAGGCATCGTAAACCACCACAGGCTCTTCGCCGGAGCTGGGCTCCAATGGGATCTGGCGCATGGCCACCTTCATGCCGTTTGGCCCGTCCACATAATGTTTGTGGGAACCTTGGATCGGGCCGGTGGTGATGTTGATAGAACTGGTGTCGATTTTGGCGTCCATAAGGACCTCCCGCTTTTTATTGGGGCTACCGGGAGGCAAAGACTTTATCGAGATAGAAGCCCGTCCCTCCGCCGGTATCACCCGGATCAGGTTCAAAGGGTACATCTCAGGCCAAATGCTTAGTAAAGGCAGGCCGCCCCTCGGATCAGATGAATCTGGGGAAACTGAGCAGAAAGGTCAAGCTTTGCTTTTATTCCCCTTCAATCGGGGTGTGCGGTCTTTTGAAATTGCTATGCTTGCGCAACAATCACAGATTAATCTATGGTGATTTAAAACAACCAGGGGAGGTGGCTGTGGCTATTAGTATTGGAAACGTAACTTTGCACATGGGGCCTAAGTCATTGGGCGCCCCTGATGATTTGGAAGCCGCCATTGTGAAGTTTATCGATGACGCACAGAAAACATTGGATGTTGCGGTTCAAGAGCTGGAACAAGCTACGATCGCAGATGCTTTGATCCGTGCACGCAACCGCGGTGTAAAAGTACGGGTGGTTTTGGAGGGCGACTATCTGCTCAATGACAAACCCAGCACCAAACCGTATCAAGCAACGGGCAAAAAAGAACCCAATCGAGAACTGTTTCTGGCATTGTTGCGGGCCAATATTGATACCCGAACGGACTACAACCCCAACATTTTTCATCAGAAATTCATCGTCCGTGACCGTGATGGCGGCAAACGCGGATTGTTGACAGGCTCAACCAACTTTACACCCACGGGGGTGGGGAAAAGTATGGGCGGGCATGGCAATAACCTCAATCACTTGGTGGAAATCAAAAGTGCCCGCGTGCTTAAACAATATGCGCTGGAATTTGATGAAATTTGGGATGGAACCTTTGGGGCGGTGCGCAATCGCCACGAAACCAAGCCGGGTGAATACACGGTTTCCAAAGTGCGGGTAAAACCTTTGTTTGCGCCGGATCATTCACCGGAAATGGAAATCATGAAGCAGATGCTGAAGGCCAAAAAGCGGATTGATTTTGCCATATTTACCTTTTCCCAATCATCCGGCATCGACGACACCATGATCGCATTGTGCAAAGCAGGCCTGCCTGTGCGCGGCATTTTCGACAGCGGCATGGCACGCGATTGGTCGGGGTATCCGACGGTCAAAAAAGCAGGTGGTGATTTGTACGTCGCGCGTGGGGCAGGGCTGAACAAACTGCATCACAAGCTGATGGTGATTGATGGCCAAGTCATCATTGTGGGTAGCTTCAATTACACCGGCCCTGCCAATCTTCTCAACGATGAAAACATTGTCATCATTGGTGACCTTGAAGAAACCGATACGCAAGCCAAGGCCAATCAACGCGAGCTGGCGAAGTATGCCCTCAAAGAAATCAATCGCATGATCACAAAATTTGGCAAAAAAATCTAAAGTGAGAATTTGTATATGTCTGAGATCGAAACGCAAAAAGAGCCCGCATCAAACCACGCCCATCAATCCTATCGCCCCTGGATCATCGCAGGGGCATTGGGTATGGGGGTGACCATCGTTTTCTTTGCCGTGGTTATGTATTCCATGGCAACCAACATGGCGCGCATGACCGACGTGATTGTTGGCATGGGCGGCAATATGCAATCGATGGCGGGGGATATGCACGCCATGAAAACCACAATGGTGAAGCTGGATGGCAGTGTGGATGAGATGACGTTTGAAATGGCGCGCATAGAACAGTTGATGGCCGAAGACATGGACGCCATGCGTATATCAATGCAAACCATGACCGGCGACATTCGCAACATGTCTTACCGCATCACATCCATGAATGGCCAAATGGGCCAAATGACCTACGACATCCACCGAGGCCAAAGCGCGTTTACATCACCGATGGGGTATATGGAGAATATGTGGGTGCCGCAGTGAGGGGGCGAGTTATGAGGGGGCAATTAAACGGAGAGGCCCGTAGGATAGATCTTCATCTAAGGGCAATACATCCATATTTAATAACAAGAATATTTAGGCTTGATGAGTTCCATTATGTGATTTTTATCAAACAACCTGTTGATGATTTTGAAAGTCTATCAAATGAATTTGATCGAAATATCAGACATATTACAGTCCCGATTACTATCACAACGACTTTGCCAAAATCATATGAGGAAGAATTAAATTGTATTGGTGATAGTGAAATCCCTTCAAATTTTGAAGGTGTGGTCATGACGCATAGTGACTTAATTAGTCACATGTTTCATTTTCATCCTGATATTGGGATAGAATCTATGACTGTTGATCATAAGATACAGTCAATCACAGTTAATGTATTAAGAGAAACATCTTCAGAGAATATTTTGCATCTGCAGGCGACACTTGATGCGCTTGTTTACCCATTCCGTTTTGTTATTAGTTGTACAGGTGAGACCGAGAAGGAAATACCTGTTAAAGATGGTGTGTTCAGCATTGCTCCTGCAAAATCAAAGCAACAGTTAAACGCAAAATATTTGGAACGAGAGGAGCGTCTTTGGTTTGATAATCTAGAAGGTATTTATAGCGGTAATTTTTTGAAGAATGATCTGTTCTTCTTTGATAATGACAAATCATCATGCCTTGTAAATTGTTCTGTATTTTCCAACACGAACTTGCGAAATCATCTTCTTCTGTATGATGAGATATACTGCATTCTTCCATTAGTTACGGAAATGGAAGCATTTCTTGAGGATCAGAAGATAACCAAAGATGAGTTGTTGTTCTTGGTTGAAAAAGGGCGCCTTAAAATCCTAAATTTTCAACCGGAAGGACGTATGGATTATGGCTTTTTCAATGAGGTGTATGAAACAAACAATAATGCCCTGATTAGTAGGCTTGCTGTATCAGCTCTGTGTGCGACTGATTTGGTCGAAATAAATAGGAATTATATTTTTAATGACCCGATGATGCCGGATGTTTTATTGCCTGCACTTGAAGCATTGTCTGAGACTTTTGGGATCTCACATCAATCATTGGTGAACTTTATATATTGGCCAAAAGCAGCTCTACGAACCAGTTTCGAAACGCTAAGCAGAACTGGGCCAATGGGAATTGCTCAATATGGAGTGAATAGTCAGGTAGCTAATATATTTGCTAATCTCGATAAAGAAGTTATCGAATTTGAGCTTACGGTGAACAGTAGTCAAATTCATATAGCCCATGCCTTAAATGCTACGTATTTTCCCTTTTTTACTAAATCTGGAGAATATACAGATCATCCATATGCGCATGTTATGGGTAGCCTGTTGAACTTCTATCAGTCAGGAAGTATGCCGAATTTAAGCTTAAGAAATATTCAATCAGAAAACTCTACTATGAATCTGATTAACACATTTGAAATCGACAAATATATACCAATCCCGGAGTTTGAGGCTGATACTTCAAGTTCTAATGTACGTGTTAATGTTAGCGCATTGTTTACTGAATTAAATAAATTGGGTGATGGTGAACGTAATGAAAAAATTGCTCTGTATAATGATCAGGTAAATGAAATTGTTAAGAGCTATGGCAGAAGTGAGACTTGGTTGGATCTCAATCTCAGTGGGGTAGGTGTTCTTGTGCCATACTTAGATGCAGTTCTAAAGCTGACGTATATGGGCGGCAAAAAACTCCAAAATAAGTCACCAAAAATACAAGCTCTGTCCGAAGTCATCGAAGCAAAACTGCTTTCAGAAGATAAGGATGAACGTTATATTTCTATATTGTCAAAAATTAATCGAGTTGCTCGACTTAAACGAGACTATCGATAATTAATCTGTGTATATCTAAACACTCGCCCCCAACATATAACTCATCTTTTTATCCGTATTGAGAATGTGTTCGACCAGCCATTTGCGGAGCGTGTTTTCCATGGCGCGGCGGTTGTCGGGGGTTTGGTCGTGTTCGTAGTTGATCATCATTTCGGTGTATTCGCCCAGTAAGGAATCGTGTTCTTCTTTGTGGGCGGCGAAGTCGATGTAGTCTTTGGATGACATCACCATTTCTTCGAGTGCGAAGTGGGCTTGGAGGCGTTCGTGGAGCCGTCCCAAGGTGGTTTTGACATCTTCCAGGTCTGCCTTATCCAGCAATTCGCGGTGTAAGATGTTGACGTCTTCAAGCAAGCTTTTGTGTTCGTAGTCGAGCTCATCAATGCCGATGAGAAAATCATCGGTCCAGGTGATGTCTTGGTTGTTCGATGTGTCGGTCATGGTCTGTCCCCCATTGCAATAAGCGGTTGGAATCAGACCTTTATCATAGCCGATTTATGGCAGCCCCGATAGGTCAGTGCAGTAACACTGCAACGAAAAAACCATCTGTACCATGACTATGCGGTGTCAAACGCAGGAAATCTGGTAGGTCCTGGCCTTCTTCGACTGTAATGGGGCAATCGACTTTCTTGATGGTTTCGGCCCAGTTTTGAGCCATTGGCACCACTTGGAAGTCAGGGTGCGACTTCAAAAATGCATCAATGCGGTCTTCGTTTTCTTCGCGCAAAAGTGAGCATGTGGCATAGACCAAACGCCCGCCGGGTTTGACCAAGGCGGCGGCTTTTTCCAGTACGTCGTCTTGCATGCCCATCAGCTCTGACAGGCGATCTTGGGTGAGGCGTTTTTTCTGTTCCGGGTGGCGACGCCAAGTGCCGGAGCCCGAACACGGCGCATCCACCAGCACGCGATCAAACGCGCCCAGGTCTTCGTTGCCGTCCAGGGTGATGCGTTCGACTTTTTTGGACAGCTTGGCGCGGCTTAAACGTTTGTCCATGCGCTCCAGACGTTTGGCATCAATGTCGGTGGCGACCAGTTCGCTTTTGGACATGCCATCGGTGAGCCCCATGCGATCAGCAATTGCCAAGGTCTTACCACCGGCACCGGCACAATAATCCAACACTCGCATACTGGCTTTGGCCCCAACCAAGAGGCTGAGAAGCTGTGAGCCTTCGTCTTGAACTTCGATGAAGCCTTTGCGAAAAGCATGAGTGCGGGCAATGTCGGAGTGTGCGGCTAAACGCAGGCCCATGGGTGAAATGTGTGTGTACTCGGTTTTGATGCCACCCTTCGCCAAAGTCTGTTTGGCTTGATCGCGTGACACCCGCCCCAATGCAACACGAAGGTCCATGGGCGCAGATGTGTTGAGCGCGGCCATTTCATCCAAGAGGTCATCACCGAAAACGGCTTGGAGTTTTTCAGCCAACCATTCAGGCAGTTCCACTTGAACGTGGATGGGTTGTGCCGGGTCGTCCAATTGTTTGCCCGTGAGGGCTTCGACCAAAGTTTGTTCATCATCTGTGAGAACACTGGGGCCGTGTGTGGAGCCATCAAAGTTTGCCGTAGCATCGCCGCCTTCCAACACGATGGCCGCCATGACACGGTTGCGCGCAGACTTTTCAGTGTCACCCCCGGCTTGTTCTAGGTGCCAATCAATGCGTGCCAAAGAACGCAGCACACCATAAACCCGATCCCGAATGGCGCGACGGTCTTTGGACCCCACAAAACGCCGTGCTTGGAACCAAGCACGCACAATATCATCGGCAGCGCGCCGCTCGTCGGCAATTTTGCCAAGGAGGTAAATAGCAGCTTCGGTTCTTGCAGCAGGGAGCATGGCTTTGTCTTTTCATATTGTGAGAAATGCTCACAATAGGTGAGACATTCTCCCCCTCATATAGGGTTATTGAGGATTAGCCAAGGCTGGACATGGTTTTGGCATGTTCACGCATGCGTTCTACATAAGGGCGCAAAGCAATATCGTGTTCCAGAACATGTGACAGCAGCCAGTCTTGCAAAAACATGCCGATTTCAGAAGCGACGTCGACCACGTTGTTGCTGTTTGCTTTTTTAGCCTTGGATATTAATGAGTTATATTTTTTGATCAGTTCATCATGTTGCAATTTATGCTCATTGATGTCTGGAAAACCAGCTGCTTTTTGAAGGTTAATTTCACGCTTGAAATGCAAGTCCATATATTTGGTTAATTGCGTCAGCAGCGGGACCATTTGAGCAGGGTTTTGATATATCGGCACTTTGGCATTGAACGTATTGATCAGTTTGAACAAATACTGGTGATCATTGTCGATGATCCCTTTATCAATGCAATACGCAGGCTGCCATGTCACTTTCTTGATAGATTTTGCCAATTCAGAACGTTTCTTGGCATTCTTTGCAGCAGTTGATTGTGCCTTATTGCGCTTTGCTTGAGTTTTCTTTTGGCTCGCACGCAGTAACAGACCGATAACGACAATAGAAATCGTTACAAAGCCTGCGCCAATCCAAAATAAATAATCAGACATTGTATTTCCCCAATACATTTCCGATCACAAAGCCAGACAGTTAGGGGAGCAGAGTTACAATCGGTCTAGCTTTCTGAGCGATAGTTCGGTGCTTCCCGTGTAATCGTCACATCATGGACATGGCTTTCCCGCAGACCTGCGCCCGTAATGCGACGGAACACAGCGCGTTCTTGCAGGTCTTTGATGGTTTTGGAGCCCGTATATCCCATGGATGCACGCAAACCGCCGACCATTTGGTGAATAACCGGACCCACGGGGCCTTTGTAAGCCACACGACCTTCGATGCCTTCGGGAACCAGTTTCATGCTGTCTTCCACATCGGCCTGGAAGTAACGGTCCGCTGAACCTTTGGCCATCGCGCCCATGGACCCCATGCCGCGATATGATTTATACGAACGGCCTTGGTATAAGAACACTTCGCCCGGACTTTCGTCAGTGCCTGCGAAAACGGAACCCATCATCACGCAGCTGGCACCGGCAGCGATGGCTTTGGCTACATCACCAGAATATTTGATGCCACCGTCGGCAACCACAGGAGTACCGGATTTGCGACAAGCTTCGGCGGTTTCCATGATAGCGGACAATTGTGGAACACCCACACCGGCGACCATACGTGTGGTGCAGATGGTGCCAGGGCCAATACCGACTTTAACAACGTCAGCGCCAGCGGCGATCAGTGCTTCGGCGGCTTCGGGGGTGGCAATGTTGCCTGCCATGACCTGGACTTCGTTGCTGGCGGATTTGATAGCACGTACAGCATCGGCCACACCTTTAGAGTGACCGTGGGCAGTATCGATGACCAACAGATCAACACCTGCTGCGATCAGACTCTCGGCACGCTCAATCCCCGCTTCGCCAACACCCGTTGCGGCGGCAACACGTAGACGACCTTCGCTGTCTTTACAGGCATTGGGGTGATCTTGAGCTTTTTGAATGTCATTGACGGTGATCAGGCCGATGCAGCGCTCATTGTTGTCAACAACAACCAGCTTTTCAATGCGGTGTTGGTGCAGTAAGCGCATGCTTTCGTCGCGCTCAACCCCGGCTTTGACCGTGACCACATCTTTGGTCATCAGTTCACCAACTTTTTGCGACGGGTCGGCGGCAAAGCGCACGTCGCGGTTGGTGATGATGCCGACAAGCTTTTGAGAACCATCTTCGACCACCGGAATTCCGGAAAAACCAAACTGGTCTTTCAGGGCCATGACTTCGGCCAAGCTGGCATCGGGTGAGATGGTGACTGGGTTGGCGACCATACCGGCTTCGAAGGTTTTTACCTTACGGACTTCGGCAGCTTGCTCATTAATGTTCAAATTTTTGTGAATCACGCCCATGCCGCCCATTTGCGCCATGGTGATGGCCATGCGGCCTTCGGTTACCGTATCCATTGCGGCAGACAACAACGGAATGCCCATTTCGATGGTTTTGGTGAGCTGGGTACGTGTGTTCGTTTGCGCAGGCAAAACGTCGGATTCTGCGGGTGTCAGCAGAACATCATCGAATGTGAGGGCTTCTTGGATTGGCATGCCGCCTCCTGGTCCAGAGTTGGCGCGTCATAATATAGAATAGCGCCCAATTGCCAAGCCGTTTCGGTGCCGAATTCAGCGTTTTTTTCACAAATTGGTGAGAGTCTTGCAGAGTCTAAGGAATCCGCCATTGTCTGGCCTTGTTTTTGGCTATATATCAGGGGCTCCGCATCTACGAACATGCGTACACATAATTGATAATGATGGGACACCCCGATGAAAGTGAATTTCTTGCGAAACGCATCTGCTGCCATGGCCTTTATGGTGGCTGGATTGTTGAGCACCCAGGTTCTGGCTGAGGATGCTAAGGGCCTCAAAATCAAAGACTTGGTGGTTGGCACCGGGGTTGTTGCCACACTCGATTCTGACGTTAAAGTGCACTACACCGGTTGGACCATGAAGGGCAAAAAGTTTGATTCAAGCTTGGACCGTGGGGAACCATTTGAATTCACCATCGGCCAAGGCCGCGTGATTCCCGGCTGGGATTTGGGCGTTAAGGGCATGCGCGTTGGTGGTAAACGTCAATTGATCATTCCGCCAGAGCTGGCCTATGGCAACCGTGGTGCCGGTGGCGTGATTGGCCCCAATGCTACGTTGAAGTTCCATATTGAGCTTTTGGACATCAAGCCCATTCCGTACACCAACATCAACAATGCTGAATTGAAAGAGATGCTGGCCCGCGGTGTTCCTATTGTCGATGTCCGTGCGAAGGATGAATGGAAAGAAACGGGCGTGGTCAAAACTTCTATCCTCTTGACCGCATTTGATGGTCGCCGTTCCATTGAGCCGACCTTTGTCCCTGGCTTGAAAGCAATTGGTAAGCCGGATGAAGAAATCATTTTGATTTGTCGTACAGGTAATCGTACCGCTGCTCTGTCGCGCGCATTGGCAGAACAATTGGGCTACACCAAAGTCTTTAACGTAACGGATGGCATCAGCAAGTGGATCGAAGACGGCAATCCCGTCTCCAAAGTGAACTAATCAAAGCAAACTAATCAGAGGCGAGTTATGAGCGGTTGGGGATGCGCCCACGAACTGCGCGGACGTTGCAAACGGGTCAGTATGAAGGCTGTTATCGGTGAAGAAACCGATGAAGATGGCAACACCATGCCCGTTTGTGACCCCGGCATGAAGGGCTGCACCCTTTATGGTCGCTATCGCTTCAGCAATGATGAGAAAAACAAGCCCCACAAGAAGGCAGAAGACTAGTTCACTTAAGAACGTCCCTTAAAACCAATCGCGACCACATACATTTCGGCTGAATCAGACCGGGATGCTTCAGGCTTGGCGTGTTTGACGGCTTTGAAGTGTTTTTTCAGGGTGTTGAGCAATTCGTCTTCGCCCCCGCCTTGCAAAACTTTGGAGAGGAATAAGCCACCTGGGGTGAGGACTTCGAGTGCAAAATGCAAGGCGATTTCACTCAGCCCAATAATGCGCAAATGGTCGGTAGATTTGTGTCCGGTGGCCCATGCCGCCATATCACTCATCACCACATCGGCCTCGCCACCCAGGGCTTCTTTGAGCATGTCAGGTGCGTCGTCGTCGGTGAAGTCTTTTTCGAACAGTGTGACGTCAGGCAGCGGCTCCATTTCCAGTAAATCGATGCCGATAACTTTGCCATGGTGTCCGTTTTTGCCTTTGAGCACGATTTTGCTGGCAACCTGACACCAACCGCCAGGGGCAGCGCCCAAATCGACAACCCGTGCTCCGGATTTGAGAAAATGGAATTTCTCATCCAGTTGTATGAGTTTGAATGCAGCGCGAGAGCGATAGCCTTGGCGTTTGGCTTCCAACACGTATGGATCGTTCAGTTGACGTTCCAGCCACAGTTTCGATGAATACTTTCGTCCTCGGGCGGTTTTGACCTTTTCGTGCTTCATGCGCAGTGTGCCGGAACTGTTTCGGCGTTTGGAGCCTTTGAAGCCTCTGGGTGGTTTGGTCATATCTAGACTCCGCTGCGGCGGGGAAAGGCATGGCCGTCTTCGTTCATCAAGTTCAGCAGGATGCCTTCGCGAATGCCACGATCGGCCACCACCAAGGATCCAACCGGCCAGCGTCGGCAAACGGCGTCCAGGACTGCGCAGCCAGCCATGATCAAATCACTGCGGCGCGGCCCGATGCAGGGGTGTTGTAGGCGTTGTTCGGCATCCAGGGTGCCCAAATAGTTCACCACATCACAAATGTCGCCAAATTTCAGGTTCAATCCATCCACGCGGGAACGGTCATAGCGGTTCAATTGCAGATGCATGGCACCCAGTGTGGTCACCGTACCTGATGTGCCCAACATTTGTACCCGGCCGTCATTAACGGCCTGGGATATACCGTTACGTTGATCGAATGCGCCAAGATTTCGGTCGATAAGATCAACAATGTCTTCATAACTTTCACCAGTGTCTGTGCGGCCGTCAAAATCTTCGGTCAAGGTCACAACACCGTGAGGCAAGGATATGACGTCACGGGCCAAGGGACCATCGGGATGGGTGGCGTCAATCCACACCACTTCTGTCGAACCACCACCAATATCAAACACCAAAGCATGGGGCCGGGTTTGGTCCAGAAGGGGGGAACACCCGGTTAAGGTCAGCTCGGCTTCTTCTTGGGGGGTAATGGCTTCTAAATCGAGGCAGGCTTCGTCTTTGACACGGGCCAGAAATTCCGCACCATTTTCGGCGCGGCGACAGGCTTCTGTGGCGATAGATCGTACTCGGCGCGCGCCGCATGATTTTATCTTTGCATGACAGACCTTTAAGGCGCTGACGGTGCGTTTGATGGCCTCTTCTTGGAGGCGGCCTTCACTCGCAACGCCTTCGCCCAGACGCACGATGCGCGAAAAGCTGTCAATGACGCGGAAATTATTTTTGTGTGGACGTGCCACCAACATGCGACAGTTGTTGGTGCCCAGATCAATGGCAGCATAGGCTGTGGGTGCTCTGGTAAACAGCTCACTGCGATTGATTTCACGTTTGGGGCCGGGGGACGTCATATTTTATCCATATCTCGCGCATGGTTTTTTTGTTCGGTGCACCATAGCGCAGGCGAACTCTGGGTGCAAAGGCTGAAAACAGCCTTCATGTTCAATTCATTGAACAGGTTCTGATGAATATATGTGCATTTTTAGGGCGTGAAGCAATATTAGGCATTCCATGGAGGAGTGTTGTTTCATGCTAGAGCGGCAGTCTTTGATCTGTTGATTGTGGTTCAAACCCAGGTTCACCGGCCAATTTAGCCACCACATGCCAAGCGCGCGTCGGGGTTGTCTAGTTCATGAAGGGGTGGGGTGTTCATAGCAGTATCAAGTTCGTCAGAAAGTTTGCGCTGCAATGGCAATAGGCTATCGCGCAGCCCCTGTGCTTCTGTTTCTGAAATCTCTTCAAGACGTCCTAAGGTGTCGATGGCGTCTTGTAAGCGGTAAAGGCTTTCCGCGCCATCCAGTGCGGTTTGAATCTTACTCCAAACTCCAAGCGTTTTTCCGGCCGTTCGGAAAGCACGTGAAGTGGCATCGTTGCCAGTGAGGGTTGAAGCCTCTCCCAACGTGTCTTTGATATAGGTGAGTAAGTTTTTAGTGGCTTGTTCACGTTCGCTCAAGGATTGGGACATGGCGGAACTTAGGGCCAAATCCAAGTTTGAAAGCTTCATTGAAATATCGGAGAGTTTTCCCTTTGCATCACGCATGGTGTCGATCAGCGTTTCAAAATCTTGGATGGATCGGAAGCTTGAGTTGCCTTTGATCTCATCATAAACGCCTAACAATCCGCTGCTGGCAAGATCAAGTGCTGTTTCGCGCAGGTGCTCTTGTTCTTCGTGCAAGGTTTTGTTGATCCGTGTATAGGTGCGTTGGCGTTCAGGTGCTTGAGATGTAATTGCATTCAGTGCGTCTTCTACGCCTTGAAGTTTTCGGGCAAGAGACTTTGCGTGATTGATACGGTCTTGCACAACGCGGGAGAGCTCAACATCGCATTTTTCTGATGTATGGCGGGTTTGTATGCGTAAACCATCTAAGCGTTGGAGCGTTCGCACCCCTTTGTTGGCGATACCAACCAAGCGTACGCTGGAAGGAAGCGGTGGCGCAGTCAAAGAACGACGGTATCTGGGTGCGATGGATGTTGGGGCAGTGGCGATGAAAATTTTTGGGTCTACACGTAAGGTGGTGTCATCGGAAATTCCACGTAGATCTACAACGGATGCATCAATGGGGATGTTAACCTGGGTATTATCTGGGAATACGGGGCCGGATGGTCCGATGGGTGGGACATTGAAATCGATTCCACCTGGGGCAATCAGGCTGACCTTAACACGTTGTGGTGACCAGATCAGTGTGACAAAGCCTTCCAAATTTTCAGGAGGGGAGAGCTTTGCCCGACCTTCTTGGGGTAAGGTAAAGGTTGGCGCAATGCTTTTGATCCACCGTGCGACGACTGCCAGCTTTGAGGCTTCACGCAATTCGTGCAGCGGATAAAATTCAGCAGACAGATCATCGTACATGCGGGTGAGGAAACGTGAATAGCGATCATCATAGCGTTCAACCGACGTGCCAATAGCACGGGCAATATTGATGCGCATTTCAGTGCGCCCAAAGCGTAAGTTGGAATTATCACGGGAACGGTGAACGCGGATGCGGGCAGGTTCAATCCATAGCCGGTTGGTGGTTTCTGAACCCACTCCAGGGCGTGACTGAGCATAGTCATATTCAGTGCGATATGCTGGAATGTGTTCTGACAATTCGGGCATATGAAGCACCGCTTTGCCAACATAGTCGGCTTCGACAAATAGACGCGCCAGTTCGGATTGTGGTGGTAAGCCGATGTAACGCGGTTTTACTTTGGGACTGAAGTCTTTCGATGGATCCAGTAGCGATACAGGCATGGTGATTTGATCGTTTTTGTACAGGGCTGTGCGTAGTGCCTCTTTAACCATGGGTTCGGCAAGACGGTTTATTTCACCAATGGCTGCGTCAATGGCCCCAAAGGGGTCACCCGTGCGCTGATAAGTATTTTCCCAAACAGGTACGATTGAATTGTGCGGAAATTCCATGGCACGTTCCATGCCACGAGCAACTTCGCGCATCCAATCGGCCATCATCTGGTCTTTGGGCATTTCACCGCGTTGATAACGTGCGCGATTGCGTTCAAATAATTCGTTGGTGTTGGTCGCGAACATAATTGACCACATGGCCAGTTGACCGGCAGCAGTGTCTTGATTGCGAATAAGTTCGCCAATGGCGGCGATTAGGTTTGCAGCCTTAGACTTATCACCAGCGCGAAAGATGCGCTCAATAATGTCGTAGCGGGTCATGTGCTCCCAGGAATCACCTGGGTACGCATCTAACGTGACAAACGCTTCACCATCGGGGCCGTAATGGTTGATGTTTAATTTTAGTTTTGCCCCTGCACCCGCAAAGCGAATGGTGCGCACCAATGTTGCTGGAATATGAGGTTGATGGGCGGTGCCGTCAGGTCCCGTCACCATGTGGATTTCGTCGCCGACTTTGAGACCTGCACGATCTGCGGCAGATCCTGGCGTAACGGCCGTGATGATAACGACGCCCACTTCTTTGAGGCGGGTTTGTACGCCCAGTGATCCGGCTGCGTTACCGTGCTCAAAGGCTTTGACGCCAAAAATAGGAAGAAATAAGCGTCCCTTTGGTGTGACCCGACCATTTGCATCGATCAATTGTCCAGATCCCACCAAGCTTGCCATGTTTTGCGCATTGTCCATACGATTGAAGAAGGCACTGACGCGGCGTTCAAACTCAGGGGTCCAGTCTAATGAGACTTGCGGCTTGGGATAATCAAGAAGGACACTGAGATGTTGCAGATATGGAATACGAGGTCCGGCGTATTTTGGGTCGAAATGGCCAGCAATGGTTAACTCACCTGTTTCAGCATCAAAGGCGACGTTATCCAACACGTTGAAACCGATATCTTGTTCCGCGCTGTAAAAGCCCTCTCCTTTTATGCGTGGGGTGATGATTTTTGTGGTGTTGATTGGTTGCGGTGTTGGCGATGCGCTTGGAGTAACGGATGTGTGTTCTTTATTCGTGGTGAGAACTGCCGTGACGTCATCATTACGTTGAACCACAACTTCGACATACCCGGTGTTGTCAAACATCAACCCGTCGGGATCGTTCATACGCAAAAACAAATTGCCATCGCGCTCAGCGATAAAACCTTCGGTCCCACCCAGAACGAAAGGTGTTCCTGTTTGCCCGATTTTACCCACAAGGGCACCAATTCGTGCTTCAGGAATTGGGAAGGCACTGGCAAAGATGGCCTTCATGCACACCAGATGTTCGGTTTCCACGCCGCTGGCGTCGGTGTTGCCGCAAAACGGGTTTGCGGACCACTGGCCGCTTGTTGTTATCCGATAGGCGCCACCCCTTTTGAGGTTGATTGCGCTGTCACGCCACAGTCCGGTTGCGGCAATGTCGAGTGTTCGTGATTGACCTGTGTCGAGTGATGTTAGGGTTAATGGCGCATACTGATGTGCGGGAACACATGCGCTCAAAGCCACCCCTATAGTGATGATTAAGAGCCGATTAACCTGACGTAGCTGCACTTCAAACCCCATGCTTTCTCACAATATTCGTACCAGTGTAACTCATATGAGTGATGTGTATGAAATTAAGCACTCTTTCTTGAGCATGATAGGTGATTTTAAGTTGAAAAACCTCACCCACCTTCACATGTAAGGTTTTGGTGTTTAAACTCAATTGTTGAGTGGCCAAAACAAAAAAAACGACCTTGTCTTAATATAATTTTTGGGAGGAGCCCCCATGAAGAACGTAATCAAAGCCAGTGCCGTCGTGGGTGCTTTGGCTATGCTGGCTGGTTGTGCTGGTAATTATGATGTTGATGGTGTGTCAATGATGGCTGATAAAGGCGATGCTTATGCAGCAGCTTTGCACAAACGCTATTCAGAGCGTGCGGTATTTGAGAAAGGCGAGGGGGATTGGAATTCCGTTGCGTTCTTTAATGATCGCGCAGAGATGGCTGCAATGGGCAAAGCATCCATGGTGCAAAACCCTGCAGACCGTGATCTCAAAGTGGATATGAACCCGATTAAGATGGCGCACATTAACCTGTCATCTGCACTGGGCAGTAATGCACCACAAGTGACACCTGATGCATGTGCTCGTGCTCAAACGTGGTACGAGCACTGGATGGAGCAGTCTGAAGAAGGTCATCAACCCGATCACATTGCTGCAGCTCGGAGCGGCTTCGAAGAAGCCTTGCCGGAATGTAAGGGCGAAAAAATGGCGAAAGTCATGCCTATGGCTGCTATGCCTGCTCCGTTGATTGTGTACTTTACTCATAACAGCTCTGAAGTTATGTCCGGTGCAAACAGTCAAATTAAAAAGGCGATTGCGGCAGCCAAGAAAGCTGGTGTTAAGCGTGCTGTGGTTATCGGTCATACGGATCGTTCCGGTAGCTCCGACTATAACATGATGTTGTCGAAAAAACGTGCTGAGGCTGTTTCACATCAGTTGATGATGAACGGTATCGGCACCAAAATCCAAAGCTCGCACGCTGGTGAAACCAGTCCACAAGAGCAAACAGATGATGGTGTGAAAAACCGTTTGAACCGTCGTGTTGAAGTCATGTTTGAACGTTAAGTCAAACGTGACGTAATACAATGAGTAAAGGGAGAGCTTTGGCTCTCCCTTTTTTTGTCAGTTTGTTATATTTTGAGCGATGAAAAAATCTGACAAAGCTGCTTGCGGATGGCATCGGCGCTGTAAGTGCGCTCGATGTCTTTGCGTGCTTCCGAACCCATGCGTTGACGAAGTTCTGGGTCTTGGGCCAGTTTTTCCAATGCATCTGCAAGGGCTGTCGTATCTTTAAATGGGACCAGAAACCCGTTTTTGCCATCACGGATAAGGTCGCGACAGCCAACGGCATCGAATGCCACCAAAGGGCGCCCAATGCTGGCAGCTTCTAACAGGGAACGGGGCATGCCTTCACGATAAGATGGCAAAACGCCGATATGGCAATGTTTGAGGATATCAGCCACATCTTGACGTTGCCCCCACCACTCCATGAGGCCTTCATCGTTCCAGGCTTTTAATTGTTGTTCGGGAATTGATGCTGGGTTGGCTGGGTCTGGGGCTCCGACCAAGATGATATCCAAGGCCGTTCCGCGCTGTTTAAGGATACGTGCACTTTCGGCCAATTCACCAATGCCTTTGTCCCATAGCATTCGGGCCACCAAAACGGCTTTGGGTGTGAAGGTGTCCGGTGCAGGCGTTTCAGGGAAATTTTCCAAATCCAAGCCGGATCCTGGGATCAGGTCGGTGCGTTCAGGGGTTGAAACTCCCAGGCTATTCAGGATGTTGCGATCGTCAGCGTTCTGCACCTGTAGGCGTGTGTTGTGGGACCCTAATGCCCAACGCAATACAGGTGTTACCAGAGTTCTGATGAGACGAAACTTCGGGCTGTTGGAAATAAATACAACGCCCAGGCCGGAAAACAGATTGACGACGTTACCGACCTTTGCCAACCGTGCAGCGATGGATCCATACATAATGGATTTAATGGCGACGTGATAACTGACGTCGGGGCGTTCATCGCGGTAGATGCGGATTAAGTCTTTTAACGCAAGCAGTTCCGATAAAGGATTCTGGCTTTCACGCTTAATGGCCCAGTTGACGGTCCTGATCCCAAGGTCTTCGATTTGGCGCTGATGATCACGCATGCGTGCAACGACCACAACATCGAAGCCTGCATCCTGTGCGGCCAAGGCCGTAGGGATGCGGTGGGAGCAAAAAGCCCAGTCCTCAGTCACAGTGAACAGGAGTTTGGGCATCAACTATCCTTAAATGCCGTAATAGTCTTTGTACCAGTTAACGAAGTTCTTCACGCCTTCTTCGACTGTGGTGCTTGGGCAATAACCGACTGCAGATTTTAAATCATCCACATCTGCCCAAGTGGCAGCCACATCACCAGGCTGCATCGGCAGCATGTTTTTCTTTGCTTCGATACCAAGGTTTTCTTCCAGAACTTCGATATAACGCATCAGGCTGACCGCTTCATCGGAACCAATGTTGTACACGCGGAAAGGCGCGGTTTTGGAATTGGATGGTAATTCGTCCTTAGCATTGGCAATGGCTGTGGGTGGATTGTCGAGAACACGGATGACACCTTCAACAATGTCATCAATATATGTGAACGAACGGCGCATGTTACCTTGGTTAAAGACGTCAATCGGTTCACCCGCCAAGATGGCCTTGGTGAACAAGAACAAAGCCATGTCCGGGCGGCCCCAAGGGCCATAGACCGTGAAGAAGCGTAGGCCCGTAGATGGAAAACCAAATAGGTGAGAATAGGTGTGTGCCATCAATTCATTGGAACGCTTGGATGCGGCATACAAGCTGATGGGGTGATCGACTTTGTCGGCCACGGAAAATGGCATGTCTTCGTTGGTGCCGTAAACAGAGCTGCTGGATGCAAAGACCAAATGTTCCACATGGGTTTGGCGGCAACCTTCCAAAATATTCACAAAACCAACCAGATTGGTATCCACGTAGTCATGCGGTGCAATCAAGGAATGGCGCACACCTGCTTGGGCGGCCAAGTTGATGACACGATCAGGACGGTGCTCTTCGAAAATTGCGACCATTTTTTCGCGATCAGCCATATCGAAGCAAGCTTCTGTGTAGTTCTCATGGTCTTTGACTTGGGCCAGACGGCTCTTTTTGAGCTCAACGTCATAGTAAGGCGAAAGGTTATCGATACCGATGACTTTGTCGCCACGTTCCAGCAAACGTTGAGAAACGCGATTGCCGATAAATCCAGCACTGCCTGTAATAAGAACTTTCATGGAATTGGTTTCTTTTTTTAAAGGTTTGAGAATCGTCGATTCATTTGGAAGCGAACGTACCCCATTTTTAATCTGTAGAAAACAGCTATCTCTTGGCATTTATGGGCCTTGCAGGATGGCACCAAAGTGGGCTTAATAGCGCCCAAGCAGGCGGGCTCAGGGCCTACTGCACTGGGGAATACTTGATTTCGGGCAGAAGGCGCCCAAACCCGGCAAAACCGGGGGCTTAACAACCTATTCGTATAAGGGAGGGGTCACCATATGACCGATAGCAAACATCCAGAAACCATTGGCGTTCATGCAGGCTGGCGTGCCGATCCGACCACAGGTTCTGTAGCGGTGCCGATCCATCAAACGACGGCTTATCAGTTTGACAGCACAGAACACGCTGCCAATTTGTTTTCGTTGTCGGAATTGGGCAACATTTACACCCGTTTGATGAACCCCACCAACGATGTGTTGGAAAAACGCGTTGCGGCGTTGGAAGGCGGTGTTGCGGCATTGGCATTGGCGTCTGGTCAATCAGCCACGGCATTTGCCGTTCAAAACTTGGCGAAAGCTGGTGATAATATTGTCAGCTCTACCGACCTGTATGGTGGCACCTACAATTTGTTTGCCAACACCTTGAAAGATCAAGGTGTTGAAGTGCGTTTTGTCGATCCGGTAGATCCAGAGGCTTTCCGTGCGGCGACCGATGATCGCACCCGTGCGTACTATGCCGAAACATTGCCGAACCCGAAGCTACGCGTTTTCCCCATTAAAGAAGTTGCCGATATTGGCAAAGAATTCGGAATTCCGTTGATTATGGATAATACGGCGGCGCCGGTATTGTGTCGCCCATTGGAACACGGTGCAGCTATCGTGATGTATTCGGCCACCAAGTATATTGGCGGGCACGGTACATCCATGGGCGGCATCATTGTTGACGGCGGAAACTTTGATTGGGAAGGTGCTGGTGCCGATCGTCAACCGGCCTTGAATACACCTGATCCCAGCTACCACGGCGCTGTGTGGGTCGAAGCTGTGAAGCCAATTGGCCCGGTAGCTTATATTATCAAAGCGCGGACCACCTTGTTGCGTGACTTAGGCTCGGCCATGAGCCCGTTCAATGCGTTTCAAATCATCCAAGGTATGGAAACTTTGGCACTGCGTATGAAGGCCCATTCCGAAAATACGGCCAAAGTTGCCGAGTTCTTGAACAACCATGCCGACGTCACCAATGTGATTTACCCAACCATGCAAGATGGTGAAGATAAACGCCGTGCAGATGCGTATCTCAGCGGTGGCTATAGCGGTTTGTTGGGTTTCGAACTCAAAGGTGGGAAAGCAGCAGGCTGTGCATTTATCGAGGCCCTGAAAATGTTCTATCACGTTGCCAATATTGGTGATGCACGTTCATTGGCTATTCACCCGGCAACAACGACACATTCACAGTTGAATGCTGAAGAACAGTTGGCCAGTGGTGTGACCGAAGGCTATGTGCGCCTGTCTATCGGTATTGAACACATTGACGATATTATTGCTGATTTGGATCAGGCCTTGAAGGCTGCGGCATCAGCTTAAGGTCATATCTCAACCAAAAGAAAAACCGCGCTCTCTGATGTGAGCGCGGTTTTTTATGAGGAAGGGGATCGAACTATTCGCCGGAAATCTCAGCCATGACAGCGGTGATTTCAGTATTTGTGATGTGCCCCATCGTTGCTGAGAACTCAGGCATTTTATTTTTTACGTTTTTCCAGACTTCGCTACCGTAGAAGTCGGACATGGTGTTCAGCTCTTCAGTTGTGAAGGTTTTAATCATGAGCAGAGCCATACGTTTTTTCATCTTAGAATAATCACGTGTTGCCATTTTTTCGATGAAAGCTTGGCGCACTTCCGGCGGAAGCTGTTCAGAAAACTGTGTTCCCATGGTCCTCATGTTTTGTTCGTAATTCATGGTGGAAATATAACGCTCCGCTGCGGCGGTACGTTCTTCTATGCTGTTATCTGCATGGGCTGCCAATGGGCTTGCAAAAGCCAATGCAATGGCAATAACGAATGTACGAACAGGATGATAACTCATAGTTTTCCTCTTAAAGTCATTTATTGGAGCGTTGCTTAGCCCCTTTGTTCCATAATTACGTTTAAACCTCTTTGTCCGACATCAAGAGATTGATTACCCTTTGATCAACCCCGCGAATTCATCACCAGAAATGGGGCGCCAGAAATGATAGCCTTGTCCATATTCGGCTTTGAGGACTTTGAGTAGAGCTTCTTGGTCAATCGTTTCAATGCCTTCGGCAACCACTTGAATGCCTAAGCTTTGAGCCATCAGCAATGTTGACTGCACAATGGCTTGGGCAGCAACATCGCTGGATACATCACCGACAAAGGAGCGGTCGATCTTTAAGTGCGTGATGGGTAACTTCGATAGGTATTGCAGTGAAGAATAACCTGTCCCAAAATCATCGATGGCAATCCCAATCCCTTCATTGTTGAGGTTGGTAAGGATGCCGTTGATGCGTTCCATATCTTCCATGAATATGGATTCCGTGATTTCAATTTTCAGACGATTGGGGTCCATTTGGGTGCGGTTCAAAATATCCATAACCCGGTCTTCGACGCCATCACGTTGCATTTGCAACAAGGAGAAGTTCACGGAAAGATCAATGGGCTTTTCGCTGTGTTCTTCCCACCGTTTGTGTTGAGTGCAGGCTTCTTCCAAAACCCAGTCACCAATCACATCAATCAAACCGGATTCTTCGGCCAATGGGATGAATTCTGCTGGTGGAATGTTGCCGCGTTTAGGATGGCGCCAGCGTGCCAAGGCTTCGCAGCCTGCGATGGAGCCATCGGTCAATTTGACAATGGGTTGATAGTGCAATGCCAATTCATCGTCGGCGACAGCCCGGCGCAGGTCCGTTTCCATTTTCAATCGTGAAATGGCACGTTGCTGCATATGCTTGTCAAATAGTTCAAAGTTGCCAGGGCCTTTGCGTTCTGCGCGAACCAGTGCAGATGATGCATGTGCGATGACATCAGGGGCTTCCAAGCCTTCGTCCATAGCGCCGGCCACAATACCAATGGAGGCCGTAAAGACCATATTTTTGCCATCAATCTGGATTGGCTTGTTGATCACTTGGCGTAAGCGTTCTGCCAACTTAGGTGCGGTGGTTTCATCACGGCACCCTTCGGCAAGGACCGCAAAATCGGCATTATCATGACGGCTGATGGTGGTGGCTTCTGCTTCGAACATGCGTGACAGGCTGTCTTCTGTGCGCAAGCTGTCCATCAGGCGATGGGCAAGGGTAACGACCACTTCTTCAGAGGCCACGGGTCCCAGTGTTTCGCGGAGTTCTTCAAGACGATCAATATGAATAAGAAAAACAGCATAACGTCCTAGGCGTTTGCGACGGTCTTTATCCAGCAGCCATTCCAATCGGTCCATAAACAAGAACTTGTTGGGGATGGAGGTGATGGGGTCATAGACCTTTGAACGCGTTACGTCTGTTTGTGAGCCGGAAATACGTAGCGCTTGGCCATCAGCACCGCGCGATGCCACGCCACGTGTTAAAACCCAGCGGAAGGTACCATCACTGTGTAGGGCGCGATATTCTTGCTCCAACGCGTCAGATTGGCCCAGAAGATGGGTCTCGATAGCCTGTTTTAATTTCTCGAGTTCTTCTGGGTGGACCAAGTTAAACCAGTCGTCAGGTGTATCGAATTTGGCATTGATATCAAGGCCAAGCATTTCTTTCCAGCGGTCCGAATAATAAACGGAACCGTCTTTGATATTCCAATCCCAAAGGCCATCATTAGCCCCGCGAAAAGCAAGCGCATAGCGTTCTTCACTTTCACGCAATGATTTATGGGCATTGTAGACTTCAAGCTGGGTATTGATGCGGGCGATGGCGACTGGAAAATCGATAGGCTTGGTTATGTAATCGTTAGCCCCACCATTGATGGCCTCGGCGATGCTTTCACTGGCATCGCGGGCGCTGACCATAATGATGGGCAATTGCGTTGTGTCCTGCGTTTCCCTGACTTTGGTGAGGACTGAGATACCGTCCAGATCAGCCATGTTGATGTCCAACAAAACCATGTCATACGTATTAGCCGAAATCTTGCTTAAGGCCTGTTTGCCGCCATCAGCCGTATCCGTAATGAAGCCGCGCCGTTCAAGTCGACGCACCAACAGGTCACGATTCATCTCGTTATCATCAACGACAAGGATAAGTGTATCATCTTGTAGGGGCAATTTAGGCTTGTCCATAATCACGCAAACAGTTGTTAGATGTTGTGTTTATTCAGCTTTGTGAAGCCAAGTTTCAATAGTACCGACCAAGCCTGGGAAATCTACCGGTTTGGTTGCAAAATCATTGAACCCGATTTCATGTGCTTTGTCTCGGTCTGATGTCATTGCGTGGGCCGTGAGTGCAATTATAGGGATCAGAGCCGTGTCTGGAGCGTTTTTTAGCATTTCAACAGCTTTCCAACCATCCATGACAGGCATGTTGATGTCCATGAGAATTAAATCGGGTTTGTGTTTGCGGGCAATATCAACACCGTGTTGGCCATCAAAAGCAAGTATGACTTTATATCCCATGCGTTCCAATCGTTTCGCAAGCATATCACGGTTTAGTTCATTGTCTTCCACAAGAAGGATCGTGGTCATTTAGTTTCGTCCGGTGTTTTCATTGTCTGGGCTTTCTAGACATGTGCATTTTCCATGTCATCGTCTAGCATTTCAGAGAGTATCTCTGCGGGCAAGCGTACAGTGAAAGTTGTCCCTTTTCCGGGAGAGCTTTTTCCCATCACTTCGCCGCCCATAAGACGGGCGATTTCGCGGTTTACGGTTAAGCCAAGCCCGGTTCCTCCATATTTGCGGGTGGTGGATGTATCGGCTTGAGCAAAAGGGGCAAAGACCATTTCCAATTGTTCGGGACTCATCCCAATACCCGTATCGGAAACGCTAAAGACGATCGTGTCGCCTTCGATGTCATTCTCACGAAAGGCACGAAGCATGATTTTGCCTTGGTCTGTAAATTTTGCAGCGTTGGACAAGAAATTGAATAAAATTTGGCGTAACCTAGTGAGGTCGCTTTTCATAACACCAAGGTTCTGTGAGCCCTCTACCAAAAGTGTATTGTTGTTGGTGGCCACCAAGGGGCGAACCATTTCAGCTACGGTATTGATGACGTCTTGGACCTCAAATTCTGTAACTTCGATGTCAATCCTACCTGCTTCAATCTTCGATAAATCCAAAATTTCATTGATGATAGACAGCAGGTGTTTACCAGCAGTGTTGATTTTGTCCAAATCAGGTGTGATTTCCGCATACCCCAAATCGACGGCATCTTCTTGCAAGATTTCTGAATACCCGATGATGGCGTTTAGGGGAGTGCGCAGCTCATGGCTCATATTCGCCAAAAACATGGATTTGGCTCTGTTTGCCGCCTCTGCATCTTCGCGAGCACGCATCAATTGGGCTTCTGCGCGGCGGCGGTCTTGGACTTCTTCCATTAATTTGTGCGTCCGTTCTTCGACCCGGTTTTCCAATTCATCGTGGGCTTCGCGCAATTCCTCTTGGGTGCGGCGGCGGATAATAGCTCCCATTTTGAAGACCCGAAGTGCACGAAGCATGTCGCCAATTTCGTCCTGACGCGTTTTGTTGGAAATATCGACGCTTAAATCGCCATCAGCCAACCGTGTCATAACGTTGGTGATGTTGCGGATGGGGGTAGATATAGAACGGCCCAGAAAGATTAACGCTACCAAAAAGGCAATTGAGAATGCCACTGCAATGCCACCCATCAAGATATTCAGATTCCGTTCTTGGTGCCGGATTGCGATGTTCATTTCATCTGCCATCCGTGACAGGGTCAAATGTGATTCACGGATGGTTGTTTCCATTTCTGCACGCAGGCCATGTTGGTAATCCAAGCCAATGATGGTCGCGGCTTCAGCCAAATCAAAGAAAGTTCTACGATATGATAACAGGTTGGTGCGTAGATTCTGACGAACACTATGTTCGGGAACCATGTTATTAATATCATTCATAATTTTTTGATGGTTGCGTTCAAAATGATCAACAAACTGGGTCTGTTTATGTAACAACAGGTTATTGGTAAACACCTGCATAGCCATCAATTGGTTGTGTAGCGATAGACGTATATTATCCGTATTTGGAACGCGGAGTAATCCGGCCTCAATGTTTTTAATGGATTGAACCATATCCCGTTGAAGGCCTTCACTTTGATCTTTGCCGATTTTGCTCAGTTGTACCGTTAGAACCTGAAATAGGCGCTGATACTCACCGGTTAAAATCGTTAAACGTCCTAGGGTGCTGACTGGCAGGTTTAGCTTCCCGAAATCTTCTTTAAGACTTTCAGTGCTGATGACGAGTTGTTCAAAGACCGTGCTGAATTCTCTGCGATAACGAGGGTCAAGTAAGTTCACGAAATCATTTTGATTGCGTTGTAAGTCCATCAGCATCACGTCCATGGACATAATTTTTGTACGGATATCATAAATCTCGCGGATGGATGTTTCGCGATACCAACTCAGATACAAAATGGTGATAATGGAAAAACCCACAATAAAGGACAGCAGTAACAATTTGATGCGTATGGGCAAAGTGCGCACACGTTCCATCCACGCTGGAGATACAGCCTGCATCATGGTTGGTAACCCATGCATTTGTGGAGTTGCTGACGTCTCAAGTTATTTTCTTTCGTTGGTTTTACCGCACCCATCCATTGGAAGGATAATCTAAGCATGGACACGTGCAAAGCCTTCAGCCCTTATCTACAGAGCGCCGTACGGATTTGATCAACAAGATGATCCCGATCTGCATCTGAGTAGTCCTGGGGAGGATGCGCCCCCCACACAGGTGCGGGCCATGCCGGGTCACCCTGGAAACGAGCAATGACGTGGATATGCAGCTGTTCAACCACATTGCCAAGGGCCGCGACATTCATTTTATAGGGCTGAAATTGGGCTTTCATAACCTTGCTGATATGATCAACCTCGGCCATAACCGTTTGAAGTTGCTCGGGATTTAAATCGTCCAAGTCACGCAACCCATGAACGGCTGGGACCAAAATCAGCCACGGGTAAGTGCGGTCACGTATCAACAAAACAAGGCAGATATCCAATTTTGTAATTTCGACCGTATCTTTCGCCAAAGTTGGGTCAAGTATGAACGTTTCAGTGGTCATGGTATTGTCCGTTCTGCTATGCGTGAGTGTTGATCAAGCTGGATTATGGCCCCAACCACTGACGAAGGACAATGCCCATGAGCGCTCAGCGCATCAAATCAGGTTTTTGGCTCAAAGCTCAACTGCGCTTGTGTGATCAGGCCTGCTTACCAGCTTTTGTGGTGCGTCGTGGTGATGAAGACGCAGGACAAATTCTCATAAAGCACAACCGACTTGGGCGTGGTTGTGAGATTTGGGTACGGCGCTTTGATGGTGATGGACTTCGTGTGTGGATGGTGGTTGCGGGCGGCACAGATTTAGATTCTGAGCGACAATGTGACGCTTATATTGAGCGTGAAATGGACATTGATCCTGATCTTTGGGTGCTTGAGATTGAAGATATCGAAGGTGTTTATAAGCCAGATGGGAAAGATCCTGTACGGGAATAAGTGCTCAAACATAACCTAAGTCTCAGTAAAGCAACGATTGTTACAGATAATCGTTGCTTTTTTGTATTTAATCCAAAATACATATTGAACCAATATATATCGATTTGATATATATTGGTTCAATAGTTCATGAGGCATCAGTCGGGATGTCCATGGGTTTGGCTTTTTTCGGAGCACGGATTATGGATGTAAAGACTTTGTGCTTAGGCGTTCTCAGCCTAGGTGACGCCAGCGGTTATGAAATCCGCAAAATGTTTGAAGAGGGGCCCTTTGCCCATTTTCACCATGCGAGCTTTGGCTCCATCTATCCGGCGCTTTCCAAATTATTGGAAGCGGGACAGGTGTCGTGCACTGTGGAAAGCCAAGACGGACGTCCAGATAAAAAAGTTTACGCGATGACAGAAAGTGGATTGGAAGCCTTTCGTACTGCGCTACGCAAAACGCCGGATGATGACAAAGTACGTTCAGAGGTCATGTTTATGTTGTTTTTTGCCGATCATCTCGAAGATGAGCATTTAACCGAAATTTATGATGCTTATACGGACCGACATCGTTTCTTTATTGAAAAAATGGAGGAGCTGAGCAGTGAAGGTTTATCTCGCGGGCGAAAGTTTGTTCGTGGGTTCGGTATGGCTTTTTACAAAAGTGTTCTTACGTACTTGGAAGAAAATCGAGAAGCCTTTCTTCGTGGTGCAAAAGGCGAAGGTTGGCGGGACCTTGAATCCATCCGTGAATGCATGACCATTACGAATGAAGCCGAAAAAAGGCTCAATGCAGGAGATGACCAATGAGCCCCAAAGACCTTATCCCCACTGAAAATGATGCTGACGTAATCCAAAAAAGGACATCTGGGTTGAAACTACAAAAATCACAATGGACGGCGATTGCCATTGCAATTGGTGCGCTTGTTTGGATGTTATCGGGCGTATTACAGGGCGAGGACACTCAAGCTGTTGGCGTTGTTGATGCTCCTATAGAAACGGCAAAGGCTGAAGTTATTATTCCTCGCGTGCGCGTCACCACCGTGACAGCAGAAGAACATGTGCGCACCATTGCTGTTTTAGGGCGGACAGAAGCCGAAAATGCGGTCTCCGTTCGTGCTGAAACCACAGGGCGCGTATCCGAAATTGTTGCTGTTAAGGGTGCTGTCGTTGAAGCGGGGGATGTGTTGGTCAAATTAGACCCTGAAAACTTGCCTGCAAAATTGGCAGAGGCCAAAGCCCGCTTGGAACAACGCAAAATCGCATATGAATCTGCGCGCAAACTGTCCAAAGGTGGTTACAGTTCTCAACTAAAATTGGCAGAATCAAAAGCTGACCTGGAAGCTGCGCGCGCCCAGGTTTCTGGCATGCAACGCGATTTAAACAATGCCACAATCATTGCGCCGTTTTCTGGTGTTGTAGATGAATTGCCCATGGACGCTGGTGATTACATTGACAAAGTTGGTGGTGTTGTGGCGCGGGTGATTGATCTAAAAACCATGCTGGTTGCAGGGGCCGTGGCAGAGCGTGATATTGGTTCCATCTCTTTGGGTGGTGCTGCCATAATCGAACTTGCCGATGGACGTATTCTTGAGGGTGAAGTGAGCTTCATCGCCAAATCATCCGAAGCGGCAACTCGGACATACCGTGTTGAAGTGCGTGTTAATGTTCCCGATAGCTCCGTACCCGAAGGTATGACGGCTGAGCTGCGCCTGCCCATGGAACGGGTGATGGCTCACAATATTTCTCCGGCTTTGTTGACCTTGGATAACAAGGGTGCAGTCGGCGTGAAAAGTGTGAATGCAGATGGCCAAGTTGAATTTCATGCGGTTGAAATGATAACGGACACCAAAGATGGTATCTGGCTGGTGGGGTTGCCCCATGAGGCCAAGATCATTTCTGTTGGGCAAGAGTTCGTGACACATGGACAAGTGGTTAAGGCTGTTGAAGGTGCTTTGAAAACAGTTAGCCCCAAAGCTGGGGAGAACTAAGTTATGAAAGCGCTTATTGATGTGGCGTTTCACCACGCCCGTACAACCATATCAACGTTGTTGTTGTTGCTGATTGCAGGTGGTGTTGCCTATGTGGAAATTCCCAAAGAAGCAGAACCGGACATCAACATCCCATTGGTGATTGTGCGTGTTACGCATGAAGGTATTTCCCCCGAAGACAGTGAAAATCTTTTGATCCGTCCTTTGGAATTGGAACTGCGTTCCGTTGAAGGCCTCAAAGAAATGCGTGCCAAGGGTTATGAAGGCGGTGCCAACGTGGTGCTTGAATTCGAAGCTGGATTTGATGTGGATCAGGCCCTGAGCGATGTGCGTGAAAGTGTTGATGATGCAAAACCTGATCTTCCCGATGACAGTGAAGATCCAATTATTGAAGAGATTAATTTTTCCGAATTTCCCGTCGTGGTGATTTCCATGGCTGGAACGGTGCCTGAACGTGCGTTGCTCAATTTGGGACGCGACCTCAAAGATGAGCTGGAAGGCCTCAGCCCCGTATTGAAAGCGACGCTGACCGGAACGCGTGAAGAGATGGTGGAGATTTTGATCGACCCGGTCAAAGTTGAAAGCTATGGGCTCAGCCCTGCGGAAGCCATTGCCGTGGTCAACAGTTCCAACAAGCTGGTTGCTGCGGGTGCCCAAGATACCGGACGTGGTAGCTTTACCTTGAAGGTTCCAGGACTCCTCACCAATGTGACAGAAATTATGTCATTGCCTGTCACGGTTGATGGTGATGCAGTTGTGCGTTTGGCGGATATCGGTACAGTGCGTCGATCCTTTAAAGACCCAACCAGCTTTGCCCGTGTGAACGGCGAAAGTGCTGTGACATTGGAAGTATCCAAGCGCGCAGGTGAAAACTTAATTGAGACCGTGGCATTGGTGCGTGAATTGGTCGAACAAGAACGTGCCGCATGGCCCGAAAGCTTGCACAGCGCCGTTGACGTGACCTTCACCCAAGATAAATCCACCGACATCATTGAACGGGTTTCCACCTTGGAAAACTCAGTCATCAGCGCGGTGTTGTTGGTGATGATCGTTGTGGTTGGTGCCTTGGGGCTGCGTTCCGCGGCACTTGTCGGTGTCGCGATCCCTGGATCGTTCCTAACTGGTGTGTTGGTTTTGCACATCATGGGCAACACGATGAACATTGTTGTGTTGTTTGGTTTGGTCTTGGCTGTTGGTATGTTGGTGGACGGTGCCATCGTTGTGACTGAATATGCAGATCGTAAAATGACGGAAGGTCTGCACCGCAAAAAGGCGTATTCTTTGGCAGCCAAACGTATGGCACCGCCGATCATAGCGGCGACGATGACGACTTTGGCGGCGTTCTTACCACTGTTGTTCTGGCCCGGTGTTGTGGGAGAGTTCATGAAGTATCTGCCCATCACCTTGTTGGCGACTTTGTCGGCATCATTGTTGATGGCGCTTGTCTTTATTCCAGCGTTGGGGGGCTACATCGGACGCCCAGGTAATGCGGACCCTGATGCTATGAAAGCTTTAAAGGGTGGTGAAGAAGCGGGCTTGGACAATGCAGGCCCTGTGACCATGGGCTATCTGCGTATGCTTGAAAAGACATTGCGTTATCCTGGCCTTGTGGTTGCTGGTGCATTTATGATGCTGTTTGGTGTATGGGGATTTTATGGTGCGTTTGGCAATGGCATCGAATTCTTCCCGGAAGTTGAACCCACCAATGCTCAAGTCCAAGTAAAAGCACGTGGCAATATGTCAATCTGGGAACGTGATGCTTTGATGAGAGAAGTTGAAGCCGAAGCCCAACAAGTCAATGGTATTAAAACATTGTATACCCGCACGCAGTCCAACCCATCTGGGGAAGCGGCTGAAGATATCATCGGCACAATTTTTTTGGAATTTGACGATTGGGATAAGCGTCGCAAAGCTGATACCATTTTGGCTGAAATCCGTGAGCGCACGGCACCCATTGCCGGTATCATCGTCAACACCGTCAAGCAAGAAGGTGGGCCGCCAGTGGGCAAGCCGATCCAGCTTGAAATTTCATCACGCTATCCGGAATTGTTGGCCCCAACAGCAAAGCGCATTGTCGAAGAATTGAACAAGAATTCAAACTTCATCGATATTGAGGATAATTTGCCTCTGCCGGGGATCGACTGGGTGTTTGATGTGGATCGCGCCCAAGCTGCAAAGTTCGGTGCAGATGTATCGACCATTGGTTCCACTGTACGCTTGGCGACATCTGGTATTAAGCTGGGCGAATACCGTCCATCGGATACTGATGATGAATTGGATATTCGTGCACGCTTCCCAGATGAATATCGCAATCTGGAACAGCTCCGTCACATGCGGGTGAAAACACCCGGTGGCCAAGTGCCCATTGATAACTTTGTCAACATCGAAGCCCAAGCCAAGACCGGCACGATCAGCCGTGTTGACGTGAAACGTGTTGTCACGGTGAAGGCCGATGTGGTTGAAGGTGTTTTGGCCGATGAAATGGTCAAAGGTATTCAGGCGTGGCTCAATACAGCAGATTTGGACCCACGTATTTCCATCAAGTTTAAAGGTGAAGATGAAGAACAGGCTAAAGCCCAAGCGTTTTTATCTAAGGCGTTTGGCGTGGCATTGTTCCTGATCGCTATTATCTTGGTGACCCAGTTTAACAGTTTCTATTCAGGCTTCTTGATCTTGTCGGCGGTGGTGATGTCCACCATCGGTGTGTTTATTGGGTTACTGGTGACGGGACAACCCTTTGGCATAGTTATGGGCGGTATCGGTGTGATTGCCTTGGCGGGGATTGTTGTGAACAACAATATCGTGTTGATTGATACCTTCGACCGCTTAAAGCAATCGACCTCTGACGCACGTGAAGCGATTATGCTGACGGGGGCTCAGCGCCTTCGTCCCGTGTTGTTGACGACAGTAACGACCATGTTAGGTCTGTTGCCCATGGCAATGAACATCGGTCTTGATTTTATGGGTCGGACCATTGTCATCGATGCCCCAGCCAATCAAATGTGGGTGCAGCTGTCAATTTCCATCGTGTTTGGGTTGGGCTTTGCAACGATTTTGACGTTGATTGTCACGCCATCTTTGTTGATGGTGCGTGCCAATTTTTCAGATTGGTGGCATGGACGCAAAGCGGCACGGTTGTCACAGGCCTAAAGGCTAAATGGTGCCTTGTTCGCGTAGGTGTCGGAAACTTGCACCAAGGGATCGCGCATCGCCTAAAGCATCGTGAGAACGTTCTGAATTTGGCAACCCCAACAATGAGGGAACATCTGAGCTGAAGCTGTTTTCATGAATAAGCCCTAGATTGAGTAGATACTTACGAATATCGCGTTCTATCTCAAACGTCGTGGGCATGGGAATGTTGTGAATTTTACAGTTCTTGTCGACAATGCTTTTGTCTCGTCCATAGGAAATCAGTGCGCAGATCTCTTCACCTATGAACGTTAGAAACTGTTTTAAAGCATCAGGGAAAGAAACACCGTGATGATCAACGGTGGTTTGGGTGATGCCGGTCAGCTCAATGATATAATCACTCAGTTCTGGGTTGATGAGTGGTTTGACAAAACACTGAAACGAATCAATTTCTTTGAAGTTGTCTTCTACATCTAATTTCACAGCACCAATTTGAATGATTTCCATATGGTGGCCGGGTTGTTGCCAATTACTTTCCATAAATCCAGACCAACTGGTCCATTCAGTGTCATAGATGACGAGGCTACCTTGTGTGAGTGTGTGGACCATGGAGCGTCATTCTATGCTGTCATCTTCTGGTTCACATTTTCCGGTGCGCTCGCAAATTTGGCGATAACTGCGCACGGCGAACGGGATAGAAATAAGATACGATGCCAAAATCCCCGATAGCGTCACCCATGGCGCGCTGATGAGGCTGGCAATCACCAAGCCGAAGGCCACCATCAACGGCAGTACAAGCTTGGGACTCAACTTCACCTTTTTGAATGAATAGGTGGGGATGTTGCTGACCATCAAGATGGATACCACCACCAAGAAGGCTCCAACCACTTCAGGTCGGCGAACCTGTTCTTCAAACAGATTGAACGAAATGATCATTGGCAGCAACGCCAAGCCTGCGGCCGCTGGTGCGGGAACCCCGGAAAAGAAGGTCGAGGCCCAGGCCGGTGGGTCAGGGTCTTCGGCAGCAGTGTTAAAGCGAGCCAGACGCAACGCACAGCTCACTGCAAACAGCATGACCAAAATCCAGCCAAAGCGACCAAAGTCTTGCAAAGACCAAAAATACAGCATCATGGGGGGGGCAACGCCAAAGCTGAGGATATCGGCGAGGCTATCCAGTTCTGCACCAAACTTGGAAGTACCTTTCAGCAAGCGCGCGACACGGCCATCCAGTGTGTCCAAGATGGCAGCGGCTAAAATAGCCAAAGCCGCATGCTCCCAACGTCCCTCATAGGCAAAGCGAATGGCGGTCAGTCCTGAACACAACGCGATGAGCGTCAGCATGTTCGGGATCATGACGTTCAGTGATAAGCGCCGACGCTTGGGGCGTTTGAGTGCAGGCTCCTCAGACATTAACGGACCTCACCTTGGCGTTGTTCTTCTTTGGATTCCAAATCGGCAACGACGGTTTCACCTGCTGTGGTCAATTGTCCTACACACAGCATCGGTGCAGTGCCCTTGGGCAAGTATACGTCCACACGTGAGCCAAAGCGGATCAGGCCGAAACGTTGTCCAGCTTGCAGGAAGTCACCTTCTTTGACTTGGCAAACGATGCGGCGTGCGACCAGACCGGCGATTTGCACGAAAGCAATATCATGACCAGTGGTGGTCTTCATGGAAAGCGACATGCGTTCATTGAACTCGGACGCTTTGTCCAGTTCAGCATTGAGAAACTTGCCAGGGCGGTAAGCAATTTTAGAAATTGTGCCGTCCATTGGTGCACGGTTCACATGGACATTGAAGACGTTCATGAAAATGCAAACGCGTGGGCGGGCTTCATCACCCATTTCCAATTCAGCAGGGGGGATGGCTTCATCAACCAAACACACGCGACCATCGGCTGGTGCAATCACGAGGCCGGGGCGTGTGGGGGTTACGCGATCTGGGTCACGGAAAAAGTAAACACACCACAGTGTCAGAACCAAGCCGATCCAGCCTAAAGGTTCCGCGTAATACCCCATTGCGGATGCAATCACGGCAAACAGGGCAATAAACGGCCAGCCGGCGCGGTTGATGGGGACCAAAATCGTTTTCACGAAAAGCATTTCCTTATCATTGGGCGGATAACCGCCAATTCATATTCGCGCGCATTGTAAAGGGGCAAATGCGTTACGTTAAGCCCTTTCAAAAACAGCCTTATAGCGTGGCTTTTATTGACCGGGTAGGCGGAATATTTGTCCTGGGTAAATTAAGTCTGGATTGCGGATGAGATCTTGATTGGCCTCATAAATCATGTGATAGCGCAAACCTTTGCCATAAGTGCGTTCTGCCAGCCGCCAAAGGCTGTTACCGGGTTGAACCACCACAAAGTTTCCGGGTTCAAGGTTTTTGGTGTCTTCAGGCTCGGCACGTTGGAACGGAAGTTCACGGCGTGCCAAGACTTTATTTTGTTTATCAACCATGTCGGCGCGTAGAGTATAAGTTCCTGGTGCAATGTCGGTTTGCGGTGTTACCGACCAACGACCGGCTTCGTCAGAGGTTGCGCGACCAATAAAGTGGTTGTCGATGTATAGCTGCACGCCGTGGCTTGGCTTGGCGTGCCCACTGATGGTGAGATTGCCGTTACCGTAATCAACAGAATCCACACCGAATATATCTTCGGGGCCGGGCTTTTGCAGAACTTCACTGGCGCCGGTGCCGTCACGGCGGACTTTCAGGGCCAAAGCCCCATCGCTGTTGCCATCACGTTCCGGCACAACCAAGATCACAACATGTTCAGACAGAACGGGCTTATGGTCCTCAAACGTCATACGCAAACCCAAGCGTCGCTCACCAGGTTCCAAGAGTTTTTCAGGGACGAATACCCACTCGCCGTTACCGTCGGTGGTGACGGTGCCAAACGTGGCTTCGCCGTCTAGGATTTCGACATGGCTGGTTGGGTGGGCGCGTCCGGCCATGACTGCGTTGCCTTCGGGATTGACACGGACAACGTCGAATGTGGGCGGTGTTAGCTGTATAGCTTCGGGTTTGCTGGTTTGTTGTTCTTGAACTGCAGGCTTGGGTGCGGGGGGCGGTGGCGTTTCTGGGCTACCCAGCATCAAACTGAGGCCAACGGCCACGGCCACGATGACCGCTACCAATGTTCCGATCATGACGGATTTTTGCAAAGCCCCCAGCTCCTTATAATTATGCACGCCCCGGTTATTCGTTAGACATTAGACTAAATGTGCACCGTGTCGACTGCAAATGCTGTGCTTACGACGATGTGGATAGGTATGTCTAGATTGTGCGGATTACCACTCCTGCCCCCCGGAAACAGGCGCTTTTTTGGCTTTAACTTGATTTTTGATGGAAGGGAGCGTGAGAAGGTATTCAATTAGGGCTTCCCGGTCCGTTGCAGTCATTTTACTGGTGGAATGGCTTACCGATTCGCTCATAGCGCCGCTGACAAAGTCACCATCTGGCAGCATACCAATGGTGAAGAGCATTTCGAAATCGCCCTTTTTCCATTTGCCTGTTCCGGTCTGTTTGTTAGGCGTAATGTTGGGAACGGTGATGCCTTCGGGATTGCGTTTGGTGCCGGCGTAAGCCATACCGTCGTCACGCCCACCCAAAGCGCCACGAGGTGTATGGCATTCGTGACAATGGGACAGAGCTTCTGCAAGGTAGCGCCCGCGTGGCCACTCCGGTTTTGGGCCTTTGTCCAGATACAGCACATTCCAAAACCTCATCAACCAACGCCAGCTGAACGGCGGAGAAATGTCATGGCTTTTGTTGCGTTGTGCTTGGGCAGGTTGACGTTTGAGGTATTCCCACAGTGCCTTTATGTCTTCATCGTCCATGTTGGTGTAAGACGTATACGGAAAAGCAGGAAAATAATGAGAGCCATCGGGGCTACGGCCTTCACGCATGGCGCGGACAAAATCCGAATAGGTCCAAAGCCCGATTCCAGTGTTGGGGTCGGGTGTGATGTTGGGACTGTAAAATGTACCAAAATCCGTTTTAAAGGCACGACCTCCTGCCAAACGGGGGCCGTTGCCTTTTTTATCGGTGTGACAGCTCTCACAGCCACTGAGGTTGAATATGTATTCACCACTGCGGGGCACGGTTTGAGCGTTAGCAGGTGCAGCCATAACGGCACCCACAGCCCAAAGCCCCATCACTATGGAAACTGCATTTAAGTTTCGATACACGTTTGATTAATCTCATTTTTTCTTTTCGCGGAAATTCTCGTGGCAATTCTTGCATGCACCGCCCAGCTTGCCAAGGGCTGCACCAACAGCAGCCATGTCACCGGATTGGGTGGCCATTTCCATGCCTTTGGCGGCGTCTTGGAACATTTTCACCGCTTTGGCAAAATCGGCAGGCTTTTCCCAAATCACGGGCAATGCTTCGGTTTCACCAAAATCAGAACCTTCTGGGAAGACTGAGCCCGCAATGTTGGACAGAGCAGCCATGCCTTGGCCATGCACGATGAGATTGGCTTTATTACCAGTTTCGCTTTTTAAGATGCCGACGATGGCGCCCATATGGCCGCCAATGGATTTCATGACGGATTTGCGATATTTGATTTCACCGTCACCATCGGCAAAAGCTGGGGCGGTGAAGGCGGTGGCTGAGATTACGGCTAAGGCCAGAATGGTGGGTTTAAATAAATGCATGGTCTTGCACTCCTCTTATCCTTGGGGCACGTTAAAAACAATATCTTAGGCTTTGATGTAGGCGACCATTGGGGGCATTTCCATGACGAAATTAACGTCTTTGTGTGTATTTTGCGGTTCGCGCATGGGGGAAGACCCTGCGCACGCTCAAGAAGGAGAGAAACTCGGCCAAATGCTGGGTGAACGTGGTGTGCGCTTGGTCTACGGTGGTGGCGGCATCGGACTGATGGCGGTGGTTGCCAATGCAGCCGTTGCGGCTGGGGCTCCTGTTACAGGCATTATCCCTGAATTTTTACGCGCATATGAAGTTGGTGTTGTTGATGGAGCCGAAGAGCTTGTGGTCGAAGGCATGCATGAACGCAAAGCCAAGATGTTTGAAATTTCTGATGCCTTTGTGGTGCTGCCGGGCGGGCTTGGCACATTGGACGAAAGCATTGAAATTACAACCTGGAAGCAGCTTCAACAGCACAACAAGCCAATCATTTTTGTAAACACCAATGGCTATTGGGACCCATATATGGCCCTGATTGATCGGGTGGTCGAGGGCGGTTTTGGTCATCACAAGGTGCGTGAATTGTTCCAAGTGGTGGACCGGGTTGAGGATGTTTTTGACGCGATTGCCGCGTCTCCCGATTCGGATGAAGTGGTGCTTACCAGCCATCTTTAAGTGGTTTTTTATCCCCTAAAACAGGAACCAGCCCGAAAGTGTAGGTTTTTTGAGAGGCTGTGCTTGTCAAAGTGCACGCTGGGCCTTATGTTGCACGCGCACAATAAATCGCATATCTGCGAACGCAAAAATCAGCTCTCTCGAAAGGGCCCTCGAAACATACTTCACCTGGGGACGGGGAAATAAGGAGACATACGGATGTCGAAGATTAAGGTCGCCAATCCTATCGTCGAACTCGACGGCGATGAAATGACCCGTATTATTTGGGAATTCATCAAAAACAAACTGATTCTGCCGTACTTGGACGTAGACCTGAAATACTACGATCTGGGCATGGAAAAGCGCGACGAAACGGATGATCAGATCACCATCGACGCTGCAAACGCCATCAAAGAACACCGTGTTGGCGTCAAATGCGCCACCATCACGCCGGATGAAGCTCGCGTTGAAGAGTTTGGTCTGAAGAAAATGTGGAAGTCTCCGAACGGTACAATCCGTAACATCCTCGGCGGCACCGTGTTCCGCAAGCCGATCATCTGTAACAACGTGCCGCGCTTGGTGCCGGGGTGGACCCAGCCCATCGTCATTGGTCGTCACGCATTTGGTGATCAATACCGCGCAACCGACTTCTTGGTTCCCGGCGCGGGTAAGCTAACCATGAAATTCGTGCCCGAAGACGGCGGCGAAGTGATCGAGCGTGAAGTGTTTGATTTCCCAAGCTCCGGCGTGGCGATGTCTATGTACAACTTGGACGAATCCATCAAAGGTTTTGCGCGTTCTTGCATGAACTACGGCTTGGATCTTGGCTGGCCCGTGTACTTGTCCACCAAGAACACCATCATGAAAGCCTATGACGGTCGCTTCAAAGACTTGTTTGAAGAAGTTTATCAAACTGAATTCAAAGATAAGTTTGACGCCGCTGGCATCACCTATGAACACCGTTTGATCGATGACATGGTCGCTTGCGCCATGAAATGGTCTGGTGGTTTTGTTTGGGCTTGTAAGAACTATGACGGCGACGTTCAATCTGACACCGTTGCACAGGGCTTTGGCTCGCTGGGTCTGATGACCTCCGTTCTGATGACGCCCGATGGACAAACTGTCGAAGCGGAAGCCGCCCACGGCACCGTGACGCGTCACTATCGTCAACACCAAGAAGGCAAAGAAACCTCCACCAACCCGATCGCTTCGATCTTTGCGTGGACCCGTGGCTTGGCTTATCGCGGCAAGTTTGATGACACCCCAGACGTGGTGAAATTCGCAGAAGCACTTGAACGCGTATGTATCGAAACGGTCGAAGCTGGCTTCATGACCAAAGATTTGGCATTGCTCATCGGCCCCGATCAGGCCTGGATGACCACCAACCAGTTCTTGGAAAAATTGGACGAAAACCTGCAAGCCGAAATGGCCACCTGGTAAGCGTCATACACTGCTATGAAAACCCCGTCGGAGCAATCCGGCGGGGTTTTTTCTTGCCCCGAACAGATTGCGCATTAAAATGGCTCGAAATCAATCGGTTGACCGATTGATGGCTCGCATGCGTCAGACCCCGGGGAAGTCGATGTCTACAGATCCAGATCTTCAAATGATTTTGGCGGATATCCGTCAAGATTTTATGGTGAACACGCGCGATAAGTTGGATGACCTCGAAGAAGAAATCGAAGCCATTCGTATGGGGGCAGATAACCCCGAACAGCATATTCTTGAAATTAAGCGCGTCATCCACTCCATCAAAGGGGCTGGCGGTTCCTTTGGCTTTCCCACCATTTCAAAGGTGGCGCATGGCCTGGAAGACTATCTGGAAACCACAGGCGACGTTTCTACGGTTACGGCAGATGACTTAACCGTGTTCATCAACACCATTGCAGACATCTTGATGGCGGGTGATGAGCCGGACCATGAGCTGGCGCATATGATGCTGCGTAGCCTCCCTACAGGCCGTCGTCAGAGCGGTGTGCGGGCTCTGGACAAGGGTTCAGCTCTCATGCTGATGCCGCGTGGTGTGCAGCGTAAAATTATTTCTCAGGAATTGGCGCAGTTGGGCTACAAGGTCTCGATTCTCGAAAAACCTGTTGAAGCCATTGATATGGCGCTGACTTTGCACCCTGATTACGTTATCACCACCCAGGCATTGGGCCCAATTACCGGGATTGAACTTGCATGGTCGTTACAAATGTTTGCGGTGACCCGGGATGTGAAAGTTGCGGTGATTACCGCTGATGATATCAGCGATGATATGTTGGAATCCCTGCCGCCACACACCACGGTTATTAAGAAAGGTCCACGCTTTTCGCTGGAATTGATGAACTTCATCCGCAAGGGTGAGGAATAAGTTTGGCGTTTGGGTTAAACATCCAGCCTTTTGTGGCAAATATAGCTTGACGCATACCCTAAAATTCCGTAAAAACCGCCCACTCGGGGCTGCACGTGGTGTGGCCCTGCATATGTTTTAGGATTGAGGAGCCGAAGCAATGGCCCGTAAATGTGCCCTGACCGGCCGTGGCGTACAGACCGGTAACAACGTGTCTCACGCCCACAACAAAACCCGTCGTCGTTTCCTGCCAAACTTGCAGGACATCTCTCTGTTGAGCGATGCTCTCGGCCAAACCGTTCGTTTGCGTTTGTGTGCCAGCACCATCCGCACCGTCGAACATAATGGTGGTCTCGACGCTTATCTTTTAGGAACGTCCAATTTGAAGCTGACGGATGAGGCTCAAAAGCTGAAGCGCCGCATTCAGCGTGCGCTCGCAAAAGCCGCGTAAGTCTGGCATCATTGGACCCTTATCCAAAAGGCCCGCTCATTGAGCGGGCCTTTTGTTTTGCCTGAATTCTCTGCTTGCTTGCAACAGGGGTTGAGCCTCCCCATTCTAAATATATGGATTTATCGCATTACCACCCTTCAAGACGTCGCTTTATCCGCTCACTTTTGGTGGCGGCGGGCTTTGCGCCTGCCATGATGGCTTTGGTGCGCCAAACTGGGGCTGAGGGGCATATGCCTGTGAAACCCGGTGTCCAGGCGCTCAGCGGCGATGTGCGGCTAAATGGCAAGCCAGCCCACATGGGGCAAGAAGTCTTCCCCGGCGATGTTTGTGCAACCGGAAATGATGGTTCGTGCACCATCGTGATTGGGGAACATGTCTATCTATTGCGTGAAGATGCGGTGGTCGAGTTTTATGCTGAAGACTTCGAAGAAGGCGTGAACGGCTCCATCTCAGGCAAGATTCGCTTGTTTGCGGGGGCCATGCTTTCAGTCTTTGCCCCCACGCAAACACAAATTGTCACCCCCATGGCGACCATCGGTATTCGTGGAACGGCATGTTATGTGGATGTGCAAAGGGGCAGGACGTATGCTTGTGTTTGTTATGGTGGGGCAGAGCTGAAAAGTACTCAAACTGGCGCATTGTTAGAAACGGTTCAGACCCAGCATCACGATAGTCCCCGCTATATCTATGAAGCCGATGCGGCACGCCAAATTGAGCATGCCCCTGTCGTTAACCACAGCGACGCAGAGCTCCGCATGTTGGAGGCACTGGTCGGGCGCGTTCCAGAATTTGACCAGCCAGGTGCCAAGCCATACGATGAACAATATAAGACAATTCAACCGTAGGATTGACGATTGAATGTCGCGGGCTTATCTCATTCTCGTTATACAAATTTGAACAAGGAGTAGGGCTCACTATGGGCTACATGCGTACGGCTGCGTTACTGGCGGCAATGACGGCATTGTTTATGGGCGTAGGCTATATGTTAGGGGCTGAAGGCGGTCTGGTGATTGCCTTGATGATGGCCTTGGCGATGAACGGTTTTGCTTATTGGTCATCTGATAAAATGGTGCTGCGTATGTACGGCGCGCGCCAAGTTAGCCGATCTGAACAGCCTGAATTCTACGATATGGTCGCAGCGCTTGCGGGGCAAGCCAACCTGCCGATGCCTAAGGTTTATATCATTGATGAAGACCAGCCCAATGCTTTTGCCACGGGGCGCAATCCGGAAAATGCCGCTGTTGCGGCGACCACAGGTTTGCTGCGTATACTCAATACCAATGAAGTTGCAGGTGTCATGGCCCATGAACTGGCGCATGTGAAAAATCGTGACACCTTGGTCATGACCATCACCGCGACCATCGCCGGTGCATTGTCAATGTTGGCGAACTTTGCACTGTTTTTTGGCGGTAGCAGTGGTGGCCGCAACAATCCCTTAGGCATTGTCGGTGTGATCTTGGTGGCCATATTGGCACCCATGGCAGCCATGTTGGTACAGATGGCCATATCGCGCACGCGCGAGTACGAAGCCGATCGTATCGGTGCCGAAATATGCGGCCAACCTATGTGGTTGGCGTCTGCCTTGGACAAGTTGGAACAAGGTGCAAAGCGTATTGATAACGTTCGGGCCGAGGATAACCCGGCCACAGCGCACATGTTCATTGTGAACCCACTTCATGCCAAGTCTATGGATAGCTTGTTTTCCACACACCCTAATATGAAAAACCGTATTGAAAGATTGCAAAAAATGGCAGGGAGAATGACATCTTCTTCGCATTCTCAATCTCAGGCCCAACCTCAGGCCCAAACCCGTCCGCAAGCGCAACAACCTCGCTCTGAAACACAATCAACGGAGCAATCAGGCCCGGTCAAACGTTCCCGGCGGACCAGTTCCGTTCCCAATACGCGTGGGTCCAATGATGATGTCCGTTCGGGGCCTTGGGGGCGCTAGGTTCAGTCGGATGTTGTCAGTGAGTATTTGAGGCACCTTGAAGTTTTTCGAACAAGTTGACATGCAGAAATGCGCTGTAAGGATTTAGGGCGTTCTCAAATTCAGGACTTTTCCTGACCAAGCGTAGATTCTTTGAAATCTCAGAAATTTGGGTGGTGAATTTTGATTTTTTTGATATGGCCAAGTACACAGGTGCCTTGCCAAGAGGAAAGTCTAAGGTCTTAATTTTGTTCAATACACCACTTTCGCCAGCGGCCCAGAGCAGCATCAGTTCGGGACCGATTGCGATATCCAAACGATTGTGAGCAACGCTCAACGCCAGTTGACGGAAGGTGCTTCGTTGTTCGAGAACAAACGCTTTGGATTGTGCGGCTTCATCAAACTCAGGTGTAACTCTGGCATTTCGAATACGACCAACGTATTTCCCATTTAGGTCGGAGATTTTCTCAATTGAAAGGGGGCTATGCGCATTCTTAATCATAACCATTGTGAGATTGGCTATGGGTTCTTCGGGGTAGTGTAAAAACACCTCGCGATCAGGAGATTTTAAGGTTGGAATGACAGCATCAATCGTTCCCGTTTTGGCATTGTGAAAGGATCGTGGCCAATTGCTGATTTCAAATTTTGCTTGAATGCCCATTTGGGACAGAGCTTGCCTGATTTTGATGATAAGAATTCCGGTCGCATGACCGTCATCATCGACAAATATATAAGGTGGCGCAGATAACCCGCCAATGACCATTGTTTTTTGGGAATGGGGGCCCTCAGCACATACAGCAGAGGTGTAAATCGTTACAATTAAAAACAGAAAGACATGTAGCTTCATTATGCTCTCTTCTCCTGTATGCAACAATTAATTGTTTATGCATCATGAATTATACGAAATAATTGTATTTTTCACCAGCCCTGTGAGAGATAACGTCTATACTTTAAGTCAATGAAAAAGGGGCCTGCACTTGTCAGTGCAGGCCCCTTTACGCTAATGCGGATTTGTTAGCAGATTATTTTTTCATGCCACCCATTTTTTGGTCCGTAGCTTTCATATCGCCGTGGTTCATATTCATATTGCTGTGATCCATGCTTTTCATCGCGCCCATGGCTTTGGGGGATTTGACATGTACATTGATGGTTTGTTCGCCCGCATTTTTGAAAACCATTGTAATGGGGAACATGCTGCCTTCTTTGAACGGCTCATTTAGGCCCATAAACATGACGTGGTAGCTGCCCGGTTTCAATTCTTGGGTTTTGCCAGCGGGCAGCGGGATGCCGCCTTTGACTTCGCGCATTTTCATCACGCCACCTTCCATCAGGTGGGTGTGAAGTTCAACTTTCTTGGAAACATTCGCTTTCACTGCCACCAGGGTGTCGTCCATGCCTGTGCTGTTTTGGATTTGCATGAATGCTGCACCAGCTTTGGCCATCCCGGCTGACCCACGTGCCCATGGGCCGGATACGGTGATATCGCCAGCCAAGGCGGAACTGACGATGGCGGTGGTGGCAATAACAGTGGTGGTGATAAATGTTTTGATGGAATTCATAATTCGTTTTCCTTGTATAGAGGCGCATTGCGCGCTGTCACAAACACTCCGCACGATGTCACGTGGCGCGGTCAGTGTTCGTTGAATTTGATGGTAATGACACACACCCTGGCCGGCGTCCTAATTCCGGCCGGGGTGTGGTCTTTAGGGAATTTAGAAGAGGGATTAAGCCAGCGGCGGCGCGCGGGCAAGGCCGGGCGCGGCAGTCCAAAGTGGTATCCGCGTATCGCTCTCAGCAGGTGCTACAACCTTCCGAGGGAGGTCCAGGAAGGTAGTTTTCACCTGGGGCGTGGGCGGAACCGGACCTTGGATGCTGGTCTGGATTTGGCAGACCGGACAGTCCCAGGGAGCAACGGCGGTGGGTACCTTGTCCAGAGGTAGTCCATCAATGTTGGCCTGAGAGCCTGCACCGTAAGCCGTGCATATCGTTAAATAGAAACTGGGAAGCGTTTGCCCATTGCGGGCACCGTCTTCACCGGGAAGGGGAACAGCCGCGCTGAGCGGGATCATCGCCTGCAAGAACATGGCAAACAAAGCCACCTGTGCAGCGCCGCGATGGGTAACCATCAGGCTTCTGCAGAAACGGCGTGTTGCATGTTGAATGCGCGATAAGATCAAAATCGTCCCCGTATTCTTTGTATGGTGAATACTCACCTCACAATAAGGCTAATTTTAGGCATAACTGAAAAAGAGGCAAGAACTTATGCCAAGCGCCGCCGGGGGGCGGCCTTAGCCCGGTTGGCTTTGCTGTCTTCGTCGAATAGATCAGCCAGTTCTGTCATAATGGTGCCGCCTAAGTCTTCGGCGTCCAGCAATGTAACTGCGCGTTGATAATAACGTGTCACATCGTGACCGATGCCAATGGCCAGCAGTTCTACTGATGATTTGTTCTCAATCCATTCGATGGTTTCGCGCAGGTGCTTTTCCAGATAGTTCCCGGCGTTGACGCTCAAAGTGGCATCGTCCACAGGGGCACCATCGGAAATAACCATCATGATTCGGCGTTGTTCTGGGCGGGCCAGCAAGCGGTTGTGAGCCCACATTAAGGCTTCACCATCGATATTTTCTTTCAGGATGCCTTCTTTGAGCATCAGGCCCAAATTTCGCCGTGCGCGCCGCCAAGGTGCGTCCGCCCCTTTGTAAACAATGTGACGCAAATCATTTAGGCGACCAGGTTTTTCAGGCTTATTTTGCTCAACCCAGAGCTCACGTGATTTTCCGCCTTTCCAGGCTCGGGTGGTGAACCCCAATATTTCGACTTTAACTCCACAGCGTTCCAAAGTGCGTGCCATTATGTCTGCACTGGTGGCGGCAATGGTGATTGGGCGTCCGCGCATTGAGCCGGAATTGTCGATCAACAATGACACGACAGTGTCTCGGAAATCGGCTTCTTTTTCCTCTTTAAACGAAAGTGGTGCGTATGGGTCGATGACCACGCGCGACAGTCGTGCGACGTCCAACAGGCCTTCTTCCAAATCAAATTCCCATGACCGGGTTTGCTTTGCGAGCAAGCGGCGCTGTAGGCGGTTGGCAAGCTTGCTTACCACGCCCTGGAGCTTATCCAACTGACGGTCCAGTTGATCACGTAGACGTGTTAGCTCGTTTAAGTCACTGAGGTCTTCGGCGGCTATGACCTCGTCATACTGGGTGGAAAAGGCACGGTAAGGTATATTTGCGCCAAAATCATTTTGCGGCCACGTGTCATCATATTCGCTGGGACCTGATGGTGTTTCGCTGCCGGCAACCATATCACCATCATCACCACCACCTTCCAAACCATCAGGGACAGGTGAGGCCATGCTGTCAGAGCCAACAGTCCCGGTAGCATCTTGATCATCTTCACCCTGAGGCTGTTGCTGGTCGTCTTCCCCCATTTCTTGTTGGTCGTCTTGGGATTGTGCGTCTTGGTCACTGTCGGGTTGTTGTTCAGGTTCGCTGGGCATTTTATGCATCAGCTCCAACGCCTGCATCAACAGTCCCGCTTGATGGGCAAACTTAGCTTGGTCATCTAGGTTGGCCGCAAGCTTATCCAGATGTCCTGGTGCTTTTTCATCCAGCCAGGGCTTCCATTGTTGCGCCAAGGTTCTTGCTGCTGCGGGGATTTCTTCACCGCAGAACCGTTGACGTGCCAAAAGAGTTATGGCGTCTGCCAGTTGTTCGGCGTCTCGTTCCACCACGTCGCCGTAACCCAGCGCATTATGACGGTGCCAGATACTTAAGTTGGTGGCTGCGCCTGGAAAGTCTTGGATGCCGACGGCTTCAACGCGGGACTGTTCCAAGGCGTTGAATACTTTGCGTGCGTCTTCACCCGGTGGGCTCAATTTGTTGTGCAATGCTTTGTCATGGTAATGCAGACGCATTGCCAGTGCATCGGATTGGCCACGCAAGCGCTTGATATCGGAAGATTTCAGTTGAGCCTCGACTTCTGGCTCGGGCAGGGTTGCGGTATCTGAACTGTGAGACGGGCCCGCTTGACCGCGCACGAATTGCACCAGCATATTGCGCCGTTGGCTCATGGCCTTCAGCGTTGATGCGGTGGCGCGTTTCAGTGTTTCGTGGCGCGGTTCAGCCTTGGACATCAGGCGTCCTTTGGTTTTAAACGGGTGATCCGGATTTCAGCAGAGATTCGGGAAGCTCCTCATCAAAGCAGCGCTGGTAGTATTCGGCTACGATAGGGCGTTCCAGCTCATCACATTTGTTGAGAAAACTCATACGGAATGCTGTACCGACGTTGCCAAAGATTTGTGCATTTTCGGCCCAGGTGAGCACTGTGCGCGGGCTCATGACGGTAGAGATATCACCGCTGATGAAACCTTCGCGGGTCAAATCAGCAACCCGCACCATGGCTGAAACCGTGCGCTTGCCTTCGTCGGATTGATAAGCCCCGACTTTGGCCATTATGATCTGAGTCTCATCGTCATGAGGTAGATAATTCAATGTCGCAACAATGTTCCAGCGATCCATTTGACCCTGGTTGATTTGTTGTGTTCCGTGATACAGCCCCGTGGTGTCGCCCAAGCCAATGGTGTTGGTGGTTGAAAACAAACGAAAATTTGGATGTGGGTGGATGACGCGACTTTGATCCAGCAAGGTTAATTTGCCTTCGACTTCCAGGACACGCTGAATCACAAACATGACGTCGGGGCGACCGGCGTCGTATTCGTCAAACACCACCGCAACAGGGTGCTGGAGCGCCCATGGCAAAATGCCTTCACGAAATTCGGTGATTTGCTTGCCGTCTTTTAAGACAATGGCGTCTTTGCCAACCAAATCAATCCGTGACACGTGGCTGTCCAAGTTGACGCGGATCAGTGGCCAATTGAGCCGTGCAGCCACCTGTTCGATGTGGGTGGATTTGCCAGTGCCGTGATAGCCCTGAATCATGACCCGTCGGTTGTGTTTAAAGCCAGCCAAAATCGCCAGTGTTGTGTCGAAATCGAACTGATAATTTTCATCAATAGCAGGAACGTGTTCTTCGCCTTCTGAAAAGGCGGGGACGTCCATATCAATATCGAGACCAAAGGTCTGGCGTACATCGACGGAGATGTCAGGTGCATCCAAAGGAAAAGTGGCGGGGGCAGTATCGGGCATAATGTTTTCCGGTTGATGATAGGGGGTAAGCCATTACAGCGTATTTTAGAAAGGGAGTATATACGACTTAGGTGCCTAGGTGTTGCATGATTGTTTGATACGCTTGAGCAATTTCCTTAAATTGTTCTTCTGCTGTTTTTGAGCCACCGTTTGCATCGGGGTGGAACTTTTTGACCAACTGCTTATAGCGTGCCTTGACGGTATCTGCAGAAATTGGGGGGTTGAGGTCCAACAGGGCATAAGCTTTAGCTTCAGGCGTTTCTGGATGAAATATGCGGTTATGGGTGCGGGTTCCGGTATCATCCGAGGCATCGTTGAAAAATCCGAAATCATCACGAACTTTTGCGCCGGACGCAAAGGCACGGGCTTTTTCTTCGTCAGCCTTAGACCCTAGCTCCCATGTTGGGCGTTGCCAAACCGTGTCGTTTTTGATGACCGCTTCGACTTCGTCGTCGGTGAGGCCTTCAAAATAATTCCAAGCTTTATTGTGCTCACGGATATGGTCTGTGCAATACCACACATGGCTGCCCATTTCTCGTGGTGAGCGGTGGGTGCGAAATTCCCCTTTTTCAATACAGCCGTTCCAATCACAGACACGATGCTTGGGTTTGCGTTTGGTGCTGAAGTTAAATGGGGTCTCTAACCCGGTTTTTCGTGTTTGGCGTGCCATGGAATAACTATGGGGTCTGGGGGGGATACATGCAAGATGTCGACATTTTGCGGGGCTTGTACTTGACCTTGTACGGAAATGTTCTACTTCTTTCAAAGAACATTTTTACAGGAAGGATTTCTTTATGCGCGTGCGCAAAGCCATTGAAACCAAATTAACTGATGCCTTGAACCCTAAGCACTTGGAAGTCATTGATAATAGTGCGCAGCATGCCGGACACGCCGGTGCACGCCCAGAAGGTGAAAGCCATTTTGCAGTGGTTGTGGTTGCTGACGCATTTGAAGGCCAAAATCGGGTTCAACGTCAACGCATGGTGTATGCGGCCTTGACTGAGGAAATGGCCCATGACATCCATGCATTAGAATTAAAAACACTAAGCTCCTCTGAGGCTAACTCCTAATATTGTACAATTAATTGCTTAATATTTCAGTGTGTTCTGTTGTCCTCTATAATAGCTCTGGGGAGTGTGGGGTGAAATACCTTTGTATTCAATGGGTTGATCGATAATCTAAGAATACCATTGAAAAGAGCGTTGAAACGTATCAAATTTATGAGTGTTTTAGTGGAAAACGTACCGTAAGTATGCGCCGTAGAGCGTAGCTGTCGGTAAAATTAAGAGGTGGGGAAGCTTAATGTTAAACAGCCGACTTCAAAGCCGAAATGTGACGGTTGATGGTCATCGTACCAGCTTGCGTCTTGAACAAGATGTTTGGGAAGCACTGGAAGAAATCTGCGAACGTGAAAACAAATCCGTTCATGAGATGTGTACCTTGGTCGAGCAGCGCCGCAAAGGTTCTAGCCGTACAGCAGCTGTTCGGGCCTTTATTTTGGGCTACTTCCGTGAGGCTGCTTCAGATGCAGGCCATAACAGCGCAGGGCATGGCAAGTTGAGTCAACAGCCCAGCACAGGGTTCGCAACGTCGGATCGGGCGACAACCGAAACATTCGGCTAATCCATTTATTAAGTTAAATGGCTTCAGCCTTGAAAGTTAACCTTCAGGGCTGAAGGCGTCGTCTCGTTCGGCGTCAATCTTTAACCCCAGTTCCTTGACGGCAGCTTCCAACAGGTTGCGCATGGATACCATTGCGACCACGGTGTTGTCCTCGGTGACGACGGGTAGATGACGAATATTGCGGTTCAACATCAAATCGATGGCATCGTGGCAGCTATCATTGGGACGCAGACATTCAGGGTTGCTGGTCATGACGTCACTCAGCAAAGTAGCTTGTGGATTGAGGCCGCAAGCCAATACCCGATGTGTGATATCACGCTCACTAATGATGCCGATCAGTTTTTTATTGTTGCCTTCCGTAACTGCAATAGCGGCAATTTTGCGCGAACTCATCAATTGTACGGCGTCGTGTACAGACTTTGTTTTGCTTAGGGCCACGATGTCTTGGTGATTGACAACATCTGGAATAATGCGCCGTTGCATGGTCTTGGTGTTCCTTACGTGAGTGTAATCAAAGGTGAACATATGTGTTCATATGGCTGCAGTGGGCGTGGTTGCCTATGAGCACAATTTTCATGAATTGATACATTATAAGTATTGGGATGTCAGTTTAAGTCACCCAATGTTTGAACAAGATCACAAAAATGATCCTCACTAAAATTGTGATGTACAACTATAGGGCAAAATTAGACAAGAAGCGTTGGCAAAACCGTTTTAGGATTTGTCTTGAGCAGGTGGAATAATGCGGACCGTTTTAATTTGATGATGGAAGCGGCGCAAAATTTCAAATCGAAATCCGAAGAATCGGAAAGATTGTCCCACATCTGGGATGCGGCGCGACTCATGCAAAATAAGGCCGGCAATGGTTGCGGCTTCTTCGTCAGGTAATTCCCAGTCAAATTGTCGATTGAGGTCACGAATGGTGACGTTACCTTCTACAACCATGGACCCATCTGGGTGCACATGAACACCAGGTACGCTGATATCGGTTTCATCAGAAATATCGCCAACGATTTCCTCTAAGACATCTTCTAAGGTGACGATGCCTTGCAAGCTGCCATACTCGTCCACAACCATGGCAAAGTGTTCGCGGCGTTCGCGAAACGCTTGGAGCTGGTCGAGCAGTGGTGTGTATTCGGGAACGAACCAAGGGTCTGCGGCAATGTCTTGGATACTAAGTTCATTGAGCTCATCAGTAATGTTGGAATGTTCACGTACTTCGCGCAACAAGGCCTTGGCATGGACCACGGCGATGATGTTGTCGGGTTCGTCTTTCCACATAGGTAAACGCGAAAATGGGCTGTCTAAGACTTGGGTGATAATGCTTTCCACCGGATCTTCGGCGTTGATGGCCAACACACCTTTGCGGTGGGTCATGATTTCACCCACCTGGACGTCAGCCAAATCCAACACACTGCGCAGCATGACACCGCTTTCTTTTTCTTCGCCCTCCGCATTGGTGGTGTGTAGTTCAATGGCGCCGCGGAGTTCTTGTGCGGCCTGCTCAGAACCTTCAGAGGCGGGTTTTACGCCAAACAACCGCAACAAAATGCGCACAATGAAGTTGATGGTTTTCACAAACGGTAGCAATAAGATCACCACCACATTGACGATGGGGCCAACGCGTAATGCTGCACGGTTGGCATGGCGAATGGCATAAGTCTTAGGCAGGATTTCCGCAAAAATCAGTACCAACAGGGTCATACCAAGCGTTGCGATGGCAACTCCTGCTTCACCGAACAAGGTCATCAACAAGCTGGTCGCCAATGCTGAGGCCAAAATGTTGACCAAGTTGTTACCCAGCAAGATGGCACCGATCAGGTTTTCTTTTTCATTATGAAGTTTGTTGATCAGGCGAGCGCGAGCATTTCCACCTTTTTCCAGTTGGTGCATCAACGGGCGTGACGCTGCCGTCAGAGCCGTTTCCGATCCGGAAAAGAAGGCTGATAAAACCAGCAAAACCAAAATGGCGGCGGCGATATAGATCATGGAAACAGTTTATCCACTTTTGTGGTGAAGCCAATCATCAAGCAGACTGCGCACATCATCTTTGTTGATGTCACGGGTGATGAAGGATTGTCCAATGCCCCGTGCCAAAATAAAGGTCAGCTTACCGTCTTCGACTTTTTTGTCGCGGCTCATATGATCCAGAAGTTTATCGGCCGTCCAGTTTTCAGTGGGCAGCGGAGCCAGATCGGAAGGCAAATTGATGGTTGAAAAGTGTGCAGCGACACGATTGGTGTCTTGCCCCGGGCACAATCCCAAACGGGTGGAGATATCAAAGGCCATGGCCGTGCCGATGGATACGGCTTCACCGTGCAACAACGTATCACCGTACCCGGTTTCAGCTTCCAAAGCATGACCGAAAGTGTGGCCTAAATTCAACAGTGCTCGACGTCCACCTTCGCGTTCGTCTTCGGCCACAACTCGTGCTTTGGCTGCGCAACTCGTCAGAACCGCATGGCGACGTTTGTCCATGTTGCCATCAATCAAATCCTGGGCGTTAACTTCCAGCCATTCAAAGAATTCTAGATCGTCAATTAGGCCGTACTTCACCACCTCAGAATAACCTGCCAACAGTTGGCGTTTGTCCAAGGTGTTGAGGGCTGCGGTGTCGGCTAAAACCAATTTCGGTTGATAAAATGCCCCAACCAGGTTTTTGCCGTGGATGGTGTTGATACCGGTTTTGCCACCGACAGAGCTGTCAACTTGGCTCAGTAGCGTTGTGGGGACTTGAATAAAGGGCATGCCGCGCAAAACGGAAGCCGCAGTGTAGCCGACCAAGTCGCCAATTACACCGCCACCTAAGGCAATCAGAGTGGTGGAGCGTTCCACACGTTTTTCTAAGATGCTTTCGCACAAGGCTTGGAACTGGCTGAAGCTTTTGGTCTGTTCGCCGGCCGGCAACGTGATGGCGTCACACTGGATGCCAGCACCTTCTAAAGAATCTGTCAGTGGTGCTAGGTAATGCGGCGCGACGTTTTCATCGGTGATGACGACCACGCGCGGACGCGCCAACACCGGGGCAATCCAGGTGGCTGCCGTGTCAATGAGGTTGGCCCCCACGACGATGTCATAACCGCGTTCCCCCAACTCCACGCGGAGGGTTTCTGTTTTGACCTTAGTCATATGTCGTCTCTGTCTCTTAAGGCTTCGACAATCAATTCTACCGCACTTTCGTGGGTTTCATTGTCGGTTTCAATGGCAATAGTGGCTTTTTGATAGATGGGATAGCGTTCATTGATCAGCTTTTCCAGTGTCTTTCTAGGATTTCCAGTTTTCAATAAGGGGCGTCCACCACGTCGGGATGTGCGTTCGACCAAAGCATCAAGACTGGCTTTAAGCCAAATTGATGTGCTGCGGTCCAGGATTTGAGAACGGATTTCATTGTTCATGAACACACCACCGCCTGTGGCGAGCACCATAGGGCCATCATCCAAGAGACGTTCCATGACGCGTTTTTCACCGGCGCGGAACTCGTTTTCTCCGTAAAGCTCGAAGATGTCTTCAATAGAGCACCCAGCGGCTTTCTTAATTTCATCATCCGAATCGACAAAAGGAATAGATAAACGCTGGGCCAAACGTCGACCCACGGTGCTTTTGCCCGCGCCCATCAAGCCGATCATGACGACTGGGCGGGTAATCCGTGGGGTCTTGGGCACGTTTGGCTCTCCTTAATCAATTTGGGGCATTATTTCATGTGTGTTTCTGCTCAAACCGTACTGGAAACGTGAGGGTAGAGCCGATACACTGCCGAAAATTCGCCACACTTGGTACTTAGGTTCGGACCCTACCATAACGTCCTTAAACCGCAAGAAACCTGATAAGAATTCGTTGATCTGATATCGAAGGTAATTTTTAGACCATGCGTAAAATGCCCGTGTTTCTCCTTGTCTTGGTGTTGGTGGCTGTTGGCGGCGGAGCCGTCATGCTTGCCACCTGGGACATTCCCGCCCCCGTCAGCACCGTTGAAAAGGTCATCCCCGATGAACGTTTCCCACGCTAAGTGCCTTTTGGGTGCTGCCGTGGTCGTGGGGGCTACGGCTATCGCGCTGCCCAGCTTATCTGATGCCCAAGAAACCAAGCCATTGGATCTCAGGCCGCCATTGCGCCTGGAGCCGCCTGCGGCCCATCCTTCAGCTAAGCCTGCTCGACCTATGCCGCAATCACCTGTTTCACCGATTGAGCCTGTGCAAGCACCACAAACGGTTATGCCTTCAAACCTAGGTGGCGGTGTGCAAGCTGAAATGTTGGGGGTGATTAACCCCGATGTTGCTGGCGCACTGAGTATTGCTAACGGTGGGTTTGGCACCGACATGTGGTCCGGTACGCGTCGTGATGTTATCGATCAATTGATGCCGCAAGTTCCCGTTACTACCGCTTCACCGGCCATGCGTGATTTGATGCGCCGAGTGCTGTTGACGGGTGCGGAGGTTCCCGAAGGTGGAGAACCAGGGAGCTTGATTTCGCTTCGTGCCGGCTTGCTTTCTGCTATGGGTGAATTTGGCGGGGTGAAGGCACTGTTGGATGCGATCCCTGGTGAAAGTTCCAATCCTGATTTAATGCGTGTTGAGGTTGATACCCGTTTCTTAACCGGTGATGTGGCCCGCGCGTGTCAGATGGCCAATGCGTATATCCAAGAACGCCAATCTACCTATTGGCAAAAGGCGTTCATTTTCTGTCAAGCCATGGAAGGTGAGGGCAATGCTGCCTTATTGGGGATGTCGCTATTGGAAGAGTTGGGTGTTGAAGACCAAGTGTTCTTTCAGTTGATTGAAAGACTTGCCAGTTCGGAGAGTCTGTCTTCAGAGACCCCAACCATTGTAAGTTTGGCGGACCCTACGCCGTTGCATTTGGCTTTGGCCCGGGTGGCAAAGGCCAAATTGCCCGTTGATGTGATTTCGTCCAACCGACCAGGGGTGCTGCGTGCCATTGCTATTAGTCCGAATGCTTCGCCAGAACTGCGCCTTGAAGCCGCAGAACGGGCAGAAGTTGCGGGTGCTTTGCCGGTGGATGCTCTGCGCCAACTTTACGCCAGCATTACGTTTACGGACGAACAATTAAAAAGCCCATTAACCCAAGCCGGACAGCTTTCGGGCCCAATGAGCAGGGCACTGCTGTACCGTGCAACTTTGATGCAAACGGTTGGGGCGGCTCAAGCCGAAGCCTTGACCCAAGCCTTATCCATTGCACGGGTGGGGGGGCGTTATGCGTCCACGGCGCGTGCATTTTTGCCGCAGCTCAGCCGGGTACAAGTCACCAAGGATTTGGCTTGGTTTGCCCCAGAAGCCATTCGTGCGTTCCTGATTTCGCGCCGCTATGCCGATGCCAAACCCTGGTTTGATTTGTTGGAAGAAAGTGCTGTGCATGAACCTGAAATGGCGAAGGCCCTAAAAGCTTTGATGCCTGTGGCCCGCTTGTCAGGCTTTCAAGGGGCCGAAGATTGGGAAATGGCAGGACTAACCGATTGGTGGTTGAGCGTCAAAGACACCCCGGGGGCACGCGATAAGGCGGCGACATTGGCAGCGGCTTTGATGGCCTTGGGTGAGTATGTTCCCGAAGACATATGGGCCGATTTGTTGGCAGGGACATCCCATACAGGTTTGATGGCACCGCATGCTTCGCATTGGTGCTTATTAGCCGGTGCTTCGTCCAATGGCCGTGTTGGTGAAACGGTGTTGTTGAGCTTGGTTAGCTTGGGTGATGGCGGCCCGGCGCGTGCTGACCCCATTGTCACCCACCATGTGTTGCGTGCCTTGCGCAATGTTGGTTTGGACCGTGAAGTCCGTGCCATGGTGTTGGAGGCTGTGGTCGCCGCTGGGCTTTAACTACATTTGATATGGGGCTCTCATATGGGGCGTCACCGCAAGAACACCGATCCGATTCCCAGTGAAGTCGAGATGTTTCTCGAAATGCTGGTGGCCGAACGTGGTGCAGCAAAAAACACCCTGGAAAGTTATCAGCGTGATCTTGGTGATTTTGCATCGTTTGCGAAGTCTAAAAAGAAGGCCACGGTTTTGGGAGCCGATTCGGACGTCATTCGGGCTTACCTTAAACATTTGGATGGCTGTGGCATGGCTGCGCGCACGCAGGCCCGGCGGTTATCGGCGTTGCGTATGTTTTATCGGTTTTTATATGCTGAACGCATCCGCACAGATGATCCTTCAAGCGTGATCGACAGCCCAAAAATCGGTCGTGCTTTGCCCAAATACCTGAGTGAAGATGAGATTGATACATTGCTGAGCTGTGTTGCCAATTACGCAGGTGATGACGGCAAACGTATGGTGGCGTTGATGGAAATTCTTTATGCCACTGGGCTTAGGGTTTCAGAATTGGTGGGCTTGCCATTACATGCATTGTCGCGCGATGGTTTGATGCTGACGGTGATGGGCAAGGGTGGCAAAGAACGCATGGTACCGTTATCGGAACCAGCCACAGACGCCATCGTTGCGTATTTGGAGGTGAGGGACCGCTATCTCCCCCAGAGGGTGAAGGAAAGCCCTTACATGTTTCCATCACGTGCCAAACAAGGTTTTCTAACCCGTGCACGGTTTGGGCAAATGTTGAAGGAGTTGGCGATTGAGGCGGGCTTGGAACCGGGTCGAGTGTCCCCCCACGTGCTGCGCCATTCTTTTGCCAGTCATTTGCTGGCACACGGCGCGGATTTGCGTGCCCTTCAGCAGATGTTGGGTCATTCCGATATTTCCACCACTCAGATTTACACCCATGTTTTGGATGAACGTTTAAAGCAACTGGTTAATGCCGCGCATCCATTGGCTAAGGGCTAACGTATGTTAAAGCTCGACCACTTAGCTGTTGTCGCTCCGACCTTAGAGGAAGGGGTGGAGCATGTTTGGAATTGCCTAGGTGTTGAGATGGGACCGGGCGGACAGCATCCACAAATGGGTACGCATAATCGTTTGCTGCGATTGGGCGATGATATTTTTTTGGAAGTGATTGCTATTGATCCCAAAGCTCAGGCCCCAGTATACCCGCGCTGGTTTGGCTTGGATGAACGAGACACCGTGCGTTCAAATTGGGATCAAGGTTTGCGTTTGCGTGCTTGGGTGGCTCAAACCCAAGTGATGGACGAAGTGTTGATTGGGCACAGTGCGATGCTGGGGCACAAAGTTGAGGTGTCGCGTGGTGACCGATCTTGGCATTTTTCCGTGCGTCCAGATGGTTTGCTGCCGATGGGGGGAGCCATTGCACCGGTAATTGACTGGGGTGTGCGGGGCAATCCAGCACCGGATATGGAGGATTTGGGGGCCGAATTGGTGAGGTTTGGCATGGAACACCCGGATCCATCCGTGGTTAATATCTTGTTAGATCGGTTGGAGGTTCTCAATCCTCCAACCGTGATTGAAGGCAAGAACCTGCGTTTCTTTGCTGATATTGGTACCCCGAATGGGATTAGAAGGCTGACTTAACTCACTGTTATACCAAAAAACATGCAATTCTTTTCGCACCTGCACAAAAAAGAGGTGATTTCTCCTCCCAGCTTTGTTTAAAGTGGCTTCAGGCTTTACGTAAATAAACAAATAAATTCTAGGGAGACCTCCCCAATGAGCTTTACCGTTCCTGAACAGGCCCCGGCGCGCCTCAACCGCTCCGAGTTGGCTGTACCTGGTTCCTCCACCCGTTTTCTGGAAAAGGCCGCTGGCGGCGCTTCCGATATGGTGTTCTTGGACCTGGAAGATGCTGTTGCACCTTCTGATAAAGAACAAGCGCGCAAAAATATCATCCAAGCCCTGAACGATTACGACTGGTCCGGCAAAACAGTATCTGTTCGTATCAACGGTTTGGACACCCACTACATGTACCGCGATGTCGTGGACATTGTGGAACAGGCTGGTGACAAAATTGATTTGATCATGATCCCAAAAGTTGGCACCGCGGCTGACGTATACGCTGTAGACATGTTGGTGACGCAAATTTGCGATGCCAAGGGCTACACCAATAAAATCGGTTTTGAAATGATCATTGAAACCGCACTGGGCATGCAAAACGTGCACGAGATTGCCGCTGCCAGCCCGCGTAACGAATCTTTACACTTTGGTGTTGCTGATTATGCAGCGTCCACCAAAGCCCGCACCACGGCCATCGGTGGTCCGAACCCAGGTTATGGCGTTTTGACCGATCCGTTGGATGACGCTGGCACCCGTGATTTCCATTGGGGTGACATGTGGCACTATGCCATCGCCCGCATGGTGGTCGCAGCCCGCGCCAACGGTTTGCGCCCCATCGACGGTCCGTTTGGTGACATTCGCGACATTGATGGCTACAAAGCACAAGCCATGCGTGCTGCGATTTTGGGCTGTGAAGGTAAATGGGCCATTCACCCGACCCAAGTTGACGCCGCCAACGAAGTGTTCAGCCCATCTGACGAAGAAGTTGCCAAGGCCAACGCTATTTTGGAAGCCATGGAACAGGCCCAAAAAGAAGGCAAAGGTGCTGTGACTTTGGATGGCCGTTTGATCGATATTGCGTCCATCAAGCAAGCTGAAGTCATGGTTAAGACGGCTGAAGCAATCAAAGGTCTCTAATCCTTTAGCTTTTTGTCATATACCAAAATTTGAGCAACGCCGCCTTATAATCGGGGCGGCGTTGTTTTTTGCCCTTTTTTGGCCCCAAATTGCATGCTAAAAAACGCCCATGCATCATTATCTCGAATTTGAAAAACCCATCGCAGAGCTTGAAGGCAAAATTGAGGAGCTCCGTCACTTGACGGGGACCGAAGTCAATATTGCCGAAGAAGTCGCAAAGCTTCAGACCAAGGTCGAGAAGCAGCTTTCTTCGCTCTACACCAAATTGTCGCCGTGGCAAAAGGCCCAGGTTGCGCGTCATCAGGACCGCCCGCATGCCGTCGATTATATCGATGCGCTGATCGAGGACTTCACGCCATTGGCGGGTGACCGCTTGTTTGCTGAAGATGCAGCCATCGTTGGTGGCTTAGGCCGTTTTCAGGGCCGTTCCGTCATGGTCATGGGAATTGAAAAGGGTAAAGACACCGAAAGCCGTGTGAAGCACAATTTTGGCATGGCCAAGCCCGAAGGCTATCGCAAAGCCCAACGTCTGATGAATATGGCAGACCGTTTTAAGCTGCCTATCATCACCTTCGTGGACACTTCAGGTGCATTCCCAGGTGCCGATGCAGAAGCCCGCGGTCAGGCCGAGGCTATTGCCAAGTCCATCGAAGTGAGCTTCCAACTGCGTGTACCATTTGTTTCCGTCGTCATTGGCGAAGGCGGCTCTGGTGGTGCGATTGCGTTGGCTTCTGCCAATTCCGTGTTGATGCTGGAACATTCCATCTATTCCGTAATTTCACCCGAAGGCTGCGCATCCATCTTGTGGCGTGATGGCGGCATGAACCGCGAAGCTGCCGAAGCTTTGCGTTTGACGGCCCAGGACCTACTGGAGCTTAAAGTCATCGATGCCGTGGTGCCGGAACCCTTGGGTGGTGCGCACCGCGACCCCAAAGCGGCGATGCAGGCTGTGGCTGATGAAATTCAGCGTCAGTTCGAAAATATGGCCCCGCTCGATGGCGGCCAACTCAAAGCCAAACGCCGCGAGAAGTTCTTAGACATGGGTAAAGTTGGATTGGGCTAAGGCCTTATTACTTACTGAAATAACAAAAGGCCGCCTTGGATCGAGGCGGCCTTTTTTGTTTATTCATATGTGGCCCATGTGTTAGTGGTCTTTATATGAAGCGGACAGGCAAACGAAACAAATCCCAAAAATCTCAACGGGGCAGGAATGCTCCATCTGCACAGATGGTTGGTATTGGCCAAAATCTGAATGCAGCCGTTCAGCATCATCAGGCAGGACGAATACTTGAGGCTGAAAAACTGTACCGCCAGGTTCTTCAAGTTGATCCAAAACAGCCAGATGCCTTGTATCTATTGGGGCTAATAGCTCTCCAATCAGGCCATCACAATCAGTCGCTCGAGCTGTTAACGCAGGCCATATCAATCACTCCAGAACGGTTTGAAGCCCATAATGCACTTGGGCAGGCATATGCAGCCCTGCAAGACTTTGAGAGGTCTTTTGATGCATTTCGAAAAGCTGTTGAATTACAGTCTGATTATATTGAAGCCCATTTCAATTTGGGAAATGTGTATAACGAATGTGGTCAATATGAAAACGCAGTAGCCAGTTTTGAGGCCGTGCTCAAAATTAAACCTGATGTATTTCAGGCTCATAACAATCTTGGGGTTGCACTCACGCGATTGGGGCGTACAGAGCAGGCAATGGAGAGCTATCGAAACGCACTTTCCATAAACCCCAAGTTTGCACAATCTATATATGGATTGGTTGACCTTCTTAAGACCCGGGGGGAATTGGATCAGGCTATTGAGTTTGTTGAGCAAACTTTGAAAACGGCACCAGGGGAGCCACTGATTTTGGACCTCCTGGCGGAACTCTTAAACCACCATGATCCACGAGTAGAATCTAATGGGAACCTTGTGCTTGCCCATAAGGCTTTGCAAGCGGTCCATTTTGAACACATTGATGACATGCCGATCACCGATGAAATGGTGGTTAATCTTTATAAGCAAGGTGAAAACATATTAGATCAATATGATGTCCTACCACTGACTCAAGTGTCACAACTTTGGCGTGGTGAAATGTCTAAGCTGAATTGCCCCCGACATATGAAAGTGTTTCGGAATTTTAATGCGATACCTGAGTTTTGTTTTGATTGCTTTAAGCTCTCGGTCACTGTTCCCAGTGTGATGGATTTGTTTAAATTGGCGTGGGTTTTTGATGGGATAAAGCTTCCACATGACAACACGCGCAAATGTCACATAGAATTGCGTGCTCAGGTAAAGGGTGCCTACAAAGGATTGATATATTGCGATAGCTTTGAAGAAGCTCAGCAACTTCAACAACGGCTTCAAAATGTTCTTGATGTGAAAATCACATCAAATATCGATGTGGATTTAAAGCGGGGTTGTTCAGAATTTCCCTTGGCCTATCCTGAATACAATCAGTTTGATGACCATGGCCAACCTGTGATGAGTTACAACAAAGACTGGCGACCATACGAAGACATCGTTGACCAGTCTTTATCCGGGCAACTTTTTTTATCAACCTATAATTCTTATAACCATTCAGGTTTGTCCTTGCATGATGTTCGTATTATGCGCCATTGGCTGGCCTATGCGGCCTCAATTGGTGATTCAAGTTACGAATTGTTTTCAAGCAAGGATTTGCCCAGGTTGAACTTGTCCCAGCGCCCTCCTTTTGTAGAGAACAATAAATAAAGGCCGCCTCGAAAGGCGGCCTTTATTGTTTTGGGCTTTAAGCCACACGTCCGTGGCATTGCTTGAATTTCTTACCCGATCCACATGGACACTTTTCATTGCGTCCGACACGGCCCCAGGTGGCGGGGTCATTGGGGTTGCGTTCTTCGGGGCTATGGGATGCGTGGATAAACTGCTTGGCGCTTTCAACAGGCTCTGGTGGGTTTTCCGCGAAAGCTGGGTCTTCATGGCTTTCTTGGATGTTGCTGTGGCCTTGTGGTGTGAGACCTTCGGGGGGCATCATTTGCAGTTCAACATGAGAAAGAATCGTGGTTACGCGTTCTTGAATGTTGACCAAAAGCTGTTCAAACAAGTCAAAAGATTCGCGTTTGTATTCGTTGAGTGGATCTTTCTGAGCGTATGAACGCAAGCCAATACCTTGGCGCAGGTGGTCCAGGGTCAAAAGGTGGTCTTTCCACATTTGATCCAAGACTTGCAAATACAGGCTCTTTTCTACATCGCGCATAACTTCCGGTGTGTATCTGGCGGCCTTTTCCGCCATTTTACGATCGGCAGCATCGGTGATGCGTTCACGAATTTCTTGCTCTGCGATGCCTTCTTCTTTGGCCCAATCTGCCACAGGCAGGTCCAAGCCAAACACACGCAAGATTTCTTCATGAAGTAAGCCGGTATCCCATTCTTCAGCGTAAGCTTTTTCCGGGATGGCGCGGCTGACCAAATCATCGATGAGCTCGTGGCGCATGCCGACGATGTCGTTGGAGACATCGGTGACGGACATCAGTTCTTTGCGTTCCGCATAGACCACTTTGCGTTGGTCGTTCATGACGTCATCGAACTTCAGCAAGTTTTTGCGAATTTCAAAGTTGCGGGCTTCGACTTTTTGCTGCGCTTTTTCCAGTGCTTTGTTGATCCACGGGTGGACGATGGCTTCGCCTTCTTCCAGGCCCAGTTTAACCAGCATGCTGTCAATGCGTTCTGATCCAAAGATCCGCATAAGGTCGTCTTCCAGGGACAGGAAGAATACAGATGCGCCGGGATCGCCTTGGCGACCTGTACGGCCACGCAACTGGTTGTCAATACGACGGCTTTCGTGGCGTTCGGTGCCGACGATAAACAAACCACCGGCTTCCTTAGCGATGGCTTTGTTTTCTGCGATTTCAGCTTCGATTTTTTCGATTGCAGCTTTGTCTTGATTATCACCCAGTTCGCGCTGGATGCGCAGTTCCAGGTTGCCGCCCAACTGAATGTCGGTACCGCGGCCCGCCATGTTGGTGGCGATGGTGACGGCACCGGGAAGACCTGCATCGCCGACGATGTAAGCTTCTTGTTCGTGGTGGCGTGCGTTCAAGACGTTGTGTTCGATCTTTTTTTGTTTCAAGAGATCGGACAGGTGTTCCGATTTTTCAATGGAAACTGTACCGACCAAAACAGGCTGTTGGCGTTCGCGGCATTCTTCGATCAGTTTGACGATGGCATCGAACTTTTCATTTGCGGTGCGGTAAACCACGTCGTTTTGATCGTCACGAATACACGGGCGGTGGGTGGGCATTTCCACCACTTCCAGTTTATAAATTTCCGAAAATTCACCCGCTTCGGTCATTGCCGTACCGGTCATACCCGCCAGTTTGGGGTACATGCGGAAATAGTTCTGGAACGTCACAGATGCCAGAGTTTGGTTTTCGTTTTGGATTTCAACGCCTTCTTTGGCCTCGATGGCTTGATGTAAGCCTTCGCCATAGCGGCGACCTTCCATCATGCGGCCAGTGAATTCGTCGATAATAACGACCTTGCCATCTTGGACAATGTAGTCGATGTCACGCAAATGCATGATGTGGGCGCGCAACGCTTGGGAAACATGCTGAACCAAACCAACGTTGGCAAGATCGTAGAGATTGCCTTCTGTGAGCAGTCCTGCATCGCGGAGCAATTGCTCGACATGTTCGTTACCTTCTTCTGTAAAGGTAACGGATTTGGCTTTTTCATCCGCCTCATAATCGGCTTCAACCAATTTGGGGATGAGTTTGTCGCAAGCTTTGTAAAGTTCGGAAGAATCTTCTGCTGCGCCGGAAATGATCAAAGGCGTGCGAGCTTCATCAACCAAGATGGAATCGACTTCATCAACGATGGCGAAGTTGAAGTCGCGTTGAACCATATCTTCCAGCGTGAACTTCATATTGTCGCGCAGATAATCAAAGCCGAATTCGTTATTGGTTCCATAGGTGACATCACATGCATAAGCGGCTTTGCGTTCTTCGTCGGAAAGACCGTGAATTACACATGCAGTGGAGAGACCCAAGAAGCCATAAATTTGTCCCATCCACTCAGCGTCACGTTTGGCCAGATAATCGTTGACCGTAACGACGTGTGAACCTTTGCCGGATAGGGCGTTGAGGTACACAGCCAAAGTTGCGGTCAGGGTTTTACCTTCACCGGTTTTCATTTCGGTGATTTGGCCGCGATGCAAAACCATGCCACCCATGAGCTGGACATCGTAATGGCGCTGGCCCAAAACACGTTTGGCGGCTTCGCGAACGGTGGCAAAGGCATCAATCAGGACATCGTCTAAGCTTTCGCCGTCGACAATGCGACCTTTAAGCCACCCGGTGCGGGCTTTCAGATCATCATCGCTGAGGCCTTCCAGTTCGGGTTCTAAGGCATTGATGGCTTCAACTTTACTCATCAGGCCTTTGATGTAACGGTCATTAGCAGAACCGAAGATCTTTTTCGCGAGTGCGCCGAACATGGATATGACTAACCTTAAACCAGGAATAAATTAGGCGGAGACTGGGATTTTCCCCCACAGTTCCCCATTGGTGCACAAGAATTAGAGACGCCTGAGACGTCTGTCAACGCATGGCGGTAAAGGTTTTGCATTTTTGTGCTGTGCAGACCTTGATTATGCTCAAAATGAAACGCTTATAAATATTTCATAGTTTTGAAACTTGACTCTTTGGGTCAGTTATATGAAAGTATGTCTCATACGAAATGGGCCCCTAACTGCCCATAAAAAAAGGGTTTTTTCATTGCAATAATGTAACAAATGTGTCTTGTCGTTACTGTTTCGCAATGAATTCAATGACCTAAGACTAGCCCATCATGAAGCTTGCAGAGATAAGCCCATGATTTTATCAAATTTGCGATCACGGGGGTGTGGATCGTAAGGATGTCCGTCAACGGATTGATGGTGCATCTGAAGGAGCACCTACATGAATATGTCGCACTTGGATAATATTCGGATCGTACTGGCCGAACCAAATTCCGAAATTCGTAGTGTTTTGGTCGAAAACCTTCGTGGTTTTGGTTTTAAAAGCATCATCCCCACCGGCAATTTATCGCGTATTGTAAATGCCGTGCGTGCTGGGGAAGTCGACTTGGTTATTGCCGATACGTCGCTGCCTGAAGGCGACTTCAACCATTTTGTTCGTGAACTTCGTCATGGTCGTGAAGGCCATAATCCATTTTTGGTGGTGATTACTTTGGTTGATGAGCCAAGCAGCCAAGCGGTGCATGCTGCCATCAACTCAGGAACGGACCATGTGCTGGCTAAGCCATTTAGTCCTGAACACTTGATGGAAAAAATTCATGAACTGACACACGCACGTAAGCGTTTTGTGGTGACATCGGACTACATTGGGCCAGACCGCCGCACAGCACGCCGCAAAGGTACGATGGAGGTGCCTCTGATCGATGTTCCCAACCCGCTTCATCATCGTTTGAGTGGTCATACAAGCGACAATCATATTAAGCACATCGTTGATTCTGCAAAATTGAAAATCAATGAGCAAATGGTTCAACGTCAAGCCTATCAAATTGGTTGGCTGTTGGATGAGGCATGGCCAGAACTCAGTCAAGTGCAAGCCGGTGCCTCGGTTGAGCAAGCCGTTAACTTGCAACGTCTATCCCATGTTGCAAGTGATCTTTGTACACGCCTGAAAGGCACCAACTTCGCACATGTTGCGGAAATTTGCCTGACTTTGGAGCGGATGCTGGGTGAAGCTTTAGATGGTGGTCTAAATGATGCTGATATGGATCTGATGGGGCGTATGGGGGAAATTCTCAATTCTGCATTTGATCCCACACGGGAAACCCTGGCTATGGATTATCAGCGTCGTTCACGTGCTTTGAACGTATTTGAAGGCGATGAACCTAAGGCAGATGAAAAAGATAATGTTGTTAACGTTTATAATGACAATGATGCCGAACAGACTCCGTCGTCAAAAAAAGTGGCAGCAGTTGCAATCAGTTAAAAGTTAAGTGTTAGCTTCAAGCTGCCGTATCGATCACTCTTATCTTGCGTTTTAAACTCTCGCGTGCGGACAACGTGGCTGAGGTCAAGACGCGCCCCTTTGAGCCCCCAGTCTTCCCCAATCGGCAAATGTGCCATAACGCCAGTGCGGGCTTCCAAAACGAAAGGATTGTGTTCCACGTCGGGACTGTCTTTGAAGGTGTTGCCATCCAAAAACAAATCCCTCACAACACCACGAAGCTCGGCACCAGAATATATCGCCCAAGCAAATTTTTGTGGTGCACGATTGGGCAGGGCAAAGGTTCCATAGATAGGCCCAAAATCTTGATTGAGATTTTGGCCAAAGCGGGCCGTCAGTCCGCCAGATGCCCCAATTTTGATATTTCCGAGTTGTCCTGTTACATGAGGAATAGCATCAAAACCAAGGCTTGAACTTTCCCAAAGTGGTTTCGTTTTGGTGCGTAATTTCAGTGTTCGGGTTAACAAAATGCCAGGTTCTGTGCCGATTTGGGAATCCCAACCATTGGATTCGGCGACGTTGATTTGACGGTGAAACCAGTTTTGGGTTTCGCCAGCGCGCGATTCTGGGCCGACGATGCCAAAATCCATTTCAACAGTGTCTTGCTGATCCATTGCCAGCAGGCCGTCATCGGTCTGAGCCAGGGCGGTGATGCCAACATAGCTCCACCCGGCATAGGGACGGTCGTTGGGGTCGGGTGAACGGGTGAGCACATCTGATGGGGTGTACATGTCTTGACCCATAACCCAGCCGTCGGCACGATGCGTTATGTTGTCTGCAGTAAAGCTTCCATGACCAAATAAATCCACCATCGTATTGGTGGCCCAGGTTAAGGCCTGCCATGGCTTGTGAGGGACATATCCAATGCGCATGCCGTTGGTATAGTGACGATCTGTGTCGGCTATTTTGTCATTATCCCATTGGAACAGGAAATCACCAGCTTGTACGGGCGAAGTTCCTAAAACAGCAGCCATGAACAATGCTTTGAGGGTCGTGGTGGTGTTCATACAGACGAATGCCTTCATTAAAATAGCGGGCAGATGGTAGCACACGTCATGACCGGAACCATCTCAAAATTGCACTGTTTGCGTGAATATTTGACTGAAAACAGTGGACAATACTTGTTTGGGGACGCTCAATGTGCTTTATGCCAAGACCATTAAAATTGAGATGAAACTGACATGTTTTTGAAGCGGACCACCCTTATTTCAGCCCTGATGTGTGCCCTGGTATCCACGGCACATGCCGAAGGTGTTGTGACAGACCCAGTTGTTGCAACTGTAAATGGGGTGAATGTGCACATGACGGATGTTGAGCATGCCCGCAATTTTTTGCCACCCAGCCTGCAAGTGGCACCGATGCGCGATATATATCCAATGTTGTTAAGCACATTGGTGGATTTGCAATTGGCCGCACAGAAAGCGGTTGAATTGGGATACCAAAATTCAACCGAATATAAACGTACGGTCAAGGTCGCGTCAGATAAAGCCCTGCAACGGTTGTTGTTGGAACGCTATATCGCAGGATTGGTGACCGAAGGTATGGTCAAAGAAGCTTATGACAAGATCGTCAAAAAAGCCGAAGGCCAAAGCGAAACCCATGCTCGCCATATTCTGTTGGATAGTGAAGACCATGCTAACGCGATGATTCTTGAGCTTCAGGACGGCAAAGATTTTGCGGCGTTGGCGCGTCAGCATTCCAGGGGTACCCTTAAATCTCAAGGTGGTGATTTAGGCTGGTTTGTATCGGGTCAAATGACTAAGAAGTTTGAAGATGCCGCAAATGCATTGGATGAAGGTGAATTTTCAAAAACACCCGTTAAGACCGATTACGGCTGGCATGTGATTTTGGTGGAAGAACGACGATCAAGGAAAATTCCTGACTATCAAAAATTGCGAACAGCACTGACCAATGAAGTGGCCCAAGGATTGGGGCAGGATTTGATGAGTCAGCTTCGCAAAGAGGCCAATATCGAAAAGAAGACCTTCAAGGATGTAATGAAGGCACTTCAAGAATAAGCGGACTAATACAATGGAAATGAAAATATCCCCTCTGGCACCTGAACGTTTCCCCGATATGCCGGACGTTGCTGGCGTGCGCTTTGCCACAGCCAAAGCCGGCGTAAAATACCAAGGTCGGACGGATCTCATGCTGGCTGAATTCGCGCCGGGCACCACGGTTGCCGGCGTGTTCACAAAATCCAAGACGGCATCTGCCCCGGTTCTGAAATGTCGGGAATATTTGCCGGGTGGCGCTGCGCGGGCCTTGGTTGTGAATTCCGGCAATGCCAATGCATTTACGGGAAAACGCGGTGAAGAATCTGTCGATCATATTTTGTCGGCGGTGGCTGAAACCATTGGCTGTGATGTGTCTGAGGTCTTTTCGGCCTCCACCGGTGTGATCGGTGAGCCATTGCCCCACGATCATATCACCGGTGCGATGCCTGGCCTTAAAGATCAATTGGGTACAGCCACAATTGAACAGGCTGCCTACGCCATCATGACCACTGACACCTATGCCAAGGGCGTGAGCCGCACGACCTCTATCGGCGGTGTGGATGTTGTCATCAACGGCATTGTCAAAGGTTCTGGCATGATTGCCCCGGACATGGCGACGATGTTGGGTTACGTCTTTACCGATGCTGCTATTCCGGCTGATGTGTTGCAAGGCTTGCTGACCCCCTCATCTGATATGTCGTTCAATTCCATTACAGTGGATAGCGACACTTCAACCTCAGACACGGTGATGGCCTTTGCCACAGGGCAAGCCGGAAATACAGTGCCAACTGAACTAGACGACCCTGCGCTGGCTGATTTTAAGGCAGCCTTTGATGGGGTTCTGTTGGAACTGGCGCATTTGGTTGTGCGTGATGGTGAAGG
>JAPHSY010000032.1 GCA_026196495.1 Magnetovibrio sp.
AGAGCAGGCAACCCCCACTTCGCCCTGACAGCCCACTTCCGCCCCGGAAATTGAGGCTCTGGTCTTATACAAGACCCCAATCGCTGCAGCTGTGAGCAAGAAATCACGCACACCACCACGGGGGCTGGGTGCATGATGCGGGCAAAAACGTTCATAGTAACGAATGACCGCAGGAATAATCCCAGCAGCACCATTGGTGGGGGCGGTGACCACCTGTCCACCGGATGCATTCTCTTCGTTCACGGCCAGCGCATAAAGGTTCACCCAGTCCATAATGGCCAAGGGATCCGTGAGCGCGCTTTCCGATTTGGCTTTCAGTTCTTCATGAAGTCTATGAGCACGCCTGGGGACCTGCAGTCCCCCAGGCAGAACACCTTCAGCTTTAAGCCCACGATCTATACAGTTGTCCATGACGTCGTGCACCTGATCCAAGAACGCCAATGTTTCGTGTTCCTCGCGCCAGGCTGTTTCATTGGTCAGCATGATTTCGGCAATACTCAGGTTCTCTTCAACCCCCAGTTCCAACAACTCGTTGGCCGAAGCAAAGGGATAGCGCAAGCGTATGTTGTCACCAATACTGTATGTATCGGCTTGATCGTCACCTTCTTCGACAACAAAACCACCACCAATAGAGTAGAATTGGCTCGTTTTGAGAATCTGGTTCTCATCTCCATAGGCCTCAATTTTCAAGGCATTGGAATGTCGTGCTAAGACCTCTTCACCCATAAAATCAATATGTCGAGCCGGTTCAAATTCAATAGATTTGACGCCGCCCAACTCCAACTTCTGAGTCTTACGAATATCATCGACAATGGCGTTGACTTCATCAGCCTTAATCGTGCGCGGGCGTTTTCCCGACAACCCAAGAAGGATCGCTTTATCCGTATGGTGCCCTTTCCCGGTCAGCGCCAAAGAGCCATAAAGCGTGACACGGACACGATCAACGAGGTCAATCTCCCCGCTGTTTTTTATTGAAGTCACAAATCGATAAGCCGCGCGCATCGGACCGACGGTATGAGAACTGGACGGCCCAATTCCAATGGAAAAGAGATCAATGACACTGAGGTTGGTTGTCATGACGCATTCTCCCATTAAGTTGCCGGAAACCGTATACAAGCAACCGTGCCACCAACGGGCGCATTTTGAATTTCCAAGCTCCCCCCCAATAACTTTGTCTTTTGACGAACCAGTTGAACACCTGCTCCCCAGCCATTGGTCTCAACATAACGCGATGAATGGGTGGTTGTTTCACCATGCATCATGCGCATTAAAATGGACGGAGGGATACCTTTACCTGAATCTTGAATAATCAAAATAATACCATCATCATTCACATCAACATCCCCTTTGATGATGACTTTTCCACCTCGCGGGGTAAATTTAAGTGCGTTGGAAATCAGGTTGGTCATCACTTCATAGAGCAACACCGGATCTGTACTGAGGATTGGAAAATTATCTGCAATCGTTTGCTCAAATTCGATACCCCGTTCCTTTGCTAAAGCTTCAAAAGTCAGCATCAGTTCATTTGCAAAAACCCGAAAATCAACATTTTCGATGACGACACGTGGCGCACCACGAACAGCTTCATCCAAAACCCGTTCAGTTATTTGCAAAAGGCGTTTGGTTGAGCTGTGCAAACGTTTGGCATAATCTTCGGATTGCTCTGGTGATACCGCAACGTTTTTAGTGTTTTTCAGAAATGTGGTGTAGCCCAACATGGCCGTTAACGGCGTTCGAATTTCATGCGCAAATTCGCGCAAAAGTTCCTGTTCTGTTGCCTTCTGTTTGCAGGGTTCATCGGTCATAAACAGTACGCTCTCAGGTCAAGAAGGATACGAAATCATAACGCATATCAAATGGCCTGAACACGTCTTGAAATTCCAGCTTAGATCCCCATGAAGGTCAAGATTTCGAGGGTTTTTGTTAAGAAACTCAGGGTATGCATGGTGCAGGCGCATATCCCGGTATGGATCGCACAAATATCAAGAATTGGAAGGCCACATTTAATGTAAAAAAAAGGGCCTGGCGGTAATACCGTCAGGCCCTTTGTAAACTGGTGGGTGGTGAGGGGCTCGAACCCCCGACCCTCTCGGTGTAAACGAGATGCTCTCCCAACTGAGCTAACCACCCAAAGTGTGTTTGCGGGGCGGACATTACTGTGGAGAGGACAGGAACTCAACCCCCTATTTCACGATTTTATCAATGTGTTGGTGTAAAGCCTCCAAAGTTGCGAATTCCTTGCCTCGAAACCAGTAAATCTCTTGATTATGGGGGATCACAAACCCTTTGTAAGGAATACCTGTTTCCGCCCATTCGGCATATTCTTCAGGGACTCGACGACGATACGTGGCATTAACCCTCTTAGAGGACCAAAAATACCAAACCAGAAGCGCACTCCCGATAAAGGGAATCGCTAAATTCTGCCAACTGGTCCATTGCCATCCAGAACGATAGAAAACGTCTATAACGGAGAAGACATAATTACCCGCAATCATCGCAGTGGCAGCATGTGGCATTTTTGAATTGTATGTACGCACGAGCACTAAAAATGGAAATGTGAGGACGATATATGCCAACGACAGATATATTGAGCCCCCTTCCCCTTCAGAGAAGAGCGGTGCACCAGAAATGAGCAAGGATGTGATCGACACACATGCCATAACAAAGCCTGCGGTCACAATCACATAAAAAAATAACAGCCACCCGCGAAGCCCATAAAATGTATAGGCTTGGGCGACGCCATCAGAGACTTTGGTCCACGCCATGTTCTTCTCCTGTGACACATACAAAAACGGCCGCTTCATTGCTGAAGCGGCCGTAATTTGCGAAACACACTGTCTTAGTTGACGGCGTCTTTCAATGCTTTACCAGCTTTAAATTTAGGCTGGTTAGAAGCAGGAATTTGGATGCTTTCGCCGGTACGCGGGTTGCGACCAGTGGAAGCTGCGCGTTTTGCAACGCTGAACGTGCCAAAGCCAACGAGACGAACTTCGTTGCCGGACTTCAGGGAAGTCGTTACGGCTTCGAGAACGCCGTCAACAGCTTTGGTAGCGTCAGCCTTGGACAGCTCGGTGCTGGTAGCAACAGCGGCGATCAGATCATTCTTGTTCAACTTAAGGCCCCCTTTATAAATCAAGGATTGTAAAAATTCATGTGCGCACCCCTTGGGCATCGCAGTGATTCGTTGAAGTGGGACTCTAGTGTCCAAAGCGGAACCTCGTCAATCAAACAAGTGCAGTTTTCCCCAGTTTTTTGCGGGTTTCAGCACTTTTTCTGTGAATAACAAGTATTCTTCGCCAAAAGCTGACATTTAGCTGACAAAAAGAACCCCGGCGAAATGCAAAAATCGCCAGGGTGCCTTATTTTTAGGCGGTCTTGAGCCGCTTTTGAGTAACTTTAGTGTGTGATGAGTTCACCGCTTTCCGAATCGGTTCCATTTGAAGCCACAGCCCCTTCAACCTCTTCCTCATCCCACTCAATTGGCGTCAGCGGTTCGGCCAATGCATGTTCCAAAACCTGCTCTACATGTGAAGCCGGGATAATTTTCAGCCCTTTTTTCACATTGTCAGGAATTTCAGCCAGATCTTTTTCATTATCGGCAGGGATCAACACGGTTTTGATACCCGAACGCAGTGCCGCCAGCAGTTTTTCTTTCAAACCACCAATCGGCAATACACGACCCCGCAGGGTGATCTCACCGGTCATTGCGACATCTTTGCGCACCGGAATGCCCGTCAGCACAGAAACAATCGAAGTCACCATACCAACACCCGCACTGGGGCCGTCCTTCGGTGTTGCACCTTCGGGAACGTGAACGTGAATGTCCTTTTTATGGAACAATGGCGGCTTAATGCCAAATGCAGTGGCCTGAGACTGCACATAAGACTTCGCAGCCTGAATGGATTCTGTCATCACGTCACCCAATTTACCGGTGATGGTCATACGGCCTTTACCGTGAACCATCAGCGCTTCGATCTGCAAAATCTCACCGCCCACTTCGGTCCAGGCCAAGCCCGTTGTGATACCGACCTTGTCTTCTTCTTCCAGCTCACCATAACGGAAGCGTTTAACGCCGGAATATTTCTCCAGATTGCGGGTGGTGACCTTAATGTGGTCAATATCCTCTTCCATAAGGATTTCTTTGGTCGCTTTGCGCGCCAGCTTGGCAATTTCGCGTTCCAAGTTCCGCACACCGGCTTCGCGGGTGTAGTAACGGATCAAATCACGCAGCGCACCGTCGGAAATATCCCATTCTTCTTCTTTCAGACCATGGGCTTCCAATTGTTTACTGATCAAGTGACGTTTGGCGATTTCGACCTTTTCGTCTTCGGTGTAACCCGACAGACGAATGATTTCCATCCGATCCAGAAGTGGTCCGGGCATATTCATGGTGTTCGCGGTGGTCACGAACATCACGTCAGACAGGTCATAATCCACTTCCAAATAGTGATCATTGAAGGTGGAGTTTTGTTCCGGATCCAACACTTCCAATAGTGCAGATGCCGGATCACCACGCCAATCTGACCCCATCTTGTCGATTTCATCCAACAAGAATAGCGGGTTAGAAACTTTAGCCTTCTTCATACCATGCACGACTTTACCCGGCATGGAACCGATATAGGTGCGACGGTGGCCGCGGATTTCGCTTTCGTCACGCACACCACCCAACGACATACGCACAAACTTACGTCCGGTTGAGTTCGCAATGGACTTACCCAAGGATGTTTTACCCACGCCCGGTGGGCCAACAAGGCACAAGATCGGACCTTTTAGCTTCTTGGTGCGGGCCTGAACGGCCAAGTATTCCAAAATACGTTCTTTGACCTTTTCCAGACCATAGTGGTCGGCATCCAAGATTTGCTGGGCTTGGTTAAGATCCTTTTTGACTGGTGATTTCTTTTTCCAAGGAATCCCCAACATCCAATCCAAATAATTGCGCACCACCGTGGCTTCCGCCGACATCGGACTCATGGATTTGAGTTTTTTAAACTCAGCCATGCATTTTTCACGCGCTTCTTTGGACAAACGGGTCTTTTTAATCTTTTCTTCCAGCTCGGCGTTTTCATCCTTGCCTTCGTCACCCTCGCCAAGCTCTTTTTGAATGGCTTTAAGCTGTTCGTTCAGATAGTACTCACGCTGAGTTTTCTCCATCTGACGTTTGACACGTGAACGGATTTTCTTCTCAACCTGAAGAACACCAATTTCGCCTTCCATGTAGGAATAGACACGCTCTAAGCGTTCCCCCGTTGTTTTGATTTCTAGCAATTCCTGCTTTTCAGAAATCTTCAGCGCTAAGTGAGACGCTACTGTATCAGCAAGCTTGGACGAATCTTCGATTTGATTAATTGAAACAAGTGCTTCTGGCGGTATCTTCTTGTTTAACTTGATGTACTGTTCGAATTCCGTAACGACAGAACGCGACAGAGCTTCCAACTCTTTATCGTCGCCATCATCTTCATCAATAAACTCAACTTCGGCTTGGAAGAACTCTTCGTTTTCGCCGTACTTCATAATCATTGCACGGCGTCCACCTTCAACCAGCACCTTCACCGTGCCATCCGGAAGTTTCAGCAGTTGCAGTACGGTTGAAACCGTACCGACTTCGTAGATATCTTCGGGTTGAGGCTCATCTTGAGCGGCATTTTTCTGCGCAACCAGCAAGATTTGCTTATCTTCACGCATCACATCTTCAAGCGCTTTGACTGACTTTTCACGACCAACAAACAGTGGGACGATCATGTGCGGGAACACGACAATATCGCGCAACGGCAGCACGGGCAGCAATTCGCCTTGAGAAGAAATATCACTCATATCGACACGAAGTCCTTTTAAGAAAATAGTTTGCGTTTCGGCCTGATTGATTTTTGACAAATAACCGAATAGGGGGCGTTAATTCCAAAGATGGACCCCTTTCCCCCCCTCTTCAAGGCCTAGCAGGTCAAATAAACGCGAATAATGGGGATAAAAGGCCAAAAACAGGTCATTAAGGGGTAAAAAAAAACAAAACCGCCGAGGATTTAGGTCCTCAGCGGTCTTATTTATGGCTTTAAGTGCCGATTTTAGTGGTTAAACGGGCAATCAGGCACTCGATTCCACTTCTTCAGCGCGATCAGCGTAGATAAACAGCGGTTTAGCGCCTTCAGCAACCACTTCACGGTTGATGACAACCTCTTCAACGCCATCAAGGCCCGGCAAATCGAACATGGTATCGAGCAAGATGCCTTCCATAATGGACCGCAAACCACGCGCACCGGTTTTACGTTCAACAGCCTTCTTGGCGATGCTCATCAGGGCACCATCGGTAAAGGTTAATTGAACATCTTCCATTTCAAATAGGCGTTGATACTGTTTAACAAGTGCGTTTTTCGGTTCTGTCAAAATGGTGATCAGGGCATCTTCATCCAGATCTTCCAAAGTGGCCAAAACAGGTACACGACCGACAAATTCTGGGATCAAGCCGAATTTCAGCAGATCTTCGGGTTCAAGTTCGCGCAGAACCTCACCCACACCGCGATCATCTGGGGATTGAACATCGGCACCAAAACCGATGGATGATCCTTTACCACGCGATGAAATGATTTTGTCCAAGCCCGCAAATGCACCACCGCAAATGAATAAGATGTTCGTGGTATCCACTTGCAAGAATTCCTGTTGCGGATGCTTGCGGCCACCTTGGGGCGGAACCGACGCCACGGTGCCTTCCATGATTTTTAGCAATGCTTGTTGCACGCCTTCACCAGAAACATCACGAGTGATAGACGGGTTGTCAGATTTACGGCTGATTTTGTCGACTTCATCGATATAAACGATGCCGCGTTGAGCGCGTTCAACGTTGTAATCAGCAGATTGCAACAGCTTGAGAATGATGTTCTCGACGTCTTCACCCACATAACCGGCTTCGGTCAAAGTGGTAGCATCTGCCATGGTGAACGGAACGTCGAGGATGCGTGCCAGCGTTTGCGCCAACAAGGTTTTACCGCAACCCGTGGGGCCCAGCAGCAAGATGTTGGATTTTGCCAGTTCGACATCATCATTTTTGGCAGTATGCCCCAGGCGTTTGTAGTGATTATGCACCGCTACAGACAAAACGCGCTTGGCGTGGGCTTGGCCGATGACATAATCGTCCAAAACCGTGCAGATTTCTTTAGGCGTGGGAACGCCGTCACCAGACTTCACCAGCGAGCTCTTATGCTCTTCGCGGATGATGTCCATGCACAGCTCTACGCATTCATCACAAATGAATACGGTCGGGCCTGCAATGAGCTTGCGAACCTCGTGCTGGCTTTTGCCGCAAAATGAGCAGTACAGCGTGTTCTTTGAATCGCCATTACTGGACTTGGTCATGTGTTCTCCGTTCGTTAGTTCCCCACCCAATAACGGGTCGATGACGGGGTTTATTAACCATATTAGCCACTGGCAGCACCAAGGGACAATCCCCTTGTCATTTATTTTCGCTATAAACCCCAGATAACATAGGGGTTTCAGGCGAGATGGTAATCCATACTTTCTTCAAAGATGGGACACCCTGGCACGGTTTACCAGTATAAACAAAGCCTTGGCGATCCCTCTTCATATTGCTCTCGTAATACGTGAGAACAGCACAATTCACCAAATGTCCGTTCTGGTTTAAAACTTAAACCTTTGCAATTTTGTTAAAGACAACAGATTTTGCCTTCAGGAATCACAAATAAACATCCCCTGCCCGCCGCAGTACAATGACGGCAAACAGGGGCTGATCACTTAAAACTTAGTCTTTGTCAGCGTCTGCGCCATCTTCATCGGCTTCATCCGGACGTTGATCGACGACTTCATCAATCAAACCAAAATCCTTAGCTTCTTGTGGGCTCAAGAACTTGTCACGTTCCATTGAATCTTCAATATCGGAGAGCTTTTGGCCAGTGTGCTTGACGTAGATATCGTTCAACCGTGAGCGCAAAGACAAGATTTCTTTGGCTTGAATTTCAATATCCGTGGCTTGGCCTTGAGCACCACCAGAAGGTTGATGGATCATGACACGTGCATTGGGCAGAGCATAACGTTGCCCCGCTTCACCCGCAGCCAGCAACAACGAGCCCATGGAAGCGGCCTGACCGATACACACGGTAGACACTTTCGGACGGATGTATTGCATGGTGTCGTAGATTGCCAGACCCGAGGTCACAACACCGCCGGGAGAGTTGATGTAGAACGAAATATCCTTGGTTGGATTTTCGCTTTCCAAAAACAACAACTGGGCACAAATCAGGCTGGAGACATGGTCTTCAACACCGCCTGTCAGAAAGATGATGCGCTCTTTCAAAAGACGAGAATAGATATCATAGGCCCGCTCACCACGGTTGGTGGTTTCAACCACCATGGGAACCAGGCTGTTCATATAAAAATCAATAGGATCGCGATCACGCATAACCAAGACTAGTCCTTAATTGAGAAACACTGGAACGTGAATACGTTCAAAACCGAGGGCCAGAATCGAATGCGCCCCACACACAGAGTATGGGGGCGCATTACGAAAAGAAAAGGGCTTAGTGCCGAAAAAGGGCGAATTAGTCGTCTTTTTTCGCAGCAGCCTTCTTTGCCGGAGCCTTTTTAGCAGCGGCTTTCTTTGCCGGAGCTTTCTTGGCAGCGGCTTTTTTCTTAGCCGGAGCTTTTTTCGCAGCTTTCTTCTTCGGCTTGGCTTCTTCTTCGTCTTCCGCCATCAGCTCTTCAGAACTAACGGTTTTGTCGGTGACTTTAGCCAATTCCAGGATGAAATCAGAGACTTTATCTTCAAATACCGGGCCGGAAAGCTGTTGCATGGCTTCCGGGTTTTCTTGGTAGTACTTGAATACCATTTGCTCCTGCCCCGGATAGTTTTGGGCTTCTTGCAAGATGGCTTGTTGTAAATCGTCTTGGGTGATTTCGATTTTGTTTTCGCGACCAACTTCAGCGAACAACAGACCCAATTTTACGCGGCGGTTTGCCATTTCTTTGAAGTCAGCTTCGCGTTCTTCTTCGGTGAAGTCTTCGACTTCTTGACCGCTTTCTTGAGCCTGTTGGAATGCTTTTTCGATGCTTTCAATTTCAGCATCAATCAAACCTTGGGGCAGTTCGAAGCTGTAGTGGGTATCCAAAGCATCCAGCAAAACGCGCTTCGCTTTTTGCTTAGAAATCTGGGTAAAGCCCTGTTGGTGTTGTTCGCGAATAGCGGTCTTCAGCGCCTCTAGGTTTTCCATTCCGGCTTTTTTCGCCAGTTCGTCATCAATTTCAGACGGCTTGGATTCTTTCAGTTCGTTGATCTTGACTGTGAACACAGCGTCTTTACCGGCAAGGTTTTCCGCGCCGTATTCTTTGGGGAAGGTTACGTTCACATCAAGTTCATCACCCGGATTTTGGCCGATCAGTTGATCTTCGAAACCGGGGATGAAGCTGCCCGAACCCAATTCCAGGTCATAGCCTTCGGCTTTACCACCATCAAATGCTTCGCCATCAACTTTGCCTAAGAAGTCGATGTTCACAACATCGCCTTCTTTGGCTTTACGCTTGCTTTTCACAGGCTCGGACGTTTTGTAGGCATCTGCCATACGTTCCAAGGTTTTGTCGACTTCTGCTTCATCGGGCTCAACAACCATGCGCTCAACTTCAATTTTGGAGAAGTCGCCCAAGTTGATTTCCGGCATGACGTCGACAGCCATGGAGAATTCAAGGTCTTTGCCTTCGTCAAAGCTGACAATTTCGATCTTCGGCTGCATTGCAGGACGCAGTTCGTTGTCTTCCAGCACTTTAGCGGAGCCTTCTTGAACAGCTTTTTCCATAGCTTCGCCCATGACATTAGGGCCGTACTTTTTGCGCAGCAGGCTGACGGGAACTTTCCCTTTGCGGAAACCCGGCAGTTGCATGGTTTTGGACAGCTCGTTCAAACGGCTGGAGACCTGTTCTTCGAATTCGTCAGCTGCAACAACGATGGTGTATTCGCGGCGAAGGCCTTCGTTTTTGGTTTCGGTAACCTGCATGATGGAACCTGTGCACTCTCTAACAATAAACACTGAGGCGCTTGCCCTTATCCTCCGCTCATGTGGAACACGTGGATATGGCGAGCACCTGCTCAATTTCTTAATCGGTATTCGGGGAGTGGCTAACCTTGAAAATCAATGACTTCCTAGATATGGAGGTTTGGTGCGGGTGAAAGGACTTGAACCTTCACTTCTCAAGGAAACTGGTACCTAAAACCAGCGCGTCTACCAATTCCGCCACACCCGCAGTGCAACAAACTTCGCCAAACCCGTAACCGGGCGTGGCGCGCACTTTATACAAATTGCCCCCTCAGTCAACACTTGCGGTCATGATGAGGGGACAATGTCAATTCAGAGATGCACAGAGCCGCTTTCAATCAGCTCTTCCATAAGCTCTCCCAACTGGTAAGGAAGCTCTTCACAGAGATCTTCCGCAACCAGTCCTGGGCCAAATGTATTCGCCGCTTCTCCATGCAGCCAAACCGCTGCATTTGCAGCAGCAAACGCAGGCATTCCTTGGGCCATAAGCCCGGAAATCATGCCCGACAACACGTCACCAGCCCCTGCTGTTGCTAAGCTTGCAGGTGCATTGACACTGATCGTTGTACAACCGTCCGGTGACGCGACAACGGTATCTGGCCCTTTTAGCAAAACAATGCACCCCGCCCGCTTAGCAGCATCGCGTGTGACCTCAACCTTGCAGTCCTTGTCGTGATTCTTCGGTTTCATTAAACGCGCTGCCAAATCTGGGAAGATTCTTGCAAATTCACCGCTGTGTGGTGTCAGCACCACTGTCTCTTGCTGCATATTAGCCTTACGCGCTGCCTTAATGGCCTGAAACAAGGCTTTGGGGGCTTTTTGGAAACAGGTGATTGCATCCGCATCAATCACGCAGGACTTACCCAACTTAATGGCATCAAGTGTCATATCACGTGTGGCTTTGCCAATCCCGGCACCAGGACCGATAACGCAGGCATTTTTACGTGAATCTGAAATCAATTTCCGAAAGGCCTTGGCATCTTTTATTGGTGCAACCAGTGTTCCAGGCTCGGTCGCTATCGCATAAATGTTAAAGGCTTTCGTCGGTGCTGCAATACAAGCTAACCCCGCTCCTATACGCCGCGCCGCATAAGACACCATCCGCGCCGCGCCACACATAACGGGACCACCCAACACAGTGACATGTCCACGCGCATATTTGTGGACATCCTCTTCATGAAAGGGAAAGTACTCACCCCACTGACTGGGTGTGTTGAGGTACTTATGGCCTTTGACTTCATCTACAACATCATCAGAAATGCCAATATCTGCGATAACAATGTCACCGCAAACACCGCGCCCCGGCATTAAGGCGTGCCCTGGTTTAGGACGACAGAAAGTCACCGTTAAATCTGCATGGAAACAAATACCCCCTCGTCGGCGCCCCCCCAAAGCACGTCCGGTATCACCGTTAAGACCACTGGGAATGTCAATAGACACTACCAACGGTGCCGCGCCCTGAGCTTGTGATACGGTTACCAATTCAGCCAACATTTTCGACGTACCCTGTAATGGCCGGGTCAAGCCAGTACCAAACAAAGCATCAACCACCAGAACACATTCACTGCCATCCATTCCCGCCAAGGCATCAAGCGCATTTTCAAGGGGATGAACCTTACCACGCCACCGTTTGGCATGGACCGCAGCATCCCCAGTAAGGTCAGCTTTATCCCCCAGCAGGTACAAATTCACCATCCATCCGGCTTTTTTCAAAACCTGGGCAACAACAAATCCATCTCCGCCATTGTTGCCCGGTCCCGCCAAAACCACCACATGGCAGTGCTCATAACGCTCCATAATCGCATCTGCAACGGCACGGCCTGCGGCCTCCATCAAATCAGCACCAACAGCACCGCGTTCGATAGCCAATGCATCTGCTGCTTGCATTTCACTTACACTTAAAATTTCCATGATTCAGGCCCCTGCTTTATCCGCTGTGGCCCCAGCATCCCACTGCGCTACGCGCCTTCCATCAACACACCACCATAAACCAACATCATGTACAGACATTGGGTCATTACGGTTATTGTTGATGGATCTCCCCCAGAGCCTGTTTAAGGCATTATTCTACTCTACTTTTGCGCGTTTACGAAGCATAAGGTGGTGTATTAAAAATGCATTGAAATCATGGACATCTTCCATCAAAGCTCCTAAAAATAGAACAGGGGAAGGTGCCCTCAAACATACACACAAAGAAACAAACGGAATTACTATGAAAGTCGTTGTCCTTGGCGCGGGTGTGATCGGGATAAGCACGGCCTACGAATTGGCGTGCGATGGTCATGACGTGATTGTTGTGGACCGATGCGAAGATGTCGCATTGGAAACCAGCAACGCGAATGGTGGCCAGCTTTCATCTGACCACGGCGAACCCTTGGCAGCACCGGGTGTTATTCGCAAAGCCATCAAGTGGTTGGGCAAGCACGATGCACCGCTTCTTTACCGTTTGCGCCTGGACCCACAGCTCTGGTCGTGGACATTGCAGTTCATGTCCAACTGTAAAGATCCGCTATTTTGGGATAATGCCGCCCATATTCTGCGTCTGTCATTGTATTCGCGCCAGCGCATTCGCGATATCTTAGCGCGTGAGACCATTGCCTTTGATCGTTTAAGCACCGGCATTTTGACCCTGTACCACAATGACAAAGACTTTAACGTTGCTTTGAACAACGTACAGTCAATGAAAGAATTGGGCTCGGTCCGTGAAATTTTGGACCGCAAAGGCTGTATCGAACACGAACCTGCCTTAGAGTTTTCCTCAGCACCGATCAGTGGCGGTATTTTCACCCCAAATGACGAAAGTGGAGACTGCTATCTGTTCACGAAGGCCTTGGCAGAATGCTGCCGTCGCCGCGGTGTTCAGTTCCAATTCAACACGACCGTCACGACCATTGAACGTAAAGATTGGCGGGTTAAATCCGTCCAGACCGACAAAGGCCCTATCGAGGCTGATGTCTACGTCTTGGCCCTGGGCAGTTACAGTCCACTATTTGTCCAAGAGCTGGGATTGAATTTGCCAATTTATCCGGCCAAAGGATATTCCGTCACTGTTCCGGTCAAAGACGATACCAAAGCCCCAAAGACATCCATAACCAGCAAAGATTATAAACTGGTGTTTTCACGATTGGGCAATAAGTTACGAGTTGCGGGGATGCTGGAATTCAATGGTTATGACACAAACTTGGATGCGAGCCGAGCGCGAGTGGTTCTGGAAAATGCATTGAAGCTATTCCCCCGTGCCGCTGATCGTGATCACGCAGAATTTTGGACCGGATTGCGCCCACAGACTCCAGACAGTGTCCCTATTTTAGGACGTGCCCGCCAAGAAAACTTGGTTCTCAACACCGGTCACGGCATGCTGGGCTGGACCATGGCTATGGGCTCTGCCCGTATCGCAGCAGATTTGGCAGCACACCGTGCACCTGAAATCGACGTTGACGGTTTTGGCTGGGAACGCTTTGCATAAAGCAATGGCCCTCAGCCCTTCCAAGGGAGCTGAGATTGACTTACCATGTTCAAAACATAATGAATTTTGAGGGGCACTTTCTTCATGGACTTAATTGAGTTTCTGTTTCCCGTCGCCAGTACTGTTCACACCTTAGCTGCCGTGATTTGGGTTGGCGGCATGTTCTTCGCACACATGGCATTGCGCCTCGCGTTGATGGAACAAGAACCACCCACCCGACTTGGTGTTTGGCGCAGTGTCTTTCCCCGTTTCTTTGCCTGGGTTTGGGTAAGCGTTATTATCTTGCCTGTAACGGGGTATGCCATGGTGTTTGTCGACTTTGGTGGATTTGAAGCCGCAGGTCATCATGTCACTGTGATGCATTACATCGGTTGGGTGATGATCTTCTTGTATATATTTTTATACTTCCAGCCCTATGCAAAATTCCGTGCTGAAATGAGCGCCGGAAACTTGCCCGCCGCTGCAGGACACCAAGCGGTTATTCGGCGCATTGTCACCACCAATCTGATCTTAGGTATGATTGTCATCAGTGCCGGCGTCTCAGGACGGTTTTGGGGCTAAGCCCTACAGGAGACATCACAGTGTTAAACATACGATCAGTTTTGGTATCCATGCTGGCTGCGTTCATCTTCATTTCTGCCCCAGGCCCCGGCCATGCCAAAACAAGAGACCGTGTGAAGCGCGACTTTCGTCATGCAGACACCAACAAGGATAACCAACTCAGTCGCAAAGAATGGATGCGCCGTGGTAATTTTGACATGCTTGATCAAAACGGCGACGGTTTTCTGAGCCTGAAAGAGGTCCGCGCAATCTACAAAGGTCATGATGACAAAGACTATGATTGGCCACCCACAAACACAGTGCTCAAATCCCCACGCATTGGCAATATTGATCCAGGTGCCTTAACGGACAAAGTTAGTCGTGACACTTTGGATAAAGAAACTCTGTGTGGCATTGGCCGTTCATCACATTGCTCCATTGAACCTCAGCGCAAACGTGGTTTAATTGAAACCGGAACGGGACCTCGTTTCCCAGAAGGTACCAAGTGTTCTGGCATGGATGATTACTGGGCTATGAACTATAGCTCCAAACGCAATAGGGACAGTTACCACGGGGGCATTGATCTGCCAGTACCGTGGGGCAAACCAATGTTGGCGGTTGCATCAGGTTCCGTTGTGGCCCTGTATAAAGCGCATTTGTCGAAACGCGGCAATGAAGTTGTGATCCGGCACAGCCCTGAACAAACGGGTTTACCCATTTGGACTTACAGTGCCTATGGGCACTTGGACAAGCTTCCAAATTTTGAAATTGGTCAACGCATCAATAAAGGGGACATCATTGGTCCCACTGGAAATTCTGGAATCAGTGCTAAGGGCAAAAAAGGTTCGGCTCAATCCACCACCCGGCGACCAGCTATTCACCTAGCCATGTTTTACAGCAAAAACAGAACCTACGCAGAAGCCAATAATACCATCATTCCCGTAGATGGCCGCTGGCTCGACCCGTTTGCATTTTACCGTCAAAAAGAACCGTTCATGTCCGATGCCGTTAAGGCCCTCCCCGATGCTGAAAAGGACGTGGATATTCCTATCATGTTTGACGATGGAACAACAATCCCAGCAGACACAAAAATTATCTGGCCTTATACCTGCACAAAAACCAACTGATGGTTATTTGCCCTCATGTGTCACAATATTGACCTCACTATGAAGAGTTTTGTGCACCGGACATTTATCTGCAATCTCTAGCAACTTAGCCCGCACATCATCATCAAGGTCTCCCTCAATGATGACCTCGCGTTGGATTACATCGACCTTTCCATTTTGCGTTTCACACTCTTGGCAATCTTCGCCGTGAACCTTTTCGTGATTGAGGCGTACCGTTACACGTTCCAACGGTATCTTTTTGTGATCCGCATACATCCGCATCGTCATAGACGTGCAAGCGCCCAAACCAGCAAGCAAAAGATCGTAAGGTGACGGGCCGGAATCCAGACCACCGTAGCTCTTGGGTTCGTCAGCTTTCAAATAATGACGTCCACCGACCATCACATGCTGCTGAAATTTTCCATTACCTGTCTCCCACACAACGACTTCGCCGGGGCCACCTGGGAGATCAAATCCATCATCGACTTTGGGGGCTTCAATATAACTTTCTGCCCAAGCGGCAATCACACTCGAAACATAAACGGCATCATCTGCATTGTGCATTAAATGATCTGCATCATCTAAGGAAACAAAGCTCTTTGGATGTTTTGCAGCAACAAAGATTTGTTCCGCATTTTCAATGCCAACAATTTCATCTCGCGGTGCATGAAAAATCAACAATGCCCGGCCCAGACGTGAAATAGCATCCTTCATATTATGCGCGGCTATATCATCAAGAAACTGTTGCTTGATCGTAAAGGGACGCCCACCAACACTCACTTCTGCGGCACCCTTTTCGTGTATCAAACTGACGGCTTCCGCGAAATTACCCGTAACATGATCTGGATCATAAGGTGCACCGATGGTCGCGATAGCTTTACATTCACCAATGTGATGTGCAGCAGCCAACACTGCGGCACCACCTAAGGAATGACCAATCAAAATTTGTGGAGCCTGATGGTTTTCACGCAACCAATCAGCAGCAGCAACCAAATCATTAATGTTTGAGCTGAAGTTGGTGTTGGCGAACTCACCTTCTGAGCTGCCCAAGCCGGTAAAATCAAACCTCAACACTGCAATGCCATGACGCGTCAAACCACCAGCCAAACGACTAACAGCCTTCAAATCCTTAGTGCAGGTAAAACAGTGCGCAAACAAGGCAAAGGCACGTACTGGCGTATCGGGTATATCCAAACGCGCAGCCAGTTTTTCACCTGCCCCACCGATGAAGGAAATCTTCTCTGTCGTAAAAGCCAAAACATCCTCCAGATATCAACATTCAAATATGCCTAGTTGAGTATGGCACGCCCCCAGCCAAAGTCACTTGAATAAGTCGATAAGGCACGCTCTACTCTGTGAAACACATTTGAGTGAGATGACATGACTGAAACCCTATCGTGCGACGACGTCGAAGAAATTGAAACCATCCGAGACCATGATGGGTATTTTAAAGTAGACCGCTATCATTTACGTCACCGTAAACACGAAGGCGGTTGGACTGATGTCATGAGCCGGGAAATTTTTGAACGCGGTCATGCCGTCGCCGTATTGTTGTTTGACCCTATCTTAGACAAACTGGTGTTCATCGAGCAGTTCCGCCCGGGTGCTTACGCCGCGCTCAAGTCCCCATGGTTTGACCCAAACGAAACCACCCCGTGGTTGTATGAAATTGTTGCTGGCATCATTGATGAAGGTGAAACCCCCGAAGACGTCGCCAAACGCGAATGCTTAGAAGAAGCCAATTGCCCTGTGCACGATCTACGCCCAATCATGCACTATTTGGTGAGCCCAGGCGGCAGCACAGAAAGTACTTTCTTGTTCTGCGGCCGTGTGGACGCATCAAACATTGGTGGCGTTCACGGATTGGATCACGAAGGCGAAGACATCCGTGTATTTACACTGGACGCAGAAACGACCCTGAACTGGTTGGATCAGGGTCGTTTTAGCAACAGCATGACATTAATTGCCGTGCAGTGGTTCAAGATCAATCATCAGAATCTTCGTGAAGATTGGTGCTAGACGATTGGTGTTCGTCATGATCTTTGTTATTCCTTTTTGACTTCTGTGCTTCTTGTGCTTGCACATCGTCCGCAGCGGTTTCAGTTGTTGATGCCTCAACGGCCACCGCATCCGGGTCACCGCCGGCATAAGCAATCATTGTCGATGCATCAAGCATACGCCCATCATTGTATTGCAGAGACGGAACACCAGACGTGGCGTAATCTTTGATGGTGATGGAACCATCCATGTCAGCAAAAGACAAAACCAGATCATTATCGCTCAGGCTAAACGAAGTCTTGTCGCTGGTGATACCTTCACCCAGCCTGATCACACTCGCTTCATCGGCACCGCGTATGGTGTCATGTCCATCTCCTACATAGTATTCAAAATTCGCAACCGCATCGTTGATGAGTTCAAACTCATCATTACCGACACCACCCGTTAGCGAAGATTGAATATGTGGATTGTGGCCACCAAACAACGAAGCCACACCACGATCATCGGTGCCATCTAGAAGCACATGATCATCACCCGTACCACCATTGATGTTGAGATGCGTACCTGATGCTTCGATGGTGTCATTTCCGGCACCACCCCAAAGCATGGAATTGATGTTCAATGCCCCAGACGAATAAAGCGTGTCATCCCCTGTGCCGCCAAACATTTGTACAGAACCGCCATGATGGTTTATGACATCATCGCCTTCACCACCATGTGCCCGACCACCCATCAACGAAATGGTGTCATCACCTGCGTCACCACGCACATAACTAAGGCCTTGGGCGTTGATGGTATCATTGCCTTCTCCTCCGTACGCACGTGAGGCCACAACTGGCATCAGTACTCCACAAAGCGGAATTGCATGATTATGGCAATGACCGCCCATGCCTTCATTCGTAAAATGAGCAGAACCGTAAACATGAACCAGCGGAGCAAAAAGAATTCCCGCCCCTTCAACATTGATAACATCATCGCCAGAACCACCTTCGACTTTAATGTTCCAGCCTGAAGCATTTATGCTGTCATCACCGGCCCCACCATGAATATAGGTATGAGAGGCCTCTGAATTAATCAAATCGTCTCCGTCTCCACCATCTATGTCAGAAATCTGTCCCGTGTAGCGAAATTGGTGCAAACAGTCACGAAATAGGTCTGTCGCACATCTATGACCGTCAGATTGTTTGTGTTGGGTATTTTCGTAAGTCCCTGGCGTATTATTTGTATCCACTGCCGAAGTCATCATAAGTTCCTTTCATCAGAGTTTAGGCAACAGCCTTCCTACCGTCGCCTAATGATTGACTCGACCTAAAATGCAACAACCATGCCTACCCAAAAAACTTATCACATTAACTGTTTTTCAATGACTTACACATAATCCCGACTCGGAAATCTCTGCAAAAAACGGAACAATATGCCCCTCTCCCGGCAATTCTTACCAGCTTAGGCTGATGGGAAGTGATATTGATTCTAAAGACTTGATTGCTCTTAATAGGCGCTCTATCTTTCACACATGAATAAATGACTAAATTCATTACATACACACAAAAGGTTTGTTGTTATGCACGTCAGCACTGGTTTTCCCGACACCATAGGAAACACCCCACTGATCCGTTTAAACGCCGCATCCGAGGCCACCGGGTGTGATATCTACGGCAAAGCCGAGTTCATGAACCCAGGTGGCTCCGTCAAAGACCGTGCTGCACTTTTTATCGTGCGTGATGCTGAAGAACGCGGCCTGCTCAAGCCTGGCGGTACGATTGTCGAGGGCACGGCCGGCAACACAGGCATCGGTCTTGCTTTGGTTGGCAACGCCCTGGGCTATAAGTCAGTCATCATCATCCCCGACACCCAAAGTCAGGAAAAGAAAGATACTCTGCGTCTGTGCGGTGCTGAATTGATTGAAGTCCCGGCTGTCCCCTACAAAAACCCGGACAACTACGTACATGTATCAGAACGTAAAGCCCAGGAGCTCAACCAAAACGAACCGGGCAGCGCCATTTGGGCACAACAATTTGACAACATCGCCAATCGTCGTGCCCACATCGAAGGCACCGCCCCAGAAATCTGGGAGCAAACCGACGGTAAGGTTGACGGCTTCATCTGTGCGGTCGGCACAGGCGGTACATTGGCCGGTGTGGGCATGGGCCTAAAGAACTATAACAAAGACATCGTGATTGGCCTGGCTGACCCCATGGGGGCCGCACTGTACAGCTATTACACCACGGGCGAATTCAAATCCGAAGGCACATCCATCACCGAAGGCATTGGTCAAGGTCGCATCACGGCAAACTTAGAAGGCGCGCCCGTTGACGAAGCTTTCCAAATTCCCGATGAAGAGGCCCTGCCCATCCTCTTTGATCTTCTCAAAAACGAAGGCCTCTGTTTGGGCCCATCCAGCGGTGTGAACGTAGCGGGAGCCATGCGTTTGGCAAAAAAAATGGGGCCTGGACATACCATTGTAACAGTGCTGTGCGACTTTGGTACGCGTTATCAGTCCAAGCTGTTCAATGTCGAGTTCTTAAAATCAAAAGGCCTCCCCTACCCTCACTGGATGGCTTAGCGCTGGGGATGGCTTAAGGGCTGGAAACGAAAATCAGGATTTGCTAATATACAGGTAACAAATACAAAAAATATAAAAAGGCATCCCCTGATGAACTTCAAAAATCCCGAAGCGCTGGTCACTGGTGAGTGGCTGGAACAACACTTGGATGCGCCGGACGTGCGCGTCATTGACGCCACCTATCATTTGCCCAATTCCGATCGTGATGCTTATGAAGAATGGACTTACCGTCATATTCCGGGTGCCGTGCACTTCGACATCGACAAAATCTGCAACAGCGATACCAACTTGCCGCACATGCTGCCAAGCCCCGAAAAATTTTCGTCCATGGTCCGCAAACTAGGACTGGGCGATGGCTCCAAACTGGTCATTTATGACAGTAACGGCGGCTACATGGCTGCGTGTCGTGTGTGGTGGATGTTCCGTCTTTTCGGACACAAAGACATCAGTGTTCTTGATGGCGGCTTGGTACGTTGGGCCAAAGAACGCCGTCCTCTTGAATTTGACGAACCCACAGTTCAAGACCGCCACTTTACTGCGGTTATGAACAATGGCCTCATCAAAACCAAAGCGCAAATTCTCAAAAACATTGAAGAGCAAAAATTCCAGCTTATCGATGCACGCAACGAAGGTCGCTATAAGGGCGTCGACCATGAACCCCGCCCAACTGAGCGCATGGGACACATTCCCGGGTCAATTAATGTGCCATTTACGCACATCACCCCACCATCAAAAGACTTCACCTTTCGCAATTCAGATGACATCTGCGAATTGCTCAATGGTGCCGGAGTGGACATGAACAAACCCGCCGCCGTGACATGTGGTTCCGGTGTAACGGCTTGCGTTGTTGCCTTTGCCATGTACTTACTGGGTAAAGAAGACGTCGCGATCTATGATGGCTCATGGGCCGAATGGGGTGATGATCTAGACGTACCGATCAACACTTAAAACCAATAACAAAAGTCCCAGCCAATTGGTTGGGACTTTTGGTTTGTATATAATAGAGAACAGGTAACTGATGTTCCTGGTTACTTAAATCGCCGCAGTTTTCTCTTGCTCACATGGCTCACTGAGGTCTGGCGGAAAGTGCAACGTGATCGTTGTCCCACGGCCAGGTTCACTCTCAATCTCAAGCTCACCGCCATGCAGTTTTATAATTTGGTGACTTAACGACAGGCCAAGGCCGGTACCCTGGTAACGCCGTGACAACGAAGTGCCATGAACTTGACGAAATGGTTTCAAGGCAATTTGAATTTGTTCCTTACTCATTCCAATACCAGTATCAGAGACTATAATACGATGCCCTGTTTCATCGCAGTGGTTTCGGATGGTAATAGAACCTTGATCCGTAAACTTAATAGAATTACCAATCGTGTTCATAAACAACTGTCTCATGCGCAATGCATCGACATTTAGGCGGTGCATGTCATGAGTTTCATTGTTGAGCTCCAGCCCCTTCTCATGGGCCATAACGCCGAGCAATGAGGTAACTTCGTCAACGACTTCGCCCATGTCTGTGGGTGCTCGGTCCAGTTCCAGCTTGCCGGCCTCAATCTTGGCCAAATCAAGAATGGAATTCACCGTTTCCAATAACAACCGACCACTACCGGTTATCAGGTCGCTATATTCGCGATATGCTTCTGGCATTGGCCCCTTAATTTCGTACCGCATCATTTCCGAGAAGCCTATAATTGAGTTCAATGGCGTACGTAACTCATGGCTCATATTGGCAAGAAATTCTGATTTTGCCTTGCTGGCGTTTTCCGCAGACTCTTTGGCCTCAGCAAGTTCTATAGTTCGTTTATGCAATGATTTTTCTGCAGCATCACGTTCTTCAAGTTCCCACCGTGCAATAATGATTTGGCTGAGCGCAGAGACCACTGGCCTAAGCTGTTCAACAACCTCATCGTTATAACCACCTGGCCGATTGGCCAAACCAATCCCCCCGACAAGACGCTCGCCCCAATAGACCGGCACCCCGAGAAAAGTATTAAGCGACGTATTGCCCGGTGGGAGATCTGTATCATGGGCAGGATCATTTGCGATTACGATTGCACCCGTTGAGATCGCCTCTCCAAACAGGTTATCGAGGTTTTCAAAAACCAAGCCTTTGGCCTTATTATCCTCACAGGAATTCTGTATTTCCTCATCCCATGAGATATTCAAGAAAGCGTAGCACTTGAGATAACGGCTGCCATCATCTTTGACCAAGACATCACCAATAAAACCGCAGGTGCTACCCGTCATATCTAAGATGTCTTTCAGCAATCGATCAAACAAGGTGAACGGATCTGGTTCCTGGATGAAGCTTTCACGTAAAGAGCCAATCACCGTCAATTCCTTGGTGCGTGCTGCGACGTCATGCTCCAAACTGTTACGCTGATCTATGATGGTCTTCGCTTGTCCCCATAAAGAATAAGAAAAATACAGCAACATCACCGTTGCCAGCAGACCCGTGACAATGGCAATCATGGCATCAATCAACCAACTATGCGTAATGCTGTCCTCATTTTGGGTCATAATCACCGCTAACGGCAGATTGTCCAAACTGCGATAGGTGATGATATGTTGCATATTGTCGATGGAAGAACGTTCGTAATAAACGCCGTTGGGCGATGCAGGCAGGACCGTTTTGAAGAACGGGTTATCCGAAAAGACCTTACTAAAAAACAACTCTTTGAATGGAGTGCGCGCAAGGAACACACCGTCCCGACGTGCTAAACCAACCGAGGAATCTTCCGGCAAATCGAACGTTTCATAAAGCCCCCCAAACGTTTTTAGTTCAATTGTAGCCAAGACAATACCAGAGAATTTTCCATTCACATCCAGGCGCTGACGCGCTACAGGAACAATCCAATCCCCTGTGACGCGACCTTGGATAGGGCGGCCGACGAATAAACCCGATTTTCCGAGGTTAGTAGCGGAAACAAATGCCTGGAAATATTCGCGATCAAAAATATTGATAGGTTTGGGGCGTAGATATCCCCCACCCTTTTTGGGGATCGCACTTTGCACCATGTCACCGGCAGCATTGAACACATTCATAGAATACAATGGCCCATAGCTATCCACATGGCCTGCCATAAGGTGTGTGGCTTCTTCAGACATAGGTGGCATAGCTTTGAGCGAGATGGAATTATCAATCGCCTCCAAGTGAAGGCCGATGGCCTCAAACGTTGCTTCCGTGTGGGCGACCAAACCGAGAACCATATTTTGGGAAATGGCAGAGGCTGTTGCCAATCGGTCCTGGCGAATCTGGTTCACCCCATAAGCAATCAACACCCATATCAAACACAATGCTATTCCCAATAGTAAGGAAATATTTCGTTGTAGGTTTACGTGATTTGAAAGTGAGGACCTGCTCATGTTTGCTCTTCCTCAATGGAATTCATGAACTTCGGCAATATCCAACAAGACACCCACATACCATAATACCCCAAAATATTAGGGTAAGAGCAATCATTATTTATATTATTCTGCGTCAATATAACTTTAGATTGCATTGTTTTTTTGAATGCTATTATAGGCAAAGAAGACATCACATTTCATGACGGATCATGGGTCGAATGGGGTGATGATCTGGATGTAGCGATCAACACCTAAGCTGCATCAAACCGGGCCTTATTATCCGCCATCCACTTCATCATATCTTCCTCGGTCTTTGAGGAATCATTAATAACATCGGCATAAGCTTCCATATAATGCGGACGAAGATTATCCATCCATTCTTCAAATGTTTCACCATCTGCGGTGACATCACATAAGTCGCATTTGAGTATTTTCATCTTTGGGCCTCATCCATATTAGACAACAAAAAAGCCCCGGCAATCGACCGGGGCTTTTTATATGAGAATGGCATGTGTCTAACGCAAGATAGAACGTCCTGCATACTTGCCGACAATTTCCAGTTCTTCTTCGATGCGGATCAGCTGGTTGTATTTTGCCATGCGGTCAGAACGGCTGAGGGAACCTGTCTTGATTTGACCTGCATTGGTCGCCACCGCGATATCGGCAATGGTGTAATCTTCGGTTTCACCCGAACGGTGTGAAATCACAGACGTGTAGCCCGCACGGTGCGCCATTTCCACAGCCTCGAACGTTTCAGAGAGCGTACCGATTTGATTCACTTTAACCAAGATTGAGTTAGCAGCCCCCATATCAATACCCGTCTTCAAGCGTTTGGGATTGGTGACAAACAGATCGTCGCCCACCAACTGACACTTGTCGCCAATTTCATCAGTTAGTGCTTTCCAACCATCCCAGTCGTCTTCGGCCATACCGTCTTCGATTGAGAAGATCGGGTACTTGGCAACCAAATCAGCCAAGTACTTCACCATTTCATCGGAGCCCAGGATTTTACCTTCGCCAGAGATGTCGTACTTGCCATCTTTAAAGAATTCGGTGGAGGCCGCGTCCAGCGCCAACATCACATCGTCACCCGGTGTGTAACCTGCTGCTTCAATGGCTTTCAGCACATAGCCGATCGCATCGTCCGTGCCTTTCACTTCCGGTGCAAATCCACCTTCGTCACCCACGTTGGTGTTCAAACCTGCGTCGGACAGGCCCTTTTTCAACTGATGGAAAACTTCGGAACCCATACGCACAGCATCGGCCATGGTATCGGCACCAACGGGCATAATCATAAATTCTTGGAAATCGATGGGGTTATCGGCATGTTCGCCACCGTTGATGATGTTCATCATCGGGGTCGGCAGAACATGAGCATTCGGACCACCCAAGTAAGCGTACAGCGGCAGTGCGGCTTCTTCGGCAGCAGCCTTAGCAACAGCCATGGATACACCCAGCATGGCATTAGCACCCAAGCGTGCTTTGTTTTCCGTGCCATCCAAATCAATCATAACTTTGTCGACCAGCAGCTGGTCTTCGGCATCGATACCGACCAGAGCGTCGCACAGTTCGCCGTTAACGCTTTCACACGCTTTCAACACGCCTTTGCCGCCGTAACGGCCTTTGTCGCCATCGCGCAGTTCAACGGCTTCGTGAGCACCAGTAGAAGCACCAGACGGCACCGCAGCGCGGCCAAAAGAGCCGCTTTCCAAGATCACGTCTACTTCTACGGTGGGGTTGCCGCGGCTGTCTAAGATTTCACGGCCATAAATGTCGACAATTGCCGTCATTTTTAAGTTCCTTTTCTTACATTCTTTATCGTGTTGGCTTTGTCGAGCCGGACTATAGCGATATGGGGTGCTCTTTGGCTACCTTGTCAAACGCCATAAGGGTTTCCAACACGTCGGGGAGGTCTCGAAGGGGGATCATATTCGGCCCATCAGAGGCCGCATTATCAGGATCATCATGTGTTTCAATAAACACACCTGCAATGCCCAAAGACACTGCTGCACGGGCCAAGACAGGAGCAAAGCGCCTATCCCCACCCGAAGAGCCACCCTGCCCGCCCGGTTGTTGGACGGAATGAGTAGCATCAAAAATTATGGGACACCCGCTGTCATGTGCCATTTGAGGCAGACCGCGCATATCGGTAACCAGAGTATTGTAGCCGAAGCTGGTGCCACGTTCAGTAATCAGAACCTTGTCGTTGCCGCTTTCAACCACTTTAGAAACCACGTTCTTCATATCCCAGGGGGCTAAGAACTGGCCTTTTTTGATATTCACCACGGCACCTGTATCGGCCGCCGCCACCAACAAGTCGGTCTGGCGGCACAAGAATGCCGGAATTTGCAGCATATCCACCACTTCGGAGACAGGCTGGCATTGTTCTTTTTCATGCACATCGGTGATCAGGGCTACGTCGTATTTGTCTTTGATCTCGCCAAAGACATCCAAGGCTTTTTTCAGGCCCAAGCCCCGCTTTCCACCTAATGAGGTACGGTTGGCTTTATCGAACGAAGATTTAAATACAAAACCAATGCCAAGTTTGTCGGTCAGTTCTTTCAAAGCCGCTGCCATTTCCATGGCATGTTCACGGCTTTCCATCTGGCACGGACCCGCAATCAACGCCAAAGGCCGATCATTCCCGAAACCAACTTGACCGACATGAACGTGCTTTGGCTGAGCCATTTTATTTTTCTTTCGTTAAACCAAACGAGCCTGGTGGACAGCGGCTTCGATGAACGACACAAATAGTGGATGTGGTTCAAACGGACGCGATTTCAATTCCGGGTGGAACTGTACAGCTACAAACCACGGGTGGTCCGGCCATTCAACAATTTCTGGCAACACACCATCCGGCGACATGCCCGAGAAACATAAGCCTGCAGCCTCTAAACGATCCATATACGCTGTATTTACTTCATAACGATGACGGTGACGTTCGGAAATGTTGGTGGAACCATAAATCTCAAAAGCTTTAGAACCATCTTTGATGGTGCAATCGTATGCACCCAAGCGCATGGTACCGCCCATATCGCCATCTTGCGCACGTTTTTCCAAATCACCTTCTTTGGCCCATTCTGTCATCAGACCGACAACAGGCTCGGACGGGCTGCCCAATTCGGTGGAGCCCGCACCCGCAATGCCCGCCTTGTTGCGTGCAGCCTCAATCACAGCCACTTGCATACCCAGACAAATACCAAAGTACGGAATATTATGTTCGCGGGCAAACTGGACGGCTTTGATCTTACCTTCCGTACCACGTTCACCAAAACCACCGGGGACCAAGATGCCGTGTTTGCCTTCTAAGTGATGCATGACGGACTGTTCGTCTTCTTCAAAGATCGACGCATCAATCCATTCCAGCTTCACTTTGACGTGGTTGGCGATGCCACCGTGGGTCAAGGCTTCGGCCAAGGATTTGTAGGCATCCAACAGTTCAACATATTTGCCAACCACGGCGATGGTCACTTCGCCTTCCGGCTTTGTGACGCGGTCGACGACCTCTTGCCAACGTGAAAGGTCGGGTTCAGGGGCGTCATCAAGACCAAAGTGTTTACACACCTGATCGTCCAAGCCCTGTTCGTGATAGCTAATGGGCACTTGATAGATGCTTGAGACATCCAACGCCGGGATCACATTGTCCGGTGCAACGTTGCAGAACAGTGCAATTTTTTTGCGTTCGCCAGCCGGGATATCGCGATCGGCGCGACACATCAACAAATCGGCCTTAATACCAACTTGCAGTAGCTCTTTCACAGAGTGCTGGGTCGGTTTGGTTTTCAGTTCACCCGCAGTGGGAATATAAGGCAACAGCGTCAAATGCACATACATGGTGCGCGACGGGCCCAACTCGTTACCCAACTGACGAATGGCTTCCAAGAACGGCAAGCTTTCAATGTCACCCACCGTTCCGCCGATTTCGATCAACACAAAATCTTCATCGCCTTCGTGCGAAATCACAAAATTTTTGATGCTATCCGTGATGTGCGGGATGACCTGAACCGTTGCCCCAAGATAGTCACCACGACGTTCCTTGGCGATCACTTCGGAATAAATACGACCCGTTGTGACGTTGTCAGATTGACGCGCACTCACCAGGGTGAAGCGTTCATAATGACCAAAATCTAAATCGACTTCTGCGCCATCATCGGTGACGTAAACCTCACCGTGCTGGTATGGGCTCATGGTGCCAGGATCAACGTTGATATACGGATCCAATTTACGCAAGCGAACGCTGTAGCCGCGCGCTTGAAGCGCCGCGCCCAGAGCTGCGGAGGCAAGACCTTTTCCGAGAGAGGAAACCACGCCACCAGTGATGAAAATATACCGTGTCATGGGACTTCAATATACCCAACTGTGAGGACGTGTAAAACGAAAGAGGCGGCAATGTCTTGCCGCCCCTGTTGATAAGTAGTGCTCAATAGTCTGGAGCCCTTGATACGCGGGTTATTCAGCCACCGGGGCGGTGGGCGCGGCGGGAACAACTGGTTCAGCTGGAACAGCAGGTGTCGGAGCCGTTTGAGCCGGAGTTTCAACCGAATCGAGGATTGACCCCCGTTCCGTGCTTTGCCCCGTCACAACTGCAATGGCTAAGCTCAGCGCCATAAACATGGCTGCCAGGATGCCTGTGGAACGTGTCAGCAGGTTGGCTTGTTCACGGCCGGTCATAAAACCACCCATGCCGCCGCCACCGCCGCCGCCGCCGATACCCAAAGCACCGCCTTCGCTTTTTTGGATCAGCACAAGGCCGATCAGTGCAATGGTGACCAATACGTGAATGACAAGCAAAACTGTCAGCATGACTTCGATTCCCAATAGACTGAGCCCGGAGCAAACCCCGGGCTCATAAAAACGTTAGGCCGTATGTAGTCCCAAAATGCCCATTTGGCTAGGGAAAAATAAACCGTTAAGCGCTTTCGGCAACGGTCCAAAAATCATCGACCTTAAGGCTCGCGCCCCCAATCAAGCCGCCATCCACGTCAGCCAAGGCCAACAGCTCTTTGGCATTCTTGGGGTTCATGGAACCACCGTAAAGGATACGGGTCTTATCCGCTTCATCCTGACCGATTTTTTTCGCCAGTTCGCCTCGGATATATGCGTGAACATCTTGAACTTCGTCAGAGGTCGGCGTGCGGCCAGTGCCGATGGCCCAAACGGGTTCGTATGCGATGACGGTGTTGGCTGCGGTGCTTCCTTCAGGAACGGAGCCAGCGATCTGAGAACCGTTTACATCCAAGGTCTTACCAGCATCGCGTTCTGCTTCGGTTTCACCGATGCAAATCACAGCCGTCAGGCCGTTGGCTTGCGCCGCAGCGGCTTTTGCAGCCACGATTTCGTTGGTTTCACCGTGATCAGTGCGGCGTTCCGAGTGACCAACAATGGCATAACCACAGCCAGCATCCTTGATCATGGCGGCAGCGGTATCACCCGTGTGGGCACCTTTTTCGTTCATATGGTTGTCTTGGCTGCCCAACTGCATGTCAGAACCTGCGATAGCGTCGGCAACAACTGGGATCAAAATTGCGGGCGGGCAAACCAACATTTCAAAGTTAGCGGCTCCATTCGCTTTGAGCTTATCAGCCAAGCCGCCAGCCAATGCTTTAGCATCTGCGGTCAGCATGTTCATTTTCCAGTTGCCTGCAATCAAAGTGCGCCGTGCGCTCATCTGTCTTCCCCCGTTATTCGGTTGATTCTATAAATTTCCAAGTTGGCAAGAGTTCTATCACAGAGGCCACAAGGCGCAATACTCTTTGGGGTGGGTGTTTTAGACTGATGTGGAGTGCCCTCCTGGTCTAATCCGAAGGCTCATCCCCATCACGCCCAGGCACGACAACTTCATCATAATTGAAATCGGGATCATAAAAACTGAAAGCCCCCTTGCCCATGCCTTTGACTTTATACATGGCCTTATCGGAACGTTCGATCAGCTCCACGGGGTGAGAGCCGTGTTCAGGGTACATTGCAATGCCAACAGAAGCACCCAGGTTAAGATTTACACCTTCATAAACAAAGGGAGCCTCCAAGGCTTCAAATATACCCTTCGCAACAACTTCAACACTTTTTCGACCTTCAACTCCCAAAGCCATAATCAAAAACTCATCACCACCAAGTCGGGCAACAGTGTCACTTTCACGCACGCAATCAGTTAAGCGTTTGGCGATTTCTTGAAGGACAAAATCACCAGCCAAGTGTCCGTATGTATCGTTAACAGGTTTAAAACCATCCAAATCAATGAACATGATGCCCAATTCAACTTGGTCGCGTTCGGCTTTGGGGATTGCTGTGGCAATACGGTCTTCCAACAACGCCCGGTTGGGCAGTCCAGTCAAAGCATCATAGTTGGCACGTTGATAAAGCTGTTCTTCACGTTCTTTTTGCTCAGTCGCATCTTTAAAGACGGCTACAAAATTTTCAATTTCACCTTGCTCATTTCGGATCACCGAAATGTTTTGATGCTGGACAAAAAGTTCACCATTTTTGCGGCGGTTCCATATTTCCCCCACCCAGTGCCCTTCGTGTTTCAGGTCTTTCCACAAATTATGATAGAAATCTTCATCGTGACGGCCCGAGGACAAGAATTTTGGGTCATGACCTATGGCATCGTTCAGATCATATCCCGTAATTTTGCTAAAGGCAGGGTTGGCTGAAATGATCCGATTGCCTGCATCCGAAATCAACATGCCCTGAGCCGACGTCTGAAACAAAGCCGTCGCAAGACGTTGTTCTCGCTCGGCTTCTTTACGGGCATTGATGTCAGACAGCGTAATCACAACGCTTTCACCTAACTTCACCCCAATGATCCGCACCCAGCCCTGCATCGTTTTTTCATGATAGAGCTGCTCAAGATCAAATGGGGTACCTGTGTCCAAAGTCTGGATACAGTGCTTCATAACCCCCTGAGAAATCATATGCGGCATTTCCAAGCGGAACAAACGGCCCATCAATTCTGAACGGTTTCGTCCCAATATTTCTTCCGCACGACGATTAACGTGCGAAAAACTCAAATCCGCAATATGGTTGTTTGTATCGCGCACCCCTTGCAATACCAAGAAACCGTCCAAAGACGTTGCAAGAATACCGTCTACAAGATCTTTGCCACGCTGTGTTTGCATTTCGTCATATTTTTCAATGGAAATATCAACACCCGTGCCACGATACCCTTGAAATACATTATCTTTGTCAAATACGGGCAAACCGCTGATACGAAACCATTGCTCGCCACCACCAGCTTCCATGGCAGCGATGTATTCAAAGTTATTGATGGGTTTGTGATCCTGAAGCTTCTTACGGTAAGTGCCCAATTTGGCATCAGAGTGCTGTTGCGATGTGTTAATCGCAATATCTTTACCGATGGAATCCTCTGCATTGAGCCCGGTAATCGCCGTGAACTCATCAGATAGGTAAGTAAACGTCAGTTCTGGTCCCATTTCCCAAAACCAGTCGGCACCGGCAGCAGCAAAATCTTGAAAACGCTGCTCATTCAAACGCAATTCAGCTGCCATATGGGCGCGTTCTACAGAATAGCGAATGGCATGGCGCAACAAATTGCCGTCAAAAGCCCCTTTGATTAAGAAATCTTGGCACCCGCGCTTCAGGGCTTGTTTTGCAGTTGTCGTGTCCCCCGATGCGGTCAGGACAATGATCGCAACATCTGGGGACTGTTCTCGGATTGCATCCAACGTTGCCATATCAACGGAATCAGGCAACATCAAATCCAGCAACACAATATCAAATTGGGCCACTTGTAAGGCGATGAGCGCCTCTGACAAGGTTGTTGCCTCAACGACATCGTAGGAATCACTGCGCCCTTCCCCCATATACCGGCGAATAATTTTTCTATTAATACTGCTATCTTCGACAAGAAGCGTGCGAATTGTAGGCATTGTTTCGGGGGGCCCTAAATGTACAGTCCTTATTTACATACCATTTTATACAGCCTTGGATACACTACATAGTTTTGTGTATGGGCCGTTTTCATCTGCGCTTTCCTCACTTTTGAGGTCCCTGTATTAATGTCAAAGTCTTCGGCGGTAAGTTTTGAAGTGTATAACCACGCCTTAAATCTTTGACCTCACTCAATACAGCACCTTGAGTGGCAATCGTGGCAATGATCGGGGCTTGAACAGCTTGATTTGCATTCCAGCGCGTAAAACACAGTAAGTAATCAGCCTGATCCAAAGTTTGCACAATAGTGGCGTATTGATCCAAATATGGCTCTGCAGAGGGTTGCGGGCCACACACAAAAACCGTGTAAGCCCCTTCATCACCTTGACGTAATTTGGTTAAGGCATGAGCAGCATCTTTGTAGCTCACCGCCCAATAATCCAGTTCATAACGCCCCTGCACCCCATCTGTCCCGCCCGCATACATGTTGTAAACGACATAAGTATAAGGGAAGCTGGTGATGATGCGCGCACCACTGATCGCCACACCAACACTGATCGCCACAATAACAAATTTGGATGGCTTGATCCAAGTAAGGCCCAGGGCCACCAACACCCCCATGGGCGGGACAACGAATAAGAAGTGGCGGATACCATCATAATGTACAGCCCCAGATAGCACACTATAGAGAGGTGGGAAAAACGCCCCCAACATCAGCACCATTAAACCAAAGCCAAGCTTACGATCTCCTGCTCTGATCGCTTTTGTCCACGCAATTACGGCCCAAGGCACGCTGATGACAAGTCCCAACAACAGGATTTCGGGCAGTTTAACGCCGAACGATAAGGGCCAGTAAAACCATGGTATTTGATTGGATGGATAGGTATTACCCGCCAACAGAACATCAATGACAAAATCAAAATTTGACGTCTGAAGCAGACTAAACAGCATCAAATGGAGCGGTGCCTCCCATGAGCGCGGCCACAGCGCAAACGTCAGTATAAAGGCCGGAATAGCGACCAAAAACAACGTCCGTGCGATAGAAGCCACTTCAGGTATTCGTCCTGATATGGGGGAACGTGCATGACGCCACAAATAATGTTGAGCCAACAGCACGCCTAAATAGGCCACCACCAACACCCCACCAATACGCACCCCCATGGCACATCCGAGGGCAACGCCCAGCCACACTGCTGTGGTCAACTTAACTTCTGGGAATTGCTCAAAGCTCAACACCGCCAAGTACAATGCCCAGATGTAGGCAGCTGCAAAGGGAATGTCTTTGGCATTGATGAACATATGGCCGACATAACTCGGCGTCGTTACCAACAACACCAAAGCCAAAAAACCAACCGTGGCCCCGCCCAGATATCGCCCAAAACGCCATACCCCAATTAGTCCAACTAAGCCCGTTAATGACGTCAACAGGTGGCGCGTGTCTTGTGGTGCAAACGGCAGAATTCGCACGAAAGCCTGGGCTATCGTATCGAACAAGCCGCCATACAGTGGCAAGTTGTTGTACGTCAGTGCGCGTTGGTCATCGAAACCCGAAGAGAAATAGGCCAAGATCATATCGCCATAAATGCTTTGAAAATGATCATCCCAAGCTTGGCCCGGTGTTTGAAACCCCAGCACAATCCACAATAATGTACCCGCCAATACGCCAACGGATAATTTATCAAAGGTGTTGAGGGTTCTAAGTGCCATGACCGTGACGCTAACGTATTGAAGACATAGACGTCTAGCTTTCCCATAAAAAAACGGAGCGCGGTGATGAGCGCGCTCCGTTTACGGTTTGATCTGTTTGCGGCTAAGCTTGATTGCCCATCATAGCCTTTGCCACGATAATGGATACAGGAATGGCCAACGCTGTACCAATCGCAACGGAGCCAATCACGCCCGTTGCATTGTTAAGTCCAAGCGGCAATGTCAATGCCAACAAAACCAAAATTCCTGACAACGTAACCATTGCCATTAAGAAAACAACAAATCGTAACATGATCTTTTGACCTCCCACTGGTCGTTATAAGAATCGTCTATATAACAAACAGTAGCAAAACATCCAATGCGTGCAAACATTTGAACCAAAAACCTAACCAAGCAATCCCTCTAGGGTATTTGACAACGGCTTGATAACATTACGATCAGACCAGTACTGCCCGTGGCTCAATGGGTTCCAGCTTGTAATCAGTCCCCCGGCATTGATGTCGTGATCATTGGCAATTTCAAAAGTTTTTCCCAATTGGCGAACGGGCCATCCTAAAGCATCATCGGGATCGTAATAATTGTCCCATTTGAAGTCACCATGAGGCTTAGAAAAGCATTTTCGTGTTGTCATACCACCAACAAAAATCGGAATATTGCACCCCGTGGTGATGAGATGCTTAAGGCTTTTCAGCTTCAAAAATTTAAGCTCATCGGGTGCGATACCATCCGTGTTTTTAAAGATGTTCTTTCCTTTTTGCGCATCCCATAGATAATTAGAAATGACTTGGCAGCCCAAGGATTGCGCAATAATCACAACATGCTTGTCATTTACATTTTTCAAATCTCGATAAGCTCTTTTCAGCTTCATTTGAATGGCTTTTTGTGCTGCTAGGTATGTTCCCTCACCTCTCTGGGCACTGTGTTCCAATGAACTGGCATCACTGAAACTGTACAGGAAGAATTTTCTCAAACGTGAGCTATCGATATCGTTGTTTGGTTCACCATTTACGTCCTTCCACAAGGCATCCTGCGGTTTTTGCATGGCTGGGGCGTATTGAACATTTTGAAACGAAATCTGGCTCCATCTGTCCCCCAATCTCTTTTTTAAACCTTTTTCAAGATCGCCAAAGTAGTTCGGCTTTATTTTCCCCATTCCATGCAGGGTGACTAAAGCTACCTTTTTCATGACATACCCCCTTTCCGCTTCTCACAAAATATAACGTTGTCCTCCATATGTAATTTTCAACCATTTATTGCATTTTGATGTTATCGAGATGTTGCACAGACATTTCAAACTTTGCCGTATTCCTCACTTGCTCTGAAACCGCCCCCCTTTTATGATGCCGAGCATTCTTAAGGGGACGAATGATTCCCTTGAGTTTTCTTATGTTTTTGCCCCCTGTTATTAGGATAAATCGCCGTCATGCTCGAATTCATGCGCAAGTCCGCAAACACCATCTTCATCAAAGCCTTTTTGGGCCTTTTGGTGCTCAGTTTCGCCGTCTGGGGGATTGGCGATATTTTTAGGGGGCGCGCGGACCAAGTTACAGTGGCAACCGTCGGGGAAACCAACATTCCTGTTGATTACTACCGTGCTCAGTATTTACGTGAACTCGAACGCATGTCACAGGTGTTTGGTCAGCAAGTCACCCCTGAAATGGCAAAGGCCATGGGCTTGGGCGTGATGATCGCAAGCCGCATTGTCCAAGAAACCCTCGTCAATGAAGGTGCACGCGAGTTGGGCGTCTACATTTCAGACACTCAAATATTGGATGCCATACACCGGTCCCCAGAATTCAAGAACGAAGCTGGCCAATTTGATCGCAATGTTTTCAGGTCCAGATTGACCCAAGCTGGCTTTACTGAAGATCGTTATGTTGGTTTTGTACGTGAGAATATGTCTCGCAACCAATACTTGGCCCCGGTTCAAAGCGGTGCAACACCACCCAAAACTTTGGTCGATGCACTTTACGTCCATGCCCAAGAGCAACGCACAGCCGATGTTATCCGCATTGATCACGTCAAATTGACCAACGTACCCGCTCCGTCTGAAGAACAGCTGAAAACGTACCACACGGAAAATTCAGGCCAATTCATGGCGCCGGAATATCGCAAGTTGACCGCCATCGTGTTGAAAAGTGAAGACCTCACCAATACCATTGAGGTTACGGAAGACGACATTCAAAAAGCCTATGACGAACGCGAAGCCGACTACTTAACGCCGGAAAAACGCACACTCCGTCAAGTGTTGGTCAAAGACGAAGAAAGTGCCAACAAAGCCAAAGCCCTGTTGGATGGTGGAAAGCCGCTGGCCGCTGTTGTTACCGAAGTGGGGGCAAACCCGGCGATGACCAACATTGGTGAATTCACCAGTGCCGATGCCGCAAACCTATCTCCCGACATTGCAACTGCGGTATTTGCCCTTAAAAACGGTGGTATTTCAGCACCACTGCAAAGCCCCTTGGGCTGGCATGTATTTGAAGTGGTCGACATTACTGCGCAAATCGTGAAGCCATTGGCGGATGTACGCGATGACTTGGCACAGGCCGTCAAATTGGACCGTGCTCTGAACGTGCTGTTCGAACAGTCCAATGAAATTGAGGACAAACTCGGCGGCGGCATGACTTTTGAAGAAGCTGCTACAGCATCAGGCTTAAAAACCGTTCATGTTCCTGCTGTTGATGCTCAAGGTCTGACCCCAGAAGGTATTCCAGCTAAACTTCCATATCTTAATGAAGTTGTTGCCGAAGGCTTTAAGCTTGGCGAGGGCCAAGATAGCGCCATGACCGAAGCCGGAGATTCCCAAGCGTTCTTCGTGGTACGTGTAGACGGTGTCACCACCCCAGCCTTGCGTCCCTTGGACACGGTTAAGAAAGAAGTCACGCAAGCTTGGGACGCCAAAGCCCGCGGTGAGCTGGCTGCTGATCTTGCAAAAACCATTACGGATCGCATGAATACAGGTGAAAAAGCGGCTGATATTGCTAAGGCTTTTGGCCTCACCGCTTCAACAACCAAGCCAATGACACGTGAAGGTATTGGTATGGAAGTCAACGCCATGCCGGCAACATTATTGGTTAAGCTATTTGAATTGAAACAAGGTGATGCCGCATCGGAAGAAGGTACGGGTGCACATACAGTCGCACGCGTGAACACCATCACCACGGCCACCGTTGACCCGCAAAGCACAGATTACAAATCGGTTCGGGACAAAACCGTTGGCGACATTCAGACCGATTTGCTGACCCAGTTGACCCAAGCTTTGGAAGGCAAGTACAGCGTTTCCATCAACCAACAAGTCATCGACCAAGCTTATTGATCCAGGATCACATACACATGGATTTAACCCCTGATCAATCGGCCTTTGAACAGACCTACAACAAGGGTCATGCACAAGTTGTATGGACCACGTTGTTGGGTGATTTAGACACCCCGGTTTCGGCCTACATGAAGCTGGTGGGGGCCGACCAATTGGGCTTTTTGCTGGAATCCGTGGAAGGCGGTGCCAATCGCGGACGCTATTCCTTTGTCGGTTGTCGCCCGGACCTCATCTGGCGCGCCACAGGTGAGCAGGCCGAGATCAACCGCAATGCCTTAGAAGACGCGAACACCTTTGCCACCTGCCCCGTGGCTGAAGAACACGGCACATTGAAATCCCTGCGCGCTTTGCTGGCCGAAAGCCGCATTGATATGCCCGAAGATCTCCCCCCCATGGCTGCGGGCCTGATCGGTTATCTGTCCTATGACAGTGTGCGCTTGGTTGAAAATATCCCCAATAACAACCCAGACGTCTTGAATGTACCGGATGGTTTATTCTTGCGCCCAACCGTGATTACCATTTTTGACAATGCATCCGATAACGTCTTTGTGGTGACACCGGTTTATCCCGCAGATGGCGTTAATGCGGAACAAGCATACGATGCTGCACAGGATCGACTGGGTCGCACCATTTCAGATTTTGAAAGTGCGTTGCCGCCTCAACCCGTTCAGCAAAATACTTTGGACCTACCCGAACCACAGTCCAATATGGAGAAATCCGCCTTCTTCAATATGGTTGACAAAGCCAAGGAATACATCTTGGCGGGTGATATCTTCCAGGTGGTTTTGAGCCAACGTTTCAAACTTCCGTTTAGCTTGCCGCCGTTTGCATTTTACCGTTCTTTGCGGCGTATCAACCCTGCTCCGTTCTTATTCTATTTGAACTTTGGCGGTTTTCAGGTTGCGGGGTCCAGCCCCGAAATTTTGGTCCGTTTGCGTGATGGCACCGTGACCATCCGCCCCATTGCCGGAACACGTCCACGTGGCGCGACTGTGGCCGAAGATAAAGCCTTAGAAGAAGATTTGCTGGCCGATCCTAAAGAACGTGCTGAACACTTGATGCTATTGGACCTGGGCCGTAATGATGTTGGCCGTGTTGCCAAAGTCGGTACCATCAACGTCACAGATAGCTACATGATTGAACGCTATAGCCACGTTATGCACATCGTTTCCAACGTCGAAGGTAAAATTGCCGATGGGAAAGATGCGATTGATGCCCTTTATGCAGGTTTTCCAGCAGGGACAGTGTCCGGTGCCCCTAAGGTCCGGGCCATGGAAATCATCGATGAATTGGAGCCTGAAAAACGTGGAATTTATGCCGGATGTATTGGTTATTTCGGTGCCGACGGAGAAATGGATACCTGTATTGCACTGCGTACAGCCGTTATCAAAGATGGCTGGCTCTATGCACAAGCTGGCGGCGGTGTGGTGACCGACTCAACCCCATTGGGTGAATTTGATGAGAGCTGCAACAAAGCCAAAGCTTTGATCCGTGCTGCACAAGAAGCTGTACGCTACGCTCGGCGCAACAACTAACTCACTAATTTAAAAGCAAACCGGGGGCATGCATAAGGCATCCCCCCGGTTTTTTTATACTTTTTAGCTGATTAGCCGCAAACTGCAGGATTGGGTTCCACAGATGCGACACATGCGAAGCCACGCGCCAAAGCTCTTAGGAGCAAATACGCAAATACGCCAGTTGTAGCGATGGCAAAAATGCCCAGAGCCCAAATCAATAAAAATGCAAACATGTTCATTTCCTTTCGGGGTAACGAATCAAGGTCTTTATATTAGTTAACTATAATATAGTCACCTTAATCAATTATTACACCCCCCGCAAGGACATATTAGACATTCCTTATATGCATGGCTTATGAAGGGATTATGAATTGTTATTGGCAAAAATTTAGGCCCCACTCCAAATTGGTGCAGGGCCTAAAGTATACAGAATATAATGGTATGGGTTTATAGACCACCTAAAACAGCGCCAATCGACTTCCCAGTTTGCGCAGCAATCCGCGCCTCAATCATTCGGCACGCACCGATGGCAATGGCATAGTTGGTTTCAGCCTCAGTCATGGCACGGAAATGATCCCCAATGGGCACATCGCGGGTTTCATCGTAACGCTGTTGCGCCTCCAACATAATCAATCGCTGTTCTTGCCATTTTGATTGCGCCACTTGTAAAGCAGACCATGCCTCGGCTTGCGCTTTGATCAGATCAGCAGACACCCCAACAGGCACAGCAGGTTTGGCCATCGGGGCATCCGGGATCATCACTAAATTTTCAGCAAATTCGATTCCTGAAATTTGTTCCAGTTTGAGGCGCAAAGCCATATTGGCTTCCAATTTTGCTTCCCGCTCGGCCGCAATATCTTTGGCTGTTTTCTCACGCTTCGCAATCTCATCAGCCCCCATTTCTGCGCGCTGAGCCCGTTGAATGGCAAACATGGCACCTGTACGGCGTTCGTTCATATGCTGCACGATCGATTCCGATACGTGCAGTTCGTAATAGACTTCTAATGCTGCCAATTTCTTTTCATTGGGGGCATCACCCATCAGGGCCAACATCTCAACATCAGTTTGCGGTGTTTGAGCCCATGATGGGGCCGTCCCAAAAGTGAAGGACAACACAACAGCAACCCAAGCAAATTTGAAGATTGTGTTCATAATCATCCTCCTCACTTACCACTACGAACAAATTTAAGGAACGATCCTTCTTTGTAAGCTTCAGAGCTGATATAACGCCCAGCAGTCATAAACATAGCTGGATCTTGATACCCGGTAAGCCGCAAGGCTTCAGAGCCATCTTTTCCGAAAAAGACGAACAATGGCGTTGCGCGGACACGCATTTCACTGCCATATGCCTTTTCCGTTTTGGCTTCCCCCTTGTGGGTTACGACATCCAAATCGCCCTTGATGTTCACCTCAAACAACACAAAGGTTTCATCAAATTGCGCGGCAACTTTGGGATGGGGGAAAACTCGTTTGTGCATTTTGGCGCAATATGGACAGCCGTTTTGACCAAACATAATAACAACGTTCTTACCTTCATCGGCGGCGGCCTCAACCTCTTGGGGAACGTTGTAGTCCATTGGTTCAATGATGAAGTCCGCAGCCTCGACCTGGTATGGCAGAACTGAAACTGCACATACAAACAAAACTGCGGAAACCCTGCGAATAATTGATCTCATCATGTTCACTTCCCCCTCAGGAATGATTAATCATTAAGCGGCACCAGCAAATTCAAATCCAGCACCTTCAACAGCTTGTTTCACTGTGGCTTCATCAGCACCATCTACAGAAATGGATTTAGCATCTAAATTGACTTCAACCACAGCCCCAGGCGCCGCATCTTGAATGGCCTTAGTCACAGAGCTTGCACAACCACCACAGCTCATACCAAGTACAGAATATGTATTACTCATCTAGTCCCTTTAATCCCTTTCACGGCATTTCTCCGTCCTGTAGAATACTCTTTAGCAGTTCTAGTATAATCGTTCCAGTTATAGCACAATTTGTATTGCAAATAATCACTCAAGACTAGGTAGAAGACCTGTCTCAGCTTGGCCAACAGGTGCTCAATGGCTGACATTGCAGGTGTAACCAGTGCTTACATAAACGCTTCTGTACAAACAGTACGAAAGCTTTCAAATACGTCTAGGGCAAGCGGGACTTCCATTAATGCCCTACCGGACTCGTTGCGTTCCACCTCACCATCACATCGTGTCGTTGTGTCACCGGACAAATCCACCGTAGCCATACAAGCATCTGTTTTCATTGGCAAAAACATAATTGGCATGCTCAAGAGCCTAGCCAGCGTTGTGGAAATTGCTTCAACCTCACTGACCAAAACAACAGCACGTATTACCATCGCAAATGATACCCGTGTCAGTGTTGGGAATATCTCAGCCGATGTGAAACGCACCTTAGCACGTTTGGAAGAACTGGTCGAAAATGCAGCCGTCGGGTCAGGTAATCTTATTTCAAGTTCTTCACGCGACCTGACCCTTAAAACAACAAAATACGGGGGTGAGGTTAATATCTCCCCTCAAGCTTTGGACTTAAAAGGCCTAAACCTGGAAAACATCAATCTCCACACGGCCGAAGGTATTCAAGACGCCATTGCACGGTTCAATTTTGCCATCACGATAGCTGAACAACGGGTACGTGGACTTGAGCAATTGGATAGTGCACTCAACGGAACCGGTGCAATCTCCAATGCACTGAGTGCCTTGGGGGCTACCGGCCAAAGCGAGCTACGCGGTGTTTTGATTAATCAGTATGCTTAAAACTTAGCCTTTAAGCTTCAAGTTATTGAGGTATAAGCGCTTCTTCATCAAAGTTGAAATCGGCACAATGGAAAACCCACGACTGCGGGCGTCTTCAATCCAGGTTTTCAGCACCTTAATAGTAGCATCACGGGGATGCCCAATTGCAATAGCATGGCCATATTTTTGGGCAATGCGTTCGGTTTCATAAAGTTGGGCTAAGACCTTTTCGGGAATGTTTTCATTATCCAAAAAGACGTTGCGTTCCAAAACCGGCAACCCCACTTCACGCGCAATTCTGCGTCCCACAGTTCGGCTGGATGTACGGCTGTCTAAGAAAAACAGTCCCTTTTTCTTAATTTCTTCCATCACCACACGCATACCGCGCTCATCTTCAGTAAAACGGCTACCCATGTGATTGTTCACCGCGACAAAGCCTTCAAAACGGTTCATGCCCCAATTTGCCAAAGAACGGATTTCTGCAGTCGGCATGGCCGTCAGCAATACATTCGCACCCGCATCAATGGTTGAACTGGAAGGCTCCATGGACATATGCAACATCAACTCATGCCCTTTTGACCGTGCCGCACGGGTTTGTTCAGGCAAGTCATCAGCATAGGTCATAAACGACAAGGTTAAAGGTGCTGTAACCTCTTCCCACATAGCCTTAGATCGTCTGCGGTCCACACCCATATCGTCAATGACGATAGAAATTTGCGGCTTGCCCTTAGGCGGTGCATAGGCAATCGCATTTTTCAGCCACAACGGCTTTCCCCCTTGCCAAGCAACCTCATAGTTCTCAACCTCAACAACAGGTTTAGGAGCAATTTCTGGCTCTGGGGCAACCTCAGTTGCAGGTTCAGGTGCAGCAGGTTCCGGTGGGGTGTAGACTTCTTCTAAAACCTTTTCCTCGTAGGCTGTTTTGACAGTTTTTTCTGCATCATCTTCCGACAAAATCACGCCACGCAGGCTATGTGTTTGTTGGATCACGACGTTTTTTGTTGGACGTTGGTGAGCTGTTTCAACCCCTCCCCCAAACAAAGACTGCGCGCCCCAATACCCCGCACCAACCGCAACAGCCAAAACCACGACACCTGCAAGAGCCGGGAGGACATGTAAATCCAGATCAAGTTTAGGAACGTGAAATTGTTTATCCAGGGCCGCACGCACATATTTACGCAATCCAGCAGGCAACCAACCCAAACTGCCACCCAAACGCCCGTGTGTCCTGCGCGCCTGGTGTTTGGCGGCAAGACGTTTGGCCTGGGCATGCGCAGACTTCGCTTGCGGTTTACCTTTGTGGGTTTTGCGGGCCACTCGACATATCCGTGTTCAAAGAATCAGTCGGCTAGGTTCCTACGCAAGGGCTTTACAGTCAATGAACGCTACGGCGTTATCCACAGCAATCTTGCTAGAAATCAGGTTTACTCGCCCAACTTCCAACGTTTTAGCAACAATGAGTTGGTCACAACTGAGACAGAACTCATTGCCATGGCAGCCCCCGCAATTGCCGGGCTCAAAAAACCACTGGCTGCCAATGGTAGCGCAATGATGTTGTAAATGAATGCCCAGAATAGGTTTTGGCGAATTTTGCGCAATGTGGCTTGCGATACTTTCAATGCACCTGCCACCAATTCAGGCGCACCCCGCATCAACGTGATGGTTGCCGTGTGCATAGCGACATCGCTGCCCGTGCCCATAGCGATCCCAATATCAGCCTGCGCAAGTGCTGGTGCATCATTGACGCCATCACCAACCATGGCGACCTTATGTCCGACAGATTGCAAACGTTTGACCTCATCAGCCTTACCGTCAGGAAGAACCTCAGCCATCACATTATAGACACCAAGTTTTTCCGCCATTACCTCAGCAGAACGACGATTGTCACCCGTCAACATCCAAGTGTTCAAACCCATGGCTTCCAGTTCTGCAACCGCAGCTTGAGCCGTAGGTTTTGGTTTGTCTCCAACAGCAATAGAGCCCAGCATACCTTTGCCAACCTCAACCACCCAAACAACCGTATTGCCTCGCCGTTCCAAACCTTGGGACGCATCCTCCAAGGCCACATCGTTAAGGCCAACTTCAGCCATGAGTGCGCGGTTGCCGATATAAATATGGCGCCCTTCAACAACACCTTCGACACCTTTGCCAGGATGCGATTTGAAAGCCTCAACCGGAGACAGCTTGGTTTCAACGCTTCTTAACACAGCCTGTGCGATGGGGTGTTCGCTACCATGTTGTACACTGGCGACCAAGTTTAAGAAGGCTGCTTCATCACCACCCATCGGATGAACCGATTTCACCTTCAATTGGCCCTCGGTCAAAGTCCCGGTTTTATCAAACACCACGGCACTGATGCCCTGGGCTTGTTCCATCGCGGCAGCATCCTTGATCAAGATGCCATGCTTTGCCGCAACCCCTGTGCCAACCATAATGGCCGTCGGAGTTGCCAATCCCAAAGCGCATGGGCACGCAATCACCAACACCGTTACGGCATTGATCATACCCACTTCCCAGCCAGCACCAACCAGCACCCATCCCCCCCATGTTGCCAGTGCAATTAGGATCACGACTGGCACAAAAATAGCAGCAATATTATCTACTAGCTTTTGAACTGGGGCCTTAGAAGATTGAGCGTTTTGAACGCTTTGTATGATTTCGGCCAATGTTGAGGCTTCACCGACACGCGTAGCTCTCACACGCACCATTCCATCACCATTAATAGCCCCGCCGATGACGTCATCACCGACAGCTTTGGCAACGGGAAGACTTTCACCCGTAATTAGGCTTTCGTTCATATCGGTTTCGCCTTGGATGACTTCACCATCCACTGGAACACGTTCACCGGGACGAATGACAACGACATCACCGGTTTTTACGGCGCTCGCGGGGATTTCGACTTCTTCGCCATCCTCAGAAATCACCCGAGCGGTATCGGGACGGAGCTTCATCAAGGCACGAATGGCCCCCGTCGTTCCACGTTTGGCCCTGCTTTCCAAGAAACGACCAAATAAGATCAAAGTTATAACCGTTGCCGCACCTTCAAAATACAAATGGCCTTCCAAACCCTGAATTACCCGCGTGGCACTGAGTCCCCAGGCAGCTGTTGTGCCCAAAACCACCAACAAGTCCATATTGCCGCTTCCGGCCCGCACAGCTTTAAACGCCGGAACATAAAACCGCAGCCCAGCCCCAAATTGCACGGCAGTGGCAAGAATCAGTTGTGACATTCGGCTTAGGGTCCAGTCAAAACCCATCATGCCCGCGATCATGTCAGCCCAAAGCGGTATGGTCAGTGCGGCAGCAAAGGCTAAATTCACAAAGTCCTTTTGCAGACGTTGTTGATCCTTTTTGGCATCTTCTGCCCCAAAGGCCTCCACATCTTCAATAATGGTGGCTTCGAAGCCAGCTTTTTGAATTGCACGCACCACAGATGCCGGACGGGCATGGGTCAGGACTACACGTGCTGTCTCATCCGCCAGATTGACGCTGGCATCCGACACACCGGGCAAAATATCCAGTTGCTTTTCAATACGTGCGGAACAAGACGCACAGGTCATCCCTTCTATGGACAACTCAACAATGCGTTCAGGAACGATAAATCCTGTTTTTTCAATAGATTCTTTAATGTCACGGGCACGAATTTGTCCTGGATCAAAATGAACGTCTGCTGTTTCCAACGTCAAATTGACAGAAGCGTCCAGAACGCCTTCCAATTTCTTAAGTTGGCGCTCAATACGGGACGAACATGACGCACAGGTCATGCCTTCTACAGGCAGAGATATATGTTTTGTTTCAAGAGCAGTGTGCAAGGCTTCATCAGGCATCAGAGTGACCTAGCTTTATGAGTGATTTTTATATTTTAGGTTATCATAATATACATCATCTCTATGTACGAGGGTCAAGAAATTCGCACTTTAATTCTTTTCCCAAAAACAAGTGAATTTCATTGATAGCTGCACTTGACGGTATGGGGACCCAGCGGGCATTCTCTGCACTCTGGATTTTCTGGTGGCACAGGCTCTTCTTGTGCCCTTTAAGGCTTTGAAATGTTTCTGTTAATCGATAATTACGACAGCTTTACCTACAACTTGCTCCACTTCCTTGGTGAATTGGGTGCTGAAGTTGAGGTTCAGCGCAACGACGCCATCACCGCCGATCAGGCCGTAAACGGCGGTTATGACGGCATTGTTTTGTCACCAGGACCGTGTGATCCGAACCAAGCCGGGATTTGCTTGGATGTGGTCGCAAAGGCCCCCGACACCCTGCCTATCTTTGGCGTGTGTTTGGGCCACCAAACCATCGGCCAGCACTTTGGCGGCAAAGTGGTGCGTTCGCCCAAACCGATGCATGGCAAAATCTCAGAAATCACCCACACCGACAAAGGTGTGTTCCAAGGCCTGCCCTCCCCACTGACCTGCACGCGCTATCATTCACTGATGGTGGATAAAGATGGCCTGCCCGATTGCTTGGAAATTACCGCAGAAAGTGCGGACGGCGTTATTCAAGGTCTGATGCACAAAACCCGCCCCATTTATGGCGTGCAGTTCCACCCCGAAAGCATCGCGTCGGAACACGGCCACGACATTCTCAAAAACTTTATTGATATCTCTAAGACCCGGAAGGCTGCGTAACCCATGAACGACACGCCCACAGCCCTGAAACCGATCCTCAACATCGTCGCAGATGGCAATGCACTTACCGCTGCACAAGCTGAAGAAGCATTCAACATCATCATGTCCGGCGATGCCACCACTGCCCAAATCGCTGGCTTTTTGATGGCTTTGCGGGTCCGCGGCGAAACGGTTGATGAAATCACCGCTGCTGTCAAAACTATGCGTGCCAAGATGACCACGGTGGATGCCCCCCACAATGCCATCGACATTGTCGGCACAGGCGGCGATGGTTCCGGGACATACAACATTTCAACGGGTGCTGCGTTATTGACTGCTGCCTGCGGGGTTCCCATTGCCAAGCACGGCAACCGTGCCCTGTCTTCCAAATCCGGCACTGCCGATGTGCTGAGCTCCCTGGGCGTAAACCTGGAATGTGACATGGACTTGGTGAAGCAATCCATCTGGGAAGCCAATATCGGCTTCTTGCTGGCCCCGCGTCACCATGCCGCAATGCGCTTTGTGATGCCGGCACGCATCGAAATGGGTGTGCGTACGATCTTTAACTTGCTGGGCCCCCTTTCCAACCCCGCAGGCGTCAAACGCCAACTCACAGGTGCCTTTAGCCGGGATTGGATTGCACCGATGGCGCAAACCCTGGGCAACCTAGGCACCGAAATGGCGTGGGTCGTTCATGGTAGTGACGGCTTGGATGAAATCACCACCACAGGCCCAACCTACGTCGCACAAATCAAAGATGGCCAACTGACAGAATTTGAAATCAACCCCGAAGATGCAGGCCTACCCATTGCCAAGCCAGAAGATTTAAAAGGTGGCACACCGGAAGAAAATGCCGAAGCCATGCGTGCTATGCTTCAGGGTGAAGCTGGAGCATTCCGCGATTGCGTTATTCTCAACACCGCTGCCGCATTGTTGGTCGCAGGCAAAGCCGAAGACCTCAAAGACGGTGCCGCGCAAGCCGCAGCCGCTTTGGATGCTGGCAAAGCCGTGAACACTTTGGAAGACTTGATCAACATCACCAACAACACTGGTGATCAAGCCATGACCGACGAAGTGGGCGGCTAATGGCTGATATTCTTGACAAAATTAACGCATACAAACGCGAGCACATCAAAGGCCGCAAGGATGTACGCTCTATCGCTGATCTGGAAAACCGAGCACATCAGGCGGAATCTCCACGTGGCTTTATCTCTGCCCTTCAAAAATCCGTTGCAGAAGGCCGCTATGGCCTGATTGCAGAAGTCAAAAAAGCATCGCCATCCAAAGGATTGATCCGGGCTGATTTCAATCCTGCCCAATTGGCCAAAGCCTATCAACGTGCAGGTGCCAGCTGTATTTCAGTTCTTACGGATGAAAAGTATTTCCAAGGCTCAGATTCTTATTTGGTCGAAGTCAAAGGCGCCACCAAAATTCCGGTGCTGCGCAAAGACTTCATGCTCGACCCATATCAAGTGATCGAAGCCCGAGCTTACGGTGCCGATTGTATTTTGCTGATTATGGCATCCCTCAGCGATGACTTGGCCGCAGAACTGGAAGCCGTCGCAAATGAGTTTGCGATGGATGTCTTGGTCGAAGTTCACAATGCCGAAGAACTAGAGCGTTCTCTCAAGCTCAATACCAAGCTAATCGGCGTTAACAATCGCAACCTCAAAACCATGGTCACCGACCTTGCCACCACCGAAGAATTGGCTGCTATGATTCCCAGTGATCGGATGTTGGTTTCTGAGAGCGGGCTCAATACACCTGAGGATCTGAAACGAATGTCCAAAGTCGGGGCAAACTGCTTCCTCATCGGGGAAAGCCTGATGCGTCAAGACGACGTTGAGGCCGCCACCCGCGCTATTTTGACAAAGGAAGACTAGTCCATGGCTGACTTCACCCATATGGATGCTGAGGGCAACGCCCGCATGGTCGACGTTGGCGAAAAAAGCCACACAGAACGCACCGCCACCGCCCGTGGTACTGTGCTCATGGCCGCTGAGACCTTAGCCAAAATTGAAGAACGCGGCTTTAAGAAAGGTGACGTTCTTTCGGTGGCACAACTGGCTGGCATCATGGGGGCCAAGCGCACTCCGGACCTGATCCCGCTGTGTCATCCGTTGATGCTGACCAGTGTAAAAGTCAACCTGATCCCCGATGCATCCCGCAACGCCGTGGACATAGAAGCCACATGTAAACTATCCGGTCAAACCGGTGTGGAAATGGAAGCCCTAACTGCCGTTTCCGTAGCTGCACTCACAGTCTACGACATGTGCAAAGCCGTGGACAAAGCCATGCACATCACCGACATCCGCTTGGTCCACAAGGCGGGCGGTAAATCTGGCGAATTTAAAGCTGATTAATTTTAGGCGAACTAAGGCAACAAACATGATTTCTGTTGATGAAGCACTTTCAACCATCCTCGACACCCTTGAAGAAACCTGTGCCGAACAAGTTCCGCTTTCTGAGAGCCTTGGACGTGTCTTAGCCGAAGACATCATTGCGCGCCTAACCCAACCGTGGGCCGATGTATCATCCATGGACGCCTATGCCGTGCGCCAAGAAGACGTCACCACTGTTCCCGTTGATCTCAAGGTTATTGGCGAAAGCCCCGCAGGTGGCTGTTTCGATGGCACCGTCGGTAAGGGCGAAGCCGTGCGTATCTTCACAGGTGCCCCGGTCCCCAAAGACACCGACACCATCATCATTCAAGAGAACGTAGAGCGCGATGGCAATACCGTTCGTGTGCTGGAAACGGCCCCTGCTGGACAGTTCATCCGCCCCGCAGGCCTGGATTTCAAGGCCGGCGAAGTGTTGTTGAGTGCGGGACGCGTAATGACGGCCCGTGATTTGGGACTAACCGCGGCTGCGAACGTTCCCTGGGTCATGGTCAAACGCAAACCGCGCATTGCCATCATCGCCACGGGCAACGAAGTGGTGATGCCGGGTGACAACTTAGGCGACAACCAAATCATCAGCTCCAATTCCGTGATGTTGGCAGCCACAGTGCGTGCCTTGGGGGGGGAACCCGTTGATTTGGGGATTGCCCGTGATGATGAAGGCTCCCTCACCCGCCTGATCCAATCGGCATCAGAAGCCGACATGCTGATCACCATTGGTGGTGCCAGCGTCGGTGACTATGACTTGGTGGGCAAAGTACTGACCCAAGAAGGCATGGACTTGAAGTTCTCAAAGGTTGCTATGCGTCCCGGTAAACCCGTGATTTTCGGCTCCCTCAATGGCACCCCGGTTATGGGCATGCCCGGAAATCCGGTCAGTGTCGGCGCCAGCTCAATCGTATTTTTGACCCCAGCCATCAGGGCCATGTTGGGCTTGAAGGTCAAAGACCAACCCACGGAAACCGCACGCCTGGCCATTGATGTGAACGAAAACGATCAACGCCAAGAATACACCCGTGCAACCCTGTCCATTGATGAGAATGGCGAACGCATCGTCACACCGTTTCCCAAGCAAGACAGTGCTATGTTGGCAAAATTTGCCCAAGCCGATTGCGTTATCATTCGCCCTCCCCATGACCCGGCAGCCAAGGCAGGTGATTTGGTCAACATCATCGTGCTGCGCACTGGCCGCGTATCGCTTTAATGCAAATTCGTGAAGAACAAGAAGGCGACCAGCAAGGTATCCGTGACGTCAATGATGCGGCCTTTGGTGGCATAGCTGAATCGCAACTGATTGATCGACTGCGTGAAGATGGTCTTTTCATCACCTCATTGGTCGCAGATGAGTATGGCGAAATCGTTGCTCACATCACATTTTCTGAGCTTGAAATACGTTCTAACGATGGTAATAGCACCATTCGCGGTGCGGCTCTTGCGCCTATGGCCGTCGCCCCAACACACCAGAGAATGGGCATAGGTTCCGAACTTATCCGCCAAGGGCTTGAAAAATGTACGGAAAAAAATATCGAAGCCGTCGTGGTATTGGGACACGAAAATTACTATCCCCGCTTTGGCTTTAGCGCTGAAAAAGCAAAATGTCTAAAAAGTCCATTTTCAGGGCCATTTTTTATGGTTTTGGACTTAAAACAGGGCATTTTTGATGATTTTTCAGGAATCGCCATATACCCAGATGCATTCCAGATTGCTGATTGAAATAAGAATTAATCTTTAAGCTTAAATTTTGGATGAGGCCGAAATGGCGAGTCGTTGAGAAACCTGATCTCACGTTCCGACAAGTACCGTCCTTTGAACATTACGGTTTTGACCATGATGACACGATCACTCTTGGTCCGCATTTCGAGGCTCAATGGATAAGTGCAGGTTATAAATCCCACTGCCGTTTCGCCAGGTTCATCGTTGGATGGGTATTCAAAACGCAACTGAACGCCTCGGATATCCTGGGCATCCCATTGTTTGGCATCAATCACCACCAAATCACTGAATTTATCAGTAGCCCGTCCGGCAATGGTGGCACAGTTTTTGGCTTCCAATGAAGGGCTAGATGCAGATGTATTGTTGTCACACGCTATCAAGAACAAGGTGGTGACAACGCAAAGCATTCCCCAAATGGTTTGTTTTTGCACCATTTCTCATTATGCACCTAGTCTTGGCGCATAAGCAACTCAAGCAGCATCACTAATCCTGCTGTTAGGCCTTGACGCAGCAAGAGAACCAAAGTAGAACATAAGGTATGTTTTTGTTTTGTTCCTTGCTGTTTTTTTTGAGCTAAGGGACTGCAGATGGGGATGAACGATGCTGACCAAAAAACAACACCAACTGTTGATGCTCATTGATGAACGGCTTCGTGAAACGGGCATTACCCCCTCTTTTGACGAAATGAAGGATGCCTTGGGCCTCAAGTCCAAATCCGGCATCCATCGTCTTATCAGCGGTCTGGAAGAACGTGGTTTTATCCGCCGCCTCCCCCACAAAGCACGAGCATTGGAAATCCTCAAGATGCCGGAAAATGTGGATCGAGTAGCCACATCAACAGATACGTCAGTCGATGAAGCTTCCGCAAACGTGGTCCGGGGACAATTTGGCGCAAAACCAACCGCAGCACATTCTGGAAACGGCAATGGCCTAGCCGAAGTCCCCATGCTGGGTCGCATTGCCGCAGGTACGCACCTTCATGGTATCGAACAACCCGCAGAGTATCTCAACATTCCGCCAGATATGCTTGGGGGATCAGGTAAGCACTTCTGCTTGGAAGTTGACGGAGAATCCATGATTGACGCCGGTATCCAAGACGGTGACACCGTTGTCATCGAAGAAACCAACACCGCACGCAATGGCTCCATCGTGGTGGCCTTGGTGGATGGCGAAGAAACGACGCTGAAATACATTCACAAGAAAGGGGACAAAGTCGCCCTGAAACCCGCCAACAAGGACCATGAAACCCGTATATTCGGCCCCGACCGCGTCACGGTCCAGGGGCGTTTGGTGGGATTGATCCGCAAATATTAAAAAAGTCAGGGTTAAGCTGGTAGCGCTGTTCCATCCGTGTCGAGCGCATGCCCTTCGCGCGCCAAGACTTTATCAACCACAGCAAACAGTTCATCGGGTGAGAACGGCTTTTTCAACCCAGCATCAGCACCAACAATCTCTGCCGCACTCAAGCCCTGTTCGCCCTGTTTGTCATCTTTCCAACCACCTGATACAGCCACTATGCGGATATTGGGCCAGTTTTTTCGGATTTTTTGGATCACTGACAAACCACCCTCACCAGGCATAAAAATATCAGTTACCAAAAGATCAACGCCAACAATTTCACGACTCGCCAAGGCCTGTTCAGCCGTTTCAGCTTCGAAAACTTCATGACGACCATCTTCGAACATTCGGCGCATAACCTTGCGTTGAACGGTACTGTCTTCGACGATCAGCACACGCGTTTTGCTTTCCCCACCCCTACGCGCCAACAAGTACTCAATTTTTTCCGTCAAAACATCAATACTGAAGGGCTTTTGCAGTATGGCATCGGCACCGATGTTACGAGCTTTCAGAAGAGTTTTGTCACGCCCTCCCTCACCCGCACCGGCTGACATTGCAATAACCGGCACATCAGGCCAGTTGCGCTTGATACGTCGGATACCTTCATATCCGTCCATGCCCGGCATGATGATGTCTGTAATGATCAAGTCCACCAACTGGCCACCATGTTTCAACGCATCTTCCATGCGCGTGGCTTGCAGTGTCTGGTACTTCTTATCCGTAAGACCACGAGATAGAAATTCACAGACAGTTGGACTGTCATCCACAATTAAGATTCGTGTAAAATTCAACGGAGGCCCCCCCGTACCCAGTATTACAGTTGATGGCCCAGGTTTTCCTGTTAACCGCCAACATCCCCATATTGACGCATCCCCATGCGTCATATCCGAATTGATATTAATCAATTCAGACGACCATCACAATTCATTTATCGTATTTTTCTAATATATTTAGAGTAGCTCTAATCTGCGCCCTGAACAACCCAGGGACGCTGCCCACGCTGTCCGTTAACTGTTTCAATTCTAAGCACCGTCTCATCTTTGGACAACCAAACACCATGGGTCCCCCAATAGGACAGTTCATCTTTTGAAATCATATAGTTAGAATATCTACAACTCTCAATGGGTTGCTCCACCACAACCACTTGAGCCATGGCGCAGTCTTCCATTTGTGCATCCTCCGTGGCGCTAAAGGCCACCGTATGTTTGCCAAGTCGATAAATGCACCCAAGTCCATCACAACTCAATTGTTGCGAATTTTGGGCCATATCTGACCAGCGTTTCCCATCATCGTCTTGCCCTGCACGCCGTTGCCAAATAGCACGTTCAAATTTTGCCGATGATAGGGTCGAAAATGCATACCCCCCGTCACCATCAGCAACCGCCGCCATCTTGCCATTTGAGTGGATGAGTACATCTGGCGAATCGCTTATCATCAATGCTACACCGCCAGCCATAACCATGGGCAATCCTAGAGCCCTGAACCATCCCTGCCACAGAGCCAACCACAAACCGCCCAAAACCACACACGCCAGCCCCCATACTGGAAAAGCCGGAACCAATGTGATGGATCCTGGCCAACTGGCAACTTCGTGTGCGGTCAGTAATACCGCCTCGATTCCCCAGCCCATGGGCACCAGAGCCAAATCTTCCAACCCCAAAGGCATCAATACATAAGCCACAATGGCCCAGGGCATGATCCACAACGCGGTTATCGGCACAGCAATGATGTTTGCAGCCAAACCAAAGTCAGCCACCCGGTTAAAGTGAAAGGCCGCAAACACGCCTGTGGCCGCGCCGGCAACGGCGGTGGATACAACAACCCCCAACACATATCGCCCTACACGCCCCCAAAACGTCCGGGCAGGTTTGGCAAACATACCACTATGTTTCAGGCCTTCATAAACCGCAACCAATGCCACAACCGCAGAAAAAGACATCTGAAAGCTGGCACCCAACAAACTTTCGGGTGAAAGCAGCAAGATTAAAAGGGCTGCCCACATTACCAAACGCATGGATACCGCTTTGCGATCAAACAACACCGCCAACAATACCAAAGCCACCATCATGAAGGCGCGTTGTGTTGGCACCGTAGCGCCGGCCAACATGGCGTAACCAAAAGCAGCCACGATACTTGCAACAGCGGCCCACTTCTTAATCGGATAGCGTAATGCAACAGACGGAACCAAAGCACAGCCAGCACGCACGGCAAAAAATATCAATCCGGCAATTAATCCCACATGCAGCCCAGATATAGCCAGCAAATGCGCCAATCCACTGGCGCGCATATCATCCATAACGCTGTCGCCAATGGTCCCGCGCTGACCAGTCATCAAGGCCGCTGCAACATGGCCAACTTCACCACCAAGTTGGCTCTGTATCACCATCGCCATATGCAACCGCAAACGCTGAAATGCAAATCGCAAGCTATCAATACCGTTTTCTGGGGCACGGCCTATGACAGATGGCGGGCCATAAGAAAAGCCAACGCCTCCGATGGCTTGAAAATAGCTTTGGCGTTGGAAGTCGAAGGCCCCAGGCATGGCAGGGGCTGGTGGTGGGCGCAAATTTGCACGCATTTCCAACCAATCACCGGGCTGGAACTGGGGTTGCTCCCTCCCAGTCAACTTCACCCGCACAAATTTTGGTGTAAAATCGGGACCAAGACGCGAAATGGTCAAGTTGCCCAGAGTCACCCGTAATCCAGTGTGCAGGACTTCTAGACGCTCCACCTGCCCCGATAGACGCACAGGGCCCGTTTCTGCACTTAAAGTCGGTGCAGCCACCCACCAAGTCCGAAAAGTCGCCACTGAAAGCCCTAAAGCCACCACAAACAGGGCTAAAAACAGCATTGAGAGCCCATTTTTCGCCCTCAAGCCATAGGAGAGCCCGGCAAAAACTAGTGTCGCAGAAACACCAATATACAAGGGCGGTTCAAAATGCAGACTAAAATACAGTCCGATTCCCAGGCCCAACAACACAGGCAGCCACAGAATCCAACGGCTGCGCTGAATCATGAATGACTGTGATAATCGGGATATTCCCCCTATATCGCGCTGCAAAATCAGGATTTTTCTGTCCTTTTTGGCCTATTTAACGTAGAAAAGCGCCAACAAACGCAAAAACACCACTCAAATGCTGCAATTGCGAAAACAATGTGCTACACCCTACCCCAATGGTTAGGTATAGCATTCAGATTACACGAATTTAGACCTGAGAGTACAACGGCAAACATGACCGTCATTACACGTTTCGCACCTTCTCCTACTGGTTTTTTACACATCGGCGGTGCCCGCACCGCGTTGTTCAACTATTTGTATGCCAAACACACCGGCGGCAAGTTCTTGCTGCGCATTGAAGACACTGACCGTGAACGCTCCACCCAAGAAGCTGTAGACGCCATTCAATCTGGCATGAAATGGCTTGGATTGGATTGGGACGATGACCTAGTTTCCCAGTTCAACAACGCCCCACGTCACACCGAAGTGGCCCATGAGCTGCTCGCCAAAGGCAAAGCTTACAAGTGTACCTGCACCCCTGAAGAGCTCGCTGCCATGCGCGAACAAGCCAAAGCAGAAGGCCGCCCTATGCGTTATGACGGGCGTTGTCGTGATAAAGACCACGATCCGGCTGATGGCACCTATGTTGTGCGCATCAAGGCCGAACATGAAGGGAAAACCATTATCAACGACCTAATTCAGGGCGAAGTGAAGGTTTCCAACACCGAAATTGACGATTTCGTCATTCTGCGCGCCGATGGCACACCAACGTACATGCTGGCTGTCGTTGTTGATGATCACGATATGGGCATTACCCATGTTGTGCGTGGTGATGACCACCTGACCAATGCTTTTCGCCAGATGCAAATCTATGATGCTATGGGTTGGGACCGCCCTATTTTTGCACATATGCCTTTGCTGCACGGCTCTGATGGCAAGAAGTTGTCCAAACGCCACGGTGCATTAGGTGTTGAAGCATACCGTGATATGGGCTTGTTGCCCGAAGCGGTGAACAACTACTTACTCCGCCTCGGCTGGGGCCATGGTGACGATGAAATTATCTCGCGCGAACAAGCCATCGAATGGTTTGATGTGGTGGATGTGGGCAAAGGCGCCGCACGGTTTGATGCGGACAAACTGGCTCACCTCAACGCCCACTACATGCGCGAAGCCGACGACCAAAGATTGGTCGACCTGATTTGGCCAATTGTTGAACAACAGTTGGGCAATAGTGCATCCAAAGACGGAAAAGATCGCATATTACGCGGCATGCCCGGCCTAAAGGATCGCGCAAAAAACACACTAGAACTTGCTGATAATGCAGTATTTTATGCCAAGTCCCGCCCGTTGGAGATGAATGAAAAAGCATCCAAACTGGTATCAGGAAATGGTGCAGAAATTCTGCAACAAACTATCACTAAGTTCACTGAAGAAGAGAATTGGCAGTCCGACGCCCTCCAAGATCTCACCAAAGCTTATGCCGAACAGGCAGAGCTCAAGCTTGGCAAAGTTGCCCAGCCGCTCCGTGCGGCTCTGACCGGGTCCAACATTTCTCCAAGCATATTTGAGGTCATGGAAGTGTTAGGGAAAGAGGAAAGCCTGGGGCGTCTCCAAGACGCTCTAACTGGGGCTGAATAAGTATTGCAAGAGGCGCACAAGCGCCCAATCTGTCAGAGGAACCCCCGTCCCGCCCCGGACGGCAAATAAATCGTGAGGAACCATGAGTAACAAAGATAACGCACGCACTTTTACACTGACCAATAACGAAACCGGTGAAAGCTGGGAACTGCCTGTTCTCGAAGGCAGCGTTGGTCCACGTGTGATCGATGTCCGTCGTATTTACGCAGATACAGGCCACTTCACTTACGATCCGGGCTTTACCTCCACAGGTAGTTGCCAATCGGACATCACCTACATTGATGGTGACAAAGGTGAATTGATGTATCGCGGCTACCCGATCGAACAATTGGCGGTTCATTCCGACTACACGGAAACCTGCTATTTGCTGATCTATGGTGAACTGCCAACTGCAGAAGAAAAAACCAAGTTCGAACAACGCATCACCTACCACACGATGCTGCACGAACAAATCCATAGCTTCTACGACGGTTTCCGTCGTGACAGTCACCCGATGGCTATTATGGTGGGTGTGGTTGGTGCTCTGGCTGCTTTCTACCACGACAGCACAGACATTACCGATCCAAAGCACCGTTTTGTGGCTTCCACCCGCATGATCGCAAAAATGCCGACGATTGCTGCCAACGCATTCCGCTATTCCCAAGGAATGCCGTTCGTCTATCCGCGCAACGATTTAACTTATGCTGAGAACTTCTTGTACATGATGTTCTCCAACCCATGCGAAGAGTACAAGGTTAACCCAGTTCTGGCCCGCGCTATGGATCGCATCTTGATTTTGCACGCTGACCACGAACAAAACGCTTCGACCTCCACTGTTCGTTTGGCAGGTTCATCCGGTGCCAACCCGTTTGCATGTATCTCTTCTGGTATTTCTTGCCTGTGGGGGCCGGCACATGGTGGCGCAAACGAAGCCGTGCTGAACATGTTAGAAGAAATTGGTTCTATTGATCACATTGATGAATACATCGCCAAAGCAAAAGACAAAGAAGATCCGTTCCGCCTGATGGGTTTCGGCCACCGCGTCTATAAGAACTTCGACCCGCGCGCAACGATTATGCGCGAAACGGCACACGAAGTTCTGAAAGAATTGGGCCTGGAAGACGAGCCACTTTTGAAGCTGGCTATGAAACTGGAAAAAATCGCACTGGAAGACGAATACTTCGTTTCCAAAAAACTGTATCCGAACGTCGATTTCTATTCCGGCATCATCTACCGTGCCATGGGTATCCCGACCGACATGTTCACGGTGTTGTTTGCCGTCGCCCGGACCGTTGGCTGGGTTGCCCAGTGGAACGAAATGATCGAAGACCCATCTCAAAAAATTGGTCGCCCACGTCAGTTGTTCACCGGTTCTGCCACACGTGATTACGTACAAATCAAGGATCGTGGGTAAGCCTCTCCCCTTTGATTTCAAACAAGAAACGGCGGCTCAAACGAGCCGCCGTTTTTTATTTCTAATTTTAATTTATCTGTAGGCTTCATAGATTGCGACTTATCGAAAATTAAGGCACTCTAATATATGCGCCAGTCGTTCAGGTCATCTCGTCGGAACGCCATAATGTCATTTGTTTCTGAAATTCATACTTCCCTTAGCCGCTCCCTACTAAAGCCGATTCTAATTGGAATACTGGCTTTAACGGTTGCCGCATGTGGTAAGGACGATACCAAGACCAAGAATATCGGCTTCTTGTTGGGCGTTGATGTTTTCAAAAACGTCTTTGAAGGCTTCAAAAACGGAATGACCGAACAAGGCCATTTTGATGGGAAAAACGTTGTTTATCATTTGAGTGCGGCCAAAGGTGACCGTGCACAGATGAAGTCGATGTGTGAAGACTTCGTCGCAAAAAAGGTAGACCTGATCGTAACGACCACAAATGGGGCGGCACTGGCCTGTAAGGCAGCCATCAAAGGTCATAATATCCCAATGGTGTTTACAGTTGTTTTGTCCCCTGTCCGTTCCGGTGTTGTTGATAATTTACAAGCCCCATCAAACAACATCACAGGTGTTCGCAATCCACTTGATGAATTCATTGGTAAACGACTGGAATTTTTTAAAACTATGGCTCCAGGCGCTCGTCGTATCTGGTTGCCTGTCAACACAAATTATCCAACTACGAAGCATTTCCTTACGGCTTTACGCGATGGCGCAAAGCAAATGGACCTCGAATTGATGGAACAAGAGATCAAAAGTACTTCTGAAATTATTGATTATTTGGGCAGTCTTGATACCGCGCCATTTGATGCAATCTTCATCCCACCAAATCCAGCTCCTCAATCCAAAGAAGGGTATGAAGCCATAACAAATTTTGCAGACATGCATCAACTTCCCATTATTGGAAACACTCTACGACAAGTAGAGCAAGGAGCATTATTCAGCTATCACGTTGACAAAAAACAAGTGGGGCATCAAGCCGCATATTTGGTTAATCAAGTACTGAGTTCGAAGGACACCATCCCCTTTCCTGTCATCAACGGCGAACCAGATCTTGTCTTGAATTTGTCCAAAATCAGAGCATTAGGGCTAAAAACGGACAACGCATTGATTTCGTTCGCAAGGACCATCATTGAATGACCTCCCATGTTCCGGAACCAACGACGGATCAGCCAGCAAAATCCTTTGGTGGTATGTCATTGCGCAAAGCATTGGCATTGACACTTGTAGGCCTGACGGTAACCGCCATTGTTCTCGTTGGGTCAGTTTCAACATGGAAGATTTGGGTTAGCGAACGCCAAGCTATTGAGACCGACCTTTCATATCGAGCGGAACAAGCTGCCTCTCAGGTACGAAAGTTCCTATCCTCACTTCAAGATTCTTTGGAAACAACGGCTCTATTGGCAGGAATTGTGACACGATCAGATGCAAATAACCGTGTACTCCTTGCACGCCTAATGTCACGCCATTCTGGTGTGCGGACTTTATCCATTATCGACACTGATGGTAGTGAGATTGTTAAATCATCCCGGATGGATATCGTCTCCAAACTTACGCAGTTGAAATGGCGTAACCACCCTCTCCTATCACAAATCAAAAACCGCCAGCCTTATATTGGGAAGTTAACCATATCCGCAGTGTCGCATGAGCCTCTGATCACATTTGCAGTACCGGTTTTATCAAACCTCAACAAAGTTGAGGGAGCATTGGTTGCGGAGTTTAACTTGCGTTTTATGTGGGAGGCTTTGACAGTCCTTGATCTAAAAGAAGGGCAAGATGCATATGTCATCAATGAAGCCGGACGCGTATTGGGGCACTCCGTTTTGCATCAAGTGTTACGCGAAATACATCTACCAAAAGATGTTGTCCAAAAACATTTTGAATCTGCAAAAACAGGGAACCTCAGCCACATATTTGGCATTAATGGGAATGAGGTTCTCAGTGTTGCAAAACAAATGAATTCCATCAACTGGCTGGTGGTTGTCAACGTGCCGACGGATATTGCCTACACCCCCTTGTATCAAGCAATTTGGTTTTCTGTTGTCGTTATATTCTTGGTGGGAACCTTGGCGGCTGTGGTGGCTGTGTTCTTTGCCAACAAACTGACCCGTCCGCTAACCGATTTGATTTTCCAATCTGCCGAGATTGCACGAGGTCGTTTCAACCAAGGTACATTAAACCAAGGGGCAAGTGAAATCCGCCATTTGTCCCAAGCCCTGAATGATATGTCATTGCAGTTGAAAGATGCATTTGACAAACTCGAAACCGCCAAGACCGATGCCGAAAAAGCCAGCCAAGCAAAATCTGAGTTTCTTGCCACCGTTAGTCACGAACTACGCACCCCCCTAACCTCTATCAAGGGGGTCACAGGGCTCTTATGTGGTGGCGCATTAGGAGATATGCCCGCAAAAGCACTTGATATGGTGAAATTGGCGAACAAAAGCACTGATAGACTTACAATTTTGGTCAATGACATTCTGGACGCAGAAAAAATCTTATCTGACCGTATGAGCTTTAATTTCCAAGAATTAGATATCAATGTCTTGGTCAACAACGCCCTTAAAGAAAATGCAGGCTACGCCATTCATCACGGTGTGACCTTCGCAGGACCAGAAGAAAAACTGGACATTAAGGTGTACGGAGATTGGGGACGCTTAACTCAAGTTCTGTCCAACTTAATATCCAATGCCGCCAAGTTTGCTTGTGATGATGATGTGATACACATAGCCATTGAGCGCCAAGACAGTGAGGTCCGGATTTCAGTGACAGACCATGGCCCTGGCGTTCCGGAAGACTACATTGACAAGCTGTTCGAATGGTTTTCACAGGCTGACAGTAGCGATGTCCGTCGCAACACCGGCAGTGGACTTGGTTTGTTTATCTCTAAATCCATCATCAACCGTCATAACGGGCAAATCGGACTTAGCCAAGGCGCAGGGGAACATACAACTTTCTACTTCACGTTACCGATCTTGGAATAACACAAAGAATAACACAAAAAAACGGCGGCCCCATGGACCGCCATTTTTGATTATGACTTTTCGTCTAACAGAGCATCAATCGCCGGTGTAACGACATCGGCTCTGAGACGTGATGTCTTATTGGTTGGCGGTAACGGCTCTTCAATAAAGAAGTCAGGAAGCTCATTGTCACCTTCATCAAAGCCTGCGTCAGCGTTGAATTGGCGTTCCAGCAATAAGGTCTCATGACCGATCCACGCATAAAAACCAACATCTAAGTCCGTGCCTAGGGCATCGTTTAGCGCGTTGACCATTAGTTCTTGGTTAGAGTTGCTCACAGCACGACCAAATAGGCACAGGCCAAGACTATCGTTGGTGGCACACAAAACCTGGAGATTATAGCTTTCTTGCACCAACTCTTCGACGGTGTGTTCAGTGCTGGGAAACGTAGGGGCATTGCCAACAGTATGATCTGCACCTTGGGTGGTGGTCATCATTGACACTGCTGTGACTTCCGTAACCCGCGGGTCATAAGCGCTCAACGCTTGCTTTTTAATGACTGGTAGGCGTTTCATGCCGCGTTGTTTACCAACACGTGCAACACCCTGGGCCAAGTCTCGACCACGTGCATTACCCGCAGCCCAGTCATCCATAACTTGCTTCATGAAACCAACATCACCGAATTCAGCGTCGCCGGCTTCCATCAATACCGCAATGAGAGCACCAGCTTCGATGGTATCAATCCCCAAATCATTGCAATCATAATTCAAGTGCGCAACATCATCAGGATCCGTCAGGCCACAGTTGGTGCCCAACAAGCCAATGGTTTCATACTCCATCGGAGAAACCACTTCTTCACCATTTTTATCCATGTAGACATTGGAACATTTGATTTGGCAGCCTGGCATACACGCGTGGGCGAGTTCACCTCCACGTGCTTCGTTACGTTCAGCGATCGCCTCACCGCCCATGGGGAAGGGCGGGTCCATATCGATGGTCGCACTGCCAATGGAGAAATTGTTAACGGGCAACGCACCAATATGATTGGTAACATCAGCGGCCAAAGCTGTCCCCAGACGACGTAGGCCCTCGGCCTTGGGATCAGCGGCAATCATATCACCGTAGGTTTTGACAGAACCCATCAGTTTTTTGCGCTCATGGAAGGTCGGCATCTTGTGCTTATCAACCACAATCGCTTTGACCTTTTTGGAGCCCATCACCGCGCCGACACCACCACGTGCCGCCAAACGTGACGGACGGTTATCAGTGTCAGAGAACGCAATACCAGCAATCAGGCCTTGGTATTCACCTACCGGGCCACACAGCGCGACGGAGGTCTTGTCACCATACTTCTCATGAAGCATAGCGGCGGCTTCCATATTGCCTTTGCCCATGTAAGGCGAAGCATCCTCAAAGGTGATATCATCATCTTTGGGGATGTAGATCACCACCCAATCATCAGATGCACCGTTGAGTGTTATTCCGGATATTTCCAGCTGACCCATGGCAAATGCAAATGTACCGCCAGCATTGGCTTCTTTAACGCCACCCGTAAGCGGGCTTTTACAGCCCACACTCAAACGGTTAGCATTGGAAAAATTCGTACCCGCGAAAGGTCCTGCTGAAAAAATCAGTGGATTTTCGGGTGCCAAAGGGTCCACCGTCGCGGCACCACTATCCAACAGCGTCTTTGCAATCAGATATCGACCGGCTCGTGCCAGAACTTCACCTTCTTGCTCTTCTTTACGGATAGTGTGAGTGTTCAGATCAATATGTAAGTAGTTGCGCATTTTCTTATTTTGCACCGCAATATTTTCTGGGGTTGCTTGCTTATACCTGATTTTTTTGAAAAGGGAAAAGGTTTATTTTACATATTTTTGTGATTGATATAATAATTTAACAATTATTAATTGTTCATTATTTTTTAGGGGTTTATCTTAAGTTTATAGGGTTATATTGAATAATTTGATTACATATCATTTTATGAAGCTCTTAAGTTTGCTTTAGAAATGGCGATCAATCTAGCTGCATTATATGAGATTATACCTATGCGTAAATCCGTCTCCCTCACAACCTATGTAAAGGTAGTTAGTCTCTGTTTTGTCGTTGAATTCATCACAATGTATTTACTTCAAAACTTGCATCAAATGTCCCCGCTTCTTGCTGCGCTCATTGATGCCATTGTCATTGCTTTAACGCTCGTCGTAGCGATCGCAATTTGGGTCGCCCCAGATTTGGCCAAATCTCAACAAGTTGCCAAAGATCAAGCCGAGCTGATGAAGACGTTAATTAATTCGATCCCAGCCCCAATTTTTTATAAAAATGAAAATGGTATCTACACAGGCTGCAACTCACATTTTGAAAAATACCTTGGACGAGATGCTCGCGATATTATCGGTCATACTGTGTACGAAGTGGCCCCTAAAGAATTGGCTGAGATTTATCACAATGCTGACATGGAACTCATCCAAAAGGGCGAAAGCCAAATTTACGAAACAAAAGTCAATCATGCTGACGGATCAGAACACGACGTCATGTTTCACAAAGCGGCCTATCACAAATCCAATGGTGACATAGGCGGAATTATTGGCGTCATCCTTGATATTAGCGAGCGAAAGGATATGGAGCGACGCTTAAAGTCCCTAGCAACAATTGATGATTTAACTCAAATCCCAAATCGACGTGAACTTGACCATAGGGTTCAACAGGCACTTATGCGAAATCAGCGCGCTGGTGAAAAGCTTGCTTTACTTTTCATCGATATGGATGGGTTTAAGGAAGTAAATGATCAATTTGGCCATGAGGCTGGGGACATCGTCCTGAAGGAAGTCGCAAGCCGCCTCACCAATCTCATCCGAAAATCGGATGTAGCTGGTCGCATGGGGGGAGATGAGTTTGCAGTTTTGCTAGACAGCAAAGTAACACAAGACAGTGTTTCAACTGTTGCAAAAAAGCTTCTTAAAGGGCTTTCAGAACCATATCACGTTAACGATAGTGCTCACGCAAAATTAACTGCCAGCATCGGTATCGCATTCTCACCAGATGATGGAAGCAGCCTACGACAACTGTTGGCTCAAGCTGATGAAGCTATGTACGCGGCTAAAAACCTTGGGAAAAATACATATTCACTTGCCCGTGATCTTTCATCAAATGACTAATTCATCATCAAGATATTACGGTTAAAAGCGTTCACAATTGCGTGCAATATCTCGCAACAGTGATAATGTGGAACTACATAATGATGAATATAATGGTATTTCATTGTTGGGTTCGTAAACCATGCTACTTCCAGAGTGGATCAAATCGTTAATCATCCCGTCAGAACGCCCGATCAAAGAGATTGATCAGGAAGTCGAAGAGGCGGTGAAGGAGATCCGCTCAACTTCATTTGAGACGGTAAAGGGCGAGAGCATTTTACGCCAAAGCCCACCTGATTCAGGCGATACGTTTTTCATTATGGATTTAGCCCCCATATACAACGTTATTGGCGATCGTCATGGACGTTTGGCAGATAGTGTTGCTGAAAGTTGTTACCGGGTCTTCAATTCAATGTGCCCCGCTGAAAAAGACCGAGGGGTCTTTGAAGGTGATTTTTTTATGATGTTGTTTGAAGACCCAGACCTAGAAGCAGGCTACCTACGTGCCGCAAAAATCATCAATGAGATCGGCGAGTTCATCCTCAGTGACCGTTTTAAAGCCATAAACATCCCGGACATGCTCACAGCCATCAAAGTTAACGACATCACCAATCGTGACGGCACAATTAACGCCACACGATTGGAAGAAAAGAGTTTAAACGGCGGCATGCCCATACAATTGCACGAACCACCGGATAATGCCCCTGAATGGCACAAAATGCTGTTCGAACACCATCCTAAGGAATTGAAATTTGTAGAATTGGACCACGAACACAAAGAAGAGAATCTGAATTGGAGCTACATCACTGCAGGCGGTAATGTACAAAATTTCCCTCGCGCCATGCGGGACCGCCGACAAATTAAAATGGCTATTACAGGTCATGACCGCCGCAAGAGCTTCGATCGACGTGGACGCGGTTTCTAGGTATTTTTACGCCAACTCTTCTTTAAACATTGTGACGATTTCTTCAGCAATCTCCGGGCGTTTTTTGCCTTCAATATCAATCACCACATCGGCAGCCTTTTCGTAAAATGGCAAGCGGCGGTTCATCAACTCTTCAGTTGAAGTGCGGCTATCCAAGGTAGGGCGGTCTGCTTTCTTTTCGACCTTATCGACTAAGCGTTTGATATCGCCCTTCAACCAAACCACGGTCCCGTTTTTTTTCAAAGCATTGACCTTGCGTTTTGAATAAAACTCTTTGCCCTGACCGTCCAAATCAACAATGACACCACCACCACAATCGACGATAACGCCATCCATATTGGCGATCTTTTTCACCGTGTCGTGTTCCATATTACGGAATGCATGCCAATCACCTTTGTTGTCAGCAATGATGTCATCGATGGACTTACCTTTGTTTTCATAGACAATCATATCATCTGTCGAAAACACTGGGCGTTTGGTCAGAACGGCTAGACGTCGGGATACATTGGATTTACCTGCACCACGCATGCCAATAATAACAATGTTCATGAAATAAATTACTTTCGTTCAATCAATTCAATTTTGTAGCCGTCAGGGTCTTCAATAAAGGCGATAACGGTTGTGCCGTGTTTCATGGGACCGGGTTTGCGGGGGATATTCACACCCTCAGATTCCATCCGTTCACACGCTGCATAGATGTCTGGAACAGCCAAAGCCAGATGACCAAAGCCATCCCCCAAATCATAAGGCAATTCTTGATCCCAATTATGTGTGAGTTCAATCACGGTGTTATCCGTTTCATCACCATAGCCCACAAACACCAAGGTGAATTTACCTTCGGAGTAATCTTTGCGACGCAAAACCTTCATGCCCAGATGACGGGTGTAAAAATCGATGGAGGCATCCAAATCACGGACTCTAATCATGGTGTGCAAAAAACGAAATTGTGGTGTGTCCATCCTAAACGTCTCCTACCATTTTCAAAACCACCTCGGCGGCACGGTCCCCAGGTGCGGGACCTCCCAGCCCCAATTGCATCAAAGCATCTTGTGCAGCGCTCAACTGTGCTGAACGCGCACCCTCATCGTCCAACAATCGCGCCAATTCACGCGCCAAGTTATCTGCAGTACAGGTCTCCATAATGAATTCCGGTACAACTTCACGCCCTAAACATATGTTGATGAGGTTCGCATAGGGAGTCTTAATCAACATCTTGCCAATAAATGCCGTTAAAGCATTCACACGATAACCAATGATGTGGGGCAACTTTGCCATAGCCAGTTCCAAGGTGACCGTCCCACTGGCTGCCAACCCTACGTTTGAGGCAGCATATGCATCGGCCTTTTCATCTTGGCCAACAACAATGGTTGAGACATCCCATGCTGCAACCGTTTGACGGATATGATCTTGCAAATGTGAAACCGCAGGAATGACAATGCGAAGGCCTGGATATTGCGAAGACAGGCGTTCTGTTGCTTCACCAAATACATCCAACAAACGCGTGACCTCACCTTGGCGACTGCCAGGAAGCACACACAGGACAGGCGTATCTACTTCAATTCTATGGCGCACACGAAAAGCCGCACCGTCCCCCTGCCCCAATGAACCTGTAACCACAGGGTGACCGACAAAGGTTGCGTCCAAACCTTCGCGATGAAAATACGGGGGTTCAAACGGCAACAAGCACAACAAGTGGTCCAAAAACTTCGCTACCTTAGCCGCACGTCCAGGACGCCACGCCCAAACGGTTGGGGCAACATAATGCACCACAGGCACATGATTTCCACGTTTCCTCAATTTCTTGATGACACGAAAACAAAAATCCGGAGCATCAATGGTTATGACCATATCCGGTTTCAATGCATCAATAGCATCAGCGGCCTCGCTCATTCGCTTGAGCAAATTGGGCAAGCGAGGCAAAACTTCAAAGACCCCCATCACCGCCAAGTCCGTCATTGGAAATAGACTGTCCAAACCTTGGGCAGACATTTCGGGACCACCGACGCCAAAGTATTGAATGTTGCCATCAATCTTCGCACTCAGTGACTTCATCAAACTTGAACCAAGTGCATCCCCAGAATTTTCACCCGCAATGAGAAAGACTTTAAGTGTGCGTGGTTCACTCATGTTTTCACTCCAACCACAAACAGTCCCAATTCATTGGCTTTGGCAATCACTTGGTCCCGGTCAACAATGATGGAGCTTCCTGCTTCAACAATGATACCTTTCAGTCCTGCCCTGTGCGCATTCTCAACCGTTCGCAAGCCAATGGTTGGTAAGTCTACACGGGTGTCTTGTTGCGGCTTGGTCATTTTGGCCAACACAGCACCTTGGGCATCACCCGATTTTATCAAATGCCGAAGCATAGCATCCGTACCATCGGCACCTTCCAATGCAATGATACGGTCATCTCTAGCCACGGCCGCTTGGCCTTTGTCTTGCACTCCCAGGTCACGCGCAGCTTTAACCGCTGCGTTGATGGAACTGTCAGTAGTTGCCGACGGTTGAACACTTCCCAAGATACCTACGGGTGACAACAGTTCAGGACGAATTTCATGGGCACCAATAACGCGAAAGCCTTCTTCATCTTCAAGCATACGTATAAGTGCACGTAACAATCCGTCATCACCCTTGTTAAGCCAGCCACCTGCCACAAAGCGCAGAGCACGCAAGTCTGGCATCAAGGACCAGAAACCAGGACGCTTGATGGCACCAGCCATAACCAGATTGGTCACATTTGAATTTCTTAAATGGCGGATAGAAGACCCAGCCGCGCCCAAGCGCACCCAAACGTGGTCTACGTCTTCGACAGTTGCAGGATCACACTGGTTCTTGAAAGCTATGACAAAGACTTCGCGGCCTTGTTCACGACACGATTGGATCAGAAGCCGCGGCAGTTCCCCGCCGCCAGCTAAAATGCCCAGTTTGGGTAGCTTAGCCTGCATCATCCATTTTCGGCTGACAAACAGAACGGGAGCTGTTCTCACCAATGAACGTGACGATATCCATGACCGGCTCTACACCATCGAACATTTCTGCAACATCTTTGACGCGCTCTTCCATGGTGCCCTCTTGAGCAAACAACAAGCGATAGGCATTTCGGATTGAATGTATGGTTTCGCGGTCAAAGCCACGGCGTTTCAGACCGATCAAGTTCAAGCCAGATAGATGCGCACGATTGCCTGTGACCGTGCCATAAGGAATGACATCATTTTCAACACCGGACATGCCACCCAACATGGCGTGCTTGCCAATACGAACAAACTGGTGAATGGCCGACAAACCGCCAACGATGGCAAATTCGCCAACTTCGACATGGCCGGCCAAAGTTGCGTTATTGACCAAAATGACATTGTCTTCAATCTGACAATCATGGGCCACATGAGCACCAACCATAAACAAACAGTTATCACCAACTTTGGTCAAAAGACCGCCACCTTCGGTACCGGGGTTCATGGTGACATGTTCACGAATGACATTGTTCGCACCAATTTCAAGACGAGAAGCTTCGCCTTTAAATTTCAAATCTTGGGGCTGGAGCCCAATAGAAGCAAAGGGAAAAATACGGGTATTGTCACCAATTGAGGTATCACCGCCAACCACGACGTGACTTTCCAATATGACGCCGTCCCCAAGTTTTACTTGAGAACCAACAATGCAATATGGACCAACTGTGACATCCGCACCCAATTGGGCACCGTCTTCAATGATCGCTGTGGAATGGATATTCGTCATGATGTTCCTTGGCTTAAAGGCGTTGCCATAAGGCGGATATTCAGTGGTACATGGATTGGCAGCTCATGCTCAAGTCAATCAATGTTACGATGTGTTACGCCTCTTCTTCACGGTCCATAATCATCGCTGCGTAGGTAGCTTGGGCAACGACTTTGCCGTCAACTTTGGCCAGGCCTTCGAATTTGTAGACGTTACGTTTTGAACGCAGCAATTCAACATGCAGCTCAACCACATCACCTGGTAATACAGGTTTGCGAAAACGTGCCGAATCCACGGTCATGAAGTAGACCAATTTGCCCTCAGATTCCTTGCCCAATGTAGCGACTACAAGAACCCCAGCCGTTTGTGCCATCGCCTCTACAATCAGAACCCCGGGCATGATGGGGTGGCCTGGGAAATGTCCCTTGAAGAAGTCTTCATCACCCGTAACATGCTTAACGCCAACAGCGGTCTCGCCGAGTTTGATATCCTTCACCTGATCGATCAGTAAGAACGGATCGCGATGCGGGATCATCTCCTTAATGCGTTCAACATCCAACTCGGTTTCAGAACTCATGGCCTAAGCCCCCTTCTTAGATCTTGTCATTTTGCTGAGCGTCGCTATCTGACGCCAATATTCTTTTGCTGGTAATGCAGGTGAACCAGCGACTGTTTGACCAGGTTCAACATCACGCATAATCCCGCTATGTGCGGCAATACGTGCACCATCACCAATGGTTAGGTGACCGGCAATCCCAGCGCCACCGCCCATCATGACATAATTGCCAATTTTGGTACTGCCAGAAATGCCAGACAATGCTGGGAACAAGCATCCTGCACCGACTTCAACATTGTGGGCGATCTGCACCATGTTATCGATCTTTGTCCCCGATGCGATCACGGTATCGGGGCCCGTGCCACGGTCAATACAGGCGTTGGCGCCAATATCAACACCATCACCAATAATTACGCGGCCCAGCTGTGGCACCTTCAAATGCTCCGCCCCTGGCGCAAAACCAAAACCGTCTTGTCCTATGCGTGCACCTGGATGAAACACACAGGCTTTACCAATTACCGCGCATTGAATGGTCACATTGGGTGAGACTAAACAGCCATCACCCATAACAACACCAGCACCGATATAGCTGTTGGCACCAATGATACATCCAGCACCGATTTCAGCACCGGCTTCGATCACAGCACATGCATCAATTTGGCAGCCCTCACCCAGTGTTGCTTCGGCACTTACCACAGCGCGGTCGTGAATGACGCCTGTTGGCTTCAAGGCCGGATAAAAAGCTTGGGCAACGCGTGCATAGGCCCGATAGGGTTCAGGCGTGACCAATAACGCCATGCCTTCGGGAGCACGTTCAACATATTTGGGATCGATCAAACAAACCCCAGCGTTGCTCACTTCAAATGCAGACACATAAGCCTTGTTATCAAGAAAGCTCAGATGCTCTTTCCCTGCGTCTTGTAGAGGCTGAACATCAACAATTTGTGTTCCGCCATCCCCACCTTGAAGCTTCGCATTGGCAATCTCCGCCAATTGAGCCAAAGTAAATGGCCCCGCATTCTTAAAAAACCGAGGGTCAGCCACAGCAGCGTCCCTTATTTCTTCAGTGGATTATCAACAAGGACGGAAGGCAATTTTGCATCAAGCCCATTCAGAACCAAACCGCTGATGTCGAGTTCGACATTTGACATAATCGTCGAGCGCTTATCCAAGAGAATCGTAATTTGATTTGTCTTCACAATGCCTTCAATCACGATACGCAAAGCCTCATCAACCTTTGACATGGCTTTAAGACGAACTTGGGTGAGTTTTTGCCCACGTTCTTGGATATTGCGTTGCACACCCGCAACACGTTTTTGGAATTTTTTCCGTTCCACTTGAAACTGATCATCTGTTTGCAAATTGCGCTTGCGTACAAGTTCAGCTTCTTCTTCTTTCAATGTCTTATTATCTGCATCAACACCTTTTTGAATTTCAGCTTGATACTTTGCAATCTGCTCATGGATGTTTTTCACGGCCTTTGATTGCTTCAGAACAGCATCAACATCCAACACAGCAAAAAAGACACCTGAAACGGAATTTTTAGCCGCTTTCGGTTCTTGGGCAAAGGATTGCGGTGTCATGAGCAATGCACTCACGAACAGGGCACTGACCCATAATAAGGATTTCTTAAACACTGCTGTCTCCTAGAATTTGGTGCCAAAATTAAAGCGCATGACTTCTGTTTGGTCGTAACTGGCTTTTGTGATTGCTTGTGCAAAATCAATGTTGATCGGGCCAACTGGGGAAACCCACGTCAAACCAACACCGGCAGAAGAGCGAATAGTTCCATCATCTGAAACGTTAGTGCCAGATGGATTAACGGTCATCAAGCTACCGAAATCGGTAAACACCTTACCTGTAATTCCGAGTTCTTTGGGAAGCCCCAAAGGCACACTTACTTCAGCAGTCCCCGCGTACATAAATTCGCCACCAAGAGCATCAGAAGTGGACGTATCACGCGGGCCAATACCTGTATTCGCAAAACCGCGCAAATCATCTCCACCTACATAATAACGGTCAAGCAAGCCCACATCTTCGCCAAGACCCGTAACAAGGCCTGTTTTGCCGCGTAGTGAGGAAATCCAGCCATCGGCAATTTTATAGTAATACCGAGAACGGAAAGTATTGCGAATGTAACGACTGTCACCACCTAAGCCTGAAAGATCATTGGTCATCGATACCAGATAGCCTTCTGTTGGGCGAACTTTACTATTTCGACGGTCATACGAGAGCGTATGGCTGACTTCTGACAATGTTTTATCACCAGCCTGATCAGCAACATAAATAGACGCATCATCGGGGATATTTGAGATTTTTGATGTTTTCAGAGTGTAGCGCCAGCCTTGACGCAAATTGGCAGATATTGGGTATCCAAAACGCAACCCGAAGCCCGTCGTTTTCGTATCATACGAGCTTTCAGATTGGTTATCCGTTTCGGTGCTAAATATATCAAAACCAGCAGCAATATCCCTGTTGAGGAAATGTGGTTCTGTAAAGCTCAAATCGATTTGGCTTTTACGCTGAGACACAGACAAGTTCAACGCTAGATCCTGACCACGCCCCAACAAGTTCCGTTCCCGGATACCGAATTCAGCTAACGCACCATCTGAGCTTGAATAACCAGCACCAATTGACAGTGACCCAGTAGACTTTTCTTCAACATCAACATTCACGACGGCTTTATCAGAAGCCGAACCCGGAACCTGTTTGACATCAACACGCTCGAAAAAGTTCAAGTTTTCAATTCGGGTGATGGATTTACGAAGCTTGGCTGCGTTAAATGCATCGCCTTCGACAACATCAAATTCACGTCGAATGACTTCGTCCAATGTACGAACGTTACCGGTCACATTGATACGTTCAACAAAAACACGCGGACCTTCTTTGATTTCAAAGGCTAGATTAATAATTCCATCTTCGGCATTTCGGTCAACATTTGGGCGGACATCGACAAACGCATAGCCCAAGTTGCCAACAGCATCCGTCAGATCTTCAACAGATTGATCAACTACGGTGGCATCGTACCACTCACCCGTTTCAATCTTTAAATTCTCAGCAACATCTTCCGCCTTCATATCACGAAGGTTCGCTTCGACAGTCACATCACCAAATTTATAACGCCGCCCTTCTTCAACCGTAAAGGTAATGAAGAACTGATCACGGCTTGGTGTCAGCTCCGCTATTGCAGATAAGACTTTAAAGTCGGCATAGCCATTTTTGAGGTAGAAACGACGCAACAATTCACGATCAAAGGTAATACGGTCTGGATCATAGGTGTCGTCCGAAGACAAAAAACGGTACCAACGCGTTTCACGCGTCCTAACAACTTCTTGAAGATCACCATCATCAAAAACACGATTGCCGACAAACCGAATATTTTGAACTTCCGTGAGTTTGCCCTCGTCAATTTCGAAAACTAAGTCAACGCGGTTTTGCGGCAATTGGATCAGCTTTGGTTCAACCGTAACTGAAAAACGGCCACTTTTTTGATAATAGGTTTGGATACGGTCTACGTCATTTTGCACTTTGGAGCGCGTGTAAATCATTCGCGCCTTTAGGCCAACTTCCGCAGATAAATCCTCATCCTTAAGACGGTTGTTTCCTTCAAATGCAATGCGGTTAATCACTGGGTTTTCAACCACAATGATAACCAACGTTTCACCTTCTCGACGCAAGCTTACATCCGAAAACAATCCCGTCGAGAACAACGCTTTCAATGAGCGATCAATACGGACAGGGTCGAAAGCATCACCTTCTCGCACGGTCAGATAGGAACGAACCGTTTCTGCATCCACACGTTGGGCACCTTCAACCGCAATCGCTGCGATTACAGGGGCTCCCTGTGCTTGCACATAAGAACTTGGCAACATTAAAACCGCTGCCAAAGTCAAGATGGTCAAGAATTTCATAGAAATGGTCTGCACGTTTGCCCCCACCGCAGTCACTTTCTGTTTATACGCGCCTATACTCATATGTCCCTCAGAACGCCAAAAACCGCCTTTAGTCGCCCTTTTTTATTGGATTATTCTTATCCAAGCTTATCAAAAAGGCGCCCAAAGTCGTTCCAGGTCGCAAATACCATAAGAAGCAATACCAGAAGCAGACCAAAACGGAAACTGTATTCTTGTAGCTTTTGACTCAAGGGTTTACCCCGCAATGCTTCCGCAGCGTAGAACACCAGATGCCCACCATCCAAGACCGGAACGGGAAATAGGTTAATGAGCCCCAGATTGATGGACAAGATCGCCAAAAAACGTAGCGTCGTTACAAAGCCGCCTTGCGCAGCTTCGCCAGAAAATTGAGCGATTGAAATGACGCCGCCCAACTCTTTCGCACTGCGATCACCAGAAAACATCTCGCCCACCCCTGCAAGGATGCTTTCGGTAAAGAAATAGGTCTGCTCGATCCCCAAAATCAGGCCTTTAAACACGCCTGAACGTTCCATATTCACATGCTCAGCGCTTGGTCGCACGCCCAGCAAACCCTTGTTGGGTACTGTGCCGCTTCCATCATCTTCCGTCCAAGTGCGCGGTGTCGCCTCTAGCTTTATGACTTGATCACCGCGTAAAACCTCAAAATTGAGCTTAACATGAGCACTCGCAGCAACAATTTCACTGAGCTCGCTAAACAAGGTGATATCTTGCCCATCAACGGACAACACCACATCCCCTTCCTTAAATCCTGCGGCCTCAGCAGCCGTATTTTCAACGACACCACCGACTGCGGACAAAATTTGAGGAACGCCAAATATCGAGTTGATGCCCCAAAACACCAAAACAGCAAAGAGAAAATTGGCCAACGGCCCTGCTGCGACAACCGCAGTGCGCTGACTTAAACGCTTGTGGTGAAAGGATACTTTTTTCTCTTCTTCAGTCATGGGGCGGTCTTCAGTGTCATCAACACCTGTGACAACGTCCCCTTCCCCAAACATTTTGACATACCCACCCAACGGAACAGCACTAAGCCGCCAACGGGTACCGTGCTTGTCGTTCCAGCCAAACAACTCTTGCCCAAAACCAACGGAGAAGACCTCAACTTTGACCTTGTTGTAGCGTGCCACCAAAAAGTGGCCAAGTTCATGAACGAAAACCAAAACTGTTAAAATCGCCAAGAATGGGATTACGTACTGAATTAGGAAGCTCAAAAATTCCATAGTTTCTTTACCTTATTGGCCCGTAAGGGCATCTAACGTGCGTGCACGGGCTTCGCCATCAATGGCAAACACGTCTTCCAAGCTGGCCAATGGGGTTGTACCAAGTTGGTTCATAATGGTTTCGACGGTAGCTGCGATTTCCAAAAAGCCGATTTTATGATCCAAGAACGCCGCAACAGCGACTTCGTTCGCAGCGTTAAGGATTGTTGGTGCGCTTCCTCCTGCTTCTAAGGCTTCACGCGCTAAGCGCAGCGCAGGGAAACGAACCAAATCAGGAGCTTCAAAGGTCAATGTACCGATTTCAGCCAATGACAATGGCTCAGACGGCGCGGACATGCGATCCGGCCATGCCAAAGCATAAGCAATGGGTGTGCGCATATCAGGTGTTCCCATTTGCGCCAACACGGAACCATCTACATAAGACACCATGGAATGGATCACAGATTGCGGATGCACCAACACTTCAATCTGATCGGTTGAGATCGGAAACAAGTGAAAGGCTTCAATCATTTCCAGGCCTTTGTTCATCATCGACGCACTGTCGATGCTGATTTTCGCCCCCATATCCCAATTGGGATGGGCAACGGCTTGTTCAGGCGTCATCGCCTTCATTTCAGCCAGTGATTTTTCTCGAAATGGACCACCTGATGCCGTTAACGTAATGTTGGAAACACCATCAGAACGTTCAAAATCAAAGACTTGAAAGATTGCACTGTGTTCAGAGTCTACTGGAATTAGCGTTGCACCACCCCGACTAATCTCAGCGTTCATAATCGCACCGGCTGAAACTAAGGTTTCTTTATTCGCCAATGCTACCAATGCACCTCGGCGTGCGGCTTCCAAGGTTGGACGTAGTCCTGCTGTCCCCACGATTGAAGCCAAAACGATGTCGGACGGCCGTGCTGCTGCATCTGAAACAGCCTGATCCCCGGCAGCGGTCTCAATCCCCGTTCCGGCCAGTAAATCCCTAAGTTGACCATAAAGGCTTTCATCAGCAACAACGGCAAGGTTAGCATTCAATTGCTTGGCCTGCTGCGCCAACAGCTCAACATTACGATTTCCGGTCAGCGCTTCAACGACGAAATCCCCAGGGTTACGGGCCAACAAGTCGACTGTATTACAGCCAATTGATCCAGTAGAACCCAACACCGTCACCGAGCGCGGTGCGGTTTGCGGTTTAGGAGATGCACTTACGACAGCCATGCCAACAGGTTCTCTTGCAACACAATGTTTACTGCGGCCAATGCGATGGCACTGGCAACCAAGCCATCAACACGATCGAACACCCCACCATGGCCTGGTATGATGTTACCACTGTCTTTGACATCAAAGCGACGCTTGACACTGCTTTCCATTAAATCACCAATTTGGCTAACCACGGATAAGAGCGCACTTGCGATAACGACACTCAATCCAATATCGTTTAACCCGACTTCAGGGCGAAAATAAGACACGACCCCCCACCCGGCTACAGCACTGGTCATCATACCGCCGACAAAACCCGACCAAGTTTTATTTGGGCTAATATTCGGTGCCAATTTTGGCCCACCTATAGATTTGCCAAACACATATCCGCCGGTATCTGCTCCCCACACGACAGCCAGCAGCCAAAAGACAATCAAAGCCCCCCATTCAGGGTCCAAACGCAAGTGCCACAAGGCCCACACAGAAAAAACCACGTATACGGCACCCAAAGCCAACCACAAGGGCCTGCGGCCAACCATATTGGACCACTCAAAGATCAAGACCAGCCCCATAATAGCGATGACAGCATGGTAAAAGCCTGCTCCGAAGTAGACAGCAGCCAAGACCAATGGGCCCAACACAAAAGCAGAACCCAGGCGCATCATTAGGGATTTTTTAAAACTATCAGACACCTACAGCCCCGTACCTACGTTCGCGAGACTGGTATTGCGCCAACGCAGCCTGAAATTCTTCTGCACGGAAATCAGGCCAGTAGGTGTCCGTAAACACAAACTCCGTATAGGCAGATTGCCACAATAAGAAATTGGAAATGCGTTGTTCGCCGCTGGTGCGAATGAGGAGGTCCGGATCAGGGATATCAGCGGTTTCAAGGACAGAATCAACCATATCCTCGTTAATATCTGCAGGGTTTAACGTCCCTGCTTGTACACGCTCGGCCAAAATGCGCGCTGCATTGCTGATTTCAGCACGTCCGCCGTAGCTCAAAGCCAAGACAAAATTCAAGCCTGTATTTGCACGTGTTTTGGCCTCTGCTGTCGTGACCAAATTTTGTACATCTTCCGGCAAACGAGCCCGATCACCAATAACGCGGAAGCGAACATCTTGCTTGTGTAACTCTGCCAATTCTTTTTTCAGATAGAGCCTTAAAAGCCCCATCAAATCCATGACTTCACCCGATGGACGTTTCCAATTTTCAGAAGAAAATCCAAACAGTGTCAGATACTTAACGCCGCTAGCGGTTGCTGCCTTGATGACAGCACGGACAGATTCAGCCCCCCGACGGTGGCCTTCAGTGCGTGGCAGCCCCCGACTTGCAGCCCAACGGCCATTGCCGTCCATAATGATTGCCACATGCACAGGCACAGGCAAATCACCATTTTGGGGTTGAGGGTCGACTGACATATACAGGCTCGCTTACACATGAAATCAGCAGAGTTAAACCTGCATGATTTCCTCTTCTTTATGGGCCAAGGTTTCATCAATCTTGGAAACACTTGCATCGGTCATTTTTTGGATTTCATCTCCATATTGACGATGCTCGTCTTCAGAGATGTCGCCGTCTTTTTCGCCTTTTTTCAACTCGTCCATACCATGACGACGGACATTTCGCACCGCAACGCGGGCTTCTTCAGCATACTTGCCAGCAACCTTCGCCAATTCTTTGCGGCGTTCTTCGTTCAGTGGCGGAATGGGAATGCGCACCAATTGCCCGTCAGCTTGTGGGTTTAGCCCCAAGCCTGCGTCCATGATCGCCTTTTCCACAGATTTGACCATGCCTTTGTCCCAAACCTGTACGGTCAACATGCGCGGTTCTGGCACGCCAACGGTCCCAACTTGGTTCAATGGCATGGCTTGACCATAAGCTTCCACCATAACGGGTTCCAGCAAGCTGACCGAGGCACGCCCAGTGCGCAAACCTGCGAACTCTTTGTGCAGGACGTCCACAGCGCCTTCCATGCGCCGTTCTAGGTCCGATTTCAAAGCCTTAATGTCAGCCACGTCTGATCCCCTTATATGTCAAAATCTATTTATTCAATGTGCGCTTAGCACACTCAAATCGCAAGCTTTGCGTTATTCGACGATGGTAAAAGTACCATTGCCCTGGACAACATCCGCAAAGGCGCCCGGAGTGTGTAGCGAAAACACCATGATCGGTAAAGTGTTGTCACGCGCCAAAGCAATCGCTGATGTATCCATTACACGCAAATCTTCGGCTAACACTTTTTGATAGCTTAACTTTTCATAGCGGGTTGCGGTTGGGTCCTTTTTCGGATCGGCACTGTATACACCATCCACTTGGGTCCCTTTCAACAAAGCATCAGAGCTCATTTCAATGGCCCGCAATGCGGCGGCTGTATCTGTGGTGAAAAACGGGTTGCCTGTACCTGCTGCAAAAATCACCACACGATCTTTTTCCAAATGACGCACGGCGCGACGACGAATGAAAGGCTCACAGACCGTATCCATGGGAATGGCCGACTGCACCCGGGTATTCACACCCTTTGCTTCTAGGGCACTTTGCATCGCCAATGCATTCATCACGGTCGCCAACATGCCCATGTAATCGGCACTGGTGCGTTCAATGTTAGAAGCTGCCGCTGAAACACCACGAAAGATATTACCAGCCCCAATAACCAAGCAAATCTGCACGCCCATATCATGAACGGCTTTGATTTCTTCGGCGATACGATCCACCGTTTGCGTACAAAGCCCAAAATCCTTGTCGCCCATCAACCCTTCACCCGAGAGTTTCAACAAGACGCGCCGGTATTTCGGTGCTTCGGACATGGCAACTTTCCCCATTCGTTATATTTCGTATGATTAAGACGGCACAAACGAATCTGTACCACAAAGTGTCGAGGATATTACACCAAGACACCCAATTTTCCAGCCTTTTAGCGGCTTTGAGAGCAACGAAACAATCTCCGTCCAAAATCTGGGAAACAACTAAGCACAATCCGTTAAACACAGCTAAAAAGAGTTTGCTGCAACTGTGAGAGTTGTATTGCCTACCAAAACCATTCATAGTCTATATGGGCTAACAATTATTCCGAGTGCCAATTCAGTGTGCCTGCACTTGAATTGGCAAAGGTTCTTTTGAACCACAGTCAGCAGTGGTGGTGGGTGTGAGTGATTATCTTTCACAGACGATAGGTGATTACGTCGACAAACTCAGTGGTGTCGACAACCAAACTACACTTGAGCAATTCTTTGCAACGACCATTGGCAATCTCGGTTTTAAATATTTCACCTATCACATCGTTAAAGTTGTCGGCATTGGAACACATTTACCACTTGTCTCAACAACATATCCAAAACAATGGGTTAAGCGCTATTTTGAACAAAATTATATGCAGTTGGATCCTGTGTTAGCTGCTAGTTTTGAACGCACTTTACCGTATGTCTGGGATGAAGTTGCCTTACCTGAAGAAATGGATAAACACCAAAAGGATTTCTTTATGGAAGCCGACGACTTCAAGCTACGTGATGGCTTATCCATCCCTATAAATGGCTATGGAGGTGAAGTCGCATTGATGAGTGTTGTGGCTGATGGAAACACCAAAGAAGCTCAAGAAACCATCAACCAGCATCGCCATACACTTCATCTCTTAACGATGTACCATCATAATCACGCTTCATCGATGCTGATTGATAGCGCGTTGAAGGACTACAAGCCAACTTTGACCAAACGCGAGAAAGAGGTTTTAACCTGGGCTGGCAGCGGCAAAACAACATGGGAAACATCTGAAATTCTCTCAATTGCCGAAACAACCGTTCTCAGTCACATTGAGAATGCAAAACGAAAATTGGAAGCCCCATCACGCACACAGGCCGTCGTAAAGGCCATTTATCTCGGTTTAATTCAAATTTAATGCATAAAATCATACTCACCTCCTAATTTCTTAGGAGAGACCCTTCCACCTACATCTGGTCTCATTTCCTTACGGGCAAACGTAAGGAGACAAGACCATGTTCAAGGCTATTTCACGTGACAATGCACATCTTCACCAAGATACATTGGAATCCATGTATCAGTTGCGTCACGATGTATTCATCAAGCGTCTAGGGTGGGACCTTGATGGTCATGAGGGTGAAGAACACGACCAATTCGATAATGATGATGCCGTTTACTTGGTCCTTGAAAATGACCAAAAACAAGTTGTTGCCAGTGCACGTATGCTGCCGACAACAGCCCCCCACCTTTTAGGCGACGTCTTTCCTCAACTCGCGTATCCAGCGCTTCCTCCTGTAGCGGATTCAATTTGGGAAGTGACACGACTTGTTGTTGATCACCGTAAAGAGCGCCACACCTGCAGCACGATCCAGAACATTTCAGGTTCTTTGTGGTGCTGCTTAGCAGAGTTTGGTCTAGCAATGGGCCTCAATCATTTTGTATCAGTTTCTGATGTTCGACTGGAACGCATTATGAAACGCGTCGGCTGGTCCTTCAGCCGCCTCGGCGATGCAATAGACATTGATGGTATCGGCGTAGCAGGAGAATTCATCGATATCTCTCATCAAGTGCTAGGTACTCTGAGACGAAAAGCATCCATCACAAATCCTGTGTTTAACACAGCCACACTTTCACACAACTTGCTTCCCACTACCAAAGAAGCTGCTTAAAGGAAGTATCATGAGCAATTCAGCTATCAGCGACAGTATGTTGGGCATGCTGTCTTACATCAAAGAAGAAACACAGCGTGCAGAAACTATCGAAGAAGTTTCAGATATCCTACGTTTACTCGAAACGGCAATATCTGAAACACCGACAGTAAATACAGTGCATGGACTTGATAATATTCGCGTTGAATTTACTCGCCCAAAAGGAGGTTCTGCTCCCAACTTAGCAACAACGGTACCTGATTGCTTGGTCTCAACCTTTTACGATCTCTCAGACAAAATGAACCAGCTTCAAGACGAAGATCCAGAAACCTTTGCCAATGCATCCAACGCCCTGCATTGGTTAGCCAACAACGATAAGGTCGTAAGCTGATCTAAAGGCTGTTAAACGCCAGACAAGCAAAACGGGGGCCTCCGTCAGGAAGCCCCCGTTTTGTTATGCGAAGAATGACTGGGTTCGATTAAACGCCAGCCGCCGCAGCAACTTCAGCGGCGAAATCTTCTTCTTTCTTTTCGATGCCTTCACCCAGGCCAAAGCGAACAAATGCGCCAATTTCAACGCCAGCGTTTGAAGCGGCTTTGCCAACTTTGCTTTCACCGTCGATGACGAAGGTTTGCTCAAGCAAGCAAACTTCGGCGTAGTATTTGTTGATACGACCGACAATCATCTTTTCGATGATTTCTTCGGGCTTACCGGATTCACGTGCTTGTTCTGTGAGAACTTGCTTTTCACGTTCCAGCAATTCTGGGTCGAGATCGTCGCGGGACAAGGAAGCCGGGTTGGTAGCAGCAACATGCATTGCAACCTGTTTACCGAAGCTTGCAGCGTCACCACCTTTAGCACCAACCAACACACCGATTTTGCCCAAGCCGTCAGCAATCGCGCCGTGAACGTATGCAGCAACTTCGCCGCCGTCTACGGTCAACACCTGCACGCGGCGGATGTTCATGTTTTCACCGATGGTGGAAATCAAGTGGGTCAATTGTTCCGCAACGGTACGGTCCGTATCCGGATAAGCCATTGCGTTCAGAGCATCAATGTCACCACCAGATGCCAAGCCAAGCTTAGCAACAGTGGAAACGAAATCTTGGAACTGGTCGTTGCGCGATACAAAGTCGGTTTCAGCGTTGATTTCAACAACAGCGCCGGTAGCACCGTTAACGGCAACACCAACCAAACCTTCGGCAGCGATACGACCAGATTTCTTGGCAGCAGCAGCCAAACCTTTGGTACGCAGCCAGTCTGCAGCAGCTTCGATGTCACCGTCGGTTTCACCCAAAGCTTTTTTGCAGTCCATCATGCCTGCGCCGGACTTTTCGCGAAGCTCTTTAACAAGAGCAGCAGTAATAGCAGCCATCTTAAATATCTCCGTTAAGATGTGTGTCTTAGCGTATTGCTATGACAGAAAAATTAAGCAGATGCTTCCGGTGCGGGAGCAGCTTCCTCAGCGGCAGGTGCAGCTTCTTCAGCAGCAGCTTCCGGCAGAACTTCTTGAGCAGGCTCAGCAGCTTCACCCAAATCGCCACCGCTTTTGACCACTTCAGCTTGGATACCGTCCAGCACGGAGCCAGAAATCAGTTCGCAGTATGTGGTGATCGCGCGGATTGCGTCATCATTGCCCGGGATCGGGTAATCAACGCCTTTGGGATCGGAGTTAGAGTCCAAAATAGCCACAACGGGGATGCCCAGCTTGTTGGCTTCGGCAATTGCGATGGCTTCTTTATTGGTGTCGATGACGAACATGATGTCCGGCAGACCGCCCATGTCTTTGATGCCACCCAGAGCCAGTTCCAGCTTGTCGCGTTCACGGGTCATTTGCAGCATTTCTTTTTTGGTCAGACCTTCGGTCTTCGCTTCGTCGCCCAATTGAGCGTCGAGATCACGCAAGCGTTTGATGGAACCGGAAATCGTGTTCCAGTTGGTCATCATGCCGCCCAACCAACGGTGGTTGACGAAGTATTGACCGCAGTTACGAGCGCTTTCAGCGATTTTTTCTTGAGCTTGACGCTTGGTGCCGACAAACAGCACACGTCCGCCACCAGCAACAGCTTTGCTGACGGCTTCCATAGCACGGCCCAGCATGGGAACCGTTTGACCCAAGTCGATGATGTGAACGCCGTTACGCGCACCGAAGAGATACGGTGCCATTTTCGGGTTCCAGCGACGGGTGTTGTGACCAAAGTGAATACCAGCTTCGAGTAGCTGGCGCATGGTAAAGGTTGGCGTAGCCATTGTTTCATTCCTTTTCCGGTTAAGCCTCCGCGGACACTCGTTTCCCAAATCGGAAACACCGGAGCGACGATCTGGTGAATTTGCACCAGTGCCGCACGTCCGCGTGCGATATCACGTCCCCTCATGGAACGTGTGGGCGGTTTTTACGCCCTCACCCCGCAGAATGCAAGGGGAAAATCCAAGAAAGACCACCGTTTTTCAGTCATCACAAACAGCATTGGCATTTTCCGATGTTGCGTATCAAATTCACGCGACACCGTGCCATAGCTAACTTTGTGGCTTCAATGGGATGCGTGACAGTCCTGACAGAGACTTAACAGGTTCAGATACTCTTTATTTGTGCGTGTTTTGTTAAACTCTGTTGGCAATTGTGCCGCGGCATTTGCACTCGCAGCAAACCGTGTCGCTTGGGTACGAAATGCGTAGCCCTTTTCCCATAACTCTTGAGATGGCTCACGATAACTCCACACGGCAGAACGTTGACCGCCCTTGGTCTTCAACCCAAGCTTTTGCTTAGCAATGATGCTGGCATTGGCATAGTTTTCAACCGAAAGCGCAGACGCAATACAGGTCACATAGACCATATG
>JAPHSY010000072.1 GCA_026196495.1 Magnetovibrio sp.
CAACGTACACAGTTGTCTTTGTAAAGCTTTGCGCCATGCTCCAGATCGGTACCCGGTCCGACACCTGGTTCCGGGTTCATCGGCAACGTAGCGATGTAGTCCGCAACGTCGGCAATAGATTGTGCACCACCGATGGATTCCGGCAATGCAAACGGATACATGGTTGGGTTATCACGGTTCAATGCGCGAATGTCCGCCAACTGTTTGATCAGCACATTTTTGTGCTGGCCGGCCAATTGCGGGAAAGTACCATCAGGTTGGCCCCAGCCTTCATAAAGGTGGCAAGCTGCACACACTTCATATACTTCGATGCCGTTTTCACGGTTCGGGGTCAGATGAAGTGCTTCATCTTGCTCGCCGCCACCTTGGTTCCAGCCTTTTGCGGCGTCGTCCGCAGACAATGCCGGGCTTGCCATCATCAAGCCACCGACCAATGCGGCAGCAGTCATTTTAATCAGTTTCATTGTGATCTCCGTGATGCCAATGATTAGTGTTATTGTTAAGGGATGATTTACTTACCTGCGTTGCGATCAACTTGGGACAAGTAATCAGCCAATTGTGCAAATTGATCATCGTTCATTTTCTTCACGATACCAAACATAGCCGCAGACTTTGGCGTTTTGCGGGCTTGGCTTTTGATGTCTTGCAATTGGGTGAATATATAGTTGCGTTTTTGACCCGCAACATAAGGGTTACCCTTCAAAGGCTTCATGCCTTCTTTGCCATGACACGCTTTGCATTTCTGTTGGAACAATTTTTTACCAGCTTCAACACTTGCTGGATCCAGCGGTGTTTTCGGCGGCTGCAGATCGGCAGGCTTTTGCTTGGAAAGCCACTTCGCAATCTGTTTAATTTCTTTTTTGGAAACACGAGGTTTGTTGTCTTTAACAGCGATCAACGCCCCCTGCATTCCTTGGGAGCGCGGATTACCCGTAGCGTCGTGGCTGCCGAGGCGCTTACCTTCAAGGATGTAGTTGATCTGGTTGATCATATACTTCTCATCCTGACCCGCCAGATTTGGATATTCCAGCATGGCTTTACGGCCATTTTTACCATGGCACGCCATACACGTTTTGGTCATGTAAAGCTTCTTGCCAGGATCCCGTTTGGGCTTGTCAGCTGCGCTTGCAGCAGATGCCAGGACCGAAAAAGATAGAAAGATGCTGCCCATGACAGCAACGGATTTCAGGATGGTGTTATTCATTATTATTCTCCGACTTCAGGAAACGATGGGGGAGCCAAAAACGGCTGGCTCCCCCTCGCTTTGCCTTAAGTGCTAATTATGAAGCTTATTTTTTAACTTCAACTGCACCGTTTTGGTCTAGGTAGGTTTTGGCACGCAGACCGATGTCTGCAGCTTTAACCTGATACTGCCACCATTGACCGGCCCACAGCGTCGCATTTTGCCAATCTTCCTTAGCGGCAAAATCTTCAGCTTTTTTGCGGGTGTCAGCGGCGAAGCCAAGCTGTTCGGTTGCATCTTCAACCAGCGATACTACAGGTGCGAAGTCCTGATAGTTACGCGCTACGATGTAGCCAACAACGCTATCGATAACTTTTTGAGTTTCAATGTTGGTGTTGTGCTGTTTGTCGTAGTCAGCTTTGGTATAAACCGTACCTTCTTCACCTTTAGACGCGACGGCTTTGTAACCTTTTGGTTTGACCAAAAGATAGCCTTGCATTTCCAAGTGCAGCGCAGAACAGAACTCTGTGCAATAGAAGGGGAATACACCAGGCTTGTCAGCTTTGAAGCTAACAGAAGCGGTTTTACCCGGTTCCAATGACAAGTTGGCGTTGGTGCCGCTGACTGCAAACCCGTGGGTTTGATCTTGAGCACGTTCCAAGTTGGTCATGTGGATGGTCACGTCATCGCCTTCATTAACTTCAATGATTTCAGGCGTGATGTGGGAACGAATGGTCGTACCGTAAACGGTAACTTTGTTGCCATCACGAACGATTTTCTCTTTACCCGGACGGGCACGGTTCGGGTGGCGTTTATCGGTACGTGTGTTCCAACCGCTCTTATAACGGATGATCGGTTTCAGCTTGTCAGCAGAAATCGCAACCGAGTAGTGCGGCTCACCCAAAGGCAGAGGCATATCGTACAACAGTTCCATTTTGTCACCGGAAATATCGATCAACTGGTGGTTCTGCGGGTGCAGAGGGCCAACCGGGTTGAAACGATCAATCGCCAGCTTGTTCAAGGAGACCAAGTACTTGCCTTTTGGCGTTACGGAGTCACCTTCCATCGTCATCAAGTGACCGATGTTGTAGTGGATGGAAATCTTGTCCAGAACTTTACCTTCGCAGTAGTCCCACTTGGTAACTTGGCTGTCCACATAGATAGAGGTGTAAACAACGCAAGGGGTGGAATCGTACTGGGTGTGAAGCGGACCCAAGCCAACTTGGACTTGCTTGTGCAAAGATTTCTTCAGATCAAGAATAGGAATACCGTAGGGGTCTTTACCTGCGAAATCGCCTGCCTTGATGAGAGCCATCATTTTTTCAAAACTAAACACATAAGTGTGGCTGTCCAGTTTACCGGAAACAATCATGTACTTACCATCCGGGGAAACGTCCATGCCGTGCGGGCTTTTCGGTTCCGGAACCAGGTACAGCATGCCGTTTGCAACAGCCGTTTCCATCGTGATCACCGGGTGGCCGTTGATCATTTTGGTTTTACCAGCTTTGAAGAGCTCTTCACCCTTCTTCCAGTTAATCATGTGGAAGAAGTCAGTGTCTTTCTGAGAGCAACCAGCCTCAAACGGCGGGCGGCCTTTTTCGATACCGCCAACATAACGTTCGGAACAGAACGAGTTGGTGAACGACCAGCCATCAGACGGGCCTTTACCGAAGTCAGACAAATCTTGTGAGTAAGGCGGCAATTCAACAGAGAAAGATTTGCTTGGGTCAAGACGACCAATTTCTTTGTCAAATTTCCAGTAGGTTACAGCACCACGATATTTTTCGTTGAACTGTTCCAGCGGCACATATTCGTCTTCCAAAGGAGCCGGATATTGAGCTGCTTCGATGACGTAATCCGTATTCGGGGTCACAAATGCACCACCGTGTTCGGATTTCATAATCGGGTTAACAACGATTTGCTTGGTTTCGAAGTCATGCAAATCAACAACCGCCAAACGCGGGTTGTTTTTGTCGTTGATGAACAAGTATTTGCCATCATAGACACCGTTGGTTTCAGAAATGGCAGGGTGGTGCGTATCGCCAAAGAGAATATCTTTACCGTCAATACGACCTTGAGCCAAAACCGCTTTGGATTCATCGTCGAAGCCGTAACCTTGCCATGGTTCCGGCGTAAACACCGCAACGTATTTCAAGATCCGCATGGACGGAATGCCATAAACGATCAATTGACCACTTTGGCCACCGGAACTGAACGCAATAAATTCATCGCGTCCACCGGTCGGCACATAGGTTTTAGACGCAGCCAGGACATCTTTTTCGGTCAACCCACGACGTTTCATAACGTCGTCAAGGCTTTCTGCCGACCAAGATGCGGATGCAGTCACCAGGCCAAAGCTAAGTGCGCTAAGCGCAAGCAATGCCCGTTTACCAACATGTTGCATAAGTAACTCCTCCCTCGGGATAACGAAATAACTAAAAACAAACCGCGCTTCCCCGAGCTATCACGGTTTGGGACATATAATTAGGACGGTGGAAAGTGTAAGCTAATGTTTCACACGAATAGTTGACTTAAGTCAATTTCGCGACATCAAAATCAACTTATCTAATATGAAGCCTGATACAATTACCGACGCCATAGAGACACATAATAAATCAAAGGTCCACAATCATGCCTAAAAAGTCGCTAATTAACTACAATAACAGCACTTTCCAAATTAACGTTATGAAGATTCTTGGTATTGTTTTTGCTGCTGTCGTTATCACTGTGACCCCCAGTCTCGATTCAGGCGTTGCTCATGCTGAACCGGCCGGTGCGGAGATCGGCGGGCGCTTTATGTTAGAAACCCACGAAAAGAAGATTATCACCGACCAAGATTTCCATAATAAATTTATGCTGATCACGTTTGGCTACACCTTCTGTCCAGACGTATGCCCCACAAATTTAGCGAATATTTCCAATTCATTAGAAACTCTTGGAGATAAAGCTGAGCAAATTGTCCCGATCTTCATCACCGTTGATCCAGGTCGTGACACGGCCGACCAGTTACGCGATTATCTAGAACATTTTGACGAGCGCATTATTGGCCTGACGGGCCCCCAGCCAATGATCGACAACGTTAAGAAGAAATATAAGGTCATCAGCGAAATCCACCGCCCCAAAGACTGGGATAAAGGGGATTACATTGTCGATCACACCGGATCGATTTTCTTGATGTCAACGGATGGTACATTCTTGGTCAAATTTGCCCATGGCATGGACCCCGATGCCATGGCCAAGCGCATTTCCGACTTTATGCTCTAAAATTGAGCACATTGTACTGAATGCATAAACGCATCGACCTATAGACATAGACAAACCCTAGCATTTTGGCCTTGGCATCTATTTTGCTTAACCAGCCACATACATCAATGTGGCTGGGACCAAATGACAAACAAACTTAAAATATTGGCAATCTGTGAAGCTCCCGCGCGCGCAGCAATTCTGAAAGAAGGATTGAGCGACGCGGGACATATGTGCATCGAATGGATTACCGATACAGCTAATCTAAACACGCGCATCACAGCATTGGACCCTGACATCATTTTAATTGATCTGGGAAATCCCAGCTATGACGTGTTAGAGGAAATCTTCCAAGTTTGTCGGGAAGTTAAGCGCCCCATTGCCATGTTCGTGGATCAGTCCGATACGACCATGACCCGCGCATCCGTGGATGCAGGTATCAGCGCCTACATCGTCGACGGCCTCAAAAAAGAACGCATAAAGTCGATTCTGGACATGACTATCAGTCGCTTTAATGCCTTCTCACGCCTTCAACAAGAGCTAGATGACACCAAAACTCAGCTTGAAGGCCGCATAACCATTGACCGTGCCAAAGGCATTTTGATGAGCCAAAAAGGCATAACCGAAGACGAAGCCTATGCTCTGTTAAGACGCAACGCCATGAACCAAAAGAAAAAAATTTCTGACGTTGCAACCAGTGTGATCACCGCAGCCGAGCTATTGAGTTGAGAAGATGCGTTGAGAATACCCTTTAGTTAATCTTCGTACCGGGTATTCGACTTCAACAACATGCCCTTTATTGCCACCTAATTATCAGCTTCAAAAACCAGCAATGCTTAATATTTAATCAATTATCGCCTCATGTGGCCATAATGACCATTATTTAGGCATTTATTGCAGCACAACATGAATATTTCCTGCTTCAAAAGAAAAAATTTCATTGATATCAACACACTAACCTAACTGGCACGCATCTTGTACTTCATACCCTGAACTTGGCGCCGCAGTCGAGTGGAATACATATTCTCATCCAATGGCGGATGAAAGCTGCAACGTCGCAGATTCCTTTGGGCTCAATGGGCCTAGGTGTCTTTGCGGCGTTTTTTTATTGGTTAATCCAAGCCCCAATCAAATACGGGGCACAAAGGAGAGATAGAAATGAGTACCCAACGAATGCAAAAGCATTCCTTCAAAGCCATGACGCGTCGCGCCATGATGGGTTTCGGCGCAGCCGCGCTGAGCCTGAGCCTGGGCATGATGAGCACACCGGTACACGCAGAACCGCTGGAAGTTGAAAAAGAAGAACTGAAGTTCGGCTTCATCAAACTCACCGATATGGCCCCACTGGCCGTGGCTTACGAACAGGGCTACTTCGAAGATGAAGGCCTGTATGTCACGTTGGAACCCCAGGCGAACTGGAAGGTTCTACTGGATCGCGTCATCACAGGAGAATTGGACGGTGCACACATGTTGGCGGGTCAGCCTTTGGGCGCGACCATCGGATTTGGTACCCAGGCCCACATCATTACTGCTTTCTCTATGGATTTAAACGGCAACGCCATTACGGTTTCCAATGATATTTGGGAACAAATGAAACCTAATGTTCCCGTCGGAGCCGACGGCAAACTCCAACATCCCATCAAAGCCGACGCCTTAAAGCCGGTTGTTGATAAATTCCGCGAAGACGGTAAATCCTTCAATATGGGCATGGTGTTCCCGGTTTCGACCCACAACTACGAACTGCGTTACTGGCTAGCAGCTGGCGGTATCCACCCGGGTTATTACTCCAAAACCGACATCACTGGCCAAATCGGTGCAGACGCACTTTTGTCTGTGACGCCTCCGCCGCAAATGCCGGCTACCATGGAAGCCGGCACCATCTACGGCTACTGCGTGGGGGAACCTTGGAACCAACAAGCCGTATTCAAAGGCATCGGCGTTCCGGTTGTGACCGATTACGAAATCTGGAAAAACAACCCAGAGAAAGTATTCGGTGTATCCAGCGAATGGGCTGAAAAAAATCCAAAGACCCACTTGGGCGTGGTCAAAGCTTTGATCCGTGCAGCTCAATGGTTGGATGAAAACAACAACGCCAACCGTCAAGAAGCTGTCGAGATCCTGGCTCGCTCAGAATATGTCGGTGCAGATGCTGAAGTCATCGCGAACTCTATGACTGGCACGTTCGAATACGAAAAAGGCGACAAGCGCGACGTACCTGATTTCAACGTGTTCTTCCGTCACTATGCAACGTACCCATACTACTCTGACGCCATCTGGTATCTCAGCCAAATGCGTCGCTGGGGTCAGATTACCGAGCACAAAGATGACCAGTGGTACAAAGACATCGCGGCTAAGGTTTACCGCCCCGACATCTATATAGAAGCTGCAAAGATGTTGGTCGCCGAAGGTCACGTGAAGAAAGAAGACTTCCCGTGGGATACCAACGGCTTCCGTGCTCCGCAAACCCACTTCATCGACAACATTGTCTATGACGGTTCCAAACCGAACGAATACCTCGCCAAATTCTCTATCGGTCTCAAAGGCCAAGAGGTTGTCGAAGGTAACCAAGTGGTGGCTGCTAAGTAACTCCCAGACTTACGCCACACAAAACTGGGGGGGAGGGAGCACCTCCTCTCCCTCCCCTACCAAACCAATTAAAAAATTGAGGAACAGCAAAATGAACACCGCAATCACCGCAAACAACGCAGAGGCACTAAAGGCCGCAGAGAAGGCCAAACGCCAAGAACGTCTGCATACCCGCATCAACAAAGCCAACAAATACCTTAACGTTGCTGGTTTGGGTTGGGTGACTCCGATCTTGAAAATGTTCGCTGGCGAAGACGTCAAAACCCAAAGCAAAGAGCTGTGGCGTTTGTTGGGTGTTCCCGTTGCTGCGATCTTGTTGTTCTTAGCTGTTTGGGGCCAAACAGCACCGATGGTTAAAACCTCCTTGGGTGCGATCCCTGGGCCAACCCAAGTTTGGGAACAGACCCTCAACCTTTATGACGATCACCTGCGCGAGCGTAAAAAAGAAGACGCATTTTATGAACGTCAAGAAAAACGCAATGCCAAGAAGTTGGAAAAAAACCCGGACGCGAAAATCAAAATTCGCCAGTATACCGGCAAACCAACTTACATCGATCAAATCTTCACCAGCCTGCAAACCGTATTCATGGGTTTCTTGATTGGCTCACTGCTCGCCGTTCCGCTGGGTGTGTTCTGTGGCCTGTCACCGACCGTTAACGCTGCATTGAACCCACTGATCCAAATTTTCAAACCCGTGTCCCCACTGGCTTGGTTGCCCCTGGTCACCATGGTGGTATCCGCCCTGTACGTCAGCGACAACCCCATGTTTGAGAAAGCCTTCGTAACGTCTGCCATCACCGTGACGCTTTGCTCACTTTGGCCGACCCTGATCAACACCGCTGTTGGTGTTGCGTCTATCGACAAAGATCTGATGAACGTTGGTCGCGTTCTGCGCCTGAAGTGGGATACGACACTGACCAAATTGGTTCTGCCATCTTCCCTGCCTTACATCTTCACCGGCCTGCGTTTGTCATTGGGTGTTGGTTGGATGGTTTTGATCGCCGCTGAAATGCTGGCGCAAAACCCGGGCCTTGGAAAATTCGTTTGGGATGAATTCCAAAATGGTTCTTCCCAATCTCTCGCAAAAATCATGGTTGCTGTGTTCACCATCGGCATCATTGGCTTTGCCTTGGATCGCATCATGTCCGCCATGCAGGCCATGTTCACCCACGGCGAAGTTCGCTAAGCGCAACTGAGAGAGGATAAACATCATGTCACCGATCTTAGAACTTAAAGGCGCTAAAAAAAGCTTTGGTCAAGGCACTGCACGCACCGACGTGCTGGGCGGTATTGACCTAGCCATCGAAGACGGCGAATTTGTTGCCATCGTAGGTTTCTCCGGCTCTGGCAAGACCACGCTGATCAACTTGATTGCAGGCTTGGAAACGACTGATGAAGGGGAGGTCCTGTTGAAGGGCCAACCCATCACCGGACCGGGTCCAGAACGCGGCTTAGTTTTCCAAAGCTATTCTCTGTTCCCATGGCTTACGGTTCTCGACAACATCAAGCTGGCTGTCGAAAGTGTGTTCCCGGAACTGGGCAAAGCCGACACCACAGCCAAAGCCCAACACTACATTGATATGGTTGGCCTCAGTCACGCTGTTGATCGTCGTCCGGCTGAATTGTCCGGTGGTATGCGTCAACGTGTTTCCGTTGCCCGTGCCCTGGCCATGAGCCCGGAAATTTTATTGTTGGATGAACCCCTATCAGCCTTGGATGCGCTGACCCGTTCCAAGTTGCAAGACGAGATTGAACAAATCTGGTCCAATGACAAGAAGACCGTGATCCTTATCACCAATGATGTTGACGAAGCGATCTTGTTGGCGGACCGCATCATTCCGCTGAACCCTGGTCCCAATGCGACCTTGGGTCCAAACTTTAAGGTTGACCTGCCCCGTCCGCGTGATCGTGCTGCTATGAACTCCAACGCAGTCTTTAAGACGCTCCGTGCCGACATAACCAAGTATCTGATGGGTGTCGGCGCTGCTGCCCAAGCTGCGGCTGGCGACGAAGGCGAACTGCCAAACGTCACACCGGTATTCCCGGAAAGCAAAAACCCACCCAAAGCATTTCGTGATGCCATGATGACCAGCCACAACGAAGATCGTTATCTGGAATTCTTTAACCTCACCAAAGTTTACCCAACCGCCAAAGGCCCGCTGACGGTTGTTGATGGATTTGAGACCATCTTAAAAAAGGGTGAGTTCATTTCTCTCATCGGTCACTCCGGCTGCGGTAAGTCTACAGTATTGTCTATGGCAGCAGGTCTGAATGAGATCTCCGATGGCGGTATTGTTTTGGACGGACGTGAAGTTGACGGCGCCAACCCAGAACGCGCCGTGGTTTTCCAAGCCCCCAATCTATACACTTGGTTGACGGCGAAAGAAAACGTGATGCTGGGTGTGGAACGCGTATTCCCGCACGCTTCTGCCGCTGAACGCTCCGACATTGTTGAATACTATCTATCACGCGTCGGCCTCAAAGAGGCCATGCACAAATCAACGGCGGATATGTCCAACGGTATGAAACAACGTGTTGGTATTGCCCGTGCATTTGCACTTTCCCCAAAACTTCTTCTGTTGGATGAGCCATTCGGTATGCTCGATAGCTTGACCCGTTGGGAACTTCAAGAAGTTCTCATGGAAGTTTGGGACCGCACCAAGGTTACCACCGTCTGCGTCACCCACGATGTTGACGAAGCCATCTTATTAGCTGACCGAGTTGTGATGATGACCAACGGTCCACACGCGCGCATTGGTAAAGTTATGGAAGTGGACCTCCCCCGCCCACGTTCACGCAAAGCCCTTTTGGAACATCCAAAGTACTACGAGTTGCGTGAACAGCTGCTTGGCTTCTTAGAAGAGTATGAACATGGAAACCAAGGTAAGTCCGAACAAAAAGAACAAAAACAGGAACAGATCGAAACTGCCCAAAAGGCAGTGGCCTAACAAGCGGCCCGGCTAGGAGAAAGTTTATGAAAAAGAAACTCATCGTCATTGGTAACGGCATGGCCGGGATGCGTACGGTCGAGGAAATCCTCAAGCGTGATACAGACAAATACGATATCACCGTGTTTGGCGCTGAACCGCGCGAAAATTACAATCGTATCATGCTGTCGCCCGTATTGAGCGGTGAGAAGTCTTTTGAAGACATCATCATCAATTCACGCGAATGGTACGCGGATAACAACATCACCTTGCACGCAGGTGATGCCGTGACCTCTATTGATACTGACACCAAAACCGTCACTTCGGAAAATGGCTACACACACAGCTATGACAAATTGCTACTGGCAACCGGATCCAAGCCTTTCATCATCCCGGTACCGGGCAAAGACTTAGACGGCGTCGTCACGTTCCGTGACTTGGACGACGTCAACCTAATGCTCGAAGCCGCTAAAAAAGGTGGCTCCGCTGTTGTCATCGGTGGCGGGTTGTTGGGACTAGAAGCCGCGGTCGGGCTTAAGGCCAACGGCATGGACGTGACTGTTGTGCACCTGATGGACACTTTGATGGAACGTCAATTGGACGAAGCGGCGGGCTACCTGTTGGTGTCCGAACTGGAAAGTCGTGGCTTGAAGGTTCTCACCAGTGCCAACACCAAAGCCATCTTAGGCGAAGGTAAAGTCGAAGCCCTGGAGCTGGACGATGGCACCGTAATCAATGCAGGCCTGGTTGTTATGGCTGTGGGCATCAAACCCAATACGGCCCTGGCGCAAGATGCAGGCCTTGAAATCGGTCGTGGAGTCAAAATCGATGATCAAATGAAAACATCCAACCCGGATATCTTTGCTGTTGGTGAGTGTGTCGAACACCGGGGCATGACTTATGGTCTTGTTGCTCCGCTATATGAAATGGGTAAAGTCTTAGCGGAGCACCTCGTGAGCAGTGATGTTGTGGCTTATGAAGGTTCGGTCACCTCAACGAAATTGAAAGTTACCGGCGTTGATGTGTTCTCTGCAGGCGACTTTAGCGGAGGAGATGGTGCTGAAGACATCGTCTTCCGCGATGCCACACGCGGCGTCTACAAACGTGTCGTCATTCGTGACAACAAAATTGAAGGCGCTGTGCTGTACGGTGATGCCGCCGACGGGGCTTGGTACTTCCAGATGATGAAGGACGGAACCGATGTTTCCGATCTACGTGAAACCATCGTCTTTGGTCAAGCCTATGCCGGTGGTGGCGGGGGCGACCCGTTAGCTGCCGTGGCTGCATTGGCTGATGACGCTGAAATTTGCGGCTGTAACGGTATCAGCAAAGGCGATATCGTCAGTGCCATCACCGAACATGGCTTAACATCTTTGGACGAAGTTAAGGCTGTCACCAAAGCTTCGGCTTCCTGTGGTGGCTGTTCCGGTTTGGTTGAACAGTTATTGGCCGTGACCTTGGGCGATGAATACGAAGTCCAAACGGTTAAACCCATGTGTGGCTGCACCATGCATTCACACGACGATGTTCGCCACCTGATCACGGCCAAAGGCATGAAGTCCATGCCCGAAGTCATGCAAGAATTGGAATGGAGCACGCCGAACGGTTGCGCCAGTTGCCGTCCGGCTTTGAACTACTATCTGCTGTGTGCTTGGCCGACTGAGTACAAAGATGACAACCAGTCACGCTTTATCAATGAACGTATTCACGCCAACATTCAAAAGGATGGCACGTTCTCCGTCGTTCCACGTATGTGGGGTGGTATGACATCAGCTGACGAGCTTCGCGCCATCGCAGATGTTGTCGACAAATATGAAATCCCTGCCGTTAAAGTTACGGGTGGTCAACGCCTGGATTTGTTCGGTGTTGAGAAAAAAGACCTCCCAGGTGTTTGGGCGGATCTCAACGCTGCTGGTATGGTTTCCGGCCACGCTTACGGTAAATCACTACGAACAGTCAAAACCTGTGCGGGCCAACAATGGTGCCGATTTGGCACGCAAGATTCCATCGACATGGGCATTAAGCTGGAAAAAATGACCTGGGGCTCTTGGACGCCGCATAAGTTCAAAATGGCCGTATCCGGCTGCCCGCGAAACTGTGCCGAAGCCACCATCAAAGACTTCGGTGTTGTTGCCGTTGAAAGCGGCTACGCACTGTCAGTTGGTGGTAACGGCGGCATCGAAGTCCGCGTTACGGATGACCTGTGCATCGTAGAAACGGAACAAGAGGTTTTGGAATATGCCGGGGCTTACATGCAGCTCTACCGCGAAGAAGCACGCTACCTGGAACGCACCGCACCATGGGTTGAGCGTGTTGGATTGGATCACATCAAGGCCAACCTCGTTGAAAACCCTGGGATGCGTAAAACCCTTTATGAGCGCTTCATTGTATCCCAAGAAGCTTTGCAGGAAGACCCCTGGTCGGAACGTGCCACGGGCGAAAAAGACTCACACGAATTTACACCGCTCAAAATTGTGGCTTAAGGAGAAAAACTATGTGGACCGAAATTGGGACCATTAATGACATCCCCAAACTTGGCGCCCGTGTTGTACAAAGTGGGCGCGGCGACATCGCTGTGTTCCGCACAGCTGATGATGAAATTTTCGCCATGTTTGACAGCTGCCCACACAAAGGTGGCGCGCTCAGCCAAGGTATTGTTCATGGCAAGGCCGTTGCCTGTCCACTGCACAATTGGAACATCGACTTGGTGTCCGGTGATGTAAAAGGTCCTGACAATGGCTGTGCCCGTACTGTACCAGTATCCGTAAATGGAGATGTAATCCGTCTGCAAATGCCGGATGTAAAAGCCACTGGAACAGACGGCTAAATCAACACACCAAACTCCCCCAAGAATAAATCTCGAAGGATGGCTTTATGCTTTTCGGTCGTAACAAAAAAAATCCTATAAAAATTGCTGATAAAAAAGTCACAGAATGGAAAACATCAGTATGTGGTTACTGCTCAACCGGTTGCTCTATTGAGGTCGGTGTAAACGCGGATGGTGTTCCCGTGTCTTCACGTGGTGCAGCGGGTGCTGACGTTAATCGTGGCAAGTTGTGTATCAAGGGTATCTTTGAGCATGAGCTGTTCAAATCTGCGGGACGCGGGACTGAGCCTCTGATGCGCAACAACCGTCACCAAGACTACCAAACAGTGGGCTGGGACACCGCACTGGACCGCATGGGGGATGAGATCAAACGTATTCAGGCCCAACATGGGCGCGATGCCTTTGCCATTGTATCCACCGGGCAAATTATGACCGAAGAATTTTACACTCTGGGTAAGCTGTCCCGTGGTGTCATCGGCACCAACAACTATGATGGCAACACGACTTTGTGTATGGCATCTGCTGTATCTGGCTACAAACGCTCCTTTGGTTCCGATGGGCCTCCGGGTTGTTATGATGATTTTGCTCATACAGATTGCTTGTTGGCATTCGGATCCAATCTTCCTGAACAACATCCCGTTATTTACTGGCGTCTCAAAGAAGAGATGGAAAAACGTAAATTCCCGCTTATTGTTGTGGACCCACGCGTCACCATGTTTGCTCAGTTCGCCGACATGCATTTGCCGATCACACCAGGCACGGATGTCGTGTTGTTGAACGCCTTGGCTCATGTCATTTTGGATGAAGGTCTCCAAGACGAAGACTACCTGTTCAAAAACACCACCCGCCCGAACGACTTTGAAAAAGTTTTGGAAGACTACGATCCGGTGACGGCCTCCAAAATCTGCGGCATCGACGAAGACACCATCCGCAACGTCGCGCGCCTATATGCCAATGCGGACGCCGCCATGAGCATTTGGACCATGGGCATCAACCAAAGCACCCATGGCTCCGACGGTGTGGTTGGCATTAATAACTTGAACTTAATTACCGGAAACGTGGGCATGCCGGGTGGTGGCGGTTTGTCCATCACAGGTCAATGCAATGCCATGGGTACGCGTGAATGGTCTTCGTGTTCTGGTCTTCCGGGTTACCGCATTTTGGAAAACCCAGAACATCGCAAAGAGATTGCGGACTTCTGGGGCATAGAAGAAGATTTCTTCCCACAAAAACGTGGTCTCACCCAAACAGATATTTTCCCCGCCATTGAAACGGGGCAAATCAAAGGTCTGTGGTTGATTGCAACAAATCCTATGACGTCCATGCCCAATACAGCACGCATCCGCAAGACACTTGAGAACCTCGATTTCTTGGTGGTGCAAGATGCTTACAAAGATGTTGAGACCACACAATACGCACACATGTATCTGCCCGCCGCACTGTGGTCGGAAAAAGAAGGTTGTCTGACCAACACCGAACGCCGGGTGAATTACATATCCAAGCTCACCGACCCACCGGGCATCGCCAAACCAGATCACGAAATTTTTAGTGAACTGGCAACACGTTTTGAAAACGGCAAAAAGATTAAGTTTCCGGACAACACCTCCGACATCTTTGATGAGATGCGCGAGTTGTCCAAAGGGCGTTTGTTGGATATCTCCGGCATGTCGCATGAAAAGGTCAAAAATGCTTACGGTCTTCAATGGCCCATGCGTGAAGATGCCGACAAAGGCGATCAACGTCTTTACAGCGATGGCAAGTTCCAACATACCGACGGCAAAGCCAAATTGATCAACCTGCCATTCTTCGACAACAACGAACAACCGGATGAAGAGTTTCCATTCTGGCTCAACACCGGACGCGTAGTCGAACACTTCCACACTCGTACGCGTACTGGAAAAATTGGTAATCTCAATAAATTCTCACCCACGCCGTATATGGAAATGAACCCAGATGTGGCACAGGAAATGGGGATCACCCAACAAAGCTATGTACGATTGGTATCGCGTCGAGGTGATGCGGTGATTCTCGCACAGCTCACGTCACGTGTTCCGCGCAACATGGTGTTTATCCCATTCCATTTCCACGACTGCGTTAACCGCTTGACGTTGGGTTTGCTCGATCCCCATTCTCGTCAGCCCGCTTTCAAGCAAAGCGGCGTACGCATCGAACCCATTGATCAAAAAACCGCAGCTCGGCTCAATGCCGAATCCCGTGACTTCTAAGAGGGCTCATCCATGTTTATCCCCCGCGACAATGAACAAGACTATGCCAAGCTGGATGATGTCGATACACAAGCACAAAACCGTTATGGCAAAATGATTGACCTGATTGCTGGTACCGATCTACCCCGCAATCAAAGCCTCAACATCAATGGCGATCCCGGTGTTGGTGAAAATCCCAACCGCAACAAGCAACACGGTTTTCACTTTACCGCTGACAACTGCATTGGCTGTCATGCCTGTGAAGCCGCCTGTAGCGAAAAAAACAACCTGCCACCACACTTAGCCTTTCGTTCGGTCGGCTACCTAGAAGGTGGCAGCTGGCCCGATTATAAGCGTATGAATATTTCCATGGCCTGTAATCACTGTGACAATCCGGTATGCTTAAAAGGCTGCCCAACACGTGCCTATACCAAGCACCCGGAATACGGTGCCGTCATTCAAGATCCGAACATTTGCTTTGGCTGCGGCTATTGCACCTGGGTGTGCCCCTACAACGCACCGCAACTGGACCCCATGGCGGGCCATGTTCAAAAGTGCAACATGTGTGTAGATCGTTTGGAAGTTGGATTGAAGCCTGCGTGTGTATCGGCTTGCTTGGGCAAAGCACTTAACTTTGGTGTCATCGAAAATACGCCTGAGGGACGCACCCAAACGGATATCCAAATCCCGGGCTTTCCCGATCCATCCATCACCAATCCCAACATTCGGTTTGAACAAACCAAGAGCCTGCCGCGTGACTTCACCCGCCCGGACTCACAACCCATTAAATATCACCGCAATGATGATGCACAAACCTACAGTCCGGAAACAGACAATTCTAAATCATTGTCATTGCAAGGTAAATCTTGGGGCTTATCTAAACTGAGTTCTCGTGAAAACCCATTGGTGATCTTCACCTTGGCAACCCAAGCTGTCATTGGTGCTTTTGCCATCTTGTTCCTAGGCACCCTTGCGGGCCTTGAGCCTTTGCAAACATTTTCCAAAAGCTGGGGCTACATCGGAGTACTCACCGTTTTGTTGGGCATGCAAGCCTTTGCATTGTTCTTATCTACTTTGCACCTTGGCCGTCCATGGCGGTTCTATCGTGGATTTAACAACCTGCGCTACTCTCCGTTAAGTCGTGAAGCTTTGAGTGTTGCCATGTTCTTTGGCTTTGCCGGGGGGCATTGGCTGACAAGCTTGGTAGGTCAGAGCGACGCCACGGGTGAGCTGGCTGGTACAGCAAAATTGCTCGGCACCATATCCGGTGTACTTGCCATTGTTGCTGGTGCGGCTGGCATCTATTTCATGACCCAGATTTATTGCATTAAGTCACGTCCATTTTGGAATCACTGGCAAGTCAGCGCATCATTCTTTGGTACGGCCTTGTCCTTAGGTGCTGTTGTGGTTGCTCTCGGCATCATGGTGTCAGCCTTTGTTTTTGTTGGTGTTGAAACTACAGACCTGAACATCTTATTGACGGCACTGGTTCTGGGCCTTGGTCTGGAAGGTTTGGGTTTAGCATTCCATGCCCGTGATCTAAAACATCAAGGGGGGGAAGGTGCCGCGGCCCATCATGTCCAAACAACTGAATTTGCGGGATCTTATCTTCTGCGCAATGTGCTAATTGGTACGAATATGGCAACAGCAATGGCGCTGGCCACCCTGATCAACTTCGGCATGGTTGATACAACGTATGCCACCCTGATTGGTTTGGCATTGACAGCAACAACATTGGTCACAGCCGCCATTGGTCGTGCCTTGTTCTATGTTTTGGTCATCCCCACCACTATGCCCGGTGCATTTTTCTGGAAGAACAAGGGTTTTGAAGAGCACGCCCGCGAAACTGGGTTGGCCGAAATGCCCCAATGTGGCGTTGCCGTCAAAACCCATTGAGCCCTCCATTAAATTACCCTGAGCTAACTTCACAAGCCTAAACTTAATCAGTCGCTGAAGTCACTCAGCGGCTGATTTTTCTTCAAGTGTAGCAATTGTTACAGATTGATGATTTGGCTCGGACTACCCTCCCCTCTAAGAGATCACAGAACAAAAGGGCCAAATACTATGGAGGTAGGACTTGATCAATTTTGGGCAAGTGGCCTATTGGCTATTTTCATCGGCATGGCCGTACTGGTGATGCTGGTTCAAAAAGATCTTGTTCCACTTGGTCCAGATCAGGATCACTCCGATACCAGTGGGCGATGGCTTCTTGGTGCTGCATTGGGCATTGGCATTATCGCATTTAGCATAAAATTGTTGGTGGTGTATCTTTTCACTAATTTTCCTGAACAAACAATATCGCCTTTGTTGACAAACATTGGCAAAGCAACTGTACCTGTCACATCACAGCCGTCTGCATCACTTGCGGTGTTGGCCGCAGATTCAAATAAGCATAAATTCAGCTGGTTATCACTTCCGGATACTCCACCGTTCCCCCAGAATAACCCAACCACAAATGATAAGATTGCACTCGGCAAGCTGCTGTTTAATGATCAACGCCTATCAAAGGATGGAACCATATCATGTGCTTCGTGTCATGATCTCGCCGACCACGGCGGTGCTGATGGGCGCCCCGTGGCACAAGGCACTGGCGGTGCGCAGGGCACACGCAATACCCCATCCGTTATCAATGCTGGATTTCAAGCGCGATTATTTTGGGATGGAAGAGCATCCTCATTAGAACAGCAAGCCATTGGCCCTCTGCTAAACCCAATTGAGATGGGAATGCCGTCAACTCAATCCGTTGTTGATCAAGTTACCCGTGCCCCATCATACCTACCATTGTTTAAAAATGCTTTTGGCCCGCAAGCACGTATCACAATTCATAACATTACAAAGGCAATTGCCGCCTATGAACGCAGTTTAACAACCAATGACACCCCATATGATCGTTTTGTGAACGGCGATACATCGGCCCTAACGCCTGCACAGAAAAAAGGAATGTATCTCTTCCAAAAACTCGGCTGCAAAGTCTGCCATGCCGGACCAAATTTTAGCGGCGCCAGTCTCGTCGGACCACGTAGACCATTTGCGCATTTGCGTACAGACCGGCTGGACAAAGATACACAAAATAACTTGTCACAAGATAAAGGTCGAAGCTCGATTAATTCTCAACATGGGTTATGGCGCATTCCTTCATTGCGCAATGTCGCATTAACCGCACCTTATTTTCACAATGGATCTGTGAAGTCGTTACGCACAGCCGTTGAAATCATGGCACATTCACAATTGAATGCTGTTGTGGGAATACCGTCTTCGACCACTAAGATCGAGATCCTAAATTGGTCATCAGACAAACGGCAGTTTTATCTTTCAAAACGCAAGCATATTCGTGATCAAGACATATCAAATATTGTGGATTTCTTGCATGCCTTAACCAGTGAACGCTTAAAGTCTCAACTTAATTAACCGCCTATGTACCCCAGGTTACATAATCCGACTATTTCTCTTTCTATGTTGTTGTCAGCCAATCAATTTTGGAGGATTTGGAACATGCAACCTATGAAGTTTTTTATTGATATACACGATGCCGACTCAGAAACATTTCCCGCTGGCTTAACACCAGAACAATTTACCGACTTTTTTGTTGAATACGAAAAAGCCTGTTTGGAAGAAAACGTCGTCATCTTGCGTGTCCACGTGGGTTACTAAGATGGTAAAGCTTTTTGTTTCACTATGGCGCCTGATGCAGATAGTGTACGTCGCGCCCATGAACGTGTAGCCCTACCGTTCGATTCCATATCTGAAGTCAAAACGGCCACGCCCGGCGATACTTTTTTTGCCCAACAGCAGCTTAATTTAATCATCAGTTAGCAACAACTATGGCCACTACAAATTGGATGGGCGTAACATTTAAAATCCACTGACGAACAACCCCGCTTGTTGATGTCAGATCAAGAAACGTGCCCTATAGTGGCTATCAATCAATATCTGGCGTCAATGAGGGAGGGATGCCGTGAGCACAGATTCCATGATTTTTTTAGAAAATTTAACTGTAACAGGCCGCACACTTATTCAGCAGCGGTTGGTACGCAAGTCATTCACAAAGGGCAGTCAGGTTATCGAAAAGGGCGACAGTGTATCTGGTGCATACTTTGTCCTAAAAGGATCCCTGCGTGTATTTACGTTGAGCCCCGAAGGTAAACAGGCAACCCTATATCGAATGGATGTCGGCGACACTTGTGTACTGGCCCTGAATAGTCTTTTTAACGATGTTTTATACCCAGCCTGGGTAGAGGCCGATCAAGACACCACCATTGGCGTAATCCCAAGTGATGCCTACCGAACCTTGTTCGGGTCTGAAACCGTTATCCAAGACATAACGATGCGTGCTTTGTCATCTGCAGTCTTTGGATTGATGTCAGAGCTGGAAGTCCGCCATGTTCAATCTCTGGACCAACGTCTTGCACGCTATTTATTGATGCGTGCTTCAAGTGATGGAAAAGTTCACAACACCCAACAAGAAATAGCCTCGGAAATTGGCACCACGCGCGAAGTCGTTGGACGCCTGATGGTGCAATTTACCAATCGTGGTTTGATTAAAACTGGCCGGGGGGTTGTAACCCTTTTGAACAAGCCTGGTTTAAGGTCTGCATAACCTCTGTTTTCTATGTGGAATGCAACTTAAAGATCACACATAACAAACCCAATGTTACCAGAACGTTACAGGCTGCAGTTGATTTTGACTGGAGTCTTTTTGACGTTTTTTGCTTGTAATACATTTGTGTCATAATCATCTAGTCTGAATCAAGTGTTGCAACACGAAACACTTGAGCAGTAGCATGTTAACCAACAACAAACGTCAATACGTCAGACAAAACAGGGCTATTTACGCGCCATGAGTTTGGATTTTCAGGTGCTTTGTCAACAAATTGAACAGGCCTATGCGGGATTGAGCCCACAGCTCAAACGCGCCGCACGCCATGCATTGGACCATCCCGATGACATAGCTCTTTTATCGATGCGCCAATTTGCGGCCAAGGCCGAAGTGCACCCATCAACCATGGTGCGACTGGTCAAAGTCTTGGGGCTAAGTGGCTACACAGTCTTTCAAGAACCCTTCCAGGCTCGGCTGCGCAGCAGACCAGAAGAACACTATTCAAAAAGTGCGCGCTCTATCCAGGCATTGGGTAATCGTTCCGTCGATTTGATGCTCACAGATATGTTGGAAATGGAACATACAAACCTGGATAGCCTTATCGAAAGCATCGGCTTTGATCACTTGCATGAAACGGCGCAAATGATTTCAGATGCCCGTCACGTTTATGTAGCCGGGGTACGCAGTTGCTATCCAGCCGCATTTTACTTTCGATATGCGTGTTGCATGTTTGTCAACAAAGTTACCCTGCTCGAAGACCGTGGCGGAACCTTTGCTGATGACCTGCGTCGCGTTGAAAAAGACGATGTTGTTTTGGCTATCAGTTTTGCCCCATATAGCCGGACCACTGTTCGAGCTGTTGAATACGCAATCAAACGTGGTGGGCAAGTGATTGCCTTGACGGACAGCTCCGTCTCCCCGTTGCTCACATCCAAAAAGACAAGACCACTCATCGTACGCACATCTTCCCTTTCCTTTTTTCACTCCGTGGTTCCGGCAATGGCTGTGGTACAGGCCCTGGTGTTGTTGATGGTCGCAAAAGGAGGGGAAAATGCTTTGAACGAATTGTCTGAGAGTGAAGCTCAACTGAGCGCTTGTGAAACCTATTGGCACAATGGTGAACCCAAAAAAACAGGTGGAGGTGTCGGATGAACCACGTCTTCCACCGCACACCATTAGAACACCTCCCCCATGCCGTGGGTGGAGACGGCATTTATGTCATTGATGATGCTGGGAACCGCTACATTGATGCATCATGCGGCGCTGCCGTGTCTTGCTTAGGCCACAGCGATGAGACCGTGCGCCAAGCCATTCATGATCAAGTGGATAAATTGGCATTTGTGCACAGCGGTTTTTTCACAACTGACGCAATGGAAAATTTAGCCGATCGCCTTTCCGCCTTGGCACCTAAAGGATTGGACCGCGTCTATTTCCTATCGGGGGGATCAGAAGTTATCGAAGCTGCCCTTAAGCTTACCCGGCAATATTTTTTGGAATTGAACCAACCCAAGCGCACCCACATCATCGCACGTCATCAAAGCTATCACGGCAACACCTTGGGGGCACTGGCAACAGGTGGAAATCGTTTACGCCGAAATCAATTTGCGCCTTTACTTACCAATGTGGTCAGCCACATCCCCCCCTGTTACGCCTATCGCCATCAAGATGACGGGGAAACTTTGGAAGACTATGGACAACGTGCAGCACAATACCTAGAAGACGAAATTCTCAATCTTGGTCCGGAAACTGTCGCAGCCTTTGTGGCAGAACCCGTTGTCGGGGCTACATCTGGCGCATTGGTAGCCGCACCTGGATACTTCAAACGTATCCGCGAAATTTGTGATCAATACGGCGTCTTGCTGATCTTTGATGAAGTCATGTGCGGCATGGGTCGCACAGGCAGCTTATTTGCTTGTGAACAAGAAGGCGTCACCCCAGACCTTATAGCAACAGCCAAGGGGCTCGGTGCAGGTTACCAAGCTATCGGAGCACTAATCGTATCGAATAAAATATTTGAAACCTTGCTCAATGGTACGGGCTTTTTCCAACACGGCCACACATATATGGGTCATGCCACCGCCTGCGCGGCCGCAAACGCAGTTCTAGATGTCATTGAAAAAGATAAATTACTCGACAACATCCAAGCCCAAGGGGCAACATTAACACATCTCTTGCATGAACATTTCATTGATCACCCCAATGTAGGCGATATCCGAGGGCGCGGTTTGTTCCAAGCCATCGAACTGGTTCAAGACCGCGACAGCAAAACCCCCTTTGATCCAAATTTGAAGCTTCATAGCCACATCAAACGACAAGCTATGGAGCGCCACATGATGTGCTACCCCATGGGGGGAACCGCCGATGGCGTTCGTGGCGATCATGTTTTGTTGGCCCCACCCTATATTGTGACCGAAGATCAAATTGGTGAAATCGTCACACGGCTTAAAGATTCTCTCGATGCTGCCTTGGGGGAGGTTCTGTAATGGACTGGACACCCCTCATCATTACGGTTGCCCCGAACGGTGCACGCAAAACCAAAGCCGATCATCCGGCTTTGCCGATGACACCGGATGAGATTGCCAAAGATGCAAAAGCTTGCTTGGCAGCCGGTGCGGCGATGATGCATTTACATGTACGCGATGGGAATGGGGAGCATTCCTTGGATATCAGCCATTATCAACAAGCCATGGATGCTGTGCATACTGCGGTGGGGAACGACTTGGTTCTTCAAATTACAACCGAGTCCGTAGGACGTTATACCCCCGATGAACAAATCGCCTTGGTCAAAAACCTTAAACCCGAAGCGGCGTCCGTAGGTTTAAAAGAACTCACATTAGATGGTGATGATAAAGCCACTGCATTTTATACCTGGGCCTCAAACGAAGGCATTGCTTTACAGCATATTCTTTACGATATTGAAGACATTGCGCACTTGGCGAACATCGTAAACCAAGGTGCCATCCCATCCGTAAACTTACATGTTTTGTATGTTTTAGGCCGCTACGGCGGTGAGCCATCACAACCTGCTGATCTACTGCCATTCTTGGACGCGGCCGAGGTTCATAAACTCCAACCAACGACTTGGAGTGTTTGCGCATTTGGCGCTGGTGAAGGCGCTGTTGCACTTACCGCTTTGAGTTTGGGCGGGCATGTTCGTGTCGGCTTTGAGAACAATCTCTATTTAAATTCAGGTCAACAATCACCACATAATGCAGCACTGGTTAAACAGGTTGCAGATGGGGCTGAACTGATCGCTCGACCTTTATGCCACGCACAAGATGTGCGCGCCCTGATGGGCGCAGGCGGGGAAGGCGGACGAAAAAGCCGGATAATTTCCAAATCAGAAGAAAAAGTTCGGCACCACACCGCCACGCAACCGCGTGACGTTTCGACTTATCTAAGTAATCCGTAATTTACTCAGGGAGAGGAATAGAAAGATGAAGACGTTACTAACAACATCACTCAGTGTGATCGCCATTGCGATGATGGCAAGCGCACCCGTAAAAGCCGCTCAAGATATCCTTATTGGCGGTGGGTCGGTCACGGGTGTGTATTACCAAGTTGCTTTGCAAACATGCAAAATTATGAACAAGCATGCTGGCAAAGATTACAACTGTGTCGGTCGTCCAGCTTTGGGTTCCGTGTTTAACATTAATGCCGTGAAACGCGGTTTATTGGATTTCGGTGTTGCACAATCAGATCGAAACTGGCAAGCGACCAACGGTAAAGCAGACTGGGATGGTAAGCCGATAGCTGAACTGCGTTCAGTTTTTTCTATGCATCCAGAAACCGTATTGGTCATGACCCGTAAAGAAAGCGGCATCAAGTCAATCGCTGATCTGAAGGGTAAAACCGTGAACATCGGCAATCCCGGTTCGGGTCAACGCGGCAACGCAGAAGATATTCTGCGCATCTATGGCATTGATCAGAAAAAGGACATCAACGCGGAAGGTTTACAGCAAAGTGAAGCCTCACGCGCACTCATCGATAAGAAAATCGATGCGTTCTTCTATACGGTCGGCAATCCTTCGGCTGCTATCGAAGAACCCGCCAACACAATTGATGCTGACTTGGTGAGTGTAAATTCAGCTGGCATTAAGAAGTTCATTTCTGACAAGCCATACTACGTCATGACAACAATCCCAGGTGGGACCTACAAAGGCATCATGCACGACACCGAAACTTACGCGGTGAAAGCCACTGTGGTTTCTAGCACAGCCGTATCTGAAAAATTGGTCTACGACTATGTAAAGACCGTATTTGAAAATCTTGAAGAGCTCAAAGGCCTCCATGCTGCCTTTAAGATTTTGAACCCCAAAGACATGATGGGCGGTTTATCTGCACCACTGCATAAGGGTGCAATCAAATACTACAAAGAACGTGGCTTGATGATGTAAGTCGCTTAGGAGTGGGGAAGGCTTTGTCCTTCCCCATTTGCCTTTCCCTGGGGAGGGGAAACGTTATTGTCACCGGGAGAGAGACATGACTGATACAGACAAAAACAATTCAGTCGAACAGCCGAGCAAAGAAGATTTGCAAACTGCCGAAGATATCGTTGCAATGGTCGAATCAGGACCACGTGCACCCGAAAATAAAATTGCCCTTGGGGTCATTATTACCATTTGTTTAGCCTGGTCTGTCTTTCAGTTGTATGTCGCTTACCAACCCATTGACACCGTAATCGCACGGTCATGGCACTTAGCCTTTGCCATTATTTTGGTCTATTTGGTATACCCCGCACACAAGGGCGATGCCTCATCATTTTGGGTACGAACTGTGCGGAAGGTCTGGCCATCCTTTGCAAAAGGACGATCCAACCGTGATTATATTCCAGTTATTGATATCATATTAGGCATAACCGCTGCAGCTGCATCCTTATACATCTGGTGGGACTATGAAGGCATTATCCAGCGCCAGGGCCTGCCAACAGATCTCGACGTTTTCATGGGCGTGATCATGTTAGTGTTATTATTAGAGGCCGCACGAAGATCACTAGGCCCGGCACTCAGCATCTTAGCGATGATTTTTTTATCCTATTGTTTCTTAGGCCCCTACTTGCCAGATTTGCTCCGTCACCGCGGTATCCCATTGGATTTTGTCATCAATGATATGTACCTATCCACTACGGGTATCTTCGGTGTACCGCTTGGCGTTTCAGCAAGTTTCGTTTTTTTATTTGTTTTGTTCGGCTCCATGTTAGACAAAGCTGGTGCTGGTAAATATTTTATCGACGTTGCCTTTGCAGGGTTGGGTGACAAGCGCGGTGGCCCAGCTAAAGCGGCCGTTCTGGCTTCTGGTTTGAACGGCATGGTATCAGGGTCATCCATTGCAAACACCGTGACCACCGGGACATTCACCATTCCCCTGATGAAACGGGTCGGGCTGCCTGCACACAAAGCCGCTGCTGTTGAAGTTGCTGCTTCCACCAACGGTCAATTGATGCCACCCATTATGGGAGCCGCAGCCTTCATCATGGCTGAAATTATCGGCATCCCCTATCTGGATGTTGTGCGTGCGGCATTTATCCCCGCGGTTATTTCTTATATTGCACTGATCTACGTGGTGCACTTGGAAGCCATGAAATTAGATCTGCGTGTTTTGGCAAAATCAGAACTACCTAAGTTCGGAAAAACCTTTTTGCGTGGCATCCATTATCTGGTGCCTTTGCTGATCTTGATTTTCTTCTTAGTAATCATGCGCCGTTCTGCCATCACGTCATGCTTAATGGCGATTGAGGCTGTTGTCGTCATCATGTTGGTTCAACGCCCCATCATTGCATGGCTGGGTATTGGCGCACAACGCCGCGCTGGCAATATCGGCACAGACTTTAATGTTGGTGCGGTCATGAAAGCTGCCTTCATCAGCGGCCTACACGACATTTATGAAGGTCTGGTTGCTGGTGCACGCAATATGATATCTGTCGGTGCCGCCACAGCAACAGCTGGTATCATTGTTGGCGCCGTGACCATCACCGGATTGGTTGGCAAATTCGTCACCGTCATTGATACATTGTCCATGGGCAATGTCTATCTTATGCTGATTCTCACCGCGATCACCAGTTTGATCCTTGGCATGGGGCTGCCGACAACGGCTAATTACATCTTGATGGCGACCTTGACTGCACCTGTGATCGTGCAATTGGGTGGCGATGCGGGACTGGTATTCCCATTAATTGCGGCTCACCTGTTCGTGTTTTACTTCGGTATCTTGGCGGATGACACGCCGCCTGTCGGCCTAGCGGCTTACGCAGCTGCGGCCATTGCTAGAACCGACCCAATCAAAACGGGGATACAAGGTTTCACCTATGACATGCGCACGGCCATCTTACCGTTCGTATTCTTGCTGAATACAGAACTGTTGATGATTTCCGGTGTGACCGAAAGCGGTGCCCCCATTTGGATCGACAGCTTCTTAAAAATTGGTTGGATCTTTGGTGTATCCCTGTTGGCAATGTTTGCCTTTGCAGCAGCCATGCAAGGGTTCTTCGCCGATCATTGTAAATGGATAGAACGTATCTTCCTCTTTGCACTATGTTTCATATTGTTCAGGCCGTCTGTTGTGGGCGATCCCATGGGGGTTATGCGTGAAGTGGTTCAAGGTGTTGGCGTAGTTTTGTACTTTGGGCTCTATTTCATACAAAAACGGCGATACAAAAAATCACGCGCTGATCATCCAACGGTTCAGACATAGGGGGTAGTTATGTTTAAAGAAATTTTATTGTGCATCGACATCCAAGATGAAGCATCCACCACCAAAGCGATGGACCTGTGTATAGAACTCGCCGGGTCCATGGGGTCCACCTTACATATCTTGACCGTGGTTCCTGAGTTTGGATTCCCGTTGGTGGGGCAATACTTCCCTAAAGACACCGAAGATAAAATTATCGAAGGGGCTAAACAACAACTGGCTAAGCTGGTCAATAAAACGGTTCCCGACACCATCAAGTCCCGACACATTGTGGCTCAAGGCTCCATTTACGATCAGATCCTGGGTATGGCAGATCGTGTCAATGCAGACTTGATTGTGTTAACAGCACACAGGCCCGAATTGAAAGATTATCTACTCGGTCCCAATGCCGCCCGGGTGGTTCGACACGCCAATTGTTCGGTTACTGTGGTTCGTTAATCCAGCCAAGCACAAGGCACACCTATGACTGAGCCTTTATGGACACCATCGCAGAATCGCATCAACACCAGCCTGCTGCACAGCTTCATGCAGCGGGCCAAAAGGCATCATGATCTAGACCTGAACACTTATGACGATGTCTGGACCTGGTCTATCGAACATCCCGAACAATTTTGGCAAGATGTTTGGGATTTCTGTGATATCCGCGCCTCCACTCCATCGGGGCCCGTTATGGAAACCTCGGACAATCTCATGAAGGCCGCGTTCTTCCCCAAGGCTCGTTTGAATTTTGCCAAAAATTTATTGCGCCAACGCAGCAATGGCGAAGCCATCGTATTACACACTGAAGATGGTCACCGTCAGGCTCTATCATGGGATCAACTTTATCTACAAGTGGCGAAAACTGTTCAGGCTCTCAAAGAATTGGGCGTCGGTCAAGGCGATCGCGTAGCCGGTTACCTGCCCAATATTCCCGAAACTGTAATTGCCATGTTGGCAACCACCGCCTTGGGCGCGGTGTGGTCATCCTGTTCACCAGATTTCGGCACCCAAGGGATCATTGATCGCTTCGGTCAAATTGAGCCCAAGGTTTTGTTCGCAGCCGATGGCTATCGCTACAATGGCAAGGTCTTTGACTGCCTCAATACGGTTGTCGATCTCTTACCTGCCATTCCCAGCATCAATACCGTCATTGTGGTGCCTTTTGTCAATGAACACCCCGACCTCAACCCACTTGGTGACAAAGCGCTTAACTATCAAAATATCCCAAAGGCTGCGCGCGGTGATGAAATTCCATTTGTAGCAACAGGTTTTAATGATCCATTGCTGATCATGTTCTCATCCGGCACCACAGGTGTGCCTAAGTGCATTGTTCATCGCGCTGGTGGTGTATTACTTCAGCATCTCAAAGAACATCAATTGCAATGCGATGTACAGCCGGGCGATCGGGTGTTCTATTTCACCACTTGTGGATGGATGATGTGGAACTGGCTGGTCTCGGCACTCGCCAGTGAAGCCACCATTGTTTTGTTTGATGGCTCTCCGTTTTATCCAGACGGCAATCGCTTGGCTTCTTTAGCCGCTGACGAGCATATCACTCACTTCGGCACATCAGCCAAATATGTCGATGCCTGCGCCAAGGCAGATATTCATCCCATCCACACACATAACTTCCAACACTTGCGCGCCATTCTGTCCACCGGGTCACCACTGTCACCTGAAGGTTTTGACTATATATATGACAGCTGGAAAAAAGATTGCTGCTTGGCATCCATCGCCGGGGGTACGGACATTGTTGGTTGCTTTGTTGGCGGCAATCCAATTGGCCCGGTTTACCGTGGTGAATCGCAAAAGCGCCTTTTGGGCATGGACGTGCAAGCCTTTGATGATGATGGCCAAGCCGTTCTCAACCAACCGGGTGAGTTGGTATGCCTGTCCCCCCACCCATCCCAGCCAAAGGGTTTTTGGAATGATCCAGAACAAACCAAATACCATGACGCCTATTACGCCACCTATGACAATGTGTGGCGTCATGGCGACTTGATCTCCCTTAACGATGAAACGGGCGGTGTGACGTTCTTTGGTCGCTCCGACGCCACCCTCAACCCCGGTGGTGTGCGTATAGGTACCGCCGAAATCTATCGCCAAGTCGAGCGGGTCAATGAGGTTCTAGAAGCCGTGGTCGTCGGCCAAGATTGGAACAACAATGTACGTGTAATTCTATTTGTGAAGTTGCGTGATGGCATCGACTTGAACGAAGACTTGATCAAGCGCATCAAATCCGAAATTCGCACCCACACCACCCCACGTCACGTCCCGGCAAAGGTTATCGCAGTTGACGATATCCCTCGCACAAAATCCGGTAAGATCGTCGAATTGGCTGTACGCAGCGTAATCCATGGCCAACCTGTGAAAAATCAGCACGCACTGGCTAACCCAGAAGCATTGGAGCTGTACAAAGACTGCCCAGAGCTAAGCGGCTGAATTCAGCCCCTTACATGTCCAATATTCAGCACCTTAAGTCACCCGTACAGCCACCAACGGTTGATTCAAATACTGCATAAATATCAGTGATGAAATTTATAACTTATATACTTAATATATATATTAAATAAAATAATTTTCTGATTGTATTTTAACTAATACTGAATACGTTTTACTGGTACCCACAAAATATTGTTGGCCGCAGGGTCTGCCATAATCGTATATGGCTAGTTATATGGAAACGGCCATGCATCAAAATCAGGTTCAGAAATTTTCGAATTTACCCGATGGTGCTTTTGCCTTCGGCACGGTCATTGACGAAAGAGATGTCGGCGGGAACATTGAACTGCCAACAGGGCATGATTTTTTACGTGCTACGTTTGATCGTGCAGGCCCAGATTTGTTGATTTCAGCTCCGGACACGCAACTTTTCATCATCACCGATTATTTTATGCAGCTGAGGCCTCCTGCCTTGATCACGCATGATGGCGCCGTTCTTTCTCCACACCTCGTCACAGCATTGGCAGGTCCCCAGGCCCCAAGCATGGTCGCTCAAATATCTTTAGGCACAACTGGTTCCCCAATATCCGTTAGCCTGGGCGAACCTATCGGCCAAGTCAGCGAGACAGAAGGTTCGGTCACGACCACCCATCCTGATGGCAATCAGGAAACTCTGACAACAGGTTCCGCCATCTTCCAAGGAGACATTCTGGAAACGGGCACTGGGGCAAGCGTTGGCATTATCTTTGCGGACGATACCGTATTTACACTTGATGAAGACGGTCGAATGGTGATGGACGAAATGGTCTATGACCCAGACACCCAAACGGGCAGCTTTAAAACCGAAGTTGTGCAAGGCGTGTTTTCCTTCGTCAGCGGCCAGGTTGCCAAAACCTCGCCTGATGGCATGGTGGTTTCCACCCCTACCGCGACGATCGGTATTCGTGGCTCGACCGTGCTGGGTAAGGCTGCGGCTGAAGGTGCTGAAAACACCATCACACTGACGCGAGATGTAGATGGAAACGTCGGTGAAATTTCTATCTCTAACGGCGCTGGAACATTAACGCTCAATAGCGCGGGTGCGACAACGACCGTGTTTAACGCCAATTCAGCACCCAGCCCTGTGGTAATTTTATCGGATGCAGACATTCAAAAAAGCTTTGGCTCCACATTGACAAAACTGGTCAAAGCCGTATCGCAAAAGGCCCAAAGAGACGCCGAACAGGCGGACGAAAAAGCACAACAATCTGAAGAAGAAGCCGCCACCGCCGAGGCAGAAGCCGCAGAAGCCGAAGCCGCAGCAGTACAAGCTGATGGAGAAGCCGCCGCCGCCGAGGCCGAGGCCGCAGCAGCACAAGCGGAGGCCGAAGCCGCACTGGCCGAGGCCGAAGCCGCCCAGGCCGAAGCCGAAGCCAGTGGGGATGAAGAGGCCATTGCCAAGGCCGCAGAAGCCGCAGCTAAAGCCGAAGAGGCCATCGCCCAGGCAGAGACCATTCAGGCCGAAGCTGACGCCAAAGCCTTTGCTGCCGCCCAAGCTCAAGCTGTTGCAGAAAACAAAGCCGCAGAAGCTGCTGATAAGGCGCTAGAAGCTGAAGCTGCCGCTCAGCAGGCAGAGCAAGCGGCCCAGTTCAGTTCCCTTGCAAATACGGCTTTCACAGCACAGTCTCAAGCGTTTGAGCAATCCCAGCAAGACCAAACAGAAACCGATGGTAACGACCCAACCCAAGACAATCCATCGGGCGATGCCAACGATGCTGGTGATCCAGCGGACACGGCGGATACCGCAGATACGGCGGACACGATTGACGATGTCCCACCTGAAGACCTCGCTCTTATTGAGGATGTATTGCTCGAGTTTTTTGCTAATGAACCTATAGAAATAGTAATCACACCCGTGGTGGGAATCGAACCGGAACCAGAGCCAGAGCCAGAGCCGA
>JAPHSY010000037.1 GCA_026196495.1 Magnetovibrio sp.
AACCAGAACCGGAACCAGAGCCAGAGCCCGAACCCGAACCCGAACCCGAACCCGAACCCGAACCAGAGCCGGAACCGGAACCGGAACCGGAACCGGAACCGGAACCTGTAAATACGGCGCCAGTTGCAGACCCTGGCGCGGTCATCATGGCCGAAGACAATGTCTTCAGTGGTCAGTTAACGGCATCGGATTTAGAAGGCGGTGAATTGGTGTTCAGTCTTGCCGATGATGGTGGGCCAACCCATGGTAGCGTCACGGTGAATGAAGACGGTTCATTTACGTATATTCCTGATGGTGACTACGGTGGGAGCGATAGTTTTACCTATATGGTTGAAGATGATGCGGGTGCCATGGCGATGGCAACCGTGAGCGTCAATGTCACGCCCGTTGCGGATTTGCCGCAAATTGCTGTTGCCAATGCCGATGGCTTGGAAGATACCGCTGTCGCTTTGACCTTGAATGCAGTGATGCCTGCGGGCACGGATGAAACGGTTCAATCTGTGGTCATTCGTGGCTTGGTCGTTGGTGCTGTCTTGTCGGCAGGCTTGGATAATGGGGATGGTACGTGGACCTTGACACCTGATGAATTGCCGGGCCTCACGGTTACACCGCCGATAGACTTCAATGGTTCTGTGGACTTAACGGTTGAAGCCGTTTCAAGCGATGGCGGCATATCTACAGCGAAATTTGCCTTGAACGTCAGTCCTGTGGGTGACAACCCTCAATTGGCAGTGGCAGATGTTATTGGAAATGAAGACAGTGCAGTGTCTTTGAGCATCGCTGCTGCTATGCCCGGCGGCACAGAAGAAGTGATTGATGAAATTCTTTTGTCCGGTGTTCCTATGGATGCCGAATTATCTGCTGGATTGGATAACGGTGATGGCACTTGGTCACTGACACCTGAGCAGCTCAATGGTTTGAGTATTATGCCTGCGGCTGACTTTAATGGCACTCTGAACATTGGTGTTCAGGTGACCTCATCGGATGGTAGCGTTGTAAGCGATCAAATTGGTGTTTTGGTTCATCCTGTGGCCGATACCCCGGTGGTTGCTGCTGCTGATGTTGTGGGTAGTGAGGACAGTGCGATCGTTCTCACTCTTGGTGTGACGATGCCGGTTGGTACATCTGAAATGGTGGATGGCATTACCATCACCAATGTTCCAGATGGTGCATTCTTATCTGCGGGTACGGATAATGGTGATGGGACATGGAGCCTGACCCCGGATCAGTTGAATTTGTTGACTTTAACCCCACCGACAGATTTCTTTGGAGTGCTGGACTTAGGCGTTCAAGTGACGTCATCTGACGGTGGTGTCGGAACCAGCAACTTCAACGTCACGGTTGAACCTTTAGCAGATCAACCGCAATTGGCTGTTGCGGACGCATTGGGAAATGAAGACGGAACCATTGCGCTGACCCTCGCTGCGTCCATGGCCGCAGGGACGACTGAGGCGCTATACACCATTACCATCGAGGGCGTGCCTCAAGGCGCATTGCTCAGTGCAGGTATTGATAATGGTGACGGCAGTTGGACGTTAACGCCTGATTTGTTGGACGGTCTGACCTTAACGCCTCCGCACGATTTCAACGGTACGTTTGATTTGAATGTGACTGCAGTGTCCACAGATGGTGGGATTGCAACTGATCATGTCGGAGTTACGGTTTTGCCTGTGTCTGATGCTCCGGTGGTTGCTGTGACTGATGCTATTGGTTCTGAAGATTCCGCTGTTGCTTTGGTGGTTGCTGCGACAATGCCCAGCGACACGACGGAGACTTTGGAACGCATTATTGTGACCGGTGTCCCAGAAGGGGGCGTTCTGAGCGCAGGCATGGACAATGGCAACACCACCTGGACCCTAGAAGCCGGGGATTTGCCAGGCCTTACATTGACGCCGCCTCAAGATTTCAACGGCGTGTTTGAGCTTGGCTTCAGTGCGATATCTACGGATGGAACGGTAACGTCTGATGTCATGACGGTTCATGTGGGTGCTTTGTCCGATGCTCCAATAGTGGCTTTGACCAACGTCAGTGGGGCTGAAGATACAGGGATTGCACTGTCCATTGCCGCCAGTATGCCTGCTGAGACCAACGAAACAATAACAACAATTCGTATTGCCGGTGTGCCGGATGGGGCCAGTTTGTCATCTGGTACTGATAATGGAGATGGAACTTGGGATGTTGAACCCGAAGACTTGTCAACGCTGATCCTTTCACCCCCTGAACATTACAGCGGAACATTGAGCTTAAGTGTGACGGCTGTTTCCAGCGACGGTGGGACATCGACGTCAGACTTTGATGTTGCCGTGACGCCTGTGTCTGATGTGCCTGTCCTGCAGGTCTCAGACGTAGTGGTGACGATAGAAACCCCTCCCGGTGAAGATATTGATGGTACATCGCGTGCTGACAAATTGTTCGGCACCATGGGGGATGATGAAATTGAAGGCGGTAAAGGTGCTGACGTCATATATGGTGATAGCGAACAACCGTCAGTGCCGGATGCTGGCGATCAGGGTCACGGTCACCGTGATGATGATGACGATGAACGGGGCCGAGGTCATGGTCGCGGAGATGATGACGATGATGAACAGGGGCACGGCCATGGCCGCGGTGATGACGATCATGTCGGCCATGATAATGGCGAGGGTGATGGGGGTACGCCTGCCATCGCCCTTGAACCAATTGAGGTTGCTCTTGAGGTTGATACAGCCTTGGTTGATGTCGACGGCTCTGAAGCCCTAAGTGTTGGAATTAGTGGCGTGCCTGAAGGTGCGTCACTGAGTGCCGGAACAGATAACGGGGATGGTTCCTGGACGCTACTGGGAAGTGATCTCGATGATTTGGATAACCTGACGTTAACTTTACCTGTGGGGAGCTCAACGGATCCATTTGATTTGAATGTGACAGCATTTTCCAGCGAAATTGATACAGGAGAACAATCTGTCAACACAGCCACCATTGGCGTCAGCTTTGATGGTGGTGTCGGTGGCGATGATTATATCGATGCCGGTAAAGGCAATGACACTGTCTTTGGTGGTGGCGGTGATGATGTCATCTTAGGCGACAAAGGCCATGACATCCTCCATGGTGAAAGTGGTGACGATATCATTGACGGTGGTAAGGGAGCAGACACCATTGTCGGTGGTGAAGGTGACGACGTTCTAATCGGCGGAGATAAAGCTGCGGATGAATTCGTATTCCACGCAGGTGACGGGAATGACATCATTATGGATTTGGGTCATCAAGATGTTCTGCGTTTTGAAGGTCAAGAATTCAACATGGATGACTTCATCTTGAAATCAGATGATACCGGAGGCAGTGGTACCACCATCACCTTTGGTGAAGATACGGGCGTGGCTGTAACGTTAAACGGTGTTTCAGCAGAACAGGGAAGTGGCTATACGGTGTCCCAAGATGGTGATGCGGTGATCGTTACCTTCGATAAAGACAGCATCAACTGAAGATAAAAAACGCGGCTTTGATGGCCGCGTTTTTTCTAATCTTTTGAAAATGGATTGTGCCCTTTTCGCACCACAACACGAATAGGAATACCCCACAGTTCAAAGTCTTCCCGCAGAGCATTGGTCATATAACGGACGTAGGCTTCTGGTAGGCCCTTGGTGTGGCTGACAAATAGTGCAAAGGTCGGTGGGCGGGTTTTGGGTTGGGTCATATAGCGTACTTTGACGCGGCGGCCTGACACCAATGGGGGTTGGTGATATTCCAAGATATCTTCCAGCCAACGGTTCAAGCGTGCGGTGGAAATACGACGATTCCAGACTTCGAAAATATCGAATACAGCGTCCAGAATTTTTGGCAGGCCTTTGCCCGTCTTGGCAGAAACGGTAACAATGGGGATTCCGCGCACTTGGGGCAGGGACGTTTGCAAGCGATCATGCAATCGGTCCAGTGCCTCCTTACCGTTTTTGATGAGGTCCCATTTGTTGACTACAATGATCAACGCGCGGCCTTCATCAATAATGTTGCGGGCA
>JAPHSY010000080.1 GCA_026196495.1 Magnetovibrio sp.
CCGTCCACCTGTTCGCCTTCGAAGCCGCCGGCAATGGATTTTTGAGCTAAGGTTTCACAACTGCTTTGTTTGTGGCGTGGTACAGAAATAGCCCAGCCGTTGTTGATGATCACGAACACCACAGGCAACTGCCACACGCCTGCAAGATTGAGAGCTTCATAAAAATCACCTTTGGAGCTTGCTCCATCACCTAATACGCACACTGCCACACGCGGTTCTTCTCGCAACTTCATTGCTGTGGCGACGCCGACTGCATTGGTGGCGTGGGATGCAATGGGGATGGAAAATGGAAAATCATCTTGAGGGCCAGAGGTTAAACAGCCGCGTTCATCTCCTCCCCACATCAAGAATACTTCTTTGAGCTTCACCCCACGACAAAAGTGTGCACCTTGTTCGCGGTAAGTGGACAATAAAACATCGTCAGGCTGCATGGCGGCGCCGATGCCAATGCTTGCTGCTTCTTGACCGAGTGATGAGGGAAACGTTCCCAATTGTCCTGTACGCTGCAATGCCACGCACTTGGCATCGAAGGATCGGGTCAATACGGCCTTGCGGTACATTCCAACCATCGTTTCACGGTCTTTGGCAAATGATGGGAGAACGGCTGCCAGATTTCCTTCGGAATTCAAGTACTGACGATAGGCTATGTGAAATGTGGCAACCCAAGGATCATTGTGGACCTGCGCTAAATCCAAAGTGGCTTTGGTTTGATTGGAAGACATCGGATTACCCCCTAGCCTTATGGGCGTGCTTTGCTTCATCAATGATATTTTTAGCCACGCGATCGGCAACTTGGTTGGTGGGAATGCTTTCGGCTTTTGAGAGAGTGAAAACTTCTCTTAACCGTTCACCAATTCGGGCAAGCCGTTGGTTCAAGCTTAAATCGGTCACGGCATCAGGCATATCCAAATACGCACTGATCAAACCACCAGAGTTAATGACATAGTCTGGTGCATAGACAATCCCTGCGTGGTGCAAGGCAATACCGTCACGGTCCGTGTGTAATTGGTTGTTTGCAGACCCGGCAACAATGGGTGTGCGCAGCATCGGAATTGTTTTTTCATTCAAAACGGCCCCCATCGCACAGGGGGCCAGTATGTCGGCCTGTACGCGAAGGATTTTTTCGGGCGAAACGATCTTGGCTCCAAATCGATCAAGGGCTTCTTGCAAGGCAGGTTGCCAAAGGTCAGAGACAATCAAATCAGCTCCGGCTTCGTGCAACTGTTCGCAAAGTGCCATGCCGACTTTTCCCAAACCCTGGACTGCGACTGTAATTCCTGTCAGCGAAGGATTATCGAAACAATGTTTGAGGGCTGCCTGCATACCGATTATGACACCACGTGCCGTATCAGGCGAAGGGTCAGAATTGCGCCCTAACACATGATCCGTGGTTTCGGCTACGATATCCATATCGGCGACTGTGGTGCCAACATCTTCAGCGGTTGTGTAAGCTCCGCCCAGCTGATCGACAAAATGCCCCAGAGCACGTAGCAGGTCTTTTGTTTTGTCTTTGTGTGGATCGCAATTGATAACGACCTTGCCGCCACCCAGTGGCAACCCCGCAATGGCGGCCTTGTAGCTCATGCCTGTGGATAGACGAAGGACGTCTTCCATGGCATCATCCATATTTGCGTATGGCCATATCCGACATCCGCCCAGAGCAGGGCCCAGGGTTGTGTCGTGAATAGCAATCAAAGCGTCCAAGCCACTGCTTTGGGAAATGCCACGTATGACGGTTTCATGATTGTCGCTTGCTTTAAACCTGTGTGATTGGTTGGTGACATCAATCAATTCCAAGTCATCGCCGGGAACGAGGTGGGGATGAGACCCCTGAACAATGTGCGAAAAAAGGGTATGGCTGCGCATGATAAATCCTTTCGGATCTCAGCCTCTGCGTCTTTTTTTCCGTAGTCAGCGTTTATGTGAGAGACCACGGAAAATGCGCCCGACCTTTCGAGTGCCTACAGAGGCTCACTGCCTCACAACAATGAAAATTCTACCCTCGTTATATGGGCAGCATTGGCCGTGGTAAGTAGTCAACTAATGGTGAACAAGCCTATTAATATCAAATACTTAATGAAAGTATAAAACACCGCCTCATGCTGTAACTATATTGCTGAATGTGTCGTTCACAGGTAACAATCAAACGAATTGTTTTACATCCGAAATACACCGAATTTGGTTTCACGGATCGGTGCGTTCTGACACACCTGTAGACATTGCGCTAAGATTCTACGTGTATCCATAGGATCAATAATTCCGTCGTCCCATAGACGGGCGCTGGCGTAATAAGGACGGCCTTGATGCTCGTACTGTTCACGCACCGGGGCTTTGATGGCTTCCAGGTCGGTTTCGGACAGCGTTTTACCTTTGGTTTCGAATGTATTCTTTTGAATCTCTGCCATCACACCTGCGGCTGCTTCACCGCCCATGACGGAAATGCGGGCATTGGGCCACATAAACAGGAAGTCAGGATCATAAGCACGACCGCACATGGCGTAGTTGCCCGCACCATGGCTGCCACCAATAATTACGGTTAGCTTGGGTACGTTGGCACATGCAACGGCTGTCACCATTTTTGCACCGTGTTTGGCTATGCCTTCCCCTTCGACTTTCTGTCCAACCATAAAGCCCGGAACGTTTTGTAAAAACACCAAAGGTAAATTTCGCTGACAGCAAAGCTCGATAAAGTGTGTACCCTTTAATGCGCTTTCGCTAAACAACACCCCTTCGTTGGCTATGATGCCCACACGCATGCCCTCTATTGCCGCAAATCCACACACCAAGGTTGAACCGTAGAGAGCTTTGAATTCATCAAAGCGGCTATCGTCAACGATGCGCGCGATGATGGCGCGCACATCGCAAGGCATTGCCGGGTTGGTGGGCACCAGTCCGTGTAATTCGTGGAGATCGTATTGGGGTGCCAATATTTTGGTGTGTTCCATATTGGTGTGGGGTATGGAACCAATGTTCGCGATTGCCTTTCGGGCCAATTTCAAAGCTTCTGCATCATTTTCAGCAATATGATCGACCACCCCAGACGTCCGTGCATGCAAATCGGCACCACCCAATGTTTCGGCATCGACCACTTCCCCCGTGGCGGCTTTAACCAAAGGTGGGCCGCCTAAGAAAATGGTACCTTGGTTGCGCACAATGATGCTCTCATCAGCCATGGCCGGAATGTATGCTCCACCCGCAGTGCATGATCCCATGACTACGGCGATTTGGGCAATGCCTTCGGATGACATACGCGCTTGGTTAAAGAAGATGCGCCCGAAGTGATCGCGATCTGGAAAGACTTCATCTTGGCGCGGCAGGTTGGCGCCACCGGAGTCCACCAAATAAATACACGGCAAGCGGTTCTTATGTGCAATTTCTTGTGCGCGCAGGTGCTTTTTTACTGTTAGCGGATAGTAAGTCCCGGCTTTGACCGTGGCATCATTTGCAATGATCATGCATGGGCGTTTTTCTACATATCCCACACCTGTAACGATACCTGCTGCGGGTAAATGGTCCTCATAGACTTTGAAAGCGGCCAGCGCGGAAAGTTCTAAGAAGGCGGTGTCCGGATCAATCAGTGCAGAGATGCGATCACGCACTAGCATTTTCCCCCGACCTGTATGGCGTTGGAGCGCCAACTCCCCGCCACCAAAGCGGATGATGGACAGCTGTTCATGTAAGTCTTTTACCAAATCATCCATGTTCGCTTGATTGGTTTTGAACTCTTGGCTGTGGGTATCAACTTGAGATTTGAGCAAGCTCATGATCCGACCTCCCGTTCAATCGCAACCGCGGTGGCTTCACCACCACCAATACAAATTGTCGCTATGCCACGTTTAAGATCATGCGTTTCCAGGGCATTTAGTAAAGTCACGACAATGCGTGCACCAGTTGCACCAATGGGATGGCCCAGCGCACAAGCCCCACCGTGTATGTTGACGATATCCAGTGGCAATCCCAATTTTTCCATCGCCACCAACACCACGACAGCAAAGGCTTCGTTGATTTCAAATAAATCCACATTACCGATTGGCCAGCCTGCATATCCAAGCACCTTATGCACGGCATCGATAGGAGCGGTGGTATATTGTGATGGTTCATGGGCATGGGTAGCATGGGCGTGAACAACAGCACGAATTTTCAAGCCGCGCTGTTCAGCATCGGATCTGCGCATCAACATCAAGGCAGCGGCGCCATCGGAAATGGAACTGGCATTTGCTGCGGTGATGGTGCCGTCCTCGGCAAAGACGGGTTTCAGTTTTGCAATCCGTTTCAAGGATGCCTTGCGTGGTTGTTCATCGCTATTGACGATGCCGTCTGACAATTCAATTGGCGTGATTTCCATACCAAACAAACCGTCATGTTGAGCTTTGCGTGAGCGGCGTAAAGAGTGTGCGGCATATTCGTCTTGTTCATCGCGTGCGATGCCAAATGCTTCGGCTGTTTGTTCCCCGAACACCCCCATCAGCGTTCCGGTATCATAAGCATCTTCCAATCCATCCAAGAACATATGATCCAATATGGAGCCATGACCGATGCGATAATTTGACCTTGCGCGGGGCAATAAGTAGGGCGCATTGGTCATGCTTTCCATGCCACCGGCCAGAACAATCTGGCTTGCCCCTGAATGGATGGCATCAAATCCTTGCATCAATGCTTTCATACCTGAGCCACATACTTTGTTGATGGTGGTGCATGGAATGGCGTGGGGTAACCCACCACCAAGGGCAGCCTGTCGTGCCGGGGCCATGCGTAAACCTGCTGACAGTACGCACCCCATCAAAACCTCATCGATATCATTGGGGGGGATGCCCGTGTCCGTAAGAACCGCTGCAATGGACTTGGCACCTAAAACCGGTGCTTCAAAAGGCAACAATTCCCCTTGAAACATTCCGATCGGAGTACGCCTTGCCCCAACAATCACAACAGGATCGTCGTCGTTTTCTGTCATTACGATTCCCAGCATTATCTGTGGTGTTAAGCCGTTTCGTCGAACAATTCACGTCCGATCAGCATGCGGCGGATTTCGCTGGTACCCGCACCGATCTCATAAAGTTTGGCGTCGCGATATAAACGCCCGGCCGGGTAGTCGTTGGTATAACCATTGCCGCCCAAACATTGAATCGCCTGTGATGCCATCCAACTGGCGCGTTCGGCCGCATATAAAATAGCGCCTGCGGCATCCTTGCGCGTGGTTTCCCCCCGATCACATGCCTGTGCCACGGCATAGACATAAGCCCGGCATGCATTGAGCGTGACGTACATGTCGGCAAGCTTACCCTGCATCAATTGAAATGTGCCGATGGGCTTCCCAAATTGTTCGCGTTCATGCACATACGGCACTGCCAAGTCCATGCAGGCGCGCATAATCCCCAGGGGCCCACCGGACAGTACTGTGCGTTCATAGTCCAGGCCGCTCATCAACACTTTTGCACCTTGATCGACCTCTCCGACAATATTGGCATCGGGGATGAAGCAGTCTTCGAATACCAGCTCGCCCGTGCTGGAACCGCGCATGCCAAGCTTGTCCAAAACAATACCAATAGAAAATCCATCGAAGTCCTTTTCCACCAAAAACGTGGTGATCGAGTTTGATCCTGCATTGGTAGAGGTCTTGGCATAAACCACCAGCAAGTCGGCATCAGGGCCGTTGGTGATCCACATTTTTGTACCGTTTAGAACGTATCCATCCGTGGTGCGTTCAGCACGCAAGCGCATGGACATGACGTCCGATCCGGCCTGGGTCTCACTCATCGCCAAAGCACCGAGCCATTCTCCCGATACCAAGTTGGGAAGGTAGTGTTCTTTTTGAGCATCCGTTCCATGACGATTGATCAAATCGGCGCAAAGATTGGTGTGCACACCGTAACTGAGTGCCACCGCAGATGATGCACGGCCTAGCTCTTCCATGGCGATGACGTTTTCCAGATACCCCATGCCTGCACCACCGTACCGTTCGGGAATGGTGATGCCCAACAATCCCAAGGCCCCCAATTTGGGCCAAAGATCGCGGGGAAATACATCGTCGTGATCGATGTCATGGGCACGCGGTGCAACCTCGGACATGGCAAAGCCGCTTACGGTTTCGCGCAACAATCGAACCGTTTCACCAAGATTGAAGTCCAAAGAATGGGCGTTGCTAAAAGTCATCACGAACCTTTTATGGCCCCTTCTATATGTAGTGTGGTGTCTCTTTCTTCCGCTATTCACATAAATGTGAACAGCTCTTACCCACACCAATTCCACTGCGCGATTACATATAAAGGGTATTAGGATATGGGGAGATCGGTATGAGCACACAAACCGTCCGCCTGTTTGAGGTTGGGCCGCGGGACGGCCTGCAAGACATTCCCCTGGCCGTATCGACCGAAGACAAAATCGAACTTATCAACCGCCTATCTGAAACGGGGCTTACGCATATCGAGGCAACAGCTTTTGTTTCGCCGAAGTGGATACCGCAAATGGCCGATGCTGCAAAAGTCCTCAATGGGATTGAGCGCAAACCCGGTGTGCGTTACACGGCCTTGGTCCCAAATATGGATGGGTATTTGCGTGCACGGAATGCAGGCGTTGATGAAGTTGCGGTGTTTACGGCTGCGTCCGAAACGTTTTGTCAAAAAAACATCAACTGCACCCTTGCGGATAGTTTGAAAAGGTTTCAGCCCATCATAAAGGCTGCCAATCAAGACGATATTCCTGTGCGGGGGTATCTCTCGTGCGTGATCGCTTGTCCTTTTGAAGGAAATATCCCTCCACACGTTGTGGCGGAAACAGCCAATGCACTTCGTAATTTAGGGTGTTATGAAATTTCACTGGGCGACACCATCGGGGCGGGCACACCCGAAAGCATCGCAGCCATGCTTGATGCCGTTGTAAAGTCCGTACCCGCCGATGACTTGGCCGGTCATTACCACGATGCAGGCAACCGGGCACTATCGAACATTGAAAAAAGTCTAAGCTATGGCATACGCATTTTCGATTGTGCCGTTGGTGGCCTGGGTGGTTGTCCCAATGCACCGGGGGCAAAAGGAAACGTGGACACATTTGTTCTTGTTGAGAGGCTCCGCACATTGGGTTTTGAAACGGGTGTGAGTTTAACAAAACTGTCATCGGCACAAGATTTAGCCCTTTCCATAAAACGTGAAGGACAAGCGGCGTGAACGATTACACCACATTGGAATTGAATGTTGATGGACAGGGCATTGCGCGCCTCATGCTCAATCGTCCCACAAAACACAACAGCCTCAATTCGCAAATGATTGATGAATTGCGTGCTGCTTTGGATTTTCTTAATGCGAACGAAGACATTCGGGTGGTGGTTTTGTCTGGTGCCGGAAAAAGTTTTTGCGCCGGGGCTGATCTCACGTGGATGCACCAACAAATCAACAACACCAAACAGGAAAGATATCAAGAAGCCCTCAACCTCGCCCGGATGTTTGAAGAGCTCAACACCTTAAACAAACTGGTGATCGCCCGGGTGAATGGCTCAGCCTTTGGAGGCGGCCTTGGTTTGATCAGTGTATGTGATATCGCCATCGCACATGATCAGGCCCAATTTTGTCTGTCGGAAACGAAATTGGGATTGATACCCGCGATCATAACGCCGTTTGTCGTCACGAAAATAGGTGTGGGACATATGCGTCGCCTATCCTTAAATGCCAGCCCGTTTTCGGCACATCATGCCCTGCGTTATGGCCTTCTCAGCCATACGGCAGAATGGGATAAACTTGATCAAAGCATCCATTATGAAATTGAATGTGCCCTGAAATGCGCACCGGGGGCGATTGCCCAGACCAAATCTTGGGTTCATAAAGTGTCCCGCAAAAGCGATATACCAAGTGCAGAGCTTCTCGCACAACAACTGGCCAAATGGTGGGATCAAGCGGAAGCCCAAGACGGGGTAACAGCTTTCCTAAACAAGTCCAGTCCCGCATGGAACATGACGGAATAAGTCTTTGCCGCCTGAATTCTCTGATGTGTCCAGGCTGCTTGATGGTTTATGATTTTGTGCTGATTTCTTGGCTCGCATCAGAAATATGTACCCCGTGTTGTGTGCACACTTGGCGTAATTTATCGGATACCATTTCGTCGGTGAAAAAGGATGACATTTGAGAAATGTGTGCAATGCGGACAGGTGCGGTGCGCTCTAATTTCATTTTGTCAGCAACCAAATAATTGTGGCGGGCATTCTCTATAATCGCTTGCGCAACCCTTACCTCGCGATAGTCGTAGTCCAACAGCGCGCCATCTTCATCAATGGCGGATGCCCCGATAACGGCATAATCCACTTTGAACTGATTAACAAAATCCGCTGTCGCTTCGCCGATGATGCCGCCGTCTGTGCGGCGTAATACTCCACCTGCGATGATCACTTCACATGATGAGTTTTGTACCAAGGTGTTCGCAACGTTCAGATTGTTGGTGATCACCAAGAGGTCGCGGTGGTTTATCAATGCCCGCGCTACGGCTTCGGTGGTGGTGCCGATATTGATGAAGAGTGAGGCGTTGTTAGGGATCTTTGCTGCGCACAACTCACCGATGCGCTGTTTTTCTTCGGGGGCGATGTCACGGCGCTGTTCATAACCAACATTAGCCACACCTGATGAAATCACTGCGCCACCATGAACGCGAGACAATGCTTTGGAATCGCACAGCTCGTTCAAGTCCTTGCGGATGGTTTGTGGCGTGACGTCGAAACGCTCCACCAGTTCTTCAACGGTGACGCGGCTCTGGCCGCGTGCGATTTCGAGAATTTCTTGCTGACGAAGCGAAAATGACATTTCGCGATTCCCCTAAAACGAACAGTGAAGAAAGAATACGCGCATTTGCGAAAAAGAATCAAGGTTGCTCATAAGGTCTATTGGTTGGTTCAGGGTAAACCCAACAATATGCAAATTATTCATTTTAATTCAAATAGATATGCTGACTTCTGACATTATCTATTGGATTTTCTTGTACATACATATGGCTACATAAGCGAAAGTAAATGTATGCAATATGGTTAAAAAAAGAAACTTAATATTGACAAAGCGAACCTAAAGCGAAAATATATCGCGGAAATTTGAAGAGGACCACGCCTCCATGAACCCCAGGTTTATGTCTATGGCGAAGAAGCCCTCAAACAAAAAAATCGTAAACAAGAAGGGTAGGGGACATTCATGTCCGGTGAGCGCATTTATGATTTGGCCATAATTGGCGGTGGCATCAACGGTTGCGGCATTGCACGCGATGCGGCCGGGCGTGGTTTAAATGTGGCGCTGTGTGAGCAAGGTGACCTCGCCCAGGGCACGTCGTCGGCGAGCACTAAACTGATCCACGGCGGCCTTCGTTATCTTGAACATTATGAATTTGGTTTGGTGCGCAAGGCGTTGAGTGAACGCGAAGTTTTGCTCCGTGCAGCACCTCACATCATCAGCCCCATGCGGTTTATCCTCCCGCACCACAAGGGCCTACGCCCTGCGTGGCTGCTGCGCATGGGGCTGTTCTTATATGACCACCTTGGTGGACGTGACATTCTTCCCGGGACCCGTAGCGTAGACCTTCAAACAGAGGCTTTGGGGGTGCCGTTACTTGATACCTTCAAGAAAGGTTTTGAATATTCCGATTGTTGGGTCGACGATGCCCGCCTGGTGGTGCTGAATGCGCAAGATGCCAAAGCCCTGGGCGCGCAGATCATGGTGCGCACCAAATGTATATCCGCTGTGCGTGAAGTTGGTCTTTGGCGTGCGACCATGGAAGACGTAGCAACAGGGCGTCAGTACGATATTTTGGCCAAAGCTTTGGTCAATGCGGCCGGACCGTGGGTTGATCAAGTTCTGGGTACCACGACGAAATTGGAACGCAAACCCAATGTGCGCTTGGTGCGGGGTAGTCACATCATCGTGCCGCGTCTGTATGACCATGATCGTTCATACATTTTCCAAAACCCCGATGGCCGGATCTTCTTTGCAATCCCGTATGAAAATGACTTTACGCTGATTGGTACGACTGATGAGGACCACACTGGCAGCCTGGATCGGGTCTCCATCACGGATGATGAAGTGTTGTATCTGTGTAATGCTGCGAAGCACTATTTCCGCACTCCTCCAGAACCTAGTGATGTTGTGTGGAGTTACGCGGGTGTGCGCCCATTGTTTGATGATGGCGCTAGCGCGGCACAGGAAGCCACACGGGATTATGTGCTGAAACTGGAGGCCAATCCGGGTGATGCCCCCCTGCTGAATATCTTTGGCGGCAAGATCACCACTTATCGCAAATTGGCTGAGGCCACACTTACGAAGCTCAGCGGTTTTTTCCCGCACCACGCTTTGTCGGCATGGACCAAAAACGCCCCCTTACCCGGGGGGGAGTTGCCGATCAATGGCTTGGATGATTTCGGTTTAAAAGTTGAACAGCGATATCCATTTATCAATCAAGCCTGGGCGAAGCGCTTGGTCCGTACGTATGGAAGTGCCGTATTTGGTGTCCTGGGCAATGCAAAACGGATCGAAGATTTAGGGGAGCGCTTCGGAGCTGATCTGACCGAACGTGAGGTTGGCTATTTGATTGAAAATGAATGGGCACAAACTTCTGAAGACATCTTATGGCGGCGTACGAAATTGGGGCTGCATACGAATCAAGAAGAACAGGAACGGCTGAAAAAATGGGTCCGGGACTACCGGGCCAATAAACAAACAGCAGCCGAATAGGGAGAGATTTATGACTTTGGCGTTGCAAGACGTAACTTTGGTTGTGGGGCGGGATGTCCATATTCATCCCACCACGATCACCTTGGAGCCGGGCACTTTGAACGTGCTTTTGGGGCCGACTTTATCTGGAAAAACATCTTTGATGCGGTTGATGGCAGGCCTGGACCGTCCGACTACGGGACAAGTGATGTGGAATAACCAAGATGTTACGGGTGTGCCTGTGCAAAAGCGCAATGTTGCCATGGTCTATCAGCAGTTCATCAATTACCCCGCGATGAGTGTTTATAACAACATCGCATCACCGTTGCGGTTAGAAGGTCTGAGCGACAAAGAAATTGATCGCAAGGTGCGCGATACAGCTGAGCTCATGAAGCTTACCCCAATGTTGGACCGTCGTCCGTTGGAATTGTCCGGTGGACAGCAACAGCGTTGTGCACTGGCCCGTGCGTTGGTGAAGGGTGCAGATTTGGTTCTGTTGGATGAACCACTTGCCAACCTTGATTACAAACTGCGTGAAGAGATGCGCTCGGAAATCCCTAAGTTTTTTGAAGAGTCCGGGGCGATCTTTGTTTATGCCACGACCGAGCCATCAGAGGCTCTACTGCTGGGTGGTAAAACGGCCAGCTTGTTTGAAGGCCAAGTAACACAGTTTGATGAAACTCTGGAGGTCTATCGACGCCCGTTAACGGCAACCACCGCACGAGTGTTTTCGGATCCCCCTATGAACTTTGTGTCAGTTGCAAAAGCAGGTAACAAGCTGTTGTTTGGTGAAGGCCAAAATGTCGCTGCCTTTGGCAAATTATCGACGTTGGAAGACGGACGTTACATCGCAGGGTTCCGGCCCAATCATTTGCTGTTGGAAAAGCCAGAAGGTCATTTTCTCAGTTTTGGTGTTGAAGTTACCGTCTCAGAAATTACCGGTTCGGAAAGTTTTGTCCATGTGATCCATGATGATGATCGCTGGGTTTCGTTGGTGCACGGTGTGCATGAACCGGAAATCGGATCACAAATTAAAGTCCATATCAATCCGGCACATCTTTATGTGTTTGATGAAAATGAAAACCTCGTTGCGGCGCCTGAAATCGCTGTAGCGGCTTGAAAGGGGAGAAAGAAGCATGGCTGAAATTCACCTCAAAGATCTTGCTCATTCATACTTACCACATCCCTCTGGTCCGGCTGATTATGCCTTAAAAAAGATCGACCATGTTTGGGAAGATGGCAAAGCTTATGCGTTGCTGGGGCCGTCGGGCTGCGGTAAATCGACTTTACTCAACATCATTTCCGGTTTGCTGACGCCGAGTGAAGGCCAAGTGCTGTTCGATGGTGAAGACGTTTCGCGGTTGCCCACAGAACAGCGCCATATTGCCCAAGTGTTCCAGTTCCCGGTGGTCTACGACACCATGACGGTTTACGACAATTTGGCGTTTCCGCTACGCAATCGTGGTCGTGATGAGGAAACCATTGCCAGCCGTGTCAAAGATATCGCCGAGATGTTGGAATTGACACCGGATCTCAACAAAAAAGCACGTGGGCTCACGGCAGATGCCAAACAGAAGATTTCCTTAGGGCGTGGCTTGGTCCGTCACCGCGTTGCAGCCATTCTTTTTGATGAACCGCTTACGGTGATTGATCCGCATCTTAAATGGATGTTGCGGATGCAGCTCAAGGCACTGCACAAGAAACTCAATCGCACCATGATTTATGTCACTCATGATCAAACTGAGGCGTTAACTTTTGCCGATAAAGTTGTGGTTATGTACGAAGGCGATGTGGTGCAGATGGGCACACCGCAAGAACTGTTTGAGCGCCCGACTCATACCTTTGTCGGCTATTTTATTGGCTCACCCGGTATGAATGTTTTGCCAGCCCACGTGGATGGTTCCGAAGCCTATGTTGAAGGTTGTACGGTAAATCTGGATCGTGGCTATAGAGGCCTATCGGGCAGCAATTTGGAAATTGGTGTTCGTCCTGAATTTACTCACCTCACCAGTGGTCGCGAAGGTCTTCCGGTAACCATCAAACGTGTTGAAGATATTGGTCGTTTCAAAATTGTGCGTGCTGATTTCTTTGGCCGTGAGGTGAATATCACGGTGCCTGATGGTCAACCTATCAGTCCCGATGCCAACCGCATCATGTTCGATCCCAACCACGTCAATATTTATTCTGATGGCTGGATTGTAAATGGGGAGGCCGCATAATGGAAAAGACACTCAATAACAAAGCTTGGTGGATGGTGCTGCCGGTGTTGCTACTGGTCGCTTTCAGTGCGGTGATCCCACTGATGACCGTGGTCAACTATTCCGTTCAGGACACGTTCGGTAATAACGAATTTTATTGGGCTGGGTTGGAATGGTATGCGGAGATCATCAACTCTTCACGCTTCCATGATGCCTTAATGCGTCAGTTCTTTTTTACCTTCGTGATTTTGGTGATAGAAATTCCGCTTGGTATTTTTATTGCGCTTCATATGCCCAAGAAAGGCCTGTGGGCATCATTGACCTTAGTATTAATGGCGTTGCCGTTGCTGATTCCTTGGAATGTGGTTGGTACCATCTGGCAAATTTTTGGTCGTGTGGATATTGGTCTGCTGGGTGCGGCCATGGACGCCATCGGCATTGATTACAACTACACGCAAAACATCTTTGATGCCTGGGCAACCATTATCATTATGGATGTGTGGCACTGGACTTCTCTTGTTGCTCTGTTGTGTTATGCCGGGTTGCAGTCCATCCCAGATGCTTACTTCCAGGCGGCCAAAATTGATGGTGCTAGCCGGTGGGCAATCTTTCGTTATATCGAATTGCCAAAAATGCACCGTGTGTTGCTGATCGCATTTCTGTTGCGCTTTATGGACAGCTTTATGATCTACACAGAGCCGTTCGTTGTAACAGGTGGTGGTCCGGGTAACTCGACCACGTTGTTGTCGCTTGATTTGGTGAAAATGGCCATCGGTCAGTTTGACTTAGGTCCGGCTGCAGCATTCTCAATCGTTTACTTCCTCATCATCTTGTTGTTGTCGTGGGTGTTCTACACAGCAATGACCAACTACGACAAAGGGGAGTCTCAGTAATGTCTGAAGCTGTGATGACCACAACTGCGCCTTCTGCCAAACCGCGTACTAAGGCGTTTTCAATCAATACCAGTGCTGCGGTAATTGGGGCGTATTTGGTGTTCTTGTTGCTGCCGATTTATTGGTTGCTGAATATGAGTTTGAAAACCAATCAGGAAATTCTTTCGTCATTCAGTCTGTGGCCAGAGAACCTTACCTTTGACAATTACATCACCATCTTTACGGATGCGTCTTGGTATTCGGGTTACATCAACTCCATTACCTATGTGAGCATGAATACGGTGCTGTCTATTGCGGTGGCCTTGCCTGCTGCTTACGCCTTTTCACGTTATCGCTTCTTAGGCGACAAGCATTTGTTTTTCTGGTTGTTGACCAACCGTATGGCCCCGCCCGCAGTTTTCGCGCTGCCGTTTTTCCAGCTCTACAGCTCCGTTGGATTGTTCGATACCCACATCGCAGTGGCTTTGGCTCACACCTTGTTCAACGTTCCGTTGGCAGTGTGGATCATGGAAGGTTTCATGTCTGGTGTGCCGAAAGAAATTGATGAGACGGCTTACATTGACGGCTACAGTTTTCCGAAATTCTTTGCCAAGATTTTCATGCCGCTAATTGCGTCGGGCGTTGGCGTTGCTGCATTTTTCTGCTTCATGTTCTCGTGGGTGGAATTGCTGTTGGCACGAACCTTGACGTCGGTTGCTGCCAAACCTATCGCCGCGACCATGACCCGCACGGTGTCCGCATCAGGCGTGGACTGGGGCGTGTTGGCTGCTGCTGGTGTGCTGACCATTATTCCCGGTGCGTTGGTCATCTGGTTCGTGCGCAACCATATTGCCAAGGGCTTTGCCCTGGGCCGCGTGTAAGGGAGGGCGATATGGAAGACTTTTCTCTCAATTGGATGGCATGGACGTGGCAGACCGCCGCGTTCTTTGGAACCATTTTCTTCATGCTTGCGAGCATGTTGGTGTGGTCCCTTGTCGCCCCGCAGGCACCGCGCATCGGTGTGTTGCGAATTGAAACAACGCCGGGTGACCGGCTGTTTATCTCACTTCTCGGCAGTGCATTTATTTGCTTGGGCTGGCTGTTCTTTTTCGGCGCACCCCTGTGGGGAGGTTTGATCGTATGTCTGTTCTGGTTTGGCGCGGTGTTTCGTTGGGTCTGAACGGGTGTCTTGGAACGTCGGGTGAGGGAGGTATCCCGTCGTTCCGTAGTGTCTTACAAAAAAATGAAAACAGTGGAGGTCAATACAATGAAGACCAATTTAAAAATGGGCGTTGCACTTGCAGCACTCATAACCGGGTTGGCGGTTGGACCCGCCCTTGCCGGTATGGATGAGGCCAAAAAATGGGTGGATAGTGAATTCCAGCCATCAACCTTGTCCAAAGCGGATCAGATGTCTGAAATGGATTGGTTCGTGAAAGCGGCTCAGCCGTTCAAAGGTATGGAAATCAACGTGGTGTCGGAAACCATCACGACCCACGAATACGAAGCCAAGACGCTTGCCAAGGCGTTCTATGAAATTACCGGTATTAAGATCAACCACGACCTGATTGGTGAAGGTGACGTGGTTGAAAAACTGCAAACCCAAATGCAGTCAGGCAAAAATATCTATGATGCCTATATCAATGATTCTGATTTGATTGGGACGCACTGGCGTTATCAACAGGTGCGCAACTTGACGGACTGGATGAGTGGCGAAGGAAAATCTGTAACCAATCCGATGTTGGACGTCGATGATTTTATCGGTAAATCGTTCACTACGGGCCCGGACGGAAAACTGTATCAATTACCAGATCAGCAGTTCGCAAACCTCTATTGGTTCCGCTACGATTGGTTCACCGATCCGAAAATTAAGGCTCAGTTTAAAGCCAAGTACGGCTATAACCTGGGTGTTCCGGTTAACTGGTCAGCATACGAAGATATCGCAGAGTTTTTCACCAACGACGTGAAAATGATCAATGGTGAGCGAGTATACGGTCACATGGATTATGGAAAAAAAGACCCATCTCTGGGTTGGCGCTTTACCGATGCGTGGCTGTCCATGGCTGGTGCCGGTGACAAGGGTGAGCCAAATGGCTTGCCAGTTGATGAATGGGGTATCCGTGTGGATGACCAATCGCGTCCGGTTGGTTCGTCTGTTGAACGTGGCGGCGCAACCAATGGTCCGGCTGCTGTATACTCCGTCACCAAATACGTTGATTGGCTGAAGAAATACGCTCCGCCGGCTGCTGCCGGCATGGTGTTTGGCGAAGCCGGTCCAGTTCCGGCACAAGGCACCATCGCTCAGCAAATGTTTTGGTATACTGCCTTTACCGCAGATATGGTCAAAGAAGGTATCCCGGTTGTTGACGGTAACGGTAATCCAAAATGGCGTATGGCCCCGTCGCCGCATGGTGCTTACTGGCAAGAAGGCCAGAAACTAGGCTACCAGGATGCGGGTTCCTGGACGTTGATGAAATCCACCCCAGTAGATCGTGCCAAAGCCGCTTGGCTCTACGCACAGTTTGTGGTGTCCAAAACCGTGTCCCTGAAAAAATCTCACGTCGGTTTAACCTTCGTGCGTGAAAGCGATATCAACCATCAAAGCTTCACGGACCGTGCCCCGAAACTGGGCGGTTTGATTGAATTTTATCGTTCGCCTGCTCGTGTGCAGTGGTCGCCAACGGGCACCAACGTTCCGGATTATCCGAAACTGGCGCAGTTGTGGTGGCAGAACATTGGTGATGCTTCTTCCGGTCAAAAGACCCCGCAAGAAGCCATGGATGCTTTGGCCGCAGCACAAGACAAAGTCTTGGCCCGCTTGGAACGTGCAGGTGTTCAAGGGGATAAAGGTCCGAAGCTGAACAAAAAGCGCGATGCGGATTACTGGCTGAACCAACCTGGTTCTCCAAAGGCCAAACTGGCCAATGAAAAGCCAAAACCGGAAACAATCGATTACGATGAATTGATCAAATCCTGGCAATAATCTGACAGCAATAAGCGCCGGAGGCTCTTTGAGCCTCCGGCGTCTTTTTCTTTTATGATATATCTTAAGACTTACGAGTTCTGGGGAGAACATGATGAGCTGCTATGTCCTATCTATTGATCAAGGCACCACGTCGACGCGTTCGGTTGTTTTTGATGCAGATTTGAAAATTGTGGGTATCGGCCAACAAGAATTCACTCAGCATTTCCCCAATTCCGGATGGGTTGAACACGATGCCGACGAAATTTGGTCCAGCGTTGTTCAGACTGCTCGTACGTCTATGGATAAGGCGGGCATTACTGCCAACGATGTGGCCGCAGTCGGTATCACCAATCAGCGTGAGACCTTGGTGGTCTGGGACCGCAATACGGGCGATCCGATTTGCAACGCTATCGTTTGGCAAGATCGCCGTACGGCAGACATCTGCAACCAACTGAAGTCCGAGGGGCATGAGACCCAAGTCACGGCCAAAACAGGCTTGCTATTAGATCCGTATTTTTCCGCATCCAAACTGCAATGGATTTTGCAAACGATTGATGGTGCTAAAGCACGCGCTGAACGCGGTGAATTGTTGTTTGGCACAATTGATACGTGGCTGATTTGGAAACTTACCGGTGGGGCGGTGCATGCCACAGATGCCACCAATGCCTCGCGTACCATGCTCTATGACATTCACAACGGTGGGTGGGATGAGGACCTTCTAAAACTGTTCGGTGTACCTACGTCAATGTTACCCGTCGTCAAAGATAGTGCAGCCGATTATGGCACGACAGAGCCAGAACTGTTTGGTGGCGCTATTGCCATACGTGGTGTAGCGGGCGATCAGCAGGCCGCCACTGTAGGGCAAGCCTGTTTCCAACCGGGCATGATGAAATCCACCTATGGCACTGGGTGCTTTGCCATGCTGAACACAGGTTCCGTTCCTGTCCCTTCGAATAATCGCTTGCTCACAACAATTGCCTATCAGTTGAACGGCCAGACGGCCTATGCCTTGGAAGGGTCCATTTTTATCGCGGGGGCCGCTGTGCAATGGTTGCGTGACGGATTGTCGGTGATCGAAGATGCGTCACAAACTCAAGTCCTGGCCGAAACCGCTGACCCCAATCAAGACATATATCTTGTCCCAGCATTTGTTGGACTCGGCGCGCCACATTGGGACGCCGGTGCACGTGGCGCGATTTACGGCATCACCCGCGCCACCGGTCCGGCGGAATTGGCCCGTGCTGCGCTGGAAAGTGTTGGTTATCAGACCCGTGACCTGATCGAAGCTATGAAGAGCGATTGGCAGAGCGATAACAAAGAAACCATACTGCGCGTTGATGGTGGCATGACGGCGTCGAACTGGGCGATGCAGTTCCTTGCTGATATGCTCGGTGCGCCGGTGGATCGTCCTGAAGTGTTGGAAACCACGGCTCTCGGAGCAGCCTATCTGGCGGGTTTGCAAGCGGGTGTTTATCCAACCCCTGAAGATTTTGCCAAAGCTTGGGCATTGGAGCGGAGATTCATGCCGGAAATGGCAGTGGGGCTCCGCGATGTTAAATATGAAGGCTGGGTTGATGCTGTGCGGCGTACGCTGTCGTAAGCGCGAGAAAAAAACGGCCGATTCCATTTTGAAAATACTGTAAAGCCCCTATGTCATGTACCAGTCTGTAAACATGTACCAGTCTGTAAAAGAGTCTCGGGCACCGGAGGTCTCATGTTGAGTGCCTGACGTCAGACAGTGTGTCATAAAATTAACTAACTTTCCCACAATATCGATGTACTTGTTTTGCTCTATGCAAATGAACAACGCATTCAACAAATCTGTACCAATGGAGTAGTCCCCGTGGATATTATTTTGGAGTTCAAAGCTCTTTTGATGGGAAGAAAAGATTATGAGCCGCCGGGTATTTACCCATCTGTATTGCTGTGCTCAATGGCCATTGGGGCAAGATGTGCATGATCCCTGTGGGACAATCATAGGTACGTGACGAGGTGTTGACTTTAGGACTGGTCGTATGCCATTGTCGCTCTACCGCCGCGCATGAACTCAACGATGCGGCAGCTAAAAGGCGTGAAGCCATGTGTTGAGAGGGCGCGGATATAGATTTTAATCTATGCGCTGGTTGTTTGGTGCAACCGATCCAGCACGCTTGCGTCCTTTTTCATTTGGCATGTCATGCTTTCGACCGAAAAGGAAGCGCAGAATGCCGTCCACCTATACTCGAGCCATTAAAGGCTCACAATTCTCTTCATTATTTGAAGCATTTCGTCTCACAAAGATCGCTCATGTCATGGCATTGGCCATCGTATTTGCTACGGCAATCGCTGTTCCCAAAAGTTGGTCGTCACCAACGTGCGCTATTGATGTTTCTGTCTCAGAATTCATCACTTCAAGAAAGTCTCGCTATTTTGGTAGTTCTGTAAGCGCAGCATATAAAAATTTTGATAAGGACAAACCGTTTTATAGTTTTGCAAAAGATGTAGAAGCCACTCTCTTGGAGGCTGTTCAGGGCAATCTGTGTGCTACGGGAAATACCAATACGCCAATCTCAGTCGAGATAACGTTTTTTCGACTTGGGATGACCGAATCAGAACAGGAAATTGAGCACCTTCAAACTGCTCTGGCTGGTGTGAATGGTTCGTATGCCGATGTGACCGTTGATCGAGAGACGAGGTCCGTGAAGGCATCTATTATTTGGAACCCGCGTCGTATGTTGCGTGATCAGCTTATCATTCACGGTTACAAGTTTGATGAGCGTGAGCCTGTGTTTCCGTTTGTAGAAACGGAATTTTATAAATTTGTGAAAACTTACAGCAGTGAGGTTGTGTATCCGTTTGATTGGGTGCGCGCCTCTGAACTGAAAGGAACAGTTCCTGAAGATATGTACGCTGTGTGTTTTTATAGTGGTTTTACGACCATTATTCCATGGGAGAGTTTTGTCGAGATGACAATTCGTAAACTGCCAAAGGCCTCTCGCCCAGGATACACCGCTTTGACAAAAATGGCGATCGAACGTGGTTTCGGAAATGGGAAGTTGGCACCTTTAGTCAGTGTTAGTGGGACTCAGAATTCAGACATTCACGCGCTTTTTAAATTGCAAGATTGGGTTCGCTAATTGGCTTCTGGACTAGAACACTGGAGGATTAATAAATGACTTTTGAATATGTTAAAAATAGAATTGTATTTGACACCGTGATTGACCACCCAGAAATTTACCTTGACCCCAAACATTTATACACTGAATCGGAAAAAAGCACGATCTTTGCTGCAGTAGAGAAAATTTATTCTACAAATGTCGGCAGGGTAATGATCGATGATTTTCTTGCAGACCCGAATAAGACTATTTCATTTACATATAACTCTAAAGATGCTCGTGCTCTTAAGAATACGGGAAAGGTTATTCTTGATCCAGAGGTCTACAAAGAGCTTGCTTACATCAATGAACAAGGTGTTGCGGTCCAATTTACATTAGTTGGTATAATCGCGCACGAGTTTGGTCATGCATTAAAAGGGCTCGGAGATGCTTGGGAGGGGACTACTAACTATACAGGTGACACATTAGATTTCACCAACGAAGTTGGAGGGTTGTTTGATGAATTGGGGCTTGAGCAGAGGATATCCTACCCAGCAGCATCGGGCATTAATGCTCCATTGGTGCCCGGGAAAGACTATGCCAATGGTGCTCCAATTGATAGAGCTTATGTTGCTCTCAAGTATCAAAATTGGCCATCAGGCTATGGCTTAGAAGCATCAGATACAGGTTTAGAAAATGATCTGCTCATTGGTGATACACGGAATAATAGTTTAGGTGGAGGGGCAGGGAATGACATCATTTATGGTGAGGGTGGTAATGATATTTTAGAAGGTGGATCTGGTGCAGATACCATTGATGGTGGTGCAGACACTGATACGGTGTCTTATGAAGAAAGCACAACTGGGGTTCAGGTTAATCTGGAAATTGGTACTGGCACTGGCGGTGACGCCGAAGGTGATACGCTGACCAATATTGAATCGGTAATTGGTTCAAACCACAACGATGTTATCAAAGGTGGTGCCGGGGCAGGTGTATTATCTGGCGGTAATGGCCATGATGTCATTTACGCAGGTTCTAGCGAAGATGTTCTGGTCGGCGGTTGGGGAGCCGACTTCCTGATGTCAGATCACGCTGAAACAACTTTGCTTGGGGGCGAGGGAAATGACTTTCTGCTCTCCAATGCAGACGGAGTGATTTTGGACGGCGGCGCAGGTAATGATTACTATATGAACGACGCACCCGTGAATAACCAGACCTTCGTATTTGGACGTGGCAGCGGGACCGATTTTATCGACTATTGGGATGATGTAGAACCCAACAACACCCTTCGTCTTGAAGGTCTAAATCTAGGCGACATCGAGGTAACATATATTCCTGAAAGCAATGACCGGCCAGAAGGCGGTTGGGATTTAAGCAATCTTAATATCATGATTAAGGTTATCGGGACTGAGGATACTCTTATAATCAAGAACCAATATTTGCGGGATGGCTATGATGCTCCCGGCTGGTTCGGCATTCGCCCTGTTGCGGAAGTTGTTTTTGACGATGGCACGACCTGGACACGTGGTGATATCGAATCAAATGCAACCCGTGATGCTATGGATCTGGATGGGTTTTTCGAAACGTACGGTTCATTCCTTGAAGATAATTATGATTTCCAAGTTGAAAACAACATTGAACCCGGCCCGGAAGAAGACCCCGGCAATGAAGACAATACTGTTGACGGCAGTAATAACGGTGACACCTTAGTTGGCACCGATGGTGCGGATATTTTGAACGGCTTGGGCGGTGATGATCTACTTTACGCACAGGCTGGTGATGATATCGTCAATGCTGGCACGGGCGACGATACCATCATTGCGGGCACAGGTGCTGGTGATGACCAATACATGGGTGATGAGGGTGTGGATACGGTGACGTATCAAAGCGCCACTGCGGGTGTTTCTGTTGATCTGGCGGCGGGCACGGCGACGGATATGACACCACGTGCCGATGGTGATCCAGCCGGAGAATACATTGACAGCGATACACTCAGTGGTATTGAAAACGTGCTGGGCTCCAAGGTGGATGACGTCATTACGGGCGACAGTTCTGACAACCTGCTGATGGGTTCCGGTGGTGCAGATGTGCTTGATGGCGGGGACGGGAATGACGTCTTGGTGGGTGGTCAGGATGATGCGTTGATTTCACCCTTGGTGATCGATAACGCAGCGACAGTGGGTTATGAAAGCAACACGCCCGATGGTGACGACACACTAACCGGTGGTGCAGGTGACGATACGTTGATTGGTGGAGACGGTGTCGACACGGCCGTGTACTCCGGGAACTTTGCCGATTATGAAATCACGTATGACGCCATGACCGATAGCCATACGGTACGTGATCTCAACGCAAGCGTTGATGGTGACGATGGCGTGGATGTCCTGCACGGGATAGAGAAGCTGCAATTCGCTGATGGCATTGTGGATGTGCCGCTCAACACGGATCCGGAAGCACACGATGATGTCTTTGATGCGCTCGACGGCTCCGTTCTAACCATTACAGCTGCGGATGTGATGGCTAATGATGCCGATGTGGATGGCGATGTGTTGAACATCATCGATGTGGACACCACTGCGACCCAAGGTGGTTTGGTTGATAATGGTGACGGCACCTACAGCTATATACCTGGTGATGCATTTGTACATCTGGCCGAAGGCGAAACCGCGACTGATACATTTACCTACACAGTTGATGATGGCAATGGTGGGGTATCATCGGCCATTGTGACACTCACCGTGACAGGTACCAATGATGGCCCCGTAGCTGTGAGCGATACTCTTGGAACGATGGACGCTTATAGCTCCATCCAAATTGCCTCAGATGACTTGCTGGCAAATGACAGTGATGTTGATGCATCAGATACTTTGTCAATTGTGTCCGTTGGCAATGCGACCAACGGCCAAGTTGTTATGACGGATAATGGTGAAATTCACTTCCAACCGAACCTTGGGTTTTCTGGCGAAGCAACATTTGAATACACCATTTCCGATGGTCATGGGGGCATCTCCACGGCGACGGCAACGGTCGAAAGTGTGCTACCCGACAATCTGATCATGGGCAATGATCATCGCAATAAATTAAAAGGTAACCGTGGTGATAACGTGCTCGATGGTGGTGCGGGCAACGACAAGCTCTATGGCCGCAAGGGTGATGATATCCTGATCGGTGGTGCAGGCAATGACCGCATGTATGGGGACAAGGGTGATGACACTTTCCTTGTTAGCGGTACGGACAGTGGTACGGATCGTTTCAAGGGGGGCAAAGGCTTCGATCAAATCCTTGGTTCCATTGGCAATGATACCATTGGTATGCAGTCGTTTACAAAACACGATAGCATTGAGCGCATCGATGGGGGCTTAGGTGTGAATGTCATCGAAGGCACCCACTGGGGTAACAAACTCGACTTCAGCCGGACTGAACTGCTCAACATCGATGCCATTGACGGTGGGGCCGGACATGACCAAATCACGGGTTCTTCCGGGGATGACACCATCATTGGGGGCTCTGGTCATGACCGGTTGAATGGTGGTGAGGGTGTAGATACGGCGAAATTTTCCAGCAGCTTTGAAGATTACAAACTTGCGCAACGCCGTGATGGTTCAATCATTGTCCAAGACACGCGGCGTAGCTATGGTCGGCGCTGTCATGGAGCAAACTCTCAAAACGATGGAACGGATACGCTCAGTCAGATTGAGCAACTCCAGTTTACGGACCAAACCATCTTCTTGGCCTCAAATGAACCAAAAGGTGGCGGTAAGTCCTGTCACAGACCAAAAGGTGGGTATTCACGTGGGCGTGGCAATGAATCGGATATGGTTTTAGCTGTTGGTGATCTGGCATCCAATTCAGTCAGCTTTAAATCGGATGTGGATTATGATCAATTGTGGTTCTCTCAATCCAGTGATGATCTAACCATCAGCGTGATCGGTACGGACAACCAAGTTGTCTTACAAGGTTGGTATGCCAGTGCGGACAATCAGGTAGCCTCCATACAAACGGCAGATGGTCATGTTCTCGACCACGGATCCGTGAGCAGTTTGGTGAATGCTATGGCGTCTATGACTCCACCGCCAGTTGGGCAGACTGAGTTGTCTGAAACACAACTCAACACATTGGCCCCGACTTTGGCGGCAAATTGGAGAGC
>JAPHSY010000003.1 GCA_026196495.1 Magnetovibrio sp.
GAATGGGTTTGCACACCCGTTCTATCTCAGCAACTGCATCAACAATTCTTTGGCGGATTGCATCTGGTTCATCTTCAGTTGAATGGTCCCAAATCACGTCTTGGTGTTGTTGCCTAAGGTTAACGGGGTAATCGCACTCGCCAGCATGGTTTATCAACATACCAACGGCAGAGGATATCTGGTTGCGTACAACGATGAACTCTTTGAGTGCGTCTTGAGCCTCATTTCCAAAATGTGCACGAAAAAGCATCTTGGTTTTTCTTAAGCGTGCAAATTCTTCTGCCCCTTCATTTAGACGTGAGACGCGCGAGTAGTACGAGTCATTTAGACGTTGGATACCTTCTTCTTCATCATCACGATTGGGGCGTTCTTGTCCTTCGCCTCCCCAAGCTGCTGAATGACGTGCCCACTCAATGAGTCCCTCAAGTTCGTAAGCTAAAACTAAGGCTTCTTCTGCGAGTTCGATTTTCTTTTTGCCCAATATTTCGTGTCGCCAAGAGGTCAAGCCTTTAAAGGCTGGATAAGCTACAGCGACTACAGCAACAGCTTGAATGATAGAAGTTAAATCATCCACAGTTAGTGATTTGAGCCATTCACACATTCTGAAAACCCGCCAATGCATTGAGTAGGGTAAATTGAACTGATGGAGCAAAGGCATTTAATGCAAAAAACGCCACAGCTCCAAGAAGAACATACAAGAAATTTATTGCTGCCCCTTTCATCAAGTCTAGTGGTTCTTCATGGTATTTATCAACATAAGTGGTGGGAGTGAACATGATCCACAAAAACACAAGCCCGACCCCTGAGAACCCCCAAACAAATGTAAACAGAACCCTCCAATAGCGCCACGTCGTGAGGGCTGGGAAACGCATGAAAAATCTTGTTTCTTCGATGTAGGCTGTTCGGGCATAAGCCCCAGAGCCCACAAAAGACAAAGTCCATAGATCTGTCAGCGTTGTAGGCAGGTTAATTTCAAAAAACGAAAATGGGATATTGAAGATTACTTGTGTGAGTGTGCGATAATAATGGATCAGTTCTTTGGTTACCGAATAAAGGCCAACATCGAAGAGTGCTTGCAACAGACTCACGATACTCAAGGTGGAGGCCAAGATCGCAAAAACGCGTAGAAAGAAATTGAACTGAAGCAATATTCTAACCAACTGAAATTAAATAAATTATAGTATACAAATGTGGTTGCACATAAATACCACCAGCGTGCCTTGTTCACCTTTGATATCTGCCAATGAATAGTTTTTTCCATCAACGCCAGGCAGGCTGAAGTCAGGGGCTTTCCAGCCAAAATCACAGATTGGTGTTTCTATAGCCATTTTTTTATTTTCCTCCGATATATGTTGTTTTTACAGTGAGAAGCGGTGGGGAGGCCCTGAAAGTTAATGCAAGGTTAACCAATTTAGTTCAAAATACAATTCTGGACCTGTGCGCATTATGCGCATTGCAGACATCCAAGAACTGGAGCATTTGTCCCATGCGTATCAGCGTATTAATGACCATTGCAGCTTTGACGGTTTCGGCTTGTGGCAACCTGGGGTCCTCGTCGGATTTCTATGGTTATACGTCACGAGATACTCTTAACTACGTCAGTACGTATAATCTCGTCAGTACTACCGTGACGATGGGGACGGACAAAACCATTTTAGACCACATTGTATCTCTTCAATCTGGGAAAGACTGTTCTACGGTAAGGGTTGAATTGGGTCGAACATATTGCCGGGAAGATGAACCCAATCCAATTCCAGATGTACATTGCTATCCTTCTCTTGGTGATGTCACATGTTACAAAGAACCAAGTAAAACCCGAAATATCGCTGAGCGTGTCGGTACTCCGTATTGATAACAGACACCTGCTCAACTCATTATATTCAATAGAAAAGTTCAAGCCTGTTGTATCTGTGAGTGTTGACCGCAGAGACCGGATGGCGTTTACTTAACCGATAAACGTATTTCGTACGAATGGCTGAAGCTGATGAAACGACTTGTTATCGCCACGGTTGCTTTGCTGATTGTTGCAGGTGTGACGTATTGGACTTTGAACCAGAAACCTGAGGTTAGTCCTGAAGTTCTGAAAAAGATTAAACTGGTTTCGCGTTTTAAAGAAACCCTACCAGTTGCCGAGTCCGGCAATGCTGATGCCCAGTACGCAATATCTGTTATGTACGAAACCGGGGACGGGACCTCAAAAAATAAACGTGAAGCTGTAAAGTGGTTGTTAAAGGCTTCGGATCAAGGTCATGCTGAATCGCGCTACAAATTGGGTATGATGCACGCCACTGGTGGGGTTGTTCGCCAAGATTATTATTTGGCAGCAAAATATTACCGCCTTGCGGCAACGTTTAATAATCATCCCGAAGCTCAATATCGCTTAGGTGAGCTACATTTCAATGGCCGTGGTGTTGAACACGATTATGGCAAAGCCATTGATTTCTATCGCCAAGCTGCCAAACAAGGTCATGCGGCATCTCAATTTATTCTGAGTTCCATGTATGAAGAGGGTTGGGGGGTTAAACGCGACCTAATCACAGCCTACATATGGATGAAGTTGGCCGTGAGTAAGCGTGAAGAGTCCATGGCAATCAATAAGAAGTTTGATCCGGTTCAGAAAATGAAAATTTTACGTAAGAAAATGAATCGCTTCCAAGTGGAAGAAGCTGAAAAGCGCCTTAAAAAAATGGCGAAACTTTAATCCTGAGTTTTAGTTTTGCGGTAAACGTAAGCGCACTATTCCTTTGAAATCGTTGGGGTCGACCACTTGGCCTTTGCGTACGATTTCAACGCGCCCTTGGCGTGCCAAAAATAGTGCTTGTTGCTTCACAGCCATCATATAACGGCGCCACAACTGCGGCCCATCTTTGGGGCGGCGGCGTGCTTCGGCAATAGCTTGGGCAATGTTTTCAAAGCTCAAAGTTTCACCGTCGGCCAATGCATCTAAGATGGCGGTGGCAACAGGGTCGTCTTTTGCAGTTTTTTTATCGTCTTCAGTATCAGTCATGGGCGGGGTTTAGCACGGTTTTCATTGTGGTCAAACGGAAAACGCCGCACGTGCAACAAAGCACGTACGGCGTTTGACTGTTATCAGCTTGTATTGCTTTAGGCCGCCTCGTCGTGATTGCGTGCCAGCGGATACAATTGTTCGCTTTCGGCCTGAATACGGCTCCATACCAATTCGAACATTTCGTCTGTTTCTTTAACAAATTCAGCATGGTTGCCAATGCGTAGGCCATTTTTACACCATTTATCTGAATACTTCTTGAACAGGCGTTTGATTTCTTTTTCGCCCTCCATGAAGCGTTCCACCGTGGAGCGTACAGAACCATCGTTGTTGTTCAGCAACGTGGAATAGATTTCCTTATTGTTGCTCATATGCATATCAAATTTATCACGATAACGTTCGAACAGTTCGCATGTTACGGATGTGTCACACATTTCGCGATCCTGGAACAGGTACGATAAAGTTTTGGCCAGCTCAGCGATTTGGTGGTTTTGTTGATGCAGGTCGTCGTATGAAACCATGGGTCCTCCCCACTCTCGGGGTTATTGTCACGCTGACGCGCACAACTCTGCCGAGGTGTCCCTCTTGTGATTAACAACCCTTGCATTGTAACGCTCTGGGCGTTGGATTTGAACGTCTAAGGCCGCTTCTGAATCAATATGTTGCAGTATTAACTAATTAAGGAAAAAATGAAAGTTAACCAATTAATGGGCTATCGCTCAGGCCATCAAACATAAACTGCACAGCCAGGGCAGCCAGCAGCACACCAACCACGCGTGAAATCACATTGAGGCCAGTTACGCCTAACACTCGTTGAACCTGTCCAGCCATCAAAAGCAAGACAAGGGTGAGGATCAAGTTAGCGACCAAAGCGCCCACCGTAATGCCCCAGTGTAGCCAATCACCACCACTTTCAGCCGTTAAGAGAACCACGGCCCCCATGGAGCCAGGCCCGGCTATCAGGGGTGTAGCCAGAGGGAAAACGGAAATATCTTGCTTGGTCTTGGCTTCGTCATTTTCGTCATCGGTCGTGGAACTGCCACCCGAATGGCGGGCAAAGACCATATCAATGGCGATAAGCAGCAACAAAATACCTCCAGCCGTGCGCATGGCGGCCAAGCTGATGCCCAGACGTGATAAAGCTGCTTCGCCGAAAAGAGCAAAGGCCAGCAAGATGCACGCGGCAATAAAGACGCCTTTAAGGGCTAAAGCGCGCCGTTGTGGTGATGGTGTGCCTTTGGTTAAGACAGAAAAAATTGCGGCCACGTCCACGGGGCCCATGGTGGCGAAAAAGGTGGTAAATGCCACCAAAGCAATTTCAATCATCATTGCATGATCCATGGCACAGCTTAACACGGTAGTGCCAAGGGGAGGGAAATGGAAATGTTATAAGATAGCCTCTCGCATCAAACTGAATGATCTGTTAAGCAATGGCTCATGGATATTGAGCAAATTAAAATTGTCATACCAAAATCGGTACAACACGGTGGTGACCCTAAAGCTGTGGAGGCCCATTTTGGGGTGCCAAAAGACGGCTGGGTGGATTTATCTACGGGAATCAATCCAACCCCTTATCCTGTTGGGGACATACCGTCCGAATTGATGGCGCGGTTACCTTTGACATCAGAATTGGATGGTTTGCTGGCGGCCGCGCGTAAAGCCTACAACGTTCCAGATGACGCCGCTATTGTTGCCAGTCCTGGGACCCAGGCTTTAATCCAAATGGTGCCAACGTTGTTTAAGCCGTCTACGGTTTCCATTATGGGACCGACTTATGGTGAGCATGCACCTGCTTGGGTACATGCAGGGCATAAGGTTGAACAGGTTCCCAGTATCTGCGCGCAGGCTGCAAACCCAGCCCCGTTTAGTGTCTCAGTACACCCCAATAACCCCAATGGCCGTCTTCAAGCTGTAGATGGTTTGGTTGCCATGGCTGGGGAGCTTCATGATCGTGGTGGAGCCTTGGTGGTGGATGAAGCTTTTGTTGATGTGAAGCCAGAATTGTCAGTCACGCCCCATACGGGTTGTGATGGCCTGATTGTGCTGCGGTCATTTGGTAAGTTTTTTGGCTTGGCTGGGGTCCGTTTGGGCTTTGCCATCACCACGCCAGATCTTGCGGAAAAATTAGCAGTAAAAATTGGCCCGTGGGCTGTATCTGGTCCTGCGCTTTACGCTGGAACCAAGGCCCTGAATGATGAAACCTGGATTGAGCAAACCCGCAGAGACCTCAAAGTTAGTATGGAGCGTTTGGTTGCCCTGCTGACGGATGCTGGAATGAGGTTTGTCGGTGGAACTGATTTATTCACTTTGGTGGAAACAGAACACGCCCAAGATATTTATGAGAATCTGGGTCGTGCAGGCATTTTGGTGCGCCCATTTGATTATAATTCAAATTGGCTGCGTTTTGGTCTTCCGGGTAATGAGGATGACTGGGCTCGATTGGAAACAGCTTTGTCAGCCTAAACTTCCGTATCGTCTGCACTGTCGTTGCTGGGCTTGGAGCCTTTGAAGATTGATCGTAAAACGAACAACGTTACGACAAAAATAACGATCCCAACAATAGAAGTATAGGCCGATGATACGCTTGCGATGACTTCATTCATTGGGCTGTCCTTATAATGCGTAAGCTGTGTGACCAGCTTTCAATTCGGCTTCGGCTTCAACCATAGTGCCGTTCACGGTGCAAGCGGGTGACGCCAGTTCCAAGAATAGATGGTTGATGGCTTCCGGTGCCTTTACAGTTTTGGGGTCTTCACCCGGCATGGCAGCTTCGCGCATAGCGGTACGGGTGCCGCCAGGGTTGATCATGTTCACTTTGACATTTGTTTTGGTGCATTCTTCTGCGTAAATGCCAGCAGTCATTTCCAAAGCAGCCTTAGATACGGCATAGGTGCCCCAAAATGAGCGTGCCTGATGACCAACGCTTGAGCTGACAAAGATTGCACGCCCAGCATCAGATGCTTTGAGCAGTGGGTCCATGGAACGGATCAAACGCCAGTTGGCGGTCAAGTTGATGTCCAGCACATGCTGCCATTCTTTGGGGTCGATATGTGAAATCGGAGCCAAAGTGCCCAATACCCCAGCGTTGCCGACCAACACGTCGAGCTTTTCAAAGCGTTCATAAATGGCACCGCCGATTTTATCAATAACATCAAAATCGGTCAGATCGCACGGAACCAAGGTTGGGGTGTCGTGTCCTGCTGCACGCAATTCGTCATCCAGCTCTTCCAATGCGCCTTGGGTGCGGGCGGTCAAAATCAGATGTGCGCCTTGTTCGGCAAAGCATTTTGCCAATGAACGGCCAATACCACGCGAAGCACCCGTGATCAGGACTACGCGACCGTCTAGGATTTTGTCTGCCATAATTAAATCTCTCAGTCTTCGGACAGCAGTGTCAGCTGTTCAGGGCCGTGGCCGCCTTCATGGTCTACCAATGGAATGGGATACTCACCGGTGAAGCAAGCATCACAGTATTGTGGGCATTCGGTGTTGCGTTGGTCTTCACCCACTGCACGGTATAATCCCTGATGTGAAATGAAGGCCAAGCTGTCGACGCCAATGTGCTTAGCCATTTCGTCAACGGTGTAGTTGTGGGCCATCAACTTTTCTTTGTTAGGGGTGTCAATGCCATAGAAGCATGGGTGCGTGGTTGGTGGGCTGGAAATGCGCATGTGCACTTCTTTGGCACCGGCTTGGCGCATCATTTCGACAATCTTCATGGAGGTGGTGCCGCGTACAATGGAATCATCCACCAATACTAGACGTTTGCCTTTGATCCATGCGCGGTTGGCGTTGTGTTTCAACTTCACGCCTAGATGGCGAATGTTGTCGGATGGCTGAATAAATGTGCGGCCCATATAGTGGCTGCGAATGATACCTAAATCAAATGGCACACCGCTTTCTTCTGCATAACCGATGGCGGCTGGTACACCACTGTCGGGAACGGGAACGATCATATCGGCTTCTACGTGGCTTTCGCGGGCCAGTTCTTTGCCAATGTTTTTGCGCACTTCGTATACGTTACGTCCTTCTATGATGCTGTCGGGACGGGCAAAGTAGATGTATTCGAAAATGCAAAAGCGGGATGGTTGTTCGGGGAAAGGCTTCAGACTTTGCATGCCTTTTTCGCTGAAAATTACGATTTCGCCGGGCTCAACATCGCGGACATATTCGGCACCGATGATGTCGAGTGCACAGGTTTCAGAAGCTAAAACATGGCCGTCATCACCAATTTTGCCGATCACCAGCGGACGTACGCCGGAAGGGTCGCGCACGCCGATTAATTTTTGGCGGGTCAAAGCAACCAATGAATAAGCACCTTGGACCCCGCCCAACGCATCTGTCAGTTTGTCTAGAATCTTGCGGTATTCGCTGGTGGCGACACGGTGCAAAATGGTTTCGGTGTCAGACGTGGACTGGAAAATGCAGCCCTGCTCAACAAGATCATGACGGCATTTGCGGGCATTGGTGAGGTTGCCATTGTGCGCAATTGCAAAACCGCCGAACACCAAATCGGCGAACAGCGGTTGAACGTTGCGCATTACGGTCCCACCAGAAGTGGAATAGCGTACATGGCCAATGGCCATGGGGCCTTCTAGGCGGTTGATCACGTCTTCTGAATTGAAGTTATCGCCAACGCTGCCCAATGCCTTGTGAGAATGGAAACGTTTGCCACCAAATGAGATGACGCCTGCGGCTTCTTGTCCACGGTGTTGCAGTGCATGCAGACCCAAGGCCGTCAATGCAGATGCATCGGGGTGATTATAAACCCCAAAGACACCACATTCATCGTGGAAATGGTCGTCTTCGGGGATAGAAGCGGTTGTGCGGGGCGTGTTCATTGTCAGTGCAATCCGGGTTTTGGGCCTTATTGGCGCGGGTTACTTGTTGGTTTCGAAAAGCCTGTCCATTTCGTTACGTTCCTTTTTACCATATCCGTCGGGCTTGTCTCCGTTTGCGGCTTTGGGAACGGGCGTGATGGCTTTATCAAATAGGGATTTGGTATCTTGCTTCGATGTACCGTCGGGATTGAGCTCCTCGCCTTCCCCCTCTGGGGATGAAGGGGCCAAGGCACGCAGCATATCAGCACCTTGGATCACAAACGGCATGGTTCGGGTTTCGTATAACCATTCAGGTTGTTCGTCATCCGGCGTCATCCAGGCGTATCCGATCCAAATCAAGGATACGATGATAGCACCGCGCAAGACGCCAAACAAAAAGCCCAAGGCTCGGTCGAGAGGGCCTAAGGCGCTTTCTTTAACACCGGTTGATATGCGCTTTGTGATAATGGACAAAATCACCAGTGCGGCAATGAAGATCACGATGCCAGTGGACAAGGTGGCGAAGAAGGGATCGGTGATGAATTGTAGGGTGAAATGTTCCAACACGGGGGTTGCGTACATGGTGGCAAAAATTGCACCAACCCAGCCTGCAATGGACAGGACTTCATGGACGAAACCGCGGCCATAGGCAAAGGCGCCGGAAATCACCAATACGCCGATCACGAGGATATCAAGCCAATGCATGTGACCTCAGTTCTCACCTTCGTTGTCAAACATCTGTGCCAATTCTTGGATATGACCCAGTTCGTTCACCGTGATGCCTTTTGCGCCGGATTTAACCTTGCCCCTGTTTTTCGGGACGATTGCGCGTTTAAAGCCCAATTTTGCGGCCTCTTTAAGGCGTCCTTCTGCGTGGCTGACCGCGCGGGTTTCACCTGAGAGACCAATTTCGCCAAAATATACACTGCCATCGGGCACTGCAATGCCGCTCAAAGACGACAAAAGAGCCGCTGCAACAGCCAAATCAGCCGCGGGTTCCGTGACCCGAAGGCCACCCGCGACGTTCAAGTACACGTCGTTGGCGCCAATGGCAACCCCGCATCGATTTTCAATTACAGCGATGATCATAGACAAGCGCCCTGAATCCCAGCCCACCACGGCTCGGCGTGGGGTGGCAAGGGTGGATGGAGACACCAAAGCTTGGACCTCCAACAGCATTGGACGGGTGCCTTCCATACCGGCAAAAACCGCAGATCCGCTGACTCGCGTGTCGCGCTCTGACAGGAATAGGGCGGATGGATTTGCAACCTCCGCCAAGCCGTTGTCGGACATTTCAAACACACCGATTTCGTCCGTGGCACCGAAACGGTTTTTAACCCCACGCAGAATGCGGAATTGATGGCTGCGGTCACCTTCGAAATAAAGCACTGTATCGACCATATGTTCCAGGACACGGGGGCCGGCAATTTGGCCTTCCTTGGTGACGTGACCAACCAAGATGACAGGGAAGCCTTTGCGTTTGGCCAAACGAATCAATTCTTGGGCCGAGGTGCGGACCTGGGAAACAGAGCCAGGTGCACTTTCCAGGTTGTCCATGAACATGGTTTGGATGGAATCAATGATCGCCACATCTGGTGGGTCTTGATCTAACGTCGTTACGATGTCGCGCACGTTGGTGGCTGCGGCCAACTCTACGGGGTGTTTTTCCAGACCCAGTCGCGCAGCACGTAGACGTAGCTGGTCTACGGCTTCCTCACCGCTGATGTAAGCCACTCGTCCATTTTTGGCGAGGTTGGCTGCCGCTTGTAGCAAAATGGTGGATTTGCCAATGCCCGGTTCGCCCCCCACCAAGATGGCGGAGCCAGGGACCATGCCACCACCGAGGACGCGGTCCAACTCATCAATGTTCGATTTGCGCCGTGGTGGGCGCTTTTCTTCACCTTCAAGGCCGACAAAGGTTATTTTGCGGCCTTTTTTGGCACCTAAGCCTTTGGGTGTGTCATCGCTGGCAGCTTCTTCGCTAAGCGTATTCCACGCGCCGCATGCTTCGCATTTGCCGTTCCATTTGGGGAATGCGGCGCCGCAATCGGAGCAGACAAACTGTGACTTTACTTTGGCCAACGGGGTAGCCCCTAAAGCGCTGATAATCGGTGTGGGGAAGCAATGCACTTTGTTTAACGTGATTCGGCCTTTTATCTCAACCCTGGTGCTGGGGATAAAAGCACTATTCATCGCACTATTTAACATTTAGCTCTTGTTAAAATTTGGGCTGCAATTCCTATTCATCGTGATAGACTTAGCTGTAGGGCGAGAGACACAAATCGAAAGGCGTTCACGATGGATTGCAAATCGGTTATGGCTCCCATTAAAGTCAGCCTATATACGGATGAAAAGGCTGGCGATGTTATCGACTTTATGGTCGAAAAACACATGGGGCTCGTCCCTGTGACGGAACGTGACGGCACCTTTGCCGGGCTTATCAGTGGTGACAGCTTGATGAGTTTTTTATTGCCTAAGGCATTGAGCTCTATGGGTAGTACGTTTCGACAAGGTGGATTGAACCGGGTTAGTTATCTGCATGAAAGTGCAGAAGAGATGAAAGATCGTCTCGATAACTTAGGTGAGCGCCCCATTGGTGAATTGTTAGATCGTAAAGTTAAAACAATTACCCCAGAAACCCCCCTTATTGACGCGTTGATGATGATTAAGGACAAGCAATACGTTGTTCCGGTCGTTGATGAGAAAAAGAAACTCTTAGGTGCAATTTCCTTCTTCTCCGTTCTTTATGGTTTGAAAGAAGAATATAACCGCGAAACGGTTGATAAGTCCAAAGCCGAGGAACGGGCAAACCGCCAAAAAGAAAAAGAAGCGAAAAAAGCGGAGGAAGACCAATGAGTGCCTCCGCGACAACTGATGCTGCGACCCATGCCGTGATGTTTGGTATGGACCCTTTATGGCTCAGCACGATATTGCTGATCGTTTCTTATGTGGTTTTGCTGAGTGAAAAATTTAATCGTACCGTTGTAGCCTTAATTGGTGGTGGACTGGTCATCATCACGGGGCTGGTGTCTCAATCCCAAGCGATTGCAGCGGTTGATTTCAACACCATCGCGTTGTTGACGGGGATGATGATCATTGTTGCCATCACCCGCACATCTGGCGTGTTCGAATTTGTTGCGATTTGGGGTGCGAAAAAAGTTAAAGCCGAGCCGATGGGGATCTTGATTGTGCTGTCCATTGTGACGGCTGTGTTTTCAGCATTTCTCGATAACCTCACCACCGTGTTGCTGGTTGTGCCTGTGGCGTTGTTGATTGTGGAGAAGTTGAAGGTCAATCCATACCCTTTTCTGATATCTCAAATTTTGGCATCCAACATTGGTGGTACGGCAACCTTGATCGGTGATCCCCCCAATATATTGATTGGTTCAGCAACGGGTTTGAGCTTTATGCAGTTCATCAGCAATTTGGGTCCCGTATCGCTGATGGTGCTGATTGTCATGGTGCCAATCTTTAAATTGTTGTGGGGCAAAGAATTGGTGGCAACGGATGAAGCGCGCGATAGCATCATGCGATTTCGTGAAGTGGAAAGCATCACCGATATGCGTTTGTTGGTGATGTCTTTGACGGTTCTGGCGCTGGTGATTGCGGGCTTCGTTATTGGCGAGCACTATCACATCCCACCCGGCACCACAGCCATGTTTGGCGCGGCTATCTTGTTGCTGATCACCAGCTTTGGTCTGGACAATGAAGAGCAAACAGAAAAGCTTCACCAAGCTCTTATCGAAGTTGAATGGGCGGCGTTGTTGTTCTTTGTCGGTCTGTTCATTATCGTTTCGGGCGTTGAACATGCAGGCCTATTGAACATTCTTGGCCAAGAGTTGATGGACTTTACAGGCGGTGATCCCATGTTGGCGGCAATCTCGACCTTGTGGCTTTCTGCAATAGTTTCTGCCGCAGTTGATAATATCCCCTTTGTCGCAACCATGATCCCGTTGGTGGAAAGTATGGAGGCTGGACTGGGTGGTGCTGATGCATTGGAACCAGTGTGGTGGTCCTTGGCTTTGGGAGCATGCTTGGGGGGTAATGGCTCACTTGTCGGTGCAGCGGCCAATGTGATGGTGTCGGGCATCAGTGAACGTGCAGGCTATCCAATTAGTTTCATACGGTTTTTGAAAATTGGGTTACCATTAATGGCGATGACGATCGTGATTGCAAACGTGTATGTTTATTTCCGGTATTTCTTTTAGGTTCAGAGGTGAGAAAAAAATACCATCGTATTTCAGGATGGATTATCATTTACGTTTAACAGAACCAAGTACGGGCAGATGAATTCTTGGTTAGGCTAGAGAAAGCGAAAGCGTATAGAGAGTATGGCCTTTAAGAGAATTGTGACCCATATAAAGGACTATTCCAGCACCCTAGTCGTGCTTGTCGTTTGGTGTGGACTGGTTTTGACTTCGTTGGTTTCGAATGTGTATTCCACGCGCGAACATACCGAAGCTCTGGCAATGAAAGAGGCGCGCTCAAACTTCAATAAGGATAAATCGTTTCGTTTGTGGGGGGCGTCACATGGTGGTGTCTACGTACCCATAACGAAACGTACACAGCCAAACCCTAGGCTGTCCCATATACCAGAACGTGATATCACAACGCCGTCAGGGGTGAAACTGACCTTGATGAATCCGGCGTGGATGATACGTCAAATTATGAATGACTATTCCAGGCTTTATCAGGGTCGAGGGAAAATCACGACCTTTCCTGAAATGCTGTTCAATCCTAAAAATGCGCCGGATAAGTGGGAGCTTGCGTCTCTTTACGAGTTTGAAGGCGGTAAACACGAAACAGTTGCGTTCACCAAAATTAACAATGAACCATATCTGCGCTTGATGCGGCCTATGTTTATTGAAGAGCCTTGTCTCAAATGCCATGCGAAACAAGGTTATAAAGTTGGTGAGTTGCGCGGTGGTGTCAGTGTTTCGGTGCCGATGAAGGAATATTATGCCGAGGAGCACAAGCAGGCTCAGATTACGGTCGTATCCCACGGTATGATTTGGCTTTTGGGTGTCGCAGGTATTGTTATCTTTGGTCGACGCAAACGCATGGCCACGAAAAAAATTTTAGAATCACGCGAACAAGCTATCGCCGCCAATCAAGCCAAAACGCAGTTTTTGGCAAATATGAGTCATGAACTGCGGACCCCTTTGAATGCGATCATCGGCTTTTCTGAAATGATAAAGTCAGAGATTTTTGGATCTGTCGGCAGTGACAGAAACAAAGAATATGTCCATGATATACAGATGTCAGGTGAACACCTGTTAAGCGTCATTAATGACATGCTTGATGTTGCGCAAATTGAAGCCGGAGCATTGGATTACATCGAAAGCGAAGTGGATTTAGCCCAAGTTATCGAAGAGTGTATTCACTTAGAAACGGCTCGAGCTGTGCAGGGTGATTTAACCATAAGGTCAAACATTCCTGAGGGTATTCCTTCGGTTAGGGCCGATGTCACCCGGGTTAAGCAAATTTTACTGAACTTACTTTCAAATGCGATCAAATTCACCCCAGCAGGTGGCACCGTTCTGGTCCAATCAGAAGTGCGTCCAGATGGGGAAATCAATGTAAGCGTTAAAGACACGGGCATTGGCATCAAAGAAGATGATATCTCCAAAGTGTTTGAGCCGTTCGTTCAAGTTGAAAATATCTTTACCCGAACACATCATGGCAGTGGTATTGGCTTATCCATATCCAAACGACTTAGTGCATTACATGGCGGTGAATTGAATATTGAAAGCGAATTGGGTGTCGGAACCAAGGCCACAGTCACATTCCCCAAAGAAAGGATCTGCGGTGCAGTGGATTGATATCAGCGTAAGATAATGCTCACGAGCTATTAACCCTTGGTATAAACATCTGCCTCAATGTCGTTGGCTTCAACGCTGACCTTAACAGCATCGCCCACCAATTTCTTGATCGCATCAAACACCGAAGTGGTGAGCGTTTTCTTTTGCTCATTTGTACGTCCCGGCAGCAGTTTCACATTCACGTGCACGAACGGCACTTTTTTGCCACCAATCCAATAAGCCTGCACTGGGTGGGCACGGGATTTGATGTTGGCGGGTGTGAACAGCTTCGATGCAACGGCACCGTCAAAAGCGGTTTTGGCCAATTGTTGTATGTCGACATCGCTTTCCAGCTCAGCCGCGTATTCGATGATCAGGTGAGGCATGGGGAGGTCTCTTCTGTGTTGATTTTGCTTAAGCGCGCATCGCCATTTTAATAGGCCCTTCGGCTTTGCCATTGATGAATTGATCGACGTATTCGTTACCGGAATTGTCGATGTCTTCCACGGGGCCTTGCCAGATGATTTTGCCTTCATACAACATGGCAATGCGGTTGGCGATTTTACGGGCCGATGCCATGTCGTGGGTGATGCTGAGTGCCGTGGCACCGACTTCGCGGGTCACTTTCACGATCAGGTCGTTGATGACGTCCGCCATGATCGGGTCGAGACCGGTGGTCGGTTCATCAAAGAAGATAACTTCGGGGTTCGATGCAATGGCACGTGCCAGTCCAACACGTTTTTGCATGCCGCCCGACAATTCTGAAGGCATCAAATCCGCCACTGGGGCATCCATACCGACCATGGCGAGCTTCTCAATGGCGATGTCGTGTGCTTGTGAACGCGAACACCGTTTTTCCGCCAGCAAACCGAATGAAACGTTTTCCCAAACAGGTAAACTGTCGAACAGGGCCCCGCCTTGGAACAGCATGCCGAATTTATGGTTCACGCGTTCACGGTCTGATGAGCCCATGCCGATGACTTCTTCGCCGTCCACCTTGATGGAGCCGCGATCCGGTGTAAGCAGGCCCAGGATAGATTTCAATGTCACGGATTTACCCGTGCCGGAACCACCGATGATGACGACACTTTCACCAACGCCAACGTCTAGGTCAATACCATCTAACACCACTTTGGGTCCAAAGGCCTTGGCTACGTCGCGCATTTGAATTTTGGGTTGATCAGCCATTCATCCGTCCCTTACTTCGTGAAGAACATTTCGGTGAGGATGTAATCCGAGCACAAGATTAAGATGCTTGCCGACACCACCGCGTTGGTGGTGGCACGGCCCACACCTTGTGCGCCGCCTTTGGAATTGTAACCGTGATAGCACCCCATCAATGCAACAATAAAGCCAAATACAGCCGCTTTGACCAAGCCGGAATTGACGTCTTCGGCAGTCAAGAAGTTCCAGGTGTTTTGTAGATAGTTCGATGCGTTAAAGCCCAGCTTGTGCACCGCGACCAAGTAACCGCCAAACACACCGATGGTGTCGGCCACCAAAACCAACAGTGGGAACATGGTGATACCTGCGATCAAACGCGGGGCTACCAGATATTTCATCGGGTTGGTGGACAAGGTGGTCAACGCGTCAATTTGTTCGGTCACGCGCATGGTGCCGATTTCAGCCGCCAAGCTGGCGCCAATACGCCCCGCAACCATCAAGCCTGCCAACACGGGGCCCAGTTCGCGGGTGATGGACAGCACCACCACGTTGGCGATGGCACCTTCGGCAGAAAAGCGTGAAAACCCGGTGTAACTTTGCAGTGCTAAAACCATACCGGCAAAGACGGCGGTAAGACCAACCACAGGCAGGGAATAATAGCCGATGTCGATCATCTGGCGCACAATCATGCGCGGATAGTACGGTGGGCGGAAGGCATGCATGAGGCCTAAGGACGTGAACGTGACGATCCGTCCAACGGTCAGCAAAAACTTTAAAAAGACACGCCCGATGGGCTGAAACGGATTCATGGGTCTTCAGTCTTCTCTTCGCTTAACCACCCAGGTAAACACGGTGATAGCGTGTTCCAAGGCTGGTAAGTATTTCATAGCCAATCGTACCAGCACGATCCGCCACCTCATCAACCGGATTGTGTGGACCGATAAGATCCACCAACGTACCCGGACGGGTCAGCTCTTCGGGGACTTTGGAAACATCCAAGCCGATCAAATCCATGGAAACACGTCCTACGACGGGGACTTTGTGCTCACCAATATAGGCGATACCAGAACTTGATAAGCTGCGGAGATACCCATCTGCATAGCCAACGGAAACCGTAGCGATGCGTTCCTCCCCCTGAGCTTGATGAGTGGCACCGTAGCCCACGGTTTGGGGGGTGTCAATTGTACGGACTTGCAGGATTTTACCTTGCAAACGAACGACTTGGGCCATGGGATTGGGCTGGCCCGGTGTTGGATTGGCGCCATAAAGGGCGACGCCTGGGCGGGTGACGTCAAAATGGTAGTCCGGGCCTAAAAAAATACCGGATGAATTGGCAAGTGCACCACGCGCGGTGGGAAATTGAGTCATTATGTTTTGGAAATGCATCAATTGCTGAGGATTGAGGGGATTGTCGGACTGTTCACCTGCAACCAAGTGGCTCAACACCATATCTAATTTCATATGTGATAAGTGTTCCGGGTTCTCCGACAACTTATCCAACTCATTATTTGGAAGGCCTAAACGCGCCATGCCTGTGTCCACATGAATGTTGCAGGGAAGGGGCTTTCCAAGCCCTGTGCAATATGCCCCCCATGCGTCAATCTCGCCCAAAGAATTCAACACAGGGGTAAGGTTGTGTTCGCTAAAATCACGCTCTGCCCCATCCATCAAGCCGTTGAAAATATGAATGGTTGGCCCATTGCCCAGAACGGCGCGTAGATCGATGCCTTCTTGGATGGAAGCCACAAAGAAGGTTGTGCATCCGGCTTTGTACAATGCTATGGCACTTTTTGTGGCGTCGGTGCCATAGGCCGCAGCCTTGACCACGGCCCCAGTGGTGGCCGTGGGGGCTTTGTCTGCACAGGTTTTCCAGTTGCTCACCAACGCGTCGAGATCGATGGTGAGAATGGCACCAGCGCGTCGGGCTTCGGGTGAGTTCAATGGATCGCTCAACCGCCAGGTCCCTCATAACCACTGTGCTGTTCGTCGTAGTTCGCAAAGCGTGTGAACTCACCTTGGAATGAGAGACGTACGTCGCCAATGGGACCGTGTCGTTGCTTGCCGATGATCACATCACCAATGTTTTTGACTTTATCCAAACGCTCTTCCCATTCAGCAATTTTGTCCAAGTTGTCTGGATCAGGCATTTTGCGTTCAACATAATACTCAGGGCGATAGATAAACATCACCACATCGGCATCTTGCTCGATAGAGCCCGATTCTCGCAAATCTGATAGCTGAGGTCGTGGTGGGTCTCGGGTTTCGACAGTCCGTGACAGCTGTGACAATGCAATTACCGGAACTGATAATTCTTTTGCCAAGGTCTTGAGGCCCCGGGTGATTTCTGAAACTTCGTTCACACGGCCATCGGATTTACCCGGTGGTGGAGAGATGAGCTGCAAGTAATCTACAACGATGAGGCCCAGGTTATGCTGGCGTTTTAAGCGCCGCGCACGGGTGCGTAGAGCAGAAACGGTTAGAGCGGGGGTATCATCGATAAACAGCGGGATGCGGTGCAGTTCTTGGGACGCGACCACCAAACGGGTGAATTCATCATTTGATAGCTCACCTTTGCGCATTTTCGAAGAGGAGACTTCGACCTGTTCCGATAAAATACGGGCGGCCAGTTGTTCAGATGACATTTCCAAAGAATAGAAGCCCACAACCGCACCTTCTTCCCCACCTGACTTCAAATACGAATAGGCGGCGTTGTAAGCGATGTTGGTGACCAATGCAGTTTTGCCCATAGAAGGACGACCCGCCAGGATCAAAAGGTCAGAATTATGCAGCCCCCCCAGCATTTGATCAAGATCGCGCAGGCCCGTGGTGACACCAGCCAACGCACCGTCACGTTTGTGGGCGGCTTCGGCCATGTGCACGGCTTCCAAGACGGCAGCGCGGAAATCGATAAAGCCACCTTCGGCGTCGCCTTGGGTGGCAAGGTCGTAAAGCTGTTGTTCGGAGCGCTCAATCTGTTCCGTCGCGGTTTCTTGCACGCCTTGGTCGTAGGCACCATTGACCATCTCAGTGCCCAGATGGATCAGCTCGCGTTTCATATGCAGATCGTAAATGATCTTGCCGTATTCACCTGCGTTGATGATGGTCACTGCACTGGCGGCAATTTCGGCCAAGAAAACTGGGCCCCCCATGGCAACCAGTTCATCGTTACCTTCAAAGAAACCAGCCAACGTGACAGGGTCGGCAATTTGGCCGTTTTCCATCAATTTGCGTTGGGCATCGAAAATCTTACCGTGTTCCGGCACGGAAAAATGTTCGGGCAGCAGAAACTCTGACACACGTTCATAAGCACGATTGTCGGTGAAAATCGCACCCAGCAATGCTTTTTCCGCCTCAATGTTGTGAGGCAAAATGCGAAAAGCGGGCAGGGCTTCGGCCTTGGTGTTGTCGACGACCACTTTGGGGCCCTTGATGGCAGGCTCTTCTTGAAGTTTGGGCATCTCACCGGGATGCAACGGCTCATAGCCGCCCATGTCTCCGCCTCCCATGTCTTCAGGTTGCGAGACGTCATAGGCATCTGCGGGCGGTAAATCCGTCGGCGGGCCGTTGAGTTCGGGGGCGTTGTCGTTGTTATCTGTGCTCATGGTCCGAGACAATACGCTAATTTCACCTTGTCCCCAGGGTGTGAATAACGTGGATAGCCTGAGGAAAATGCAATTCTAACCCGATTCTCATAAAATCAAGACTTAGACAGAGAAACCCCACTTGTCCCTTGGCTGTAATAATTTGAGTAGTCGGGGTCTGGGGGGATTGTAACTCGATTTATCCATACGGCCCTTCTGACACAGAAAGATATAGCGGCAACACAAAGGCGGACTGAAGCCTCACAGTCACATCAGTGTTCGCGAGTAGCCAATGGTAGATGTTCTCGTAATCTGATGGTTGTTGCAGTAATGATGATTTGCAACTTTATGAATTCAAAGCATTTTAGAGTCATGTTCGAGTATAATTATTTCCGTCTAAGTACCGTAGGTATATCAAGGGGATGGACCGAATGGAACGCACTACTTATCGCAAAATGGCTGCCGATGAAGAGCAGGCTGTAATTACCTTGGTAACAGACGTTTTTAATGAGTTTGTTGCTCAAGATTACGAAGAGGACGGCATTGAAGAATTTTTTAAATTTGCAAACTCAGAAGCGTTAATAAAGCGTTTGCAAAATGGTGGATTTGTCTTGGTCGCCGAACATGATGGTAGTTTGGTGGGTGCTCTTGAGTATTATCCACCGGACTGTATTGCAATGTTATTTGTTACCTTGCGCCAACATGGAATTGCCAAGGGCTTGATGTCCCGAGCTATAAAGAAGATTGTGACGTCAGACCCCACACTGCCGAAGCTCGTTGTTCATTCGTCTCCGTATGCTGTGCCAATTTACGAGAAAATGGGGTTTTGCCAGTCTGGGGATCGCCAAAAAGAGAATGGTATTGACTATATCCCCATGGAATTGGCGCTTACTTGCTGAAGATTTCATCATAAATTAGACCCGCCTATACCACCCTTATGTTTGGGTGATGTTTGGGTGATTAATTCAATAAAAAAACGGCGTGCCCGGGAAGGACACGCCGTTTTGATGTGCGTTGAAAAAGGAGCTTATTCAGCTTCTTCTTCGCCAGCTTCTTCAGCAGGAGCTGCTTCTGCATTTGCAGCTTCTTCGGCAGCCAGTTCTTCAGCAGCCGCTTCAGCAGCGCCTTCTTCGAATACGGCTTCCAGCTCTGCAGCTGCTTCTGCGTCGGCTTCGTCATCACCACCGGTAACAGCGTGGCCGGTTTCAGCTTGGATCGCGGCTTCGTCTGCGGAACGTGCAACGTTTACAGATACGGTGACGGAAACTTCCGGGTGAAGTGCAACGGTAACTTCGAACAGACCCAGGGTCTTGATCGGGTCAACCAATTTGACTTGGTTGCGGTTTACGGTGAAGCCAGCTTCGGTAACGGAAGCCGCGATGTCGCGTGCGTTCACAGAACCGTACAGTTGACCGGCTTCGCCAGCTTGGCGGATCAAGATGACGGATGTGCCATTGAGCTTGGTCCCAACTGCATCAGCTTCTTCACGCAGTTTGAGGTTTTCAGCTTCCAATTGAGCGCGCTGGCTTTCGAAGCGGGCTTTGTTGGCGTCCGTTGCGCGCAGAGCTTTTTCGCGCGGCAGTAAGAAGTTACGAGCATAGCCAGGTTTAACGTTTACAACGTCGCCCATTTGGCCGAGCTTTTCGATGCGTTCGAGTAAGATGACTTCCATAACTTGATCCTCCAGCTCCCTCTGGGAGCGGTCTAGTGTGTTAACTCAATCGGGTTGATCCATACGGTTTCGCAGGCCAATCCATTGTTCCAAAATTCCTAATCCAGCAACGATAAAGGCCATCCAGCCTGTAAAGATCATCACCAGATAAACCAACGCCAATACCGGCCCCTTCATCGGGGTCATTGCCGCCAGCTTATGCACGACAGCCAGGCCTAAGAAGAAAAACGGTACAGCCAGCACAATCGCAATGTTGCGCCCGATGTAGCCAAGTTCCCCAGGTGCCGCCAGCGCAACAACCGCCATCAGCACCAAAGCCCAACTTAATGCGTCGGGGAGCGTTAGATCCCGTAAACGCGGGGTGGGGCGAATGTTTCGCCCACCCTTGGCCAGCAGCCCTTGGGCGAAGACCATGTTAATTGCTTGTCCCAATGCCCACATGGCTGCCGCAGATCCGGCAAAATAGGGGACTAAGGACAATACGGCTTGCTCTAGAACAGCTTCGTCCTGGGCGGAGCCTTTGGACTGTGACCCAATGAGTTTCGCAAAGTCTTGCAAAACTTCATTAATCGCCTGTTCTAAACCGCCACCTGTCAAAAGCGAAGCGCCTAAGACAAACAGTCCACCAATGGCTGCCAAGACAGCCACGATGTAGCCCACCGGGAACCATCCCAAATCGGATGGTTCTGTTGGAGGTGATTGTCCTTCTGGAACATCCGTCACGACCCCTTGGGGGCCGGACAGCGTCAGGCGAATAATCACCCATGCGGGCACGGCATATAGCACCCCGAACACCATCCCCATATTGGGGCTGATCAGCGATAAAGATAACACGGACGAAGCCGCAGCTATCATCGCCGGACGGGTCCCCAGTGACAGGCCTGCATAATACAGAGGCAGGGTATGCACCAGAGAGAGAAAGAGAATAGCGAACGAAGCCCCTGACATAGTTGCCAGAGCCAACGCGCCGCTTACAATCCCGGCTAAAATGGCAAGAATCGTGTGTTTCATGCCGAAATGCGCGGGCGATGATCAGAGATCACCGCCCTGTGCAATACTCCCAAACCTTACTTAATGACGTAAGGTAACAAGCCGAGGTAACGGGCGCGCTTGATCGCTTGAGCCAATTCACGTTGTTTCTTCGCAGAAACAGCGGTGATGCGGCTGGGAACGATTTTGCCACGCTCAGAGACGTAACGGCTCAAAAGCTTGGTGTCGCGGAAATCGATTTTCGGCGCATTCGGACCCGAAAACGGGCAAGATTTGCGGCCACGAAAGAAAGGACGACGTGCCATAATTATTCTCCGTTGCTTTCAGCAGCAGCTGCAGGAGCAGCTTCTTCACGCTTGGGGCGATCATCACGACGGGGACGGTCATCACGACGCGGGCGATCATCACGATCACCGCCACGGCGCGGACGTTCGTCACGGCTGGCTTTTGCAGTCAAGATAGCGCTGGGCTCTTGATCGATTTCTTCAACGCGCAAGGTCAGGCTGCGCAGGACGTCTTCGTTCAGACGCAGTTGGCGTTCCAACTCAGAAACAGCGTCGGACGGTGCGTCCATGCTCAACTGGGTGTAGTGGCCTTTGCGGTTTTTCTTGATTTTGTAAGCGATGGAACGCAGGCCCCATTGCTCGGTTTTTTCAACTTTGCCACCGTTTTCGGTGATAACGTTGGTCATTTGTTCGGTCAAGGTTTCAACCTGTTGGGTCGACAAATCTTGACGAGCGATAATGACGCTCTCGTAAAAAGGCATATTGCCCTCCTCTTGGATTGTCTCAGCCCCACATGATTTCACTAACCATAGAGAAATCGGGGCATAGCTGAGGGACCTCCCTCAGCAAGGAGCTATGAAGCGGCGCAATATACAGGTTTTTTGAGCGATTGCAAGGGGGAGACGGGCATGAGTGAATGCACCGATAACTCTATATTATTCATTACCCAATTCTCTTCGACAGATCGCGGACCCTTTCGGTCAGATATTCCAGCCAATACTTCATGAAATCGTCAAGGTCATTCATTTTACGTTCAATGTCTTCTTGGGATACGATGATGACTTCGCAAGGCATGGTTGCTGTTGCGGTGGCACTTCTTCGGGAGCCATCAATAAGAGCGAGCTCGCCGAATAGCTGGTTGGGAACGATTGTGTTCAAAAGGACCCTTTTGCCATCTTTTTCTGTAGTGATGTCGACAGCTCCAGATTTCAGAAGATATGCACAACTCGCCAGATCATCTTCGCGAAAAATTACGGAATTTACCGGTATGGCTTTGCGGTTTAGAACCTTTTTATCGCTCATATCAACACTCTAAACTTGGTGGGAGGCGGCGTTTGGCATAGCCGATCAAAACGTTGTAAAGGCCCTGCATAAAGGGCTCCAACTCACTTAGTGCATCAGGTTTTTGGGCTTTGATGATCAATTTGTGGGCCGTATCGTCCATGTCTATGGTTTCCGGCGTGTCGGAGCGTGTGTCCATCAGTTCATAGGGCAGAAATTCTTGGCAATATGTTATTAAAAAGCGCAGGGCTTCGCGCCAATCATCACTCAGGCCATTGACCCGTTCCATGATTTCGCGGCGATGGCAGCCTGTCAAAGTAGTCTTGCCGATGGCAGTCGCCGATGCCATACGATTGCTGTCAGAAATGACACCGAGCTCACCAAATATTTGACCGGGGCCGATAATGTCGATTTCGATCTCTTTGCCTTCGTGTTTTTTGTGCAGGCGAATTTGGCCTTCATCAATCAGATAGGCAATACCGGCTCGATCTCCATCCAAGAAGATTTGTTGTCCATCTTCCAATTTGACGCGAAAGTATTTCATGTGAGTGGCGCTCCCATTGTGTGGTCTTTACACGCATTTTAGAATGTTCGATAAAACACACTCAAGCCTTGATGGGCGCAGATATGACAAAATAATAATTTTTTCAATAATATCAGTTATAACACATTGATTTGAAAGAGCTATAGGAACTCAACGGTATGCAACTCAACATAGCACACAAAATTTTTGGTATCGCAATTGTGGTTTTAGTGTTGATGGTTGGGGTAGCTTTTTTCTCGGTCAGTTTGACTGAAGAAATTAGTGAAGAGTTGGATGTCGTTGCAAACAAACAACTGCCATTGAGTGAGACGATTGGGCTCATCAACGTTGATGTGCTGGAACACGGCATGTTGCTGCAGGAACTTTTTAACCTGCCGGAAAGTGCCCCTGATGCCGTTAAACGCATTGAGAAACTCAATCATGAAATCAACGAGAGTTTTGCAAAAGCAAACGCGTTGTTCAATGCAGTGGAGCATTCGGATTTCACCACTCCTGCGGTCATAGAACTTCACCAAGCATTAAAAAATGTGGAGCGTGAGTACCGTGACATTGAACGCCATAGTGAGGAGCTTTTGGCACTTCATGCCAATGGGCATGATCAAAAGTTTCATGACATGTTAGTTGCTTTTGATGAAGAGCAAACCCATTTGGACACGGAAATTGCGGATATACGTCGTCGGGTTGAACGTATGGCTGATGAGGCTGTGATCCGTGCGGATGAAGATGAGAAATTTTTGTTGGTTATCAGCATTGTTTTGACGCTCTTGGCCCTGATTATAAGTATGGGGGTTGCAATACTGATTACGCAAATGTTGGTGAAGAATGTTCGCAATTTGGTGTCTGCAGCGGAAGCCGTTGAAAACGGCGATTTGGATGTTGAGGTTCCCATCGTGACCCAGGATGAGGTGGGTAAGTTGACTGCATCATTTAATGAGATGGTTAGCGGGTTACGAATGAAAGAGAGGATCAAAGATACGTTCGGTAAGTATATGGACCCGCGGTTGGTGTCGCGATTGTTGGATAATCCAGAACTGACTCAACTTGGTGGTGACCGCCATGAAATGACCGTAATGTTTATCGACCTTCAAGGCTATACATCGATTTCAGAAAAGCTACCTCCTGCTGACCTCGTAAACATGCTCAACATGTTTTTAGCACACATGACAGATGCCATTTCTGAAAAATCTGGTGTGGTAAATGATTTCTTGGGCGATGCCGTGATGGCTTATTGGGGGCCTCCGTTTACGAGTGAAGATGAACATGCCGCACTGGCTTGCAAGGCTGCACTAGAAGCATCAAAAAGGTTTGAGTTGTTTTGTTCCGAGGTTTCGGTTGAGCTTGGTAGCAAGGCGGACGGTCTTGAGTTAGGTATGCGCATAGGCATATCTACCGGGGAAATGGTGGCCGGTAACATTGGCTCCAAGACAACACGGAAATATTCTGTAATTGGCGATCCAGTTAATCTTGGTGCGCGCTTGGAAAGCGCTAACAAAAATTATGGAACGCAAATAATTCTATCTGATCGGACTTACGAGCTTGCTGTAGATGAGGTTGAGGCTCGTGAGCTGGATGTCGTTCGTGTGAAGGGAAAGGATACGCCAACGCGCATATATGAATTGTTATCCACCAAAGTGGATCACGAGACGTTTGCAAAGGGGCTTGCGGCATATCGCTCACAAAATTGGCCTCTTGCTGAGGATGCATTCAGAGCGTGTATCAGTACGAATGCCTCTGACCCTGTCCCATATGTTTTTCTGGACCGAATTAAGGTGCTGAAATCCACGCCTCTTGATCAAAATTGGGATGGAGTCTGGCAGTTTGCGACAAAATAACCCTGTCTTGTTCATAAATTTATTTTATATACACCGTTTGTAATGTGCTCAACATGTTCGGGAACCAACTGATTTTGTGCCAAAATTATAGTGCCATTGGTTTTTCTATGATTTTTTTTGTAACTCTTGAGAATGGTAGCTTTGATCCAAATCAAGGCTAATAACCCTTCGTAAACGTAACGTTCTTACCGTCTATGGGAGGGCATTATGACTGCATTGGGAAATATCAAAATCAGTCTACAGATCATGCTGATTGGCTTGATCGCGTTTCTGGGCTTCTTGGTGGTTGGTATTGTCTACATCACCAGTGCCACGAACCAAGCTGGATATCTTGAAACTCAGTTGCATGAAGGTAAGGGCATTTCGTATGTCAACGCCATCAAAGCAGGCTTCTTGCAAGTGCGACAAGCTGAAAACGAATTTTTGGCAACCAAAGACATTGCCCATGTTGAAATTCATGCCCAAACTGCTTCTGAGCTGCTCCCTTATTTTGATCGGCTGAAGACGATCCATCAGGAACCTGATGAGCAACAGTTGATCGATGATATAAGCGTCGGCTTTGCCTCTTATGTTGAGCAATTCAACAAAACCGTTGAAGTATGGAAAAAGCTTGGGCTGACTGCAGAAGAGGGCCTGCGTGGCGCGCTCGCCACGGCTGCTATGAATGTTGAAGATGAACTCACGAAAAACAGCACGCTGCCTGAAGCTGCAGAGCTCACCGTCGTTTTGTTGAAAATGCGTAGTTATGAAAAAGATTTTTTTCTGAGTATTGAATCGCAATTTGCCAAACGGGTGAAACGCATTCACGCCAAATTGGATATGGGCTTTGCGTATACCGACTTGCCGGAAGAAGAAAAGGAGGCGATTGCCAAGATTCTCGAGAAATATATTGCGGATTTTGAGCAGCTTTCGGATTTGATGATCGAAGCGGTGGAACAAAAACGGCAAATGGGTGAGCTTTATGCTGCAGTGCAGCCGATCTTGCAGGCTTTGGATGAGAAAGGCTCTGCTGACGCGGCAATTGCGACTGAGGAACTGCAGGCCAGTGCCGACAATACCTTAACCTTTATGATCATACTGATGCTTGTCGTGACGGTGGTCGTGGTGGCATTGAGTTTATTGATCGGGAAAGGTGTCAGTGGTCCTGTACGCAAAATGACCGAAGTTATGAGCCGTCTGGCCGGTGGTGAGTTGGAAATCGAAGTTCCTGCGCGTGATCAGCGCAATGAAATTGGTGAAATGGCAACAGCGGTACAGGTCTTTAAAGACAACGCCATTGAAATGCAGAGCATAGAAGAACAGCGAAAAGCTAATGCTGAACGTCGAGCCAAAGAAAAGCGCGAAATGATGCTCAATATGGCCAAGCAATTTGAAGGCAGTGTTGGTGGTGTTGTGCAGTCGGTTTCTTCGGCTGCAACGCAAATGCAATCGTCGGCATCGGCTTTGTCGGCTACGGCGGATGAAACATCCGAACAATCCGTCACGGTTGCTGATGCTGCGGAACAAGCCTCGAGTAATGTTCATTCCGTTGCCAGCGCATCGCAAGAGTTGTCCAGCTCGATTTCTGAAATTTCGCGCCAAGTGGCTCAGTCGACACAAATATCGGCAACGGCTGTGGTCGAAGTTGAAGGTGCCAATACCCAAGTTCAAGGTTTGGCTGAAGCGGCTGCTAAGATTGGTGAAGTGGTGGCCTTGATTACCGACATTGCAGATCAAACCAACCTGCTGGCGTTGAACGCTACCATCGAGGCCGCCCGGGCTGGTGAGGCAGGAAAGGGCTTTGCC
>JAPHSY010000041.1 GCA_026196495.1 Magnetovibrio sp.
AATGTTTGTTCTGCCATGGCAAGACCTGGGCCGTGCAGCAGGTTTTCTTCGAACTCCATCAATGGCGGTTTGACACGGCCATAGCCCCACTGACCAAAGTGGGAAACTAGGCGCTCTGCGGCGTCTGCTTCGCGGGCGGCTTCGGGCGGCAGGCCGTCCTGCATACCTGCGGGCAGCAGGGCCTTGTCGGAAATGTCGCTCATGGAACCTTAGGTGCTCGAATGGATATCGTTAATGGTCTCGGAAGTTCAGATTTTAGCCTACATTAGGAAAAACAGAACTGACTGATGGCTTAGTAGCCGAAAACGGGCTTTTGGGCAAGTAACGAAGCTTTAACTTCGCCACGTTATGACTCTGTGTTCTGAATACTGAACGATATAAATTCAGGTTTGAGCACAGGAAATCCAGGTATGAACGCGCAAACGACGACATTGGACGGGAAATCCTCCGCCAAACTCACGGACATCGTGACTTTGGGGTTGTATAGCGTCGGTATTGGTGTGGGTGCAGTATTGGGCTTAGTGGCCTTACTCTTGACCGCTTAAATCTATTTTCCGTTAAAATTCAACGTGTAATGGTCCTGCCTTAGGTGGCCAGGTGCCTTTATCTATGGTTTTTCCATTTTCCATCACCACGTAACTGCGTCGTTTATAGTGCGGTAGAATCCTTGCCAGAGCATTTAGGGCTGATGTTGTTTCGGCTTCAATCACCAAAACGGTTTGGTCTTCATCTGTGAGCATGGTCCAGGCTCGGGCATCACCCAGCTCAGCGATATTTTGCGGTACTTGTGCCCAGCCTTTGAGTTTTATGTGTGTGCGTATAGCCTTTTTGGGGCCTGCTAAAATCAGAGTTTTGGCCCGGGTTGGGTCCAGTAGGCGCAATCGGGCCTGCAACAGCCGAGCGGCGAGGGCATGGGCTGCATCATTGAAGCCGTTATGGCCCAGACTGATCAATTGGGTTTGAGGATCTAAGGTGATGTCGCGCAAAATTGGTGGCGTTTCGGCACTGTCTAGGCGACGGAAGATGTCTAAATCAGGATCAATGGTCAGGCTCAGGATTATTGCTTTGGCTGTCAGGGTGAAGTCTTGCTTTTGAGAAACCAGATTCAAGGAAAAGCGCTCCTCCCCATCCACAGTTTTCACTAATGCCGTGAGGTTCAGGGCATACGAGCGTCCCGTTTGGCGTTGGTTGAGGGTGAAATTCACTTTGGTCAGGTCAGTTCCCAACTTGGCGTGGCTGATGTGTAAATCTGGTGCGCCCGTGCGTTCTATCCAGCTTTTGAAAAATTGCCTTAAATCTTGACCGCTCTCAGCTTCAAAACTGGATTGGATATCACCCCAGCTTGCCATTTTACCACTGAAGTTACGGTTAAAGCGCTGCAAGGCGTTGTCAAAGGTTTTGGCCCCCAGTTGAACTTTGAGCATGTGAAATACAAATGCTGTTTTGCCATAGCCTACCACTTGAGCAGCATCATGGATTTTACTACGAAAGGCTGTAAGCGGTTGATCCCGATCGGCGGGCAGGGCAGCAAAGTTGCGCAGCCATTCCAATCGTTTTGCTTGTCCGCCGCCTTTTTTCGCAGCCTCGGCCATGGCGTGGTCTGCTTGGTAGGTGGTCAGCCCTTCGGCCCAATTGCCGTTTGCATAATCCACTTCCACTGCGTTGCCCCACCAATTGTGCAACACTTCATGGGGTAGTGAGGTGAAGCGGATAAACGGCAATGCCAATACACGTCGCCCCATATACGTCATACCTGGTAAGCCCCAACCCACAGGTGCCGGGCCAGAAATGATGGCAAATCCTGGGTACGGAAAGGGGCCGATTTGGCGGCTGTAGACGCGGATATAACGGGCACTGTCGTTGAGGTATTGATCCGATAGCTTCGCCAGTTCTTCATGAAAATACGTGCGAATGCGCACGCCGTTTGCCATCAGTTCTCCGACTTTGAACGGGCCAGTGATGAGCACGGGGGGAAAAGCTGGGGCCGTATTTTCAAAGTGAGCTTGGTAGCGTTTGGCGGTGTCGTTTTCGCTTTTCAATTCGCCTGGGAGTACAAATTTTTGACCCTTGGGTACTTCACCCTGGATGGACCAAGTAGCAAGTTGATCTTGGGGGTGTGCCAGCCAATCTGAGTCCAGAAAACCTCCTTCTTCGCCCAACAAGGGGATATTCGTACCGCTATAGTGCAGGTTCACGGTGTGTTGGCCTGGTTTTTCCAAAATCACCACCACTTCGTGGTCTGTTCGCGAAAAGTTTGTGGGCTTGCCATCCACAATGATTCGAACAGTTTTGTAGTTTGGGGATAAGTTGAAGACCAACTCTCCACTGCCTTGGATTTTCAGTGTATCTTTGACAGAGAGTTTGGAATGTAACGGATCGATCTTGAAATGAACGTTATGGTGCAAGGTTTCACTTGCCCAAGTCTGAGCCGCACTTAAACAGCTTAAACTCACTGCCAGTATAGCCCCCCATATACGCATTACTTTTTCCCATGAACAGTTTTGGGTTTGTCTGGTTCAGATTCACTGGGAAACTGGGCAACAAGTTCCATCATTTCTTTACCGCGCTTCACGTGCAGCGGCAACCATGTGCCGGGGCTCACGGATTTGATAATACTGATCAGTTCACCAACCTTGGTAACTTTTTGTCCTGCAGCTTCAAGAATGACATCGTCTTTCTTGATTCCGGCTTTTTCGGCAATGGACTTTTTAACAACAGCGCCGACCAAAACGCCATCATCCCCATTTTCAATCAAAACCCCCAGTTTGGGTTTGGCCGCGGAGAAAGTATCTTTGGTAAGTGCAATGCCATAAACGGCGTCGGCTGCAGCAGTGCCGTTCTGATTGGTGAGGTCGGCACATTTGCGCATTTTGTCCCAGGGTGTCAGAACCGCAAAATTGGACTGGCCTAGGTCTTTGAGTTGTTCAGGGATGCCTAAGAAGTTATCCATATGCCCACGTCCAACAATTGCGACCAACTGTGGAGCACGGCCTTTTGCCCTTGCTGTCTTGACGGCAGTGTTTGCAGCTTCAGCCATGGCCCGATCCCAAGTCAACTGAACATCGACAAAGTTGGAAAACATTGGGTCCTCTAGCCCCGGGCCTTTAGGCGGCCCATTGGTCTCGCTCTCTTTGCCGGACCGGGTGCTGTGCTGACCATAAACTTCACCCAGCATATCAATATAAGGCTGACTAGCAGGTTTGGGGTCGCCAATGCCACGGCGTTGGTTTTGGGGAACATTCTTCCAGCCATCCGATGAAACTTTGCGGATCAAGGCGCGGTCAACATTAAGTGCGACCATGGGGATTTTGTTCATGCGTGCGAAATGGAAAAGAGGCATATAGAAATTGACGTCATACTTCCATACAGTTTCCCAGTCACTTTCTTGGATGAATTCTTTCTCAGACAATTCTCCCGCAACCCAACGATCCAGGGCGTTCTGGACACGGCGGGGAAAGGCCTCAAAGCCCAAAATCAAATCAGGATTGAGTGCATGTAGTTGCGCCACGGTCTGTAGGTGCCAACGGTGATGGTCGCCAATGGCATGGGTTTCCCCAAGCAACACGATGTCTTTGGTACGTACTCGTGTCAGGAGGTGCTGGATGCCAATTGTCGAATTGATGGCTGGGTCAAACCAAGTTCCAGGTGGAACGCACGTGGCACCGCGCACTTCGCTCCCCATGCCTTTTGGACTGGGCTGAGTTTGTGCGTTTGCTACGCAACCACATAGAATCAAACTGGTAAAAAGGCTTAAAGCAGTATTTTTTATGAACATAATTCTGAATCTAACCGATAAATTGTGGCAGGGCTATGTCTGCATTTGGTCAAAAATATTCTTAATAAATATGAGCATTGTCACCTTAGGATTCAATGGATAGGCTGCTCTGCGATATTTGAGTGGGAGGCTATGACGGGTGACGAAACGCAGCTCAACTGGTGGAGCAATCGCGGCGGGGGATGTCCAAACCGCGCGTGCCGGTTCTGAAATTCTCAAGGCCGGAGGCAATGCCTATGATGCCGTGTTGGCGGCGTTGTTTGCCTCCACCATTGCTGAACCAGTGTTGTCCAGTTTGGGCGGTGGTGGGTTTTTGTTAGCGGCTCCCGGCCAAGGTCGACCGCTGCTGTATGACTTTTTTGCTCATACACCTCGACAAAAACAATCCGAAGTCGACTTTCATCCAGTGTTGGCAAATTTTGGTACCGTCACACAAGAATTCCATATCGGCATGGGTTCCATGGCTACGCCCGGGATTGTGCGTGGTGCGTTTGAAGTGCACCGTGATTTGGGCCGGATGCCGATCAAAGAGGTGCTTCAGCCTGCTATTGACCTGGCGCGACATGGTTTGGATTTGTCTTCCCTGCAGGCTTATATTTTCGAAATTGTTGAACCGATTTATATGTCGACCCCTGAATGCCGGGCACAATATGCCAGTCCGTCTAACCCTGATGCTCTGATCGGGGCAGGGGAACATATGGCGGTTCCGGCTAAGGCGGATTTCTTAGACGCATTGGCGCATGAAGGTGATGACCTATTTTACCGCGGTGAAGTTGCGGCGGTAGTGGCGCGTGATTGTGAAGACAAAGGCGGGCATTTAAAACGTGCAGATTTTGAACGTTTTGAGGTCATCAAGCGTGATCCTTTGAGTGTGGAATATAGCAATGCACGCATTCTCACCAACCCGCCGCCATCTGTGGGTGGCATTCTGATTGCGTTTGCGTTGAACCTGCTCAAGGACACTGGTCTTGGCAGCTATGACTTTGGTTCGTTTGCACACTTGGAACAGTTGGCCCGGGTGATGGCTTTAACCAATCAAGCGCGGGTTGAAAGTGGTCTCAACACCTGTCCGATTAGCGGCAGCGAAGCCTTGCTGGATGAAGTATTTTTAGAACGTTATCGCGTTGAAATCTTGGGCAGGCCGAAAGCTCACCGCGGCACCACTCATATCAGTGTAATTGATCGTGATGGCAATGCGGCTTCATTGACGGTGTCCAACGGGGAAGGGTCGGGCTACATCGCTCCGGGCACCGGAGTGGTATTTAACAATATGCTGGGCGAAGAAGACATTAATCCAGAAGGTTTCCACCAATGGCCTCAAGATACACGGATGTCATCAATGATGGCGCCGAGTTTGATCCAGCGTGATGACGGCACTGTGGTGGCGTTGGGGTCAGGTGGATCGAACCGTATTCGCACTGCAATTTTGCAGACGGTTTTGGCATTGTTGGAATTTGATGTACATATGGAACAGGCTGTGAGTCTGCCGCGGGTCCATTTTGAGCGCGGGTTGCTCAATGTTGAGGCAGGCTTTAGCGAAGGTGTGTGTCAGCAGCTCAATCAAGTCTTTGAGCAATGCAAAATCTGGGAGCAACAGAATTTGTTTTTTGGTGGGGTGCATGCTGTTGAATACAATGCTGCCAAAGGGATTTTGGCTGGTGGTGGGGATCCGCGTCGCGGTGGTGCGGCCATTGTGGTATAGACAAGGTGTTTGCCCCGGGTGGTGTCCCGGGGCGTTTATCCCAAACGCATTAGTCTGATAGCAGCCGTTTTCGCAGGTCCAAATAACGAACCGTTGCGTCTGCTTGTTCCATGCATTCCGATAATCGTTCGCATGGCACGCCTTCATCGCAGGCCGCGCGTTCTTTGCTGGTTGCCAAGCCATGTGCGGTGCATATGGATTTGGCGAACGTACCTCTGAGTGAGCGCGCTTCTACACGCGGAGCACTATGAACCGGTTCTTCTGTGAAACCGTGCTCGTTTCCCTCTGGGATGTTCTGTTCCCCTTGAGGTACGGCCTTGTGGGCCGTTTTAGGCATGATTCTCATTCCTTCTTGTGCCCTAAAATCGATTCTCAGATACAGGGCTTGGTTGAATCATTTTCGTCTAATCCGTTATTATCATTGAAGTTAATAAGAATTATGACGTTATGATGTACGTTCATTCACGCCTAGAGTGTTGAGAATAAAGTTCAAAAAATAGTTAACTCTGGTGACAAAGGCGAAATTATCGTAAACATACCCAGTTATTTTGAGCGGCCCATGATAGGTCTTGCCGGAGGGATTAAGCGTGAGCGACAGCTTAAGAGATATCCGTTTACTGTCGGAACTCGATAATGATGAGTTGGCTGTGGTCCAGCGAAATTGTAGCTGGAAAACCTATGGTGCCAATGAACAAATCATCGACCAGTATTCCAACAGCCGTGATATTTTATTTGTCACTATGGGGCGGGTGCGGGTGGTGAACTACTCTATGTCTGGTCGTGAGATCACCTTCAGTGATTTGGAAATGGGTAGTCATTTTGGTGAATTGGCAGCCATTGATGGATTGCCGCGCTCTGCCAGTGTGATGGCCTTAGAAGAAGTCCGCATTGCGGCGCTTCCATCAGAACAATTTCACGAAATCGTTTTAGAACATCCTGCCATTGCCTTGAAGCTGATGAAGCATCTGGCCCATTTGGTGCGGACATCAACCACACGAATTATGGATTTATCGACCCTTGGGGCCAACAACCGTATTCATGCTGATTTGTTGCGCGTTGCGAAAGCGCTGACCGAGGACGATATGACAGCTGTGATTAAACCAATTCCGGTGCACTCAGATGTGGCATCGCGTGTTTCGACCACACGTGAAACCGTCGCCCGGGTGATGAATGACTTGGCCCGCAAAGGCATTGTTGAACGTCAAAAGGATGCTTTGGTGATTAAGGAATTGGAACGTCTGGAAGATATGGTCGAGGATGTCCGTGGTGAATAAAGTTTGATCTAAAAATTAAGACATAAAAAAAGGCCGGGGTTATCCCGGCCTTTTTGTTTAGCTCAGCTCTTCCGGTTTGGGCCGGATTTCTTCTAAGAAGCGTTTCATTTCTTCACGCAGATAGGATGATTGCTGACTCAGTTCGTGGGCTGCCGTTTTGATCTCGGTGGCGGCAATACCTGTATCGTCTGCAGCTTTGTTGACTTCAATAATAGATGTTGAGACTTCCGTCGTACCATTGGAAGCATGTTCAACATTGCGGGCAATTTCCTGAGTTGCGGCACCTTGTTCTTCCACGGCAGAGGCAATGGTTGCTGCTATTTGGCTGATGCTGTCGATGGTGCTCCCGATGGAGCCTATGGCGTTGACGGCATCTTGAGTGGCATTTTGAATTTCATCGACTTGAGAAGAAATTTCATCCGTTGCTTTGGCTGTTTGGTTGGCGAGGTTTTTAACTTCACCAGCGACAACGGCAAAACCCTTGCCCGCTTCACCTGCACGAGCCGCCTCAATGGTGGCGTTAAGAGCCAACAAATTGGTCTGGTCGGCAATGTCGGTAATCAGGGCGACAACTTCACCAATGCGATTTGCCGCATTGGACAAACCTTGTACTTTCTCATTGGTAGCATGGATTTCCGTGACCGCTTCGCCCGATATATGCGTCGATTGTGAAACTTGACGCGAAATTTCAGTGATGGCGTTGGAAAGCTCTTCAGCTGCGGCAGCTACGGTTTGAACATTTTCCGATGCCTGCTGGGCCGCGTTGGTTACGGTTTGTGAACGGGCAGAGGTTTGCTCCGCGGTAGATGCCAAGCCTGAGGCAGAGCTTTCCATGCCACCAGCAGAATCGCGTACCGATTTGGCAATAGAACCTACATTGTTTTCAAAAGCATCTGCCAGATCCTGCATGGATTGAGCTTTTTCACGCGCCGCTATACGTGCAGCATCTGCTTGCTCTGCACTTAGGCGTTTGACTTCAATGGCGTTATCTTTGAAGACCTGAACAGCCGCAGCCATCAGTCCGATTTCATCCTCTTTGCCGACATCGGGAACGTCAACTTCAAGGTTGCCACCAGCCAATTTTTCCATGGCATTTGTCATCTTGTGCACGGGTTTGGTCAGCAAACTGTTGAGTACAAAAAATAAGACACCGACGGTGGCCAGAAAGAAACCAGCTTTGGTCAGGAATGACATGGTTGAAGCGCTTGATTGCGCATTCGCCACCCGAGATTTACCGTCAGAGACCTCGGCATTTAGAGTTTCGGTCTGGGTGTGCACTGTTTCTTTTTGCTTGGCGCTGTCTTGTTCAAGTTTTTTGCGTTGGGCAGAGGCCTTAGCTTCCATCTCGGCCATTTGTGCCTTGGCGGTTTTTTCCAACTCGATTAAGGCGGCACGGGATACGGCGACCTCAAGGACGCCGCGTGGAGCACTGCTTTCGCCGTGGCAGCCTTGGCATTCTTCTTCATTTTCCATTAGATAGTATGCGTATTCGATGGGCTCGATTTCGCCATCATCGTTTTCGACTTCACCGGTTGTGGTTAAACCGCTTTCGCGGGTTTCAACAACCTTTTTTAAGACTTCAGCTCGGACTCCTTCGATGAAAATTGGCTCTTCCGGGTCACGCAGTTCAAATGCTTCATCACCAGCGAGTTTATTGATTTCATCAATAGTCTTGTTGTCACGGAAGGACATATCCCCGCTGGCACGCCACAAATTTACGGCAAAAATGTCAGGGTTTTCCAGCAATGTGTCCATCATGTCTTGGGCTGATGCAGCTTCGCCCATCATCATCGCATTTTTGATTAAGGTCAGGCTGGATGCGGCAATTCCGTTGCGTGTGCCTTCCAAGAATTTGCGAGTTTGCTCTGTGTTTAGTGTGTTTTCAGCTATGGTCTGGGCCTGCTGAGCGGAAAGGTTGGCTTCGGATGTGGACAGATTGTCTTGCAACAGGCTGTCGATCAGACTGTCTTTATCCTCAATAGCTTCCTGCATCAGATGCGTTAACGAATCTGATTCTTTGTTCAGGGTTGATGTAATACTGGATGCAATGATGAAATCAGCAGCTGAGCTTACGGTAATCAGCAAAACGGCTGCCGCGATAATTTTAGCACTCAATGATTTGAGCAAGGGCTTCCTCCCATTTGGGAATTTTTATATTTGGCGCATAGTCGTGCGGACTCCCACACACTCACCAAAATTTCCCCATTGGTGCTTAGTACGTGATGCCCACAGGTGTGATATTCGTTCGTACAGTCCCGATTCTCAACGTTTTTCTTCAAGAATCATTCACGAAAACCATTCACACGGGCAAAACCTTATTATTAATATGGTTTTTATGAAACTGTTTTTTTACTGCGTGTGATAGATGTCACAGACAGAACGGGTAAGGCGTGCGAAATTCTTTTCATGGATGGCACAGCCATCACCGGAATGCCTTTGACGTAAGGATAAACACAATGACAACTTTGAAAGCATTTGGGCTCGCATTGTCGCTGTTATTGATGTCGACTGCCCTACTTGACCCAAATTATTGGGGTACCACATCAGGTTTTTGACCTCCGTCTTACCGGTCTCTCTTTTACGATTAATGCCAACTGCTATAGCCGTCCTTATTGGGGCGGCTTTTTTTTTATGAAAAAAGCTTGAGTGCCCTTTGTCTTGGTAGAAATTCCTGCTAGGTTGGAAGTGCTTGAGATGTTTGACTTGCTGCTAGGAATGATCCATCATCAGGCGAGAGCATAGGACTTGGCTGATTGTCATGTCTTGTGGGGGGTGTTTCGAGATTTATCGATTTGTTCCGGGGGTGATGTTGTTCAAATTCCCCCCGAAACCGAAGGAAAGAAAATGGCCAAGACCATCTTGATTGTTGAAGACAACGAGCTGAATATGAAGCTCTTCAATGATTTGTTACAAGCACACGGATATGAAACGGTCCAAACCAAAGATGGGCGTGATGCGTTGAATTTGACGCGCGAACACAAGCCCGACCTGATTTTGATGGATATTCAGTTGCCTGAGATATCTGGTTTGGAAATCACCAAAATGTTGAAGGCGGATGATGAGCTAAAGCACATTCCCGTTATCGCTGTTACGGCATTTGCCATGAAAGGTGATGAAGAAAAAATCCGCGAAGGTGGCTGCGAAGGCTACATTGCCAAGCCTATTTCTGTTCCTAACTTCTTGGAAACTCTGTCTAAATTCTTAGGATGAGCATCTAGAGCCTATTCTAACCGAATCTTAGTTGAGAAAAGCCCGCTTCGGCGGGCTTTGTTATGTGCTGATGGAGAAATGTTAAGGCTCCGACACAAACAAAAACGCGCCCTTATTGGGGCGCGTTTTGTTATTTCTGATGCTGAGAAAGCCTTATTTGATTTTGGCTTCCTTGAAGACCACATGCTTGCGCACAACCGGGTCGTACTTGCGAAGTTCAAGCTTTTCGGTGGTGTTGCGTGGGTTCTTCTTGGTCACGTAGTAGTAACCAGTGTCAGCGGTGCTGACCAGCTTGATCAGGATAGTTGCCGGTTTGGCCATGTCTCTTGCTCCGCCAGATTTCCGTGAACGTTAAAACGTATGAGCGGCGTAAAATACGGGGGTTTTGGCTTATGTCAAGCCAATCATGCATGATTTTGAGCTTTTTAGGCTTTGTCTTAGGGGCGAAGGGCTGTATCCGTGCTTTCCGAACGTCCTAAAGCATACTGATATAGGTTCTGGTCATTGAGAATCCGACTGGCCAACTGTTTCCAAATATCCTGGCCAAAGTTTGGATTAAAGGTTTTCGATGGGCATGATTCGCGCAGTTTTGCGCGGCGCCCATCAAAGATCAGGCCCGCACCCCGCCATGCCTGGATCACTTCGTGTTGAGTTTGGATACGCATGGGGTTCAAAAGTGTTTTCGCCGTGGTCAATGGAGTTTTGCGATTGGTGCATACGCTGGGTTGGACCCCAAGACCGTGTATGGCATAACCCGATGGCGTGACCAAACGCGACCAGGTCAACGTGATTTCCCCGTCATTGGGCAGGCGCAGGACCGTTTGGACTGTTCCCTTACCATAAGAGGTGGAGCCGACCACAACTGCGCGTTTGAGGTCCTGTAGCGCACTGGCCACCAATTCAGCGGCAGATGCACTGCCACCATCAACCAAAACGACCAAGGGTGCATTTTCAGTAATGTCATCACCACCAGCGTGGTAATCGTGGAAACTGTCTGGATGGCGTCCACGGGTGGCGATAATTCGTCCATCACGCAAAAATAGATCAGCAACATTTACCGATTGAGATAGCAACCCTCCGGGATTGCCCCGTAAATCTAAAATGATGCCGCGAATGTCACCACTCAGTAATCCTTGTTCGTGCTGGTTGAGTACCGCACGTATATTTTGGGCAGTTTTTTTATTGAAACTGGTCACTGTTAGGGTGAGCACGTCGTTTTGGAGGCCTGTGTGAACCGTTTGGTGCACCACGTGGGCACGTTCGATCAGGAAACTGATGGTTCGTGTTGGTTGGCCCATTTCTTCATCTCTGCGTTCAACTTCGACTGTTAAGGTACTGCCTACTGGTCCGCGCAATATTTTGGCGACTTTGCGTAGAGATAACTTTTTCACATCCTGCGCGTTGATCTTGGAAATGACATCACCGACTTTGAGTCCTGCATTTTGGGCTGGGCCACCTTCTTGAACGTGGGTGATGGTGATTTTGTTCGTGGTTTTATTAAAGCGAATATCGATCCCACCAAATCCATCGCGACGGGCCCGGTTGGCATTGGCTTCAACCGCACCTGCGTAGCGAGAATAGATATCAAGCCCCGAAAGCATGCCATCGAAGACGGCTTCGAACATTTGTTCGCGCTCAATATCTTTAAAATCCTCTGAGCGAGTTTGCGCTACAAGAATCATTTGGGCCGTAATCGTTGCCCATTGGTCTGGGGATTGGTTTAGGGGGCGCGGCGCAGAAGCGATGGTATTACCATTTTTGAGCAAAATGATTTTGTTATCAGCCTCAGAGACGCTGAGGCTTGGATCAATGGTGGCGAGACCTTGAATAGCGTTAATGGAGAGATCATCAATGTAAACGGGGTCGATATAGCGCCGTTGGATTCCGGTAAGTCCAGCCCGAATTGTACTTCGAATTGTTGGGTCCAAGGCTTCGTCAATGGTGTCTAGTGAGACCTCAGGCTGTTGTTGATTGGAGATTGTTTCCAGGGGGGCTTGGGCTTGATTGGGGGCACAAGCAACCACCCCTGCACACAGTGCAAGACTCAATCCGGTCTGAACACAAGACCGGCCCAAGTTTTTAAACTCGTACCCCATGGTAGAAATAGTCCCCTATTTTGCCGCTTTCGTCACTCAAATTCTTGAGCTGTGGGCTAGGGGATTGGTGAAAAACCTATGATTTCCGTGCTTTGCGGCGTGCTGCGCGGGATTTCCCCTTGGTTTTTTTGGTTTTTTTGTCGCGATCAAGGGGATGTTTTTTGCCTTTTCCACCCTTGAATTTACCTTTTCCGTGTCCGCCTGAAGGATCGGGTTTCCCAGCCTTTCCGCCATCGGTGATTTGGAACACGGTGGAACCGGTAATTGGATCAGATTCCATAATCAAGACTTCAACGTTGTCGCCTAAACGATACTCATACCCGGTTTCCCGGCCTTTGAGCATGTGGCGCTGTTCGTCGTGATTGTAGTAATCATCACCCAATGACCGGATCGGCACCAGGCCATCGGCACCAGTATCATCCAAAGTCACAAACAGGCCAAAACGGGTTACACCATTGATGCGACCTTTAAGCACTTTGCCAATTTTGTCGGATAGATAGAGTGCGGTAAAACGGTCCACTGCATCGCGCTCTGCGCCAGAAGCGTTGCGTTCTGTTGTCGATAGATGCTCACCGACGTCTTTGAAGGGTTTGTGGTCATCTTCCAAACCGCCATCACCCAGATGGAGTCCCCTTACCAAAGCGCGGTGGACCAGTAAGTCGGCATAACGACGAATGGGGGAGGTGAAGTGGCAATAACGCAGCAATGATAAGCCAAAGTGTCCGCAGTTTTCTGGGTTGTATTCTGCCTGGGCCTGAGAGCGCAACACCACCTCGCTGACCATATGGCTGTTGGGGGTGTTTTTGGCTTTGTTCAAGATCCGGTTGAAATGACTGGCGCGCACCACTTGACCCTTGGCAAAGGGAATGTCGACGCTGTCCAAGAAATCCCGCAGGCTTTCCAGCTTTTCTGGGGACGGCACATCGTGAATCCGATACATGCAGGGTTGTTTTAGCTTTTCCAACTGTTGTGCCGAGGCTACGTTGGCCAAGATCATAAATTCTTCGATGAGCTTGTGACTATCGAAACGTTGGCGTTCAACCACTTCGTCAACTTCTCCGTCATCGTTCAAAATGATCTGGCGTTCCGGTAAGTCCAGTTCCAAGGCACCACGTTCTTCACGGGCTGCAAGGAGCACCTCATATGCACCATAGAGCGGCTTAATGACGTTATCTAACAGGGGGGCTGTCAATTCATCGGGTTGGCCGTCTTGCGCTTGCTGGATTTGGGTGTAGGTGGTGCGGGCTTTGGAATTCATCAAACCGCGTACAAACTCATATCGTTTGAGGTGGCCATTACTGCCAATCCACATGTGGGCGGCGATGCACGGGCGGTCTTCATTGGGACGCAGCGAACACCAGCCGTTGGACAATTCTTCGGGGAGCATGGGTACAACTTGGTCAGGGAAGTAGACCGAGTTGCCACGTTGGAATGCACATTGGTCCAAAGCATCACCGGGGCGCACGTACCAGCTGACATCGGCAATGGCGACGATGATGTGCCAACCATCCGGTGTGTCGGGATCGGGTTCGGCAAACACAGCATCATCAAAATCGCGTGCGTCTTCGCCATCAATGGTGATCAGCGGAATATCACGCAAATCGACGCGTTTATTTTTACCTTTGCCCAAATCGGCCCCTTTGGCGGCTCGGGCTTGTTTAAGGGCCTCATCGGTGAATGCCACAGGGATGGAGTGATCGTAAATGGCAATTTGAGAGATGGCTTTTGCGCCCGCGCGGTTGAGCTTTTCAACCAGCTTGACTTGGCGCAGGCCCAATTTTTTACCGGGTAGAACTTCGGCTTTGACCAGATCACCTTCAGCAATATCGATACCGCCTGTGTCTTGAACCACGAATTCTGCCTTATGGCGGCGATCGGTGGAGCGTAATCGACCATGTCCTGCACGGTCTAGCTTGTAGACGCCCAGCACGTCGGCCGGGGCATGTTCAAGACGCCGGATCGTACGGGCTTCGTATGCGGGTGTGCCGTCTTCGGTATCGTCAATGCGGGTCATGCGTGCCAAGACACGATCACCAATCCCCAGTGCCCCTTGGCCGCGACGTACCGGAGCCATATAGATCACCGGGGGCGTTAGGTCTGAATCCCACACAACTGGTCGTGCCAGAAGTTCACCATCATTGTCGATGGTGGTCACTTGCAATACGGTGACAGGTGGCAAAGCCCCAGCCTCGGCCAGTTTTTTACGAGAAGAGCTCAAAAGCCCATCTTCCTTAAGTTCTTTAAGAACTTTTTTGAGCTGCATTTTCTGATCTGCATCCAGGCGAAAGGCGCGGGCAATTTCACGCTTGCCGACGCGCCCGGGACTATCTTTGATAAACTCAAGGATTTGCTCTTTGGACGGAAACGGGGCGGGGTGTTGTGATTGTTTTGACATGCGACCAGCTTATACACCTTTGTTACGTTTTAGGTCACAAAATTAAGTGTTCTCTTTAAGCAGCGTGCGGAAGGCTTCGGCCTCTAATGGATAAGATAGCAAAAAGCCTTGAACCTCATGACAGCCTTCCATTTCTAAAAATTCTTTTTGACGGGCTGTTTCTACACCTTCGGCAACCATTCTCATGCCAAGTGCGGTTCCCAATTCCAGCATGGCCCTAACGATGGCTTCGGCTTCGCGGTTCGTACCTAAGTCATGAACGAAAGATCGGTCAATCTTAACCATGTCGAAGGGAAAGCGGCGCAGATACGCTAGGCTTGAATGCCCGGTGCCAAAATCATCCATGGCTAAATGTGCACCTTGGTCTTTGAGTTTTTGGAGAAGCTTGCTGGCACGTTCTGGGTCATCCATCACAATACTTTCGGTGACTTCCAATTCAATATGCAAATTGGCCTTTTTGTAGGCATGCATAGTTTCTCTAAATGATTTCAAAATTTCTGCATTTTGAAACTGTCGGGCAGAAACATTGACCGAGATACGCAACGGTTTATTGGTGATAGCCATCCATGACTGGGCTTCTGTTAGTGCAGTTTTAAGAACCCAGTCGCCAATGGGAACAATCAAGCCAATTTGTTCAGCAATGGAGATAAATTCGCCTGGCAGTATGATTCCTTGTTCTGGGTGATGCCAGCGCAACAGGGCTTCGGCTCCTGTGATTTTACCTGAAGACAGATCGAATAAGGGCTGGTAATAAAGTTCAAAATCCCCTTGTTCCAGGGCGCTGTATAGGCCCTGTTCGATCTGCAATCGGGTGTGTGTTTCTTGGTTGATTTCATCTGTGAAGAAACAAAAACCACCTTTGCCTTTTGCCTTCGCTGTGTACATGGCACTGTCGGCATGCATCAGAAGTTTGGGTGCGGTCAGGCCGTCTTCTGGATACAGTGCAACACCGATACTGCATCGTGCATGGATATTTTCATGTCCCAAATTTATCGGTTCTGCAATATCATCAATGATGCGCTGGGTGACGTCAGCGACGTGGCCATCACTTTCAGGGGAAACCAATAACACCACAAATTCGTCACCGCCAATGCGACATACCGTATCGCCCACACGAATACAGTTTTTAATGCGCTCAGATAATTCAACCAACAAATCATCACCAGCATGATGTCCCAGGGTATCATTGATGGTTTTAAAATCATCAAGGTCAATAAACATCACAGCCAGCAGCGTTTTATCACGCTCTGCATGTGCAATAGCTTGATTGAGGCGATCTGCAAAAAGGGCTCGGTTGGGTAGTTGCGTTAGGGCATCGTGTTTTGCTTGATGTTCGAGTTTTTGTTCATAATGTTTTTGGGCGGTGACATCTTGAAGTGTTTCGACAGCTCCAATCATGTGCCCTGTGGCATTACGAATGGGTGCTGCTGTGAAGTACAGCCATTTGGGTCCGGTTTGTAGGTTGGGGAAGTGGTCGGTGGCTTCCCAGCCACCTTCAACCAACGGTGATTTGTTCCAGATGCCTTTATAGTATTCAGCCAATTTTCCAGTTTCAGAGTTCAACAATAAATCTGCCAGAACAGGTCTTTTATGGTCGTAAAACGGTTTCCATTGATCTTTGGTTCCGACCAAGTCTTTGGATGATTTATCAATGATGCTTTCACACGCTTTATTCCAGTGTGTGATGACATGATCTTCGTTGATGACAAACATCGGCACTGGACAACCATCAATGATTTGGTTGAGCAGGCTTAGGCTTTCCCTAGATTGTAGCTCGGATCGTTTTTGGTCTGTGATATCGCGCAAGGTTTCTATGGCGCCAACGACCTCACCATCTTCTTTTTTGAGCAGTTGTGCAGTAAATGACAGCCATTTACCGCCATTGGGAAAATGAGGAAAAAAGTCATCAGCTTCCCATGCGCCCTCGACAACAGGTGAAGGATGGAATTTGCCACGATAATACCGCGGAATTTCGTCGGTGAGTTCGTCTAAAACCAAATCTGCCATAGTGGGGCGTTCGGTTGGATAAAATGGCTTCCAAGATTTATTTGTACCGACAATCCGTTCAGCAGGTGTACCTGTGACCATCTCGCAGGCGTGATTCCAGTGCACAACAATATGATCTTTGTTGATAACAAAGCTGGCAACAGGTGTTCCTTCTAGCGCTTGAGTAAGAAGCGTATCACCCGCTGCGCCCAGGAGAGCGGAGTTTTTGTTCATAAGTCTAATGCTTCAATACGTCAGTATGCTATTCCACATAACTAACATATCTGCATTGACGCATAAGAAAACAAACGAAAACGTTTTCTGACCACTTTCGTACAATCAATTTGTGGATCGAACGCAACGAACATGGTTGTAAACGCGTCGGACGTCTCCTTGTGGGCCATGCCCCCAAATCGGGTACTTGTCGACGGGCCCCACCTTGGGATCAGAGCGCTGTGCCCCCGCACCGTGAACGTCTTGGATGTCTTTTTTATCCTTAGACGCGCTGGGCATGGAACGACCTCCCATTTGGCCACCTTGCCCCATTTGTCCGGGCGGCGGCATCATGCCATTTTGTCCCATCTGGCGCATATGCGGTGGCGGCATCATGCCACCCTGTGGTCCACCCTGCTCCATTCCTGGTGGTGGCATCATGCCCCTTTGTGGCCCACCCATGCGACTGCCCATACTCATTCGCCCACCGTTGGGCATTTTAAACGCGCCCAAGGCTTCACCGAAATAGATGAGCACGGCGTCGGTGCCGGGATAACGTCCATCCAAATGCGTGGTTGATGTCCAATATGCGGCAAAGTTCGGCTTGCCGCTTTCATCGGTGATTTGTGTGGCGTGAAAGATTGGGTCTATAGCAGCTGTGCGCGTGGTTTGCGGTGCACGGCTATAATCAACAATTGCTTGCAGCTCTTTGGCATTGGGTAGGTGCCAGTCGGATTTACCGCCATAGTTGGATGTTTCGCAATAGGCCAGAGATTCCATCCAGTCGAGTTGTCCGTCTGTTTTCTTAGAGTTGATGACGCTGGCTTTTAGGTCAGGGTGACCTGAATCCTTTTGCATCCATTCCAGTCCTGTGGCCTTATCCAGAACGATGTCGTTACCCATGCTGGCAAAGTCATTTTGACCGTAGGCCGGATTGCCACGCACCAAACGAAGGTAATAACCCTGGCTTCGGCCCATGGGGCGTTGGGGGTAACCTTTGATGCGACCATCGGCAAAATTTACGCCGAAAAATGTGGGATTGCCGCCCATGGTGGTGCCGACATAAGCCGTAGATGTTATATACTGGGCGTCTATGAAGCGAGTTGCATTTTGGGCCTTTGCCCCCCTATCGGTAGGATATTCAAATGCAAAAAATTTGGTGTCCATATAGGGTTTGGCGTCGCCGGGGGTGCTCGTCATGGAACGCATGGAACCCGTGGCGCCATTAAACTTCATCAAGGAATACAATTCCTTGATGGTGGGGACGCGCCAATCACTGTACCCGCCTGTTGAGGCTTGCTTCGCTATATGTGGTGCATTTCGCCATTCCACGTTGGCTTGATAATCCTTTTCCCACATGAGGCCCGTGACCAAGTCCGTCACGGTGCCATTACCGTTGTCTTTGTATTTCGGTGAATTGTGTGTGTAGTTTCCATCCTGGCCGAACATGTCGTCACCGGCATCTGGGCATGACCAATTGGCCCCGCCGCGCGTGCCATAACACTTGGTCTGGCCTGTATCGACAATTGGAAAGGGCAGACTGTTTTGAGCGTTGCCAACAGAGGTAACGCCAACACCGACAAAAGCTAGAACGCTGAGATGCAGTAATACGGATTTCAAGGTATGGCCCTCAGATGATGAGACAAACTAAACGTTGTTCATATCATATGCGATAAATTTTGGCTTTGGCGATGGTGTTTTGCTTGGTTCAGGTGTGATACGGTCCGCTTATGGATGTGAAAGAACAAGATATTCTGGGCGATGCCATTGCCCAACACTGGTATTACAAGGCCAAGGCGAGCTACCTATCGCATTACTTACAGGGCCGTGAATACACACGTATTTTGGATGTCGGCGCAGGCTCTGGTTTTTTCAGTCGTCATTTGCTGAACACAACATCTGCAACCGAAGCCCTTTGCGTTGATCCATTTTATGACAAGGAATGGGATGATGTTGAAGGAAACAAGCCCATTCAATTTCGCCGCAATGCTGATGGTTTCGATGCCGACTTGGTATTGATGATGGATGTATTGGAACATGTTGATGATGATGTCGGGCTCTTAAACCAGTATTTTGCCCATGCCCCCAGCGGGACATTGGCATTGATCACGGTACCGGCATTTTCATTTTTGTGGAGTGGTCATGATGTGTTTTTGGAACATCGGCGACGCTACACCCTGACCAGCTTGTGCAATGTTGTGGCAGGCGCTGAATTAGATGTTGAGCAAATATCTTATGGGTTTGGTGCCGTGTTCCCGTTGGCTGCCACGACGCGTTTGGTAGGACGTATGACAGGGGACAAGGATGAGCCAAAAAGTGATCTCAAAATCCACCACCCTTTGGTAAACGCGACATTGGGCATGTTATGCACGTTGGATCATCCCGTGCTCAGCTTCAATAAACTGGCAGGGCTGAGCGTGTTTTGTTTGGCCCGAAAACGCTGAAGCTTATTCAGCTTTTTGAGCAGCAGCCTTTTTGGTTGCTGCTTTTTTCTTGGCCGGAGCCTTCTTTTTCGCAGCGGCCTTTTTCTTAGTTGCGGCTTTTTTCTTCGCAGCCTTCTTTTTCGCTGGGGCTTTCTTCTTCCCGCCTTTGGCTTTGGCAGCAATCAGTTCCAGTGCTTTTTCCAGCGTCAGATCATCCTTGTCCAAATCCTTGGGCAAGTTGGCGCGATCGCGGCCGTGGGTCACAAATGGACCCCAGCGCCCAATTTTCAGCAAGATTGGTTTTTTGTCATCTGGGTGTTTGCCCAATTGAACAGGCGGGGTCTTGCCGCTGTCGGCAATCAAAGCCACAGCACGGTTCAAGCCAATCTCTACCGGGTCGTCTTCTTTAAGCGATACATACAAACCCGACCATTGCAGGTAAGGGCCAAAGCGACCAATGCCAGCTTGGATCATTTCCTGGTTTTCTGGGTGTAGGCCGATTTTGCGCGGCAGGCTCAACAGACCCTGGGCGCGTTCAAAGTCAACTTCAGCTGCATTCTCACCCATGGGAATGGACGAACGCTTGGGCTTGAATTTTTTGTCTTCGGGGTCAATGTCGCCGCGTTGGACGTAAACGCCATAGGGGCCTTTGCGTACGGTGATTTCCAATTGTGTTTCCGGATCAATGCCCAATACTTTCGGGCCTTTTTCCAGTTCGGCTTGGAACGGGTCGCCACCTTCGCCGTTTCCGGGTGTAACCAATGGGCGGGTGAAACGGCATTCTGGATAGTTGGAACAGCCGATAAAGGCGCCAAATTTACCCAGCTTCAACGACAAACGGCCTTCTTCACAGGTCGGACATTTACGCGGGTCGGCATCGCCTTCTTTTTCCGGTTCGGGGAAGAAGTGCGGGGCCAGAACTTCGTCAAGCGTATCCAAAACTTCGCGCACGCGCAGCTCTTTGATGCCTTCAACTGCGGCGGAGAAATTGGACCAGAACTCATTGAGAACGGTTTTCCAGGCAATGCGACCACCGGAAATATCGTCCAGCTTTTCTTCTAAGTCTGCTGTAAAGCCATATTCAACGTAGCGTTCAAAATAGCTAGACAAAAACGTGGTGACCACACGACCACGGTCTTCCGGGATGAAGCGGCGCTTGTCCAAAACCACATAGTTGCGGTCTTGCAGTACGGAAATGATCGAGGCATAGGTCGATGGGCGGCCAATGCCCAGTTCTTCCAACTTTTTGACCAAGCTGGCTTCGGAAAAGCGTGCAGGTGGTTGGGTGAAATGCTGTTCGGGCAGAACTTCTTGAAGGCCCAAGGCTTGGCCTTCGCTCATATCCGGCAAGATACGGTCGTCGTCGTCTTTGGGCTGGCCTTCTTCTAGGGCCTGCATATAGACGCGGTAAAAACCGTCAAAAGCAATCATGGATCCGGTGGCGCGCATCACAACGGTGCGTTCAGCCTGGGCCATATCCACGGCCACTTGGTCCAGAACCACAGGTTCCATTTGGCAAGCCACGGTGCGTTTCCAGATCAAGTCATAAAGCTTCATCTGATCCGCATCTAAGTGACCAGCCATCTCTTTGGGGTGGCGGAACACATCTGTGGGGCGGATGGCTTCGTGCGCTTCCTGGGCGTTTTTGGCTTTGGATTTGTAAACGCGCGGTTGGGCGGGTAAATAAGCCTCGCCATAGTTTTTGCCGATCAAGGAACGACATGCGTTCACGGCTTCGCCTGCCATGGTCACACCATCGGTACGCATGTAGGTGATCAGACCGACGGTCTCACCACCAATGTTGACGCCTTCATAAAGGCGCTGCGCCACCTGCATGGTTTTCTTGGCAGAGAAGTAAAGCTTGCGCGCGGCATCCTGTTGCAAGGTCGAGGTCGTAAACGGCGGCGGCGGGTTGCGGCGGGTTTTCTTCTTTTCTATCTTGGCGACGGAGAACGGACCGCTTTCAATGGCGGCCTTGGCACGCATGGCTTCGTCTTCGGAGCCTAAGCTCATTTTATCGAGCTTTTCGTCGTTCAAGTGCGTCAAATTGGCGTTGACCATGACACCAGATCCGGTGTCAAAGGTGCCTTGGACAGACCAATATTCTTGTGGTTTGAAGGCTTCAATTTCGGTTTCGCGTTCGCAAATCAAACGCAGTGCCACCGATTGAACACGGCCTGCGGAACGCGAACCGGGGAGTTTTCGCCACAAAACCGGGCTCAGCGTGAAGCCGACCAAGTAATCCAATGCGCGGCGTGCCATGTAGGCATCGACCAGCTCATTGTCCAATTCGCGGGGGTGGTTGAAGGCCTCTTGAATAGCGGATTTGGTGATTTCGTTGAATACGACGCGTTTGACGTCTTTGTCTTTGAGAAGTTTTTTCTTCTCCAACACTTCGCGCACATGCCAAGCAATGGCTTCACCTTCGCGATCTGGGTCAGTCGCAAGGTACAAACCGTCCGCGCCCTTCATGGCGTCGGCAATTTCCTTAACTTGTTTGGCGGAACGGCTGTCGATTTCCCAATCCATGGCGAATTCTTCATCCGGACGCACAGATCCGTCTTTCGACGGCAGGTCGCGGATGTGTCCATAGCTGGCCAAAACCTTGTAATCAGGGCCAAGGTACTTGTTGATGGTCTTTGCCTTTGCGGGCGATTCAACGACGACGACGTGCATGCGTTCTCAAGCCAAACTCTTGTACATTATATAAGTGACACGCGGTTGCCCGGATGCCGTTCCAAGCGGCCCGCAAGCTCCAATTCCAAGAGCACCAGCGATACAGCCGCAGGGGAGAATTGGCAGCTACGAACGATTTCGTCAACTGTTACTGGAGATGGGGATAACATTTCTTTTATAACTTCGCGTGCGGAGTTAAGCTCTATGTCATCAATCTTTGTAGGGTTTTTGTGTTGAAACTCCAATGGCTTAGGCTCACGTAGCGGGCTCGATAAAATGGGGTTCAAGACGTCTAAAATATCTTCGGCATTTTGTATTAGGTTTGCGCCATCTTTGATCAATTGATTGCATCCAGATGCGCGTGGGTCGTTCGGAGACCCCGGAACGGCGAACACTTCACGACCTTGTTCAAGGGCCATTCGTGCGGTGATGAGCGATCCTGATTTGGGTGAAGCCTCGACCACCACGGTGCCCCGCGCCATGCCCGAAATGATGCGGTTGCGCCGTGGAAAATGGCGGGCTTGCGGTGTGGTGCCCAAGGGGACTTCGGAAATAATCGCGCCGCGCTCTTTGATTTCCTCATAAAGGGCTGTGTTATCACGGGGATATATAACGTCTATGCCTCCGCCCAACACCGCCACCGTACCGCTTTCCATGGCCCCTTCGTGCGCCGCAGCGTCGAGGCCCCGTGCCATGCCGGAGGCAACCAAAAAACCTGCTGCACCCAAATCGGCAGAGATATGACGGGCAAAGTTCTTGCCGTTCAGCGAGGCATTGCGTGCGCCAACCACAGCGATGGTGCGCTTTTTCAGCAGGTGAGGATGGCCCAGAACACTGAGCACTGGCGGGCCATCTGTGATTTGGCTCAGCAGCGGCGGGTAGTTTTCATCATTGCGTAAAATGATCCGCCCACCGAGCTTGCTCAGCTCTTCAATTTCACGTTCAGCGTCTGTTTTGGGAAAGACTTTAAAAGCCTTGGCACCCCCACTTTTTGCTAAATCCGGCAAAGCGTCTAATGCAGCTCTGGCTGAGCCGAAGCGTTCCAGAAGTTTGTAAAATGTAATGGGTCCAACGTTCTGACTGCGGAACAGGCGGAGCCAGTCCAGAGTTTTGTTTTTAGGTTGTACCATTTTATTTAAATCTCATCATGTTTGATTGAGATTGCGGCAGAATAACGTGATGGTCAAGCCCAGTGGATCAGTCAGTTTTAGATGTTCAGCACATCATGAATCGAAGTCATGCCAGTCCTTGATCGTGTAATAAAGGGTTCTGCCCCAAAAAAATATGCCTAACAATGCCATTACCCCCGCCGAAATATACAAACGGGTTTCGTCGCCATAAACAGAGGGGACGAGTGTGGGAAGAGCCGCAAAAACACCGCCGATGATGAAGGCGATTACACCCAGAGCCATACCACTTAAAAAATAACCGGTGCGTTCCTTCATTGATAAATCTTAAAAGGTTTTTTTCTTTACCCGGATCATCTTGCCAATGACGATAACGCCATACCCAAATAACAGCATTGTAAAGGCCCCCCAGACAATATCGCCTGCGCTCAGCATCAAGAAACCGCTAGCAGAGAGCACTAAGCTTGCAATAAGCAATAGATATAAAGTTAAAAGGTTATGGGATTTGGCCGAGTTCGATAATGATTCACTAAATCTTAGTTTTTCTTTTGTCGTCGCGAGGCCCGACGTTATGCGTTTAATGGTAACAACGTGCCAACCAAGATAGATGATGGGCAAAGAGATGAGGATTGAGAGGTGAAGAAAAATACCTGCGAATGACTGAAGAAATAAGATTATAAAGAAAATCGAGAAAACAATGATATATAAACGCTTTAGAGTGCTTTTGATGCTCTTGCCAGTTTCTTCGGAATCGAGAATATAACCATTCCCGAAAATGCCCCAAGGGTAGAATACTGTATCGCCACGATCATTCTTTTTAAAAGCGGCGTCGGTCAATCCATCAAAGTAGCCCATCATAATCCTCTCGTCATATTAGACATGTGATGGTCGTGCATATGTCAATTCTAGACAAGCAGTTTTACGTCAGGACTTTTTCTTCCCAATCTTACTCTCTTGCCCCTTAAGCAATCGCCGGATGTTTTCGTGGTGGCGCACCCAGGCGAGGACGGCCAAACCACCTGCCATGGCGGCGTGTTGGGGGGCGTCGAAGATGGCCCAGGAATAGACCGGGGCTGCGGCCAAGGCCACCAGGGCGGCGAGAGAGCTGTAGCGGAAGATCGCAGCCGTCACCAGCCATGTGGCACAAGCCGCCAAGCCCACGGGCCAAGCCGTGGCGATCAAGACGCCGAGCGTGGTGGCCACGCCTTTGCCGCCTTTGAACTTCAGCCAGATGGGGAAGTTGTGGCCAATAACGGCCCAAAAACCTGCAGCCAAGATGGCGTAGGGGGCTTCGGTCAGCAAGTGGGTGATACCCACCGCGATGGCGCCTTTACCGATGTCCAAAACCAAGGTTAGGAATGCGGCTGGTTTGTTGCCGGTGCGCAAAACGTTGGTCGCGCCGATGTTGCCCGACCCGATTTGGCGCAGATCGCCGAGGCCGAATAGCTTGGCGATAACGATGCCAAAGGGAATTGAGCCCAGCATATAACCGCCGAGGCCTGCCAACGCATGAATGGTGAATAGATCGTGCATAGCAAGCCCCCGGATTGATTCTAAGCGTCTAGGTCAAAGACCAAGCGGCCATCGATGACGGTTTTGAGAACGCGACCCTGTACGGGGCGACCGTCGAACGGTGTGTTTTTGGCTTTGGAATGGAGCCCCTGTTCGGTTACTTGCCAACCACGGTCAGGATCGAACACGATGAAGTCCGCTGCGGCACCCGGTTTCAATCGACCCGCCGACAGCCCCAGTAGTTCCGCCGGGTGTTGGGTGATCAGACCCAAGGCTTCCAACAAATTCAGGTGCCCGTTGTGGACCAGTTCCAACGTGATCGCCAACAGCGTTTCCATACCCAAGCCGCCATATGCGGCATCGGCGAACGGAAGACGTTTCATGTCTTCGCTTTTTGGTGTGTGGTCGGATGCAATGGCGTCGATGGTGCCGTCACGCAGGCCTTCGATGATGGCTTCGCGGTCGGCTTCGGATCTGAGCGGTGGGGTCAACTTAGCAAAGGTGCGGTAATCGCCCACCGCCGTTTCATTGAGGGCGAAGTAGGGCGGAGCGGTATCGCACGTCACGCTGATGCCTTTGTCTTTGGCTGCGCGGATCAAGTCCAGGCTTTCGGCAGTGGAGACATGGGCGAAGTGCAAACGCCCGCCCGTCATTTTTGCTAAGCGCAGATCACGCTCGATAATAATGAGCTCAGCTTCTTTGGGGATGCCGGTCAGGCCCAACCGTGTTGCGGTCTCGCCTTCGTTCATCACACCGCCTTCGGCCAAGGTGGCTTCTTCGGGGTGTTGGATCAGCATCAAGCCGAAAGTTGAGGCATAACTCAACGCTTGGCACATGGTGCGGGCGTTGCTGACGGCTTGTGTCGCGTCGGTAAAGGCCACTGCACCGCTTTCTGCCAGCAAGCCCATTTCCGCCAGCTCTTGCCCTTCCAGGCCTTTGGTCAAAGCACCGTAGGGATAGATTTTGGTCAGGCCTGCTTTGCGCGCCGCGCGGGCGATGAATTCCACCACCGCGCGGTCATCGACAATGGGTGTGGTGTTGGGCTGACACACGGCGGTGGTGACGCCACCCGCGACGGCTGAGGCCCCGACGTTGGCGAAGTCTTTGCCGCTGATTTGAATGCGCATGTCCACCAGACCGGGGGCCAAGCATTGGCCTTGGCAATCGATAATGGCGGCATCTTCGGGAACACTGTCATCGAACAAACCTTGTGCGGCCTCGACGATAAATTCACCATCGGTCAGCACACCGCCCTTGGCGTCCAGGCCCGTGGCAGGGTCCAAAAGACGTGCATTGATGAAGGCGGTTTTGCCGTGTGCTTCGGGGAGCTTGTTGATCATGCTTCATCCCCTTCCAACTCATCTTGGACTTCTTCGGGCACAGATGGTTCTTCATGCACCAGATTGAGGCTCAAAACCTCTAAGCATGCCATACGAACAGCCACCCCCATTTCCACTTGTTCGCGGATGGCGCTACGCCCGATGTCGTCGGCGACGTCGGATGCAATCTCGACACCGCGGTTCATCGGTCCCGGGTGCATGATCAAGGCGTCCGGTTTTGCTGCTTGCAGCTTGGCGTAATCCAAACCGAAGAAGTGGAAATATTCACGCATGGTGGGGAAGAAATTGCTTTCCATCCGCTCCATCTGTAGGCGCAGCATCATGACGATGTCACAATCGCGAAGCCCCGCTTCCATATCATAGAAAACTTCAACACCCAGGCGTTCGGCCTCTGCCGGTAACAAGGGTTTCGGTGCGATCAAGCGCACGCGCGCACCCATGATGTTGAGCAAATGAATGTTAGACCGTGCCACGCGTGAATGCAGGATGTCGCCACAGATGGCCACTTGCAGACCATCCAGATGGCCCTTGCGGCGGCGAATGGTCAAGGCGTCCAACAAGGCCTGGGTTGGGTGTTCGTGACGCCCGTCACCTGCATTGATCACGGCGCAGTTGACCTTTTCGGACAACAGCTTCACCGCACCGGATGATGCGTGGCGCACCACCAAAACATCGGGGTGCATGGCGTTGAGTGTCATCGCCGTATCAATCAGGGTTTCACCCTTTTTGATGGAGCTGGTCGACACCGACATATTGATAACATCTGCGCCCAAACGCTTGCCCGCCAGCTCGAAAGAGGTGCGGGTCCGGGTGGACGCTTCGAAGAACAAATTCATCACGGTGCGACCGCTGAGCGTATCGAGCTTGCCACCCACAGACCGGTTCAACCCGACGTACTCATCGGCACGGTCCAGCAGAAGCGAAATATCAACAGGGGAAAGGCCTTCGATGCCAAGCAAATGGCGCTGGGGAAACACCGACGAATCAAAGGGCATATCAGACATGGCCGCACTATACGCCTAGGGCTTTGGGTGCGCAAGTATCTGAGAGAGCTACTGCGCGAAGGTTATCCACACCGGCATGGTTGCCACTGCCGCCAGGGTGCTTGCGGTAATGATCCCGGCGATCAATGCGCTGTCGCCACCCAGTTCGCGGGCGAGCACATAGGCCGATGCCGAAACCGGCATGGTGGCGTACAAAATCACCACTTGGAAGGCCTGACCTTCAAGCCCGAATGCGCTGGCTAAACTCCAGGCAATGGCGGGCAAAATTACAATCTTGAGTGCAGAAGAAACGCTGGCGATGGTGGCGTTGGTTTTGAGGTGCGGGAAGTCCAGTCCTGCCCCCACAGCCATTAAGGCGATGGGCAGGGCCGCGCGACCCAGGATGTCCAGTAAGGGTTCAATCACAGGCGGCAGGCTAAGTCCCGCAAGATTGATGGCGAACCCGGCAAGGCAAGCCAGGATCAGTGGGTTGCGAATGACCTCTGATATGGCGCGTTTGATGGAACGTGCCCCTTCGTGACCATCGCCCCAAATCACCAACACCGTGACGCTCAAGACATTGACCAAAGGCACCACCGCCAAAATGCCGATGGAGATGAGCGCCAAGCCGTCTTCGCCCCAAAACAAGAATGCAGCAACCACACCGACGTATGTGTTGGGGCGGATGGTGCCTTGAAAAAATGAAGTAAATGCTGCGGGTTTGAGGCCCAGGACGGGTTTGAGGATCAAAGCTAACAAAGCTGTGGCGAGCGTGGCTGAAAACAGGGTTGCCGCCATGGGCCAGGCTTCACCACCGCTGAGGTCGGCGCGTGCACCGCTGGCAATTAACAGTGCGGGGAAGAAAACGCGGTAGGTGATGCGTTCTGCCGGGGGCCAAAATCCATCATCCACCCAATGTTGGCGTTTCAGGGCGTAGCCGATCACAATCAGGACAAATACCGGGGCCAAAGCATTGATGACGCTGGTCATAGAGGATCAGCCTTTGTTGAGAGACAAGATGAAGCGATACATCACCTTAAATCGAAACAAATAAATCGCATACTCTAGATTATTTTGAGAGGTTCTTGATGATGTCTTGGATTGCGGCTTGCTTCTCGGTGTCCGGTTTGGATAAGGCATCTTGTAGGTTGTTGCCGATTTCCATTTTCTTTTTCATCAGTTCTTTGTCAGCCGCAGTCTTGACATAGTCTTTGTCGCTGCCGCGAACAGCGGTGACCAAGGTTTCGGCGATGCGCTTTAGAATTTGCACCACAGCTTCAGCAGAAAAGCCACCAACAAGTGCTAAACCACGTTGACCGATATCTGATGAGATAATATTGAGCTCGTTCGCAAACAGACCCAGGATGATTCCGGCACATATTCCGATAACCAGACGTAGCAGATAGATTTGATTGTACTGTGGTTCAAAGGTGGCCTGCTTAATATAAGGCGCTGCAGACGTTAAAGCATAAAAGGCCGACCCCAATGCTGCAGCACCTAAAATTCCCAACAAAAATAAACCGTTTGCCGTTTTGGTGGTTTTAGCAGTGTCTGTTACAGCCTTGGCAGCATCTGTAACAACTTCGTCTGTTCCGATCGGGGCCGCCAGCAAAGTTAAAAAGCTAGCCAAGACAACCAAGGCAATGAAGATCAGGGTTGGGTTTTTGATGAATGAACTGCCGCGGATTGAGCTGGGTGTGACCGGGTTGAGCAACTGGCTCAATTGTCCATGAACGTGGATTGCTTTTTGCAGAGTGTCTTGAGAGCTTGTCATGGTGTCAGGTCATCCTTGGTTTTTGCTTTATGAGCTGGTTGGGCGGCCTGTTCAGTGGGCTCTAAATCGTCTGTACGTATCGTTTTATTGGGGATCGTATCCAACGTCTTTCGCAGCTTTTCTCCCGACTGATAGCTGTGGTCTTTAAAAACACCTGAATTAGGATTGTTACCTGCATGTTTAGGGCTGCTTTTCGTATCTGCCAGCTCTTCAAAGAGTTCACTAATCTCAGCGCCAAGTGATTTTGGAATGGCGATCCCAGAGCTGCGGGCATAACCAAGCATTTCGACAATGTCGTCGACAAGGGACTGTTGGTAGTCGGACTGGATTTTTGTTGCCGCCGCATCGCTGAAAAATGATTTAATCATAAGCGCACACTCCCTCATCAGATGCCCGCAATAAGTGTAGCTCTGGTGTTGAGAGGTAGACAAGTTGTTTGTAATCTTAGGTTGAATTTTGATGGGACAATGCGTCTAAAGCGCCCTGTAAAATGTACGTGGCGGCCAGTTTGTCGATGACTTCGCCACGGCGTTTGCGGGTCATGTCGACGTCATCCACCAACATGCGCTCGACTGCAGATGTGGACAGGCGTTCGTCCCAAAAGGCGACGGGGACATCTGCATTGCCCGGGCGCATCATGAAGTTGCGGGCAAAATCGCGGGTGGATTGACATCGTGAACCCTCAGACCCGTCCATTTCCAGCGGTAGGCCCATCACCAGTGCGCCAACTTCGTGCTCAGCGATCAGCTGTTCCAAGCGTTCAGCATCGGGGGTGAACTTCTTGCGTTTGATGGTTTCCAGGGGGCTCGCCACCGAAAGCATGATGTCGCTCAGCGCCAGCCCAATGGTTTTGGTGCCGAGATCCAGGGCCATCAGCTTTTCACCACGTTTAAGAACAGATTGTAGGTCTTTAATTTCAACGACGGCCATATGTCACCAGATTGCTAAAATTGCACCAAATTGGTGACGGTTATATCAACGAAAGGCGGTAATCTGTAAAGCACAGTTCACCGCCAAGCGCTGGTTCAGATGTTCACACGCTCAAGTCAACGTAACTTTCACGTCGTGAATACCCAGCCTCTTGCAGCTTGTCTTGGATGTCCGAGATATCCGTTGCATCAAGGGTTTCTCCCTCATACTCAGATAAAACATCCAGCAACGTCGCAATAACGTCATCCGCATTTGGCAGTGGTGGTGGGGGGGGCGCCCTCCTCCACCTTCGGGGCCTCCTGGCGGCCTAAGTTCATTGGCATCGAAACCAGCGGCTTCGATGGTGCTTTTCAGGTCGGCAGAGGGCTTAATGCCTTCAGCGCGAAACGCTGCATTGATCGCTTCGGCGTCTTCGGCTGAAAGATTGCTGGCATCGAACTCTGACAAGATATCTTGTACAGCAGTCTTTTGAGAATCTGACAACCTTTGCGGCGCGATCGGACGACCGTATGCAGAGGCTAAACCAGAAACAGATTCAAGCATTTGATTTGAACTCCTTCCTGGTTGATGTGTGGCGAAATGTCACACAGATGCACTGGCAATATGCAGGCCATGGGCAACTAAATCTAATGCGTTGATATTAATGTATTTTGTATGCAAGAGTCTAGGAGCTAGCGGCACTTGTTGCCGGAACTGTTTGAATTTGTGGACAATATTGCTGCCCAAAGGTCTGGTGTGGTGCATTGTATTTTAGTGTTTTGGAAGAGATAAGCTCGCATGACCACCATCCGCACCGCAACGGATCACGATTGGCCCAGCATATGGACCATTTTTCACGCTGTGGTTCAACGTGGCGATACCTATGCCTATGCACCGGATACATCCGAAGCAGAAGCTCAAAAAATTTGGATGGACACACCGCGTCAAACGTATGTGGCTTTGGACGGTGATGATGTGGTGGCAACATATTACATCAAGACCAACCAAGTGGGCCAAGGTGCGCACGTGTGTAATGCAGGTTTCATGGTGCGCGAAGACCAACGGGGTCGGGGATTGGGGCGTAAGCTTGGTGAACATGCATTGGACCAAGCCCGAATTTTGGGCTATCACGCCATGCA
>JAPHSY010000046.1 GCA_026196495.1 Magnetovibrio sp.
ACGGCTGGTACCAATGCCAAGGCCGATTTGGTGATCGACAGCAACACCGCTAATTTTGCCCGCGATGTCATTGAGGCTTCCGTCCAGGTGCCGGTCATCGTAGATTTCTGGGCCCCTTGGTGTGGGCCGTGTAAAACCCTTGGCCCGCTGCTGGAAAAGCTGGTTAAGCGTGCTGGCGGCTTGGTCAAAATGGTGAAAATCAATATTGATGAAAACCAGGGCTTAGCGGGTCAGTTAAGGGTTCAATCTGTACCCACTGTTTTTGCTTTTAAAGAAGGCAAGCCTGTGGACGCGTTCGCGGGTGCCTTACCCGAAAGCCAAATTCAAACTTTTCTTGATAAGCTGATCGGGGACGCCAAACCACCACTCGACTTGGCTATGGAACAGGCGCACGAGGCCCTTAAAGCCGGGGATGCCATTACAGCCGAAGACATTTTCACCCAAGTCTTGGGTGAAGACCCAACGTTGATCCCAGCATTTGCTGGTATTGTCAGATCCATTGCCGCTCAAGGCGATTTTGCCCGTGCACGCGATATGCTGAGCCGACTGGATGCCCCAACCTTAGCCAATACGGAAGTGCAACAAGCAATTTCTGCACTTGATTTAGCCGAACAAGGTGCACAAACCAATACCGATGACACCGCCGAATTGGAACAAAAAATCCAAGACAATCCCAAGAACCTTCAGGCTCGTTTCGATTTGGCACAAGCCCAGTTTGCTGCGCATAACGTTGAGGGTGCCATTGACAACTTGTTGGAAATTGTGGCCCATGATCGTGCCTGGAACGATGAGGCAGGCCGCAAGCAATTGTTAAAGATTTTCGATACCTTAGGCCCCACTGACCCGAATACTGTTGATGCCCGCAAGCGTCTGTCATCAGTCCTATTTTCGTAAGCGGAATAAATTGAATGGCTGGTTTCCGTAACCCGTTTGAACTGCCTAAGCAGCTACCCATTTTTCCTTTAAGTGGTGCTGTTTTGATGCCCTTTGGTCATCTGCCACTGAACGTCTATGAACCACGCTATATTCACATGATTGACGACGCCCTAGGTCAAGGCCGTGTGGTCGGTATGATCCAACCACGGAAAGTCCAAGGCGACCCAGTCCCCGATGATGCAGAACTTTACGACATCGGAACGGTTGGTCGGATTATACAATTTGCCGATCCTGGAGATGGCCGTTATGTCGTGACATTAGAAGGCCTTATGCGCTTTCGTGTCGAACACTGCATAGAACCAGAATTCGGACGCGGCTATCGCCGTGTCATGCCAAACTATTCTACCTTCGAGCATGACCTCAATCCCAACGAAAATGATGATGGGCCCGGTCGTGAACGCTTGTTGGAGCTCACCCGCACATATTTCGGTGAACAAGAAATCGAGGCCGATTGGGAAGCCGTAGCAGGGGCACCGTATGAAGCCCTGGTTGCATCCCTATCCATGAGCTGTCCATTTGCGCCCGAAGAAAAGCAGGCCCTGTTGGAAACCCATGATCATGAAGATCGAGCCGCGATGCTCATTTCGTTATTCGAAATGAGCGCTGACGGCGACCATGATGGTACAATCTTCAAACATTAATATCCGTTTTGGAGCCCCACTATGACCGATACACCATCTGATTCACCTCATAATGTAGACCGTAAGTTATTGGAAATTCTGGTTTGTCCCATGACCAAAGGACCACTGCAATACGATGCGAAGACCCAAGAACTGATCAGCACGCAGGCCGGGCTGGCCTATCCCATTCGCGATGGAATCCCCATTATGCTTGAAAGTGAAGCCCGAGAGCTCTAAGTCTAACAGAACTTGCTAATATAAAGCGCCCCTGTAGGCGCCCCATGGCCATATGCTGCACCCAGGAAGGACCGACTATGATTGAAGCCAAGCGCCAATTCGGCCAGACTCACAACCCCACTGAAATCCGCAACAATAAAGAGACCAACTGCCTGGAAGTGGATTTCACCGATGGTAAATCTTTTTCCATTCCGGTTGAGCTTCTACGCGTCGAAAGCCCCTCTGCCGAAGTTCAAGGCCACAGCCCAGATCAAAAGCAACTGGTTACCGGTCGGCGCCACGTCACCATCATGAACATCAATATGGTTGGTAATTACGCTGTTGCCCTTAAATTCGATGATCTTCACGACAGCGGCATATACACTTGGGATTTTCTCTACAATATGGGTGAAAACCAAGATGAGATTTGGGCCAATTATCTCAAGGAGCTGGAAGCCGCTGGTGCCAGCCGCGATCCATCCTAATCTTTTCATCCTGCAATATCACAGGATCGAAACAACCAACGCCGTCGGATCATTTCGACGGCGTTTTTGTTTATAATTTGGTTCTCAGCCAACCCTATTAACAGGTGTTGTTGTATTTTATATCCGATTATTTATCTCAGAAGAACATCAATGCCAACTCGCAACAAACTTTGTAGGTAAGTTTACAACACACTGATATAAAATAGAATAATGTAGCGTGTTCGTTTAGTGCAATTCATTATACGTAGCATTACTATGACCAATACTCGGCATTTAGTTATGGATAATCATATGCACTAAATTAACATCGGGTATAATAGTTTGAATTTAAAAGTATAATTTATAAATGATAGCCTCAAAGCGGTTCTTTGCGCATCAGACGCGGCAGTTCGCCAACGGTGCCCATGGCGTGGCGCATGAAAAACCGTTTCAGGTTTGGCATTTGATTGACCGCTGCCATGCCAAGATCGCGCGCCAACTGGATTGGTTCAATATCATTGGAGAACAGCTTCACCAACGCATCGGTCACACCCAACATCAAATTGTTATCGAAACGACGCCAGCGCCCATAATTTTCCAAAGTTTGCGGCGCACCAATATCTTGACCAGCGCGGCGTGCATCCACCAGCACCTCGGCCAATGCCGCAACATCACGCAAACCCATATTTAAACCTTGCCCAGCGATAGGGTGCATGCCATGTGCGCTGTCAGCGACCAGGGCCAGGCGCTCGGCCGTGTAGCTGTGGGCAAACTGTAGAGAAAACGGATAGGCAAACTTCGGTCCAACAATTTCGATCTCGCCTAAGAAGTCACCAAAGCGCACTTCCAGTTCTTCCAAAAAGTCTTCGTCATCTAGGTCCATGATGATGGGCCAGAGGTCAGCGCGTTCCGTCCACACGATCGATGAACGACAGCCCGGTTTCTCAGCGCTCCCCACCAACGGCAAGATGGCAAACGGGCCGGACGGCAAAAACCGTTCTTGGGCGCAAAAATTGTGGGGGTGTTCGTGTTCGACGGTGCACACAATGCCGGCCTGTTTGTAATCCCATTTGGTCAGGCCAATTCCCGCAGCGTCACGGGTCGGTGATTGTCGTCCTTCACACGCCACCACCAGACGTGCTTCAATTTGGGTGCCATCTTGCAGCACCGCATGCACACCTTCTGCGTCACGTTCCAAGCTTTCCACTTGATTGGGGGCAAAATAGGTGAGATTTTTGGTTTTCGGCACCAATACGTTCAAAGCTTTACGAATAGACCGGTTTTCCACCATATAACCGAACGGTTCCGGATCTGCACCAGGGGTGCCCAATTCTTCATGGTCATAATGCAAAAACAGTGGTGAATGACCGTCCGAAACCCTGATATCCAACATCGGCGCAGTTTCTGCACCAATAACGTCCCAGATGCCGACACCTGCCAGAACCCGTTGTGATGACAAAGCAATGGCCGAGGCACGACCATCAAAACCACGGTCCGTCCAACCAGCCATATCTTCACGATCAACTGTGGCGACATCAAAACCAGCTTGGGCCAAGGCTAAAGACAGTGTGCCGCCCGAAAGACCGCCACCAATCACCAAAACATCAACGTTCTTACACTTTGATTGTTTAGACGACATTTTGGATTTGCTCATTTTGGCCCACCTGATCAGAACTAGATTTGATCGATCCCAATGAGTCAGAAACGATCCTTTTTTATATGGGCATAGAATTGTCTCACAATGACAATTTGTCCAGCTTTGATCATCTAGCCACAATCTAATGCTTATGTAATAAGCACAATAGGTATACTGCATAATATTTATGCACAATTTCTGTATAAATTCCCCTTCTCCATTAAATATATTACCTTATCTATCTGATAATAAATGCAAAATAAACTTTACGCCAACTTGGCACAGGCTTTGAATAGTTATCGTTATAATTCGGTTTCCAATATGTTTTGTGACAACCCTAATTTGGCAAAACCTAAACCGAATATTTAAGCGGGGTGCCCACGGCATCTGATTCCCCAACCATTCCCGCTTAAACAAAATGGGCCGGGAACCCCTGTGCTCCCGGCCCATTTATGCATATTAATTAAGCAATCGCCATTTTCCTGCATAGAAAATAGGCGCCGCATTCTTACCCGCAATATCCTCATACACATGATTTCCTCATAATATCAATGCACTGCCTTGATTCGTACAAATTGGCACGAAACTTGAGATGTATCCGGTGGCCCGTAGGGAGGCCAAAGCCAATTCATGAGCGCTTTTTTGCACCTATGAACGGTTTGAATCGCTGTGACAAACAAGAGTTGGGGTATATCGCCATGCAAGCTGGTATGGACGTCTTTTTTGTGCTGATGGGTGCAGCTATGGTCTTGGCCATGCACGCCGGATTTGCATTTCTCGAAGTCGGCACTGTTCGCCGTAAAAACCAAGTCAACGCACTGGTTAAAATCATCACTGATTTCGCCATGTCGACTGTAGCCTATTTCTTCATTGGTTATTCTGTGGCCTATGGTGTGAATTTCTTTGCCTCCGCCGATGTTATCACGGGCGCGGCCGAAGGCTCACCCTTTGCAGCAAGCGGCTATGATTTGGTGAAGTTTTTCTTCTTGCTGACCTTTGCCGCAGCCATCCCTGCAATCATTTCCGGCGGTATCGCCGAGCGTGCTAAATTTTGGCCGCAACTCATCGCCACCGGTATTTTGGTAGCTTTGATATATCCCACCTTCGAAGGCATGGTCTGGGGTTCACGACTTGGATTCCAAGAACTGGTGGAAAGCATCGGTGGGGCACCGTTCCACGATTTTGCAGGCTCCATTGTGGTTCACGCCGTTGGCGGTTGGTTGGCGCTGGGCGCTGTGGTGATGCTGGGTGCGCGCCAAGGTCGCTACAAAAAAGATGGGTCTTTGGTTGGTATTCCGCCATCCAATATCCCATTCTTGGCATTAGGTTCTTGGATCCTGGTGGTCGGTTGGTTCGGCTTTAACGTGATGAGTGCCCAGTCCGTTGAAGGTGTTACAGGCCTGGTGGCAATCAACTCATTGATGGCATTGGCCGGTGGTATTTTGGCCGCCGTTGTCGCCGGCAAAAATGACCCAGGTTTCATCCACAACGGCGCATTGGCTGGGCTTGTGGCCGTATGTGCCGGTTCTGACATCATGCATCCACTGGGCGCATTTGTTGTCGGTGGTATTGCTGGAGCGCTTTTTGTATGGGGCTTTAATCAGTGCCAAGAAAAATGGAAAATCGATGACGTTCTCGGTGTTTGGCCCTTGCACGGCATGTGCGGTTTGTGGGGCGGCATCGCATCCGGCGTGTTTGGCCTGGAAGCCCTGGGCGGTCTCGGCGGTGTAACTTTCACCTCTCAATTGGTGGGCTCTGTCGCGGGCGTCGCCTTCGCCTTAATCGGTGGGTTCATCGTCTACGGCATACTCAAAGCCGTCATCGGCATTCGCTTGCATGAAGAAGACGAATTCCGCGGTGCTGACCTGTCGCTACACCACATCAGCGCATACCCCGAGGAAGACACTCACGCCTAAATCAAACAAGCGTTCCAAAAGGGTCGATAGCTTAACCGCTTTCGATCCTTTTTGGGTTCCAACTGAACCTCCAAAAAATGGCGGTTATTAAGGTCTTGGTAAGCCTCAGCGTGTACAAATTTAAGCATGTCATGGCTCTCTGATAAACTCGGCCACGGCCCTTTGCTTCCTGAGGGCAGCCCGGCCTTTTTCGCCCGCCGCATAAGCGAGCTATCCGGTGGTGCGCTCGTCGTTGTGTCCGGTGCTTATTTGGGGGCGCTGTCCAGCTATCAATCCACCGACCCATCGCTCAACGCCTCCAGCACCCAGCCGGTGCAAAATCTTATGGGTGGACAAGGCGCACTGGTATCCGACATTGCCATCCAAGGTTTCGGTTTAGCCGCAGGTTTACCGGCGCTAACCATCATGGCCTGGGGTGTGTTGTTGATGCGCAAATTGGGTGTGCGCCATCTGTGGTTATGTGCCACGTTGATGATTGTTGCGCCGATTTTAGCATCAATGGTTTTTGCCGCCCTGCCATCCTTTGCCAGCTGGCCCTTGGCCGTGGGCATGGGTGGTGTCAGTGGTGCAATTTTGTTGGAACGCCTAGCACACTTTATGACCTTGCTGGGCAGTGGTGAGCTGAAACTCAATGCTCTTATAGCTGCGGGCGTTGTCGCCCTGCCCGCCCTTGTGGCTTGGATCATGTCATTTGGTTTGCCCAAATCCGATTGGCAACTGATTGGCCGTGGCATTGCATATATCAATCACAAACTTGGCTATTTTATTCTGTCTAAAGTTTTGCACCTTAAAAGCCGTAAGGCACTTGTCGCAGAGGATGAAGACGATCTTGATGATCTGGTGGTCACGCCCACGGGCGCTGTCGCCACCTCAATCAAGCGCAAAAAAGTTGCTGCAAAGAAAGCCAGAACCAAAGCCGTTGTGGAAGACACCGCCAAGCCCGTCAAACCGGGGCGCAAAGCTGCGGCCGAACGCCAACGCACGTTGGATTTGGGATCTGATAATGAATATGTCTTGCCGCCACTCGACATTTTGGACGCACCCGACCCCAACCGCACCACGCTGATGAGCAAAGAGGCCCTGGAACAAAACGCCACCATGTTGGCCAGTGTTTTGGAAGACTTCGGTGTCAAAGGCGAAATCGTCAAAGTTCGCCCCGGCCCGGTTGTAACACTTTACGAGTTGGAGCCTGCACCCGGCACCAAAACCTCACGTGTCATTGGCCTGTCTGATGACATTGCCCGGTCCATGAGCGCCGTATCGGTGCGTGTTGCTACGGTTCCAGGGCGCAACGTCATCGGCATTGAGATGCCCAACCAAACCCGTGAAATGGTTCACCTGCACGAACTCATCGCATCTCGAGATTTTGAAAAAGCCAAAGGCGGTTTGAATTTGGCTTTAGGCAAGGACATTGGCGGCCACCCGGTGATTGTCGATCTGGCACGTATGCCGCACTTGTTGGTATCGGGCACCACTGGTTCCGGTAAATCCGTAGGCGTCAACGCCATGATTTGTTCGTTGCTGTATCAATATGGCCCCGATCAATGCCGCTTTATCATGATCGATCCAAAAATGCTGGAGCTTAGCGTCTATGATGGCATCCCGCATTTGCTCAGCCCCGTGGTCACCGATTCTGGCAAAGCCGTGGTGGCATTGAAGTGGGCCGTGCGCGAAATGGAAGACCGCTACCGTTTGATGAGCCAAATGGGCGTGCGCAACATCACTGGTTATAACCAACGCCTCACCGATGCTGCCAAAAAAGGTGAAGAGCTGACCCGTCGCGTGCAAACCGGATTTGATGAAGACGGCAAACCAGTTCACGAAGACCAACCCTTGAGCATGGACCCCCTGCCCTACATCGTGGTCATCGTTGATGAGATGGCGGATTTGATGTTGGTTGCGGGCAAAGATGTTGAGGCTGCCATTCAGCGTTTGGCGCAGATGGCGCGCGCCGCCGGTATCCACTTGATCATGGCGACCCAACGGCCCAGTGTTGATGTGATCACTGGCACCATCAAAGCCAACTTCCCAACCCGTATCAGCTTCCAAGTGACATCAAAAATCGACTCGCGCACGATTTTGGGTGAACAAGGTGCGGAACAGCTTCTCGGCCAAGGCGATATGCTGTATATGGCTGGTGGCGGACGCATCACCCGTGTCCATGCCCCGTTTGTATCGGATGAAGAAGTCGAAGATGTGGTGTTGCACTTGAAAGACCAGGGCGTCCCTGCTTACATTGAGTCCGTCACCGAAGAACAAGAACCTGAACTGGGCGAATTGCCCGTAGCAGGCGGTGGCACCAAGGATGATGTCCTTTATGACCAAGCCGTGGCTTTGGTTGCACGTGAGGGCAAAGCATCCACCAGTTTTGTGCAGCGTCACCTGCAAATCGGTTACAACCGTGCGGCGCGCATTATTGAACGTATGGAAGCCGAAGGTGTGGTCAGCAAAGCCAACCGAGTCGGACGCAGAGAGGTTTTAATCGGCGATGTCAGCGCAGCCTAATCCAATTGATGATCAAGAGCCTGTGCTCACGCCCATTCCCAACCGTGCGTTCCCCTTGGGGCGTGTGGTCGGTGGACTGTTGGTGGTCGCATTGATGACGGCAGCAGCAGCAGTGATGTTGCCCAAATCAGCCGAAGCCAAGGACGCCATCGGTTTAAATACATCTCAAAAAAAAACCATTGAGCACATCCAAACTTATCTAAACGCCATCACCACCATGCGATCGCGGTTTATGCAGATCACCAGTGAGGGCGGTTTTTCGCAAGGCGATTTTCGCCTGCAACGCCCGGGCTTGATGCGTATTGATTATGACCCCCCGGTCCCAGTTCTGATTGTGTCCAACGGACTTATGGTCATGTACAAAGATGAAGAGTTGGACCAGATCTCGCACGTACCGCTTGCTACCATGCCCGCATCTATGTTCATCGGTGATACCGTTGATTTTTTTGGCGATGATTTATTGATTACGGATTTCAGCAACATCGACGGCGTGTTGCGTCTCACGATACAACGTAGTGAGGATCCGCTGGAGGGTAGCCTGACCTTGATGTTTGAAACCAAACCCTTGGCGCTGAAAAAGTGGACCGTTATTGATGGTCAAGGTATCAACACTACGGTGTCTTTGTTGGGACCGAAGTTTGGCGAAAGCTTTGACCCTCAGTTATTTAAAGTGGAAAACCGTGCCATGGGCGGCGTTGACAATTAAGACGAAAAATAATTTTGTGAAAAGCTGGTAGCCCAGTTCATCAACCCCCATATAAAAATGCAGAGCTGTTGCACAAAGGAACGGCTCACCCGTTGTTTGGTTTCTCCCCCTCACGCCATCAACGGCCCCCCAAAAGGGAAAAGGCCCGACCATCCCCCTGGTCGGGCTTTTGCGTGAAAACAACAAGGTCAATAATTCTTATGGCACCAGACGATAGCCGCCCGACTCGGTGATCAATATCTCTGCATGGGATGGATCAGGTTCCATTTTTTGGCGCAATCGATAAACATGGGTTTCCAAGGTGTGGGTGGTAACCCCTGCGTTATAGCCCCACACTTCATCCAACAACTCATCACGACTTACCACCCGGTCCCCATGTAGGTATAAAAATTTCAAGATTTGAGATTCTTTATCGGTCAACCGAATTTGGTGGCCCGTGTCGCCCCCATTGGTGGGATCAGGGTTGGTGGTCTGAAGCATCTTGGCGCCGGGACGAAAATCAAATGGACCAATACCCAGAACAGCCTCATCGCTATGTTCAAACTGGCGAATGTGGGCCCGTATACGGGCCACCAACACCCCCAATTTAAAGGGCTTAGCGACATAATCTGTGGCCCCAGCGTTTAGACCACGAATGGTATCGGTATCACTATCGGCAGCAGTAAGCATGATAATGGGTGCCTGGGTTCCGGCGGCACGAAGACGGCGGCAAACCTCACGCCCACCCATTTCCGGCAGCTCTACATCCAAAATCACCAAATCGTAGTAACTGTTCTCTGCTAGGCTTAAACCTTCGGCCCCGGAATGTGCCGCTGTGCACAAAAAGCCTTCCATCGCAGTCAGTTCCTGGGTCAGCATCTCCGTCAGCACTTCATCAGCATCGATGATCAATATACGTTTGCCTTCAGTCATTTGAGATCTCTTTCCTGCCCAACTTAGGTGCACCCTAATCACCCACACCAACCCACCAGCGTCACCGCTTTCTAGTATATCGTTATCCATACCCGTCACGACAATATCAGAGATTCGTGTATTCGCTCTTTTCTTGAGGGCGCGCCATGGGGTATTGTCCGGCAAATACATGTGCATTGTACCTTTAAGCTATTGGAAAAGCGGTGCACAGACCATTGAGGTTTCGTCTTTCTATGCCCCATCGCCAGCACCTTCTTTCTATGCCCGCCACACGCGAACCTGCATCGCTGTTGTCTGTAGATCGTGCCGTATTCGAGCTACGTCGTGGGCGCATTGTCGCTGTAGCAGCAGGTGACGGTACCCGGGCCTTGGTGATGGCCGCTGAAGGCTCATCTTCACAAACATTAGTGGATATTGAAACCCTAGCCGGCATGGTGCCTTCGTTGGCCATAACCAACAAACGGGCTGAAGTGCTGGGTATCGAAGGTGCGGATATTTCCAAAGATGATGCTGTAATCTCTGTTGAGTTGGATGGTGGCGTTGATGCAGAAGCCATACTGCAGCTAGCTGATCCTTTAATCGATATGCCGCAAGATGTCTTAAACCGTGCCAAAGCCAGTGCCGTCACAAAACACGGCGTGCACAGTGCAGCCATTGGCCTGTCGAAAATTGCACGCCTGTTACCGGCGGCTTTGATCGCAACGGTTCAAGACCCTGACAGTGCTGATTTTGCGGCCTGGATTGCACGACGCAATCTGGTCATGGTCGATGCTGGCGATATTTTCCAATATGAAAGCACCGCTGCACGCACTCTGGGCCGTGTTTCCGACGCTCGTGTACCGCTTGAAGATGCCGAAAACACACGCATTATTGCTTATCGGCCCCAAGATGGTGGATTAGAGCATTTGGCCATTGTCATTGGCGATCCACAACCCGGCGATACAGCCTTGGTACGCATTCATTCAGAATGCTTCACCGGTGATCTGTTGGGATCACTGCGGTGCGATTGTGGTGATCAATTGCGCGGAGCCATTAAGTCCATTTCTGAAAGTGGCTCTGGTGTTTTGTTGTACCTTGCCCAGGAGGGCCGGGGCATTGGCCTGGTCAATAAATTGCGCGCCTACACTTTACAGGACCGCGGTTTGGACACCTTGGATGCCAATGAAATGTTGGGTTATGACGCAGATGAGCGGGTTTATTTACCGGCGGCCGAAATGCTTAAGGATTTAGGCCTGAAAACGGTGCGCTTGCTGACCAACAATCCCGACAAAGTCGAAGCGCTCTCACGCTTTGGTATTGAGGTTTCAGAACGTGTTGAACACGTTTTTCCCTCTAACAAACACAATGAACAATACTTGCAAACCAAAAAAGTCAAAGGCGGCCACCTGTTTTAGCCCCTAGGCAAAAACAGCGCGGCGACCTCTTTTGGTCCGGCATATCTTGCCGGAATATATATTGTTACTATAACAAAATAATTACAAGTATTTGAAATTACACGTATATTAAATTGGCATCTCCTTTGCAATATAACACCCAATGCCACAGGACCGTTCAGGCCTGGGCACCACAGATTGCTTTATTTGGAATGCCACGATGGAAATCAGTTCATACCAAGCCGACAGTTTATTGGGACCACGCGACAAATCACGCATTGTCGAACGCGCGCCCATCACCCCACTTAGTCCAATTTCTGGGGGCAATGGCGGTACCGATCAACAAACTGCTGAAGACGAAATCAGTTTTTTTGACACCCTTATCGATACTGTAAACCCGCTTCAGCATATCCCGGGTGTATCAACGGCATACCAAGCCGCCACAGGGGATGAGGCCAATCCCATTGCCAGCATGGCTGGGGGTTTCTTATTTGGCGGGCCTGTTGGCCTCGCTGCAGGTGCGGCCTCTTCATTTTTTGAAATGATCACCGGCAAAAGCCTTATGGGCCATGCCATGGCTTTCTTAGATGGTGAGGATCTCCCCGATCAGGGAACCGATGGCCTCACAGATCTTGGAACCAGTACAGCCGCGGCACATGAACCACTGATCCGTCCTATGGGTACATCCCTCAATGTTGAAAACTACCAAGCCTTTGCACAGGCGCAGGCACAGCAAAATATTGGCTTTGGGGCGCTGGATCAGCAGGTGAGTTGGTCATCTAACATTTGGACCGCAAACGCATTGAAGGATGCTACGGGGCTTTATGAAACCAATCAAAATCTAGCCGATAAGGCCAAAATCAACGCAAATTCAACGGCATAGGTTCCTGCCATGTCCATACGCCTCATTCAAATCAGCCCTCAGGGCTCTTTGATCATTGGCGATCTGAAAATACGCTGTGCACTTGGTAAGGGGGGCAT
>JAPHSY010000013.1 GCA_026196495.1 Magnetovibrio sp.
CCCTTCCGGGAGCAATGATGACGACTTGTTTGAAGGCTTAGGCGATCTTGATCAAATTGAAGCTGAAGCCGCTGAACGAACAGAGAAGGATGCGACGTCTGCAGATGATGATGAGTTTGGCGATACATTTGACAGTGATTCCATGGATGATGAGCCGGACGTTCTGGATGAGTTTGACCAAGATGATGAGACTGACTTTGCAGATCTCGATTCCGATGAGGCTCAAGATTTAGACTCAGAGACCATTGGCAAGGAAGCGCCAGACATTCCTGATTTTGATATGGATGATGTCTTCGGTGATGATGAAGACGAAGAAGAGGATGATGAGGAAGCCCAGAAGGCTAAGCTGAAAAAACTGCTGATCCTGGCTGGTGGTGGTGTCGGTGTGGCGGTGGTTTTGGGTGGTGTTGCTTGGTGGGTGTTGGGTGGTGAACCTGCGGCGCCTGATGAACAAATGGTCCAACAAGGTACGTCCTCCCAATCCGGGACGGTCATTGATCTTGGCGATTTGGTCCAGGAACAACCTGAATCTGTTGCGCCTATGCAATCTTCACAGCCATTGGATACGGGCTCGGCGATGACATCACCGCCGACGGGTGCTGCACCACAACAGTATACACAATCTTCGGAAGTGGCGGATGCACAGGATGCGCCTGTTGCAACTGGGGAACAGGCTGAATTGCAGATGCATGGTCTTGCTGTGCAGATGGAGCCGGGCGCAGGAGTGGTTATCCCGTCGGGGACCAGGGCTTCATTTGACATGGTGGCAGCTTGGCCAAAGTCGGGGGCATTGCAAGAGGCACCCTTTAAAGAATTGATTCAAAATGGTGAACACGGTCCATTGCCGATCATTGGTGAGGATGGACTGACACCTTACGATGCGTATGCCCGACCTGAACCGCGTGAGAAAAGTGGAAATCCCAAGGTTGCGCTTGTTATCACAGGGTTGGGGATGTCACGTGCTGCGACTGAGGCTGCCATTACAACAATGCCCCCAGATGTGACTATGGCATTGAGTGTCTATGCTCGGGGGTTGGATTTCTGGGGCAAGCAAGCACGCCTGACGGGCCATGAGCTGCTTTTGGAAGTTCCTTCAGAATCGGCTGATTTCCCTTTTTCAGACCCAGGCCCTAATGCACTTCAATCTTTAGCTCCACCGGAAAAAAACATCGAACAATTGGAATGGATGCTGAGTCGTACAACTGGATATTATGGTGTCTTAACCACTTACGGCAGCAAATTTCTTTCGGTCGAAGAACAGGTGAAAGCGGTTATGGCGGCGATTAAAAAACGTGGCTTGATGTATGTCGATGGTGGGGCACAGGATTCATTGGGGACTCGCGTTGCCTACAACGCCAAAACAAATTGGGCGACGGTTGAAATGACATTGGACAGTGTGCCGGGACGCGTAGCGCTGGATGCTAAACTGCTTGAGTTTGAAGAAATGGCCCGCAAGCGCGCTGTTGCTGTGGCCCGTGTGTCGGCGACACCTTTGACTTTGGAGCGTTTGTCTGTGTGGCTGCGTTCTTTGAAGGAAAAAAACCTAAAGTTGGTGCCATTATCGTCACTAGCCAATAAGCAACTCATCAGATAGAACCGTTCTCATGAAAAAGAAAGATCTTCCATACCGTCTAGGCGTTGGCGCTGTGTTGCTCAATACTGATGGTCTTGTTTTTGTGGCACAACGTATTGACACTCCCGGCGCATGGCAGCTGCCCCAAGGTGGTATTGATCAAGATGAAGACCCAGATGTTGCCGTCATGCGTGAATTGGCAGAGGAAATCGGAACAAACGACGCCGAAGTGATTGCCAAAACAGAGGATTGGCTGGCCTACGACCTGCCCAAAGATGTACGCAAAAAAGTCTGGAAAGGTCGTTATCGTGGACAAAAGCAGATGTGGTACGCCATGCGCTTTAAGGGCGAAGACCGCGACATCAACTTAGAAGCTCACAAGCATCCAGAATTTTCTGAGTGGCGCTGGGTTGAAATGAAAGAGTTGCCGGAATTGATCGTGCCGTTTAAACGCGATCTTTATCAAGGTATCGTTGATGCGTTTATCCATCTTGCCGGGACCAAGGCTTAGCGCCTTATGCTAAGGCCTACATTTAAGGAACGATAACCACATGAGTTATTTACAAGTCGTCATAGGCTTTGTTTTGTTGCTGGGCGGGGCCGAATTCTTGGTTCGCGGCGCGGTTCAAATCTCCGTCAAGTTGGGCCTATCGACCCTGTTGATCGGTATGACGGTTGTGGCCTTTGGCACTTCGGCACCGGAATTTATGGTCAGTCTTAGTGCGGCGTTGGATGGCTCGTCTGCGATGGCACTGGGCAATGTGGTGGGGTCTAACATCGCCAATATATGGCTAATTTTGGGTGCGACGGCCCTGTTGGCGCCGATTGTGGTTGATACCCGTGCCGTTATTCGTGATGGCCTGATGTTAACGGGTGCCACGGCGTTGTTTACTTGGTTGTGCCTTTCTGAAAGCGTATCGCGCTTTGAAGGCGGGTTGATGATTGTGTTCTTGTTGGGGTATTTCTTGCGCTCTTATTTACGGGAACGCAAAAACAGTGTTGCAAGTGCCGATTTGCACGAACGCGAGGCAGAAGAATTCCAAGATATAAAGATGTCTGCGCCGATGGCGTGGTTGGGTCTCATTGGTGGTATGATTGCTTTGGCCATTGGTGCAGACCAACTGGTGACTGGGGGAAGTGAAATTGCCCGTGGTTTCGGCGTGTCGGAAGAAGTGATAGGTCTGACCTTGATTGCTTTTGGGACGTCTTTACCAGAATTGGCAGCATCGGGGATGGCTGCGTGGCGTGGCCACACGGATGTTGCCATTGGCAATGTTATTGGTTCGAACCTCTTCAATACCTTAGGTGTGGTTGGTGGCGTGGCGTTGATTTTACCCTTGGATGTTCCGCAGCAATTGGTTGATTTCGACCTGTGGGTAATGATGGCCGCGACCTTGGTGATCTTGGCGTATTTGGCGTTGGGGCAACGGATGGCACGGCGTGAAGGGGCGTTTTTCTTGGGGGCATATGGGCTTTACATTGCAGCTCAGGTTGTTGGTGTCGACAAAGTGATGGCCTTGATCAGCTAAGTTTATAGAAATTCAATTGCGTATAGCCTTGATGCACCCCTGGAAGCCTTTGGTTTTATAGGGCTAATTCTTAAGAGTATTCGGGGGCTTGCATCATAGACGGTCTTCCCCCATTCTCCGCATATGGAAAAAGGTTATCCCAATGTATTGATCACGGGTGCGTCGCACCGGATTGGACGCGCCATCGCGTTTGATTTGGCGGCACATGGTTTTGGCGTGGCGGTGCATTATAAAAATTCTCCGAAAGAGGCTGATGAACTGGTTGCCTCTATTCACGAAGTGGGTGGACGTGCGGTTAAGGTTGAGGCTGACTTATCTAATGAGAATGAAGTTAAGGCGATTATTCCTGCAGCCACCGAAGTATTGGGCCCGCTAACGGCCTTGATCAACAATGCGTCTACGTTTGAAAATGATACAGTTGAAAATGCCACCCGTGAGACTTGGGATATGCATATGGACGTGAACTTGCGGGCACCCTTTGTGTTGTCGCAAATATTTGCGGAGCAATTGCCCGAAGGTTTAGAAGGTTCCATTGTTAATTTGTTGGACCAGCGGGTGTGGAATTTAACACCGTTTTTTATGTCTTACACGGTCTCCAAAGCGGCCCTTTGGACGTTGACCCAAACTTTGGCTTTGGCTTTGGCCCCTAAAATCCGGGTGAATGCCGTTGGACCAGGGCCTACCATAAAAAATGTACGCCAAAGTGAAGATGATTTTGCACGTCAATGGTCGGAAATTCCCTTAGGGCGCCGTGTGATGCCGGAAGAAATTGCCGATGCGGTTCGTTTTATCATCAATGCACCATCCATGACGGGGCAAATGATAGCCATGGACGGTGGTCAGCACTTGGGATGGGCCCAGGCTTCCAACCTCAAAGGTCCCAACGAATAATCGCGAAACGCCCCGGCGAATGTCGCCAATTGACAGACTAATTTTTTGAAAAGAACACACCATGAGCACCCCAAACGTTCGTCTTGTACCCTCCCCCGCAATTGCTGATGCCCGCGCGGGTATTCGCCACGTATTTGTGCGTGACTTGGTGGTCGATACATTTATTGGGGTGTATGACTTCGAAAAGGACAACAAGCAGCGCGTGCGTTTGAACCTTGATTTAGCTGTGTACGAAGGGGATGTTTCTTCGGTTGCCGATGATATTCAAAACGTAGTTTGCTACGAGAAAATAAGCAACGAAGTGCGCGCCGTCTGTGACAATGGTCACACCAATTTGGTGGAAACTTTGGCCGAAGAGATTGCTATTGTATGCCTTTCTCACGCCCAGGTCCGCTCTGTCCGTGTAAGGGTGGAAAAACTTGATGTCTTCGCAGATGCAGCAAGTGTCGGTGTGGAAATTGAACGCTTTAATCCTGAAGTATAGTTCACGTTTTACTTAAGTGTTCTTGTTACCCTTCTTAGTACTCATCTGTTGAGCTTTTTTGATCGGTTGTGCACAGCCGGATTCTTTGCTGTTCACATCGTTGATGTAACTTAAGTGACATGTCGGCTTAATCCGATTAACGTAGGTACTTTGAATAATTAAATAAAATCAATAAGTTAAGAAAATGCTTAAATATTGTGCAATTTGATGAATATGAGGGAGTCCTTAAGGATTTTCTTCAGCGGGGTGGTTTGTGCACAAACTTATCCACACCTTCCGTGGATAGTATGGCGGTCAAGGACCTTCATCACAAAAAGTAAAAAACTCTTCATCCAAAAGTATGCAGAATCTTTGCGCCAAGCTATCAAACGGCGTAATTTGAGGCATGCAAACGTCTGATGATTCCAGCTCTGAGAACGATGAAAACACCATTCCAGCACCGGAACCTGTTGTTCCTCAAGGTGTGGATGTTATTGAACATCATTTGAAGACCCTGCCATCTAAGCCCGGTGTCTATCGGATGTTGGGTGAGGCGGGCAAAGTTTTATATGTGGGCAAAGCTAAAAACCTCAAAAAACGTGTAGCAAGCTATACAAAACCGGATCGTCAGTCGGTTAGAATTCGCCGAATGGTAGCACAAACTCGATCTATGGAGTTTGTTACAACTCACACCGAAGCCGAAGCGTTGTTGCTGGAATCTAACCTGATTAAGAAGCTGGCACCGCGCTACAACATTCTATTACGTGACGATAAAAGTTTCCCTGAAATATTACTGACATCGGCTCATGGCTTTCCCAGGGTGTTGAAACACCGTGGAGCGCACAAAGAAAAGGGCGAATACTTTGGCCCCTTTGCCAGCGTGTGGGCGGTGAATGAGACTCTGACAGTGCTGCAACGGGCGTTCTTGCTGCGTACTTGCACCGATAATGTTTTTGCCAACCGCACTCGACCGTGTTTGCTGTATCAAATCAAGCGCTGCTCCGGTCCATGTGTTGAGGGTAAGATTGATCAAGGTGATTACAATCAACTGGTGGAAGAGGCCCGCCAATTCTTACGCGGCAAAAGCCAAGACATCCAAAAGCGTTTGGCCGGACAGATGCAAACCGCTAGTGATGATATGGAATATGAAAAAGCTGCAGAATATCGTGACCGTATTCGGGCTTTGACCCGTATTCAGCAACATCAAGACATCAATCCCGGCAGTGTCCAGGAGGCGGATGTCGTGGCTTTGCATGAAAAGAACGGTCTCAACTGCGTTCAAGTGTTCTTTTTTCGCGGTGGGCGTAATTTTGGCAATCGAGCTTATTTCCCGACTCAGGCCAAAGGCGAAGATGCCCCCCAGGTGTTGGAGGCTTTTTTGGGCCAGTTTTACGCTGCCCACAGGCCGCCGCGCGAAGTCTTACTGAGCCACACCATCCTCAATACTGAGCTGGTAGCCGATGCCTTGGCGGTACGGGCAGAGCGTAAAGTTAAGCTTAGCCGTCCTACCCGTGGGGATCGTGCGGCTTTGGTCAGTCATGCCAAAGACAATGCCCGGGATGCTTTGGCGCGTCGATCCGCGGAATATGCAACCCAGGAAAAGATGTTGGAAGACATAGCTGGGTTATTTGATCTGGATCATCCTCCTCAACGGATCGAGGTTTATGATAACTCCCACGTGTCCGGCACCAATGCTGTGGGTGCTATGGTTGTTGCCGGACCTGAAGGTTTTCGCAAAAATGCGTACCGCAAGTTCAATATCCGTGGTGCCTCCAATGCCGAGGCCGGTTCGGATGGGTTCTCGCCAGGTGACGATTACGCCATGATGCGTGAAGTTCTGACCCGACGGTTCAAGCGTGCCCTCAAGGATGTGGAAGACAATGATGGCCAGCGCGGGGCTGATTGGCCCGATTTGTTACTGATTGACGGTGGACGTGGGCAGCTGGGGATTGCTCTTGAGGTTTTGGATACTCTTGAAATCGAAGGGGTGACTGTGGCGGGTGTTGCCAAAGGTCCTGATCGTAATGCAGGACGCGAACAGATTTATCTGCCCGGCCAAGCGCCCAAGCAATTGCATGAACGTGACCCGGTGCTCTATTTCATTCAAAGACTCCGTGATGAAGCTCACCGTTTTGCGATCGGTACCCACCGTGGGCGGCGCTCAAAAGCACAAACACATTCGAAATTGGATGATATTCCGTCCATCGGGGCTAAGCGGAAAAAGGCACTTTTGCATCATTTTGGCTCTGCCAAGGCGGTGGAAGAGGCTGGATTGGTGGATTTAGAGGCTGTCGAAGGTATTTCTACCTCAATCGCAAAACAAATTTATGATTGGTTTCATCCAGACGCTTAGGGCGTTAGAATGCTCAACAACACAATAACAATAGCCTGGGCGTGTGGGCGCGCCTGAAACTTCAGTCTTTTACTTCGATATCATGTATGATTTTTAACATTCCAAATATTTTAACGGTTACGCGGATTCTTATTATTCCCGTGGTGTTGGGCTTTATTGCCTGGGGTGAGCCACTGGGGAACTGGTTGGCATTTTGGGCTTACACATATGCCTGCATCACCGACTTTTTTGATGGATACTTGGCCCGTGCTTGGCATCAACAATCTGCCTTTGGGCGTTTTTTAGACCCCATCGCAGACAAGTTGTTGGTGGCTGGCGTGTTGTTCATGTTGGTGGGTGTTGAAACCATTGATGCCATTCATATTTTGCCGGCAGCAATTATCTTGTGTCGCGAAATTCTGGTTTCGGGCCTACGTGAGTTTTTGGCCGAAGCCCAGGTGGGTTTGCCGGTCAGTATGTTGGCAAAGTGGAAAACCACCATTCAAATGCTGGCCTTGGGCTTTTTGATTGTGGGGGATGCTGGGCCTGATTTTGGCTTTGCGACCACATGGGAGATTGGTGCCTATGGTTTGTGGATAGCGGCCGTGATCACCATCATTACTGGATATGACTATCTGCGTGCGGGCCTGCGCCATATCGCAGAAGCAGACGAAGCGAAGCAGGAAGACTAATATGACGGGCTTACAAGACGATTGTTTTCGCATTGGCGATGAATTGATGCCTTTTGAAGAAGGTATCGAAATTTTAAAATCACGTGCACAAATTGTGGTGAATACAGAAATGGTTTCGTTGGCCAATGCGCAGGGCCGCGTTCTGGCTGAAGATATCAGCGCACCGCGTGATGTCCCACCGCATGATAATTCTGCTGTTGATGGCTACGGCGTAAACTTCGCTGATTTGGCAAAAGATAGCGAAACCCGTTTGCCTGTGACAGCACGAATCGCGGCTGGCCATCCTCTGAATCGTCCGGCAAAAAGTGGTGAAGCCGTCCAAATTTTTACCGGTGCACCTGTACCGGAAGGAATGGACACAGTATTTATGCAAGAAGACATCGCGCTGGATGGTGACGATGTGATTTTACCGCCGGGCATCAAACAGGGCGCCAATCGACGCAAGCAGGGTGAAGATGTGCGTGAAGGTGACATTATCATTCGCACCGGAAAGTTGATGCGCGCACAAGAAATAGGTTTGGCCGCATCTGTCGGTCGGGGCAAGGTAAAGGTCTTTACCAAGTTACGGGCTGCAATCTTTTCTACGGGTGATGAAGTGGCCGACCCGGTCTTTGATGAAGCTGGACCCGGTGCAATTTACGACGCCAATCGCTATACGGTTGGGGCATTGTTGCGGGGCTTGGGCTGTGAAGTCACGGATCTTGGCATTTTGCCGGATAAAGTGGCGGAAATCCGCTCTGCTTTGCATGATGCTGCGCCCGGACATGATTTGATCATCACATCCGGTGGTGTCAGTTTGGGTGAAGAAGATCACATTACGCACGTAGTACAAAGCTTAGGGCAGTTGGATTTCTGGCGTCTTGCCATTAAACCGGGCCGTCCGATGGCGTTGGGGAAAGTGGTGGATACGGCCTTTGTTGGGCTGCCGGGCAACCCAGTTGCCGCGATGGTGACGTTTATGCGCATAGCGCGACCGCTCATTCTGGCCTTGTCGGGGCGTGCAGATGTTGATCCCTTGGTTTATCAAATTCCGGCAGCCTTTGAGATGAGCAAGAAAAAAGGTCGGCGTGAATGGCTGCGTGCAAATGTGCAAGTCGACGATGCTGGTCGGACGAAAGTGCAAAAGTATCCGTCCCAAGGTTCGGGCATTTTGACCTCTATGGTGGCCAGCGATGGTCTGGTGGAATTGCCTGAAGATTTGGACCGGGTGAATGAGGGGGATTTGGTTAATTTTTTACCGTTTGGGGAGATGACATCATGAAGGTCTTATATTTTGCCTGGTTAAAAGAAAAAACTGGGACCAGTCAAGAAGAGTTGGATTTGCCAGAAGGTGTTAGCGACGTTGAGGGATTGATGCATTGGTTGCGTGATCGTGATAATGGCTTTGCCAGTGCCTTTTCTAAAGATGCCCTTATTCGTGTGGCTGTTAATCATGAATATGTTGAACAGGATCACGTTCTTGCAAATGGGGATGAGGTTGCGTTCTTCCCGCCAGTAACCGGGGGCTGATCTGAAGCATGATCCGCGTTCAAGAACATGACTTCGACCCTGGTGTCGAACTGGAGCTGTTGAGCAAAGGTAATAACGCCATTGGCGGTGTATGCTCATTTATCGGAATGGTTCGTGATTTTGCCGGGGATGAACAAATCTCTGCCATGACCTTGGAACACTATCCAGGGATGACGGAAAAGCAATTGGAAGCGATAGAGAAAGAAGCCAATGAGCGTTGGCCTTTGGACGCGACATTGATCATTCATCGCTACGGTCGTTTAGAACCGGGGGAACGGATTGTTTTTGTGGCTGCGGCTTCTGCACACCGTGAAGCGGCTTTTGAAGCCTGTCACTTTTTGATCGACTGGCTCAAAACCAAAGCGCCATTTTGGAAGAAAGAGAACGCCAGTTCTGGCGATCAATGGGTCGAAGCTAAAACCTGTGATGATGAGGCCACGAAACGCTGGGAACAAGATTAAAACAGGTTTGAGGGGGAAGAACCATTCGTTACAAAGCAGTCTTTTTTGACTTTGATGGTGTGTTAGCAGAAAGCGCAAACATCAAAGCCGATGCCTTTCGCGACCTTTACGCACCTTATGGTGAAGAGGTAGTGGAAAAATGCGTTGCATATCACAATCTGCATGCGGGCCTTTCACGTGTTCTGAAAATTCACCACTATCACAAGACGTTTCTGGGGATTGATCTCAGTGATGATGAAGTCGCTGAATGGGCTGGGCGATATAGTGACATTGTTGAAGATAAGGTTGTCCATTGTCCCGCTGTGCCAGGAGCCATTTCGTTTTTAGAATCCGTTGCAGGAGGCATCCCCATCTTTGTGATTTCAGGTACCCCAGAAGAAGAGCTACAACGGATCGTCAGTAAACGGGGCTGGGATCATCATTTTGATGAGGTTCATGGTTCACCGCGTCTTAAGCCAGAGATTATTGACGACATTCTTACTCGTAGAGGATTGGGGCGTGATCAGGTGCTATTTGTGGGTGATGCTATGACCGATTACAATGCGGCACGCGAAACCAATCTTGCGTTTTTGGGTCGTGTTGCGCCGGGAGAAGAAAGCCTGTTTCCAGAAGGGACAGAGATTGTCGATGACCTGTCTGATTTAATGAACTTCATTTCTGAATAAGCGAAGCCTTTTAATAAGCGAAGACAGGCGACTTTTGCGTCGCCCGTCCCTACACGTATTTGAGTTTTGCTCAAAAACGTACCGCTATTCTGTCATCGCTACTTCATCATGTCGCCTTTTTTCATATCGTCTTTCATCATGGCGCCCATGGAGAAGCGGTTGTGGTTGTAGATGTAATCATCGCCATCTGCACTGGCGTGGCATGGGATACATCCGGCATCTGCGTTTTTACCAACACGTCCAGCCAGCGATACTCCGGCAGGATTTTTCAAAACCATGCCGTCAGGGGAGTACTTTACGTAGTACCAATCTTGGTTTTCAGTGTCGTAGCCTTTGTCAAATTTAACCATTACCGTATGTGCCGCCAGATACTTCATAGGATCATCGGCAACGGCTTCTACTTCGACACCCTCTGGGCCATAGTTGCGTTTAACAATAACCACCCGGTGTTCACCGTTTACAACGATTGTGTCTTGAATGGTCTCCAACACAAACCCATGAGGCTCGATGCCTTCATACGGTGTTGTCAGTAATGAGTTAGGACCCACCAACCTATATTTGTTGAGTGAAAGCCAGAGCTGCTCAGCGTACTTAACGTCTTCTCCGGTTCCAAACATTTGTGCTTTTGCAGGTGTTAGACTCACCAACATCAAGCAGGCGCATGCACATAGACAAGCTACCAAACGATTTAACATCGTAACCTCCAAAAACTCTGCGATTGCTCAAGCGCTAATTTTTGGAACACCACGGAAATCACCCGTGACGTATTCTATAGAGATTGGTGTTGAAGGCGGATTGTGCACGTAACGATATTGTGATTTTTCATAAATCGTGTTGTTTTGGACGGTGCTTGCCAAACCCATGAAAGACGTGAAAAGATAGAATCCATAAGGACTTAGGCTAGGAGCAGGAAATGACGCGCGATCCCGATGATAGAGACCCGGACGAAGGTTACGACAAACCCCAGAAGGCTTATAAGGATATGGATTTTATCCGCAGTCGTGCCGGGCGGCCCCTACGAATACTGGCTGAGTTCTTGGAACCTGAAGACCGGTTTGAACGCTACAATATTTCCGACACCATTGTTTTTTTTGGATCCGCCCGTATTTTGCCTCGTGACGTGGCGGAAAACGAATTGGAATCGGCCAAAAAACACGGTGGTGATGTTGCGGCAGCCGATCGCGCGTTGGGGATGTCGCGGTACTATGAAGATGCACGTGAGTTATCCCGCCGCTTGACCGAATGGTCGAAAGGATTGAAAGGTAATGCCAAACGTTTTGTGATGTGTACCGGCGGCGGACCCGGCATTATGGAAGCCGCCAACCGTGGTGCTGCCGAGGCCAAAGGTCATAACATTGGCCTGAATATTTCATTGCCGTTTGAGCAACATGAAAACCCATACATCTCGCGTGAGTTGGCATTTGATTTTCATTACTTCTTTATGCGCAAATTTTGGTTTTCTTACCTTGCCAAAGCCATGGTGGTGTTTCCCGGCGGCTATGGGACTTTGGATGAATTCTTTGAATTGATGACGTTGGTGTCGACAAAGAAAATGGGCAAAGCCATGCCGGTGGTTTTATTCGGGACAGAATATTGGAACGAAGTCTTTAACCTTGATGCCATGGTTAAATATGGAACCATCTCACCCAGCGATCTTGAGTTGTTTCATTGTTCCGATGATGTTGAAGATGCCTTTAAGTTCCTGACTGTAAAACTGACAAAGCACCACCTTGATAAACCCGGTGGGGGTATGTAGCAACCCGCTTTGGCGGCGAAGGCAAGGAAACCGTGGATCACTAAAACAAAACGGGCCCCACCTGATGATGGGGCCCACCGTATTATAATGTTGTTTTGAATTATTCAGCTGCAACGAACGCCGGGACTTTGCCGACGGCTCGGTCATAATCAGTGATCAGGTTATTGGTGATCTCGCCAACTGTATATGTGCGGTCATCAATTTTACCAACCGGGGTAACTTCGGCTGCGGTACCGGTTAGGAACACTTGGGTGGCGTTGGCCAGTTCTTCAGGCATGATCACACGCTCAATAACTTCGATGCCCCGTGCTTTTGCAAGGTCAATGACAGTGCGGCGTGTGATGCCGTCCAAGAAGCAATCCGGGATTGGGGTGTGCAACTTGCCGTCACCCATTTCCATAAAGATATTGGCACCTGTGGCTTCCGTTATTTGACCACGCCAATCCAAAAGCAGAGAGTCCGTATAGCCATTAGCTTCGGCATCGTGCTTAGACAGTGTGGAAATCATGTATAGGCCGCATGCTTTGGCATGCACAGGGGCACTGTTTGGTGGTGGGCGGCGCCACTGTGACGTTTTGAGGCTGATGCCTTTTGCCCGGGCTTCTGGTGAGAAGTAGCTGGGCCATTCCCACGCTGCCACTGCGACATGGATGGTGTTGGATTGCGCTGCCACACCCATCATTTCGCTACCGCGCCAAGCGATGGGGCGTAGGTAGCCGTCGGTGATGTTGTTGATGGCGCAGGCGTCAACTTGCGCTTGGTTCAACTCATCCGCCGTGTAGGGGATTTTAAAGCCCATAATCTTGGCTGATTCAAACAGGCGCTCGGTGTGTTCTTCCAGCTTAAAAATTTTGCCGGAATACATACGCACACCTTCAAAGACGCCGGAGCCATAATGTAAAGCGTGGGTCAGCAAGTGAACTTTGGCATCACGCCATTCGACCATTTCACCGTCATACCAAATTTTGCCATCACGATCATCGTAAGCTGGTCCTGCCATCGTCGTTACCTTCTCTACCCTTCCGATTGATTTAATTGGATATAATTAAGTTCAATCTTGTAATAATGTTACTCATTAGCAGCGCTTGCTGCGAATGTTGTTGCGTTTTCTATCAGGAACATGCATATATGTCAATATCACTGACTTATTTTTTGAGGCGCAATGATGAGTCCAGACGAGCCAAAAGCAAGCGACGTTTTGGAAGATCTCAGCCAATTCCTGGGAGAAGAAGAGCTACGCCAGGCTATCGAGTTGTTGTTCTTTGCCTATCGTGATTTCACCGGGGAACCTGATGCGATTTTGGCTGAGGACGGCTTTGGTCGGGCACACCACCGGGTGATTTATTTTGTAAAACGCAATCCCGGCATCACCGTGAACAGCTTGCTGGGGATATTGAAAATCACCAAGCAAAGCCTGTCGCGGGTTTTGGGTCAGTTGGTTAATGATGGCTACATCTTGCAAGAAACGGATCCGGATGACCGCCGCCGCCGCACACTGAATCTGACGCAAAAAGGGGAGGACCTGGAAGGGCGCCTCACAGCCTGCCAAAGCAAGCGCATCAGTCGTGCCTATAAATTGGCCGGTGCCGATGCGGTGAAGGGTTTCAAGGCGGTATTGACGGAAATCATCAATGCTGAAAACCGCAGCCGCTTTACGGGTGGTGGCCCTCACACCGATTGAGGTGCTAAAGTGTTTCTACACATCACGTAGCCCAGGGGGATAGAGACAGACGCATGGTAGCGGACCTTCCACATATTTTGGTGGTTGACGATGATGATCGTCTGCGCACGCTGTTGCAAAAGTATCTCAGCGAAAATGGCTTCGTGGTGATCAGCGCAACGGATGCCCAAAATGCTCGCGATAAGTTGCGGTCTTTGGCGTTTGATCTGATTATTTTGGATTTGATGATGCCCGGGGAAAGTGGGCTGGAGTTTGCGACCGATTATCGCCAATCGTCTTCTGTGCCGATTTTGATGCTCACCGCCATGGGTGAGTCCGAAGACCGCATTCGCGGGTTAGAATGTGGTGCGGATGATTACCTCACCAAACCGTTTGAACCGCGTGAATTGTTGTTACGTATCAACAATATTTTGAAACGCGCTGTACTCAGCGCACCAGTTTCCGAAACCCCTACGATGGTGTCCATGGGGGATGCAGAATTCGACATTGAACGTGGTGAGTTAAAAGTGGCTGGAACTCCGGTCCGTTTGACCACGGTTGAGGTTCAGTTACTCAAAGCTTTGGCCGAACAACCCGGTGAGCCATTGTCGCGTGATGATTTGATTGAACGCACAGGTGCCGCAACCGACGCCAGTTCTGGCGGTCGCGCCGTGGATGTTCAGGTCACGCGCCTGCGCCGTAAAATTGAAGCCGATCCCAAATTGCCCCGTTACCTGCAAACTGTGCGGGGCAAGGGCTACGTGTTGCTACCGGATTGAGGATGGAATGAGCATGCATTTTTCGACATTCCTCAAACCGTATTTGCCCAAAAGTTTGCTGGGGCGTTCGGTCCTGATTATTGTGATGCCGTTGATTTTGTTGCAGGTGATCACAGCGACAATCTTTTTTGAAAACCATTGGAGTAAAGTAGGGCGTCGTCTGGCACTGGGCGTGGCGGGAGAAATTGCCGTGATGATTGAAGGGGTGCGTCAAGCCCCGGATGAGGCCGCGCGTCAGTTATTGTTCAGCCAAGCACATATATCATTGCAGTTGGACATTTCTTATGAACCAGGGGCCTTTCTCGACAATCAAGACAAATTGGGTGAAGCCATATTGGTGCGACAATTGACGGGGGCGATGGGGGAAATCGTATTTAAACCACATCGTATCGATGCCGAAAGCCAGGATCGCTTTGTGAAGATTGAGGTGCAAATGGCCGATGGTGTTTTGCATGTGGTGGTGCCCCGCAAGCGTTTGTTTTCCACCACCACATATGTGTTTGTGTTGTGGATGGTTGGTACGTCTATCTTATTGTTTTTTGTTGCCATTATTTTTATGCGCAACCAGGTCCGCCCAATACGTAGACTGGCGCGAGCAGCTAATGATTTTGGAATGGGCCGGGACACTCCACGCTTTAAACCTGAAGGCGCAACCGAAGTTCGCCGTGCTGCCACGGCCTTTATCGCCATGCGCAACCGCATCAAGCGCCATTTGCAACAACGCACCGATATGTTGGCTGGTGTATCCCATGACTTGCGCACACCATTGACCCGGATGAAATTACAGTTGGCAATGATGGGCGAACTGGATGGTGCCAAGGAGTTGGAAACCGACATTGCCGACATGGAACATATGCTGGAAGAGTATCTAGCCTTTGCCCGTGGTGAAGGTGGTGAAAGTGCGGTGGATGCAAGCCTCACCGAAATGCTCACTGATATTGTGAGCAAAGCCCGACGCAAAGGGGCCGCCATTGACCTGCATTGCGAAGGCGACATTCGTGCCAAAATTAAGCCCAATGCTTTTAAGCGTGCCCTTACCAATATGCTGGATAACTCTATTCGTTATGGGGAGCATATCTCCATGAGGTCGGGTATCCGAGGGGAGTTGGTTGAAATCATCATTGATGATGATGGTCCAGGTATTCCTGAAGACAAGCGCGATGAAGTGTTTAAACCGTTCTTTCGTATTGATGCGTCGCGCAATCCCGGTACGGGTGGAGTTGGTTTAGGCATGACCATTGCGCGCGATTCTATTCGTGCCCACGGCGGTGAGATATACTTAGAAGATGCCCCTGGTGGTGGGCTTCGTGTTCGTGTGTCATTGCCCTTGTAGTTTGGTTCTTTCGTATTATTCACGCACATGTGTTCGAAATTGCGCACACTTTGACATATAATAATATGTGGCGCGCAGACCTCTTATAGGAGGTTGTACGATGCAAAATGAGAAGTTCTTAACATCGTATGTGGTGTTGGCTGTCTTGATGTGTTTGAGCCCCAGAGCCGTTTGGGCTGGGGAAATACTGATGGGGTATGGTGGGCACTTTTCTGCGCCCTACACACACTATTCTGCAGATAAGCTGACGGGCGGCTGGATTTATGAGACTTCGCAGGCGTTGTCGCAAATCCTCAATCAGAATGTTGAACCGGTATCCATTCCCCGCAAACGCTATGAGGCGATGTTGAAAAATGGTGAGATTGATCTCTACTGTTTTACCAACCCGGCCTGGGCTGAAAATCATGCAGGTATTATGTGGTCAGCGAAACTCTTCACCGTTCAAAACCTTGTTTTAACAAGGGAAGAGCTTGCTTCGGAGTTGCGTCGAACACGTGATATGAAGGGATTATATGTAGGCACAATTTTGGGCTACTCATATGCACGATTGACGGCAATGTTTGCTCATGGTCAGGCAACCCGCATTGATAACACGAGCTTCAAACAAAATTATGAAATGCTTCAAGCAGGGCGTTTGGATGCGGTCATTGTTCCCGATACAATTGGTTCGACATTGCTTGATGAGTTGGACATGTCGGATCGTTTCAAGTTTGCTCCTTATGTCGTCTCTCAACGGGCACTACACTGTGCCATCAGTTCGCATGCGGACCGTGATGCTGACCGAATACGCCAAGCATTGGATGCATTATTGAACCAGGGCCATTTTGATTGGGGAAAAGATGGGCAGGCACGGGTGTACTAAAACATGCGCCCGCCAAGCGGCGTGTACTGATCGGGTTTGAGCAATACGACTTCGCCATCTTCATCAGGGACACCCAAGACCAGAACCTCACTCATAAATTTACCGATTTGGCGTGGTGGGAAGTTGACGACCGCGATCACCTGTTTTCCCATTAAAAGGTCAGGACGGTAGTGTTTGGTGATTTGTGCGGATGTTTTGCGCACCCCAATTTCATCTCCAAAATCGATCCACATTTTGATGGCAGGTTTTTGAGCGTCAGGAAAATCCTCGGTGCGCATCACTTGGCCGACACGGATGTCGATTTTCAGGAAGTCACTTACGGAAATCAGGTCTTCCATTAGCCAGCCAATTCGCGAGAACGTTTGGTGGCGGCATCAATGGCTTTAATCATCAGCTCTTTCATGCCATCAGGCCCCATCAATACATCCAATGCTGCTGCCGTGGTGCCATTTGGGGATGTGACGTTTTCGCGTAAGGTGGCGGCGGATTCGTGTGATTGATGCAGCAATTCGCCAGCACCAGCCACGGTGGCGCGCGCCAGCTTGTCCGACAGTTCCGGGTTCAACCCCGCCATGCGCCCGGCATAGCCCATGGTTTCTGCCAGCAAGAAGATATAAGCCGGACCACTGCCGGAAACGGCGGTGACGGCATCAATGTCACCCTCATCTTCGACCCATTCCACTTGCCCGACAGATGTTAGCAATTGGTCGCACAGCTTTTTTTGTTCCGGGCTCACATTGGCGTTTGGACACCCCACCGTAATGCCCCGCCCGACGGATGCAGGTGTATTGGGCATGGCACGCACGACGGCGGTATCCGTGCCTAAGATATCTTCAAAACTTTTGATGGTGCGTCCGGCTGCGATGGACAGAAATACTGGGGCTTGGTCCACCAGTTTTTGATAAGGCGGTAGAACTTTGTCCATAATCTGGGGCTTTACAGCCAACACCACCACATCAGTAGCATACCCTGCGGCCAATTCATCGGCACCACTGATAGCCCAAACACCATATTTACCCGCCAACGTTTTGGCGAGGTCCACGTTGGGTTCTACAATGGTGATGTTGTCGGCAGGGATACCTTGGTCGAGCCAGCCTTCCAGCATGGCTTCGCCCATCTTGCCGCAGCCGATGAGCAATAACCGTGTCATGCTTCGCCCACAGTTTCCAGCAAGGCCGAGGCCATGGCTTGTTCAGCCGACTGACCGCCCCAGATGACGTACTGGAACGCCGGGTAAAAGCGTTCACATTCATATAGTGCCGTTTCCACCATATCCTGGACTTGCTCCAATGTCGGGGCGTCGGCACCACGTAATGGCAAAGCATGGCGAAACATCGGTAGGCCTTCGTCAGCCCAAAGGGTGAAATGACCCAACCACAAATTTTCGTTCGCCATCATCAACAGTTCTTGAACTGCGACACGTTTGGCTGCGGGAATGCGCATGTCAAAGGCACAGGTGAGCTGCATGGCCTCGGCGTTTTCGCTCCAGGTGAAATAGAGAGAGTAATCACACCACTTGCCCGGCGCCTGAACGGCGATTTCGGTGTCGCAGCTGCGCTCCGTTTGCCATTCATAGAGGTTCACGGTTTGCTCCACCACATCCATGGGGTGGTGCTCTGCAAATTCTATTTCGCGCTGTGTGGTCGCCATGGTGTCGATCCCTAAATCCCTCGGCCCAGAACGGCATTTCTGGGCACCTGATGTGTGCCTTTTTTATTTAAGCACTAGATTTAGTGTGTCGAAGCCCTATGGGAGTCGCAAGCACAAGCAAGCGATTTCATGTGGAAAAAACCAAAAATTTTAAGAGTCGCAATGATTCCAGATACTTAGCTCCGATTCGCACAAAAGCCCCCGAATCGGGCGAATCGAGGGCTTTAAGTGATTCAAAAACCACGATTTTTCAAAAACGTGAGAGAATCGGGAAAATTTAGAGCTGAAGACTTACTTTAGTTTCGCTTCCAATTCGGCGATGCGGGCTTCTAGTTTTTCTTGCTCAGCACGTGCTTTGGCAGCCATGGCTTTCACCGCTTCAAATTCTTCGCGGGGTACCAGATCCATTTCCAAAAGCAACTTTTCGACATGGCGGCGCAAGAAGTTATCACTGTCGCCTTTAAGACCTGTCACAGCAGACACAGCCCCACTGGCAACTTTGGCCATATCGTCGAGGATGCGGTTGGTGGTTTGCATAAGCTTGATATCCTTATTGTCAGATTTGGCCGCATTATGAAGGCAGTGCCCATACAACGCAACACTGGTGCAACACCTCCTAACTGGACGGGGCGCGTGGCACACCCTATAAACAAGAACGAAAATTATAAGGGGTTTCCTGATGTACATCATTACAGGCGGGGCTGGGTTTATCGGCTCCAACATTGCGTGGGCGCTGGAACAGCGCGGCTATTCCAAAATTGTCATCGTTGATCGCATGCGTGACGGCGTGAAGTGGAAAAACATTGCCAAACGCGAACTGTTTGATGTGGTGCACCCCGACAACCTATTTGAGTTCCTTGAACAACATGATTCCAATGTCAAAGCCATTTTCCATATGGGCGCGATTTCAGCGACCACGGAAATGGATGGCGATAAAATCATGGACAACAATTTCCGCCTGTCCATGGATTTGTGGAAATGGTGCACGGCCAATCATGTACGCTTTATATATGCGTCTTCGGCGGCAACTTATGGGGACGGTGAAAATGGTTTTGTGGATCATGCAGATATAGAGAATTTGTCGAAGCTTGCCCCGCTCAATCCCTATGGGTGGAGCAAACACCTGTTTGATCGTCGTGTATCTCGGATGCTGGCCAGCAATGAACCGCACCCGCCGCAATGGGCCGGGCTGAAGTTCTTTAACGTTTATGGACCCAACGAATACCACAAAGGCACCATGCAAAGCGTGGTCAGCCACGTCTTCCCTGTGGCGGTCAAAGGTGAAACCTGCAAGCTGTTTAAATCTCACCATCCCGATTACGAAGACGGCGGCCAACTGCGCGATTTTGTGTCTATTGATGACTGTATTGATGTGATGATGTGGTTGTTGGATAACCCTGATGTGTCGGGGCTGTTTAACTGTGGCACCGGCCAAGCACGTCCGTTCAAAGATTTGGCGGCTGCGGTCTACCGGGCCTTGGACATGGCCCCGCAAATTGAATACATCCCGACGCCGGAACACTTGCGTGACAAGTATCAGTATTACACCCAGGCAGATATGAGTAAACTGCGCGAAGCTGGTTACACCAAAGACTTCACGTCGCTGGAAGACGGTGTGAAAGCTTACGTGCAAAATCATCTCAACACTGAGGATCCTTGTCGCTGATGTACGCCATTGCGTTTCCCATGATTGACCCTGTACTGGTAGAAATTGGCCCGGTTGTTATCCGCTGGTATGCCTTGGCTTACATTGCCGGACTGGTATTGGGTTGGCGCTATATGATGTGGCTGGCGGACCAAGCTGGTTCATTTGTTAAATCCAAAGATGCCGATGACTTTTTGGTCTGGGCTGTGTTTGGTGTGATCTTAGGTGGGCGCCTGGGCTACGTATTTTTTTACAAGCCAGAATATTATTTGGCGAATCCCGCTGAAATTCTTCAAACGTGGCAAGGTGGAATGTCGTTCCATGGTGGGTTCTTAGGGGTCTTGTTTGCCACTTGGCTGTTTTGTCGTCTGCGCAGTATTCGTTTTTTGGCGTTTGTCGATTTGGGTGTCGTCGTTGCCCCCTTTGGCTTGTTCTTTGGCCGCCTTGCCAATTTCGCCAATTCAGAACTTTGGGGTCGCACCACGGATGTGGCCTGGGGCGTTGTGTTTCCCAACGGTGGGCCATACCCGCGCCATCCCAGCCAACTTTATGAAGCTGCACTCGAAGGTTTGGTGTTGTTGGTGGTGTTGCACTTGGTGTGGCGACGGGAAAGTTTGCGAAAAACCCCAGGTGTGCTTTCAGGTGTGTTTTTAATTGGTTACGGTTTGTCCCGGATCATTGTTGAATTTTTCCGTCAACCCGATGAGCACTTAGGCTTCTTGTGGGGCGGTGCCACCATGGGGCAGCTCTTGTCAATTCCAATGGTGTTGGCAGGCATAGGTCTTATTGCATATGCACGCAAACGCCCTATATTAGGGTAATCTAAAGTTAAGCCTTCCCAAGAGATGTGGACTTAAAATAATGAACGCGCTTTTTGACATCATCAAAGCCGAGATCGAGGCCGACGGCCCCATCACCGTGGCCCGTTATATGGAATTGGCTTTGGCCCACCCCGAACATGGCTACTACCAAAAACAAGACCCATTTGGCGAAGATGGTGATTTTGTCACCGCGCCGGAAATCAGCCAGATGTTTGGTGAAATCTTGGGTTTGTGGATGGCTGTGGTATGGCAGGGAATGGGCGAACCAGATCCTTTGAACTTGGTTGAACTGGGCCCCGGACGCGGCACCTTGATGGCGGATGCGTTGCGTGCCGCCCATGCTTTGGAAGATTTTGATGACGCGGTGCGCATGTGGATGATTGAAACCAGCCCCGCTTTGCGTGAAAAACAAAAAGAAATGCTTAAGCCCGCTATGTTGATGCCGGCTTGGCGCGATAGCTTTGAAGAGGTTGGCCCAGGCCCCCTAATTGTGATCGCTAATGAATTTTTCGATGCATTGCCAATCCAACAGATTGCACGTGCCGATGATGGCTGGCGCGAACGCCTGATCGGCATGAATGACGAGGGCGATAAGTTTGAATACACCCTATCCGAAGACTTAGCCGACAGTTCCGTGGTTCCAGAAGAACTGCGCAATTCCACCCCGCCGGGAAGTATCTTTGAATATCAGCCTGCATCGCAAGCCATTATGCGCCAGATATCTGAGCGTGTGGTGAAAGAAGGTGGTGTGGCTCTGTTCATTGATTATGGCCATATCGAACACGGCATTGGTGAAACCTTGCAAGCGGTGAAAGATCACAAATTTACGGATGTGTTGAAAAACCCGGGTGATGTGGATTTGACCGCACATGTTGATTTTCTGCAATTGACCAAAGTGGCAGAAGAAGCCGGAGCGACGGTTTTGGGCCCTGTGCCTCAAGGCGCATTTTTAGAACGCCTTGGCTTGGGACAGCGTGCGAATGCATTGATGATGAACGGCAATGAAGATCAAGTGGCAGAGATTGATGCCGCTTATAAGCGTCTGACGGACGCGGAAGAAATGGGTACCTTGTTTAAGGTGATTGCCATTGTGCCGCCAGGATTTGGCGTGCCGCCCTGGGCAGAATAACTGGCCAAGGGTAATTGAATGATCAGACCACTGTGGTGCGGGCGATCGCTTCGTTGCGGGTAACGTCCGCAATCTGCAAGACCATGTTGTTTTGTGTACCTTGGGTAATGTTGGTGATGATGGTGCGACCCAGGGTCGACCAATCGCCTTCAATCTCGTCACCAATTTCGGCTTGAACGTTGCCCATCGATTCCAAAACCACACAGGTGTTATCTGCTATTTCTGCAACCAATGCGCCTAAACGATGGTTCACGGAAATGATTTTACCCTTCATGAGATGCCCCTTTGATAATCTATCAAGACTTTCATATCATTAACTGATACTAAGGTAAAGTTGCGCCAGAAATGCAGCGTATTTAAGATGCTATTCAAAAAGGTTGTATCGAAGGGATTGGCTTTCAAGGTAACAGTCCGTTAAATACGTTCATGATCAAAGCGACAACACTGAGTAATCCAATCATCCATCATGGTTTTCTCACCCGTGAAGACGGGGTGAGTACAGGTATATATGCCGGGCTTAACTGTGGCCCGGGCTCGGATGATGATCCCAATGATGTGCAGGAAAACCGTCGCCGCGCGGTGGATCGTGTTGGTTTAGGTGGTGCGCACTTGGTGACGTGTTATCAGATCCATTCGTCCAAAGTTATAAGTGTCACAGAGCCTTGGGACCCAAATGATCCACCTCAGGCAGATGCTATGGTGACGTCCTGTCCTGGTCTTGCTTTGGGTATTTTGACCGCAGATTGTGCTCCGGTTTTGTTCGCCGATCCTAAGGCTGGGGTTATTGGTGCGGCCCATGCGGGCTGGCGCGGTGCACAAGGAGGTGTGTTACAGGCAACAGTATCTGAGATGGTCAAAATGGGTGCTCGGTCTGACCGTATTCATGCCGCCGTGGGACCGTGTATTCATCAGAAATCTTACGAAGTTGGGGAAGACCTGCGTCTTCAGATTATTGAGACAAGCGCTTGGGCTGATTGGTGTTTTGAACCTGCAGCACGTCCTGGACATTATCAATTTGATCTGCCCAGCTATGTCAGTGGAGAACTACAACGTCTGGAACTGGGGGCAGTCGAAGTGGTGGATTGCGACACCTATGTTGACCAACAACGGTTTTTCAGCTTCCGCCGCACCACCCATCGTGAAGAGCCTGATTATGGGCGACAAATATCAATCATTGGCCTGAGTGTGGGTACATCGTCATGATTCGGTTTGTGGTGGTGCTTATGGCTGCAATGATGCTCGTGAGTGCATGCTCAAAGGCTCCGGCAAAGCGTGATACCCAATGGCAAGGCTATTACGCCAAGTTGGACACGCCGCGCGCCCACGTTCATGTGGTGCCTCCCGAAGGCACCACCGTACCCATGGCCAAATTGATTGCCGAACATGTGGTGGAACAACTTCAAAAAGAAAAAATATCGGCACAAATCAGTGATGGGCGCCTCGGCAAAGGACGCCACTTTGTGCTGACCGGTATGGCGGAGCGCATCGAAAATGATCCGCGTGTGAAGTATGACCGGGTACTGCGTTGGATGCTGTCGGATGCCGGTGGGCGACTGATTTCCACCTACACCCACGGTATTGAAGGCACCCAGCAAGAATGGGATTTTGGTGATGCACAGTTGTTGGCATCAATCGCCATTGGTACAGCGGGACCGGTTTCGCAAATGGTGCTGCAAGAAACCAAATCGACTGTGCCGACAGATCCTTTGCGTCGTGGATTGTTGGTTGAACAGGTTGCAGGCCTCAGTCCACAAGACAGCGCCTTTGTGACCAAGGCCGTCTCAACCGCTTTGCGCACGTCTGATGTTTTGGTGACGGGGGATCCGCGTCAGGCCTCATTTCGATTGGCCGGGCGTGTGGAGGTTACCGAAAGTGACCCCGGTTTTGTCAATATCCGCATTGTTTGGCGTGTGTTGACCATGGATCAGCGTGAAATCGGTAGCGCAGTACAAGATAATCGCTTGGCTCAAACTCAGTTACAGGGCGGTTGGGCTGAATTTGCCCCGGCAATTGGCAAGGCTGCGGCCGTTGGTGTTGAGCATGTTTTTGGCACCCGCAGGGGGCCAGCTCCCGGATCAGCTAACCGTGCTAAAGGTGAGCCGCCAGCCATTGTTTTGCCGGGTCAACCCGGCCGCGCCATGCCCCCGCCACAGTAGTTTTTTCCACCATTGGCTCATTTGTGGTGAGAAATGGAGGGAATATGCCGAAAACCAATAGTTTTTAGGTGTTTTGCACGTTTACACGGGTGCCGGGGCTTGGTATGTTCCGCCGCGTTCCGCAGACATTATTTTGGGCTTGTGGACTTTTGACATTTTGGGCGTCAGGTGACCAGTCTAAGTGATTGGATCACCACAGTAGTAGCGGACCGGGTAAATCGATGAAAATCGTCGCAGGTAACAGCAATCTTCCACTGGCAACAGCCATTTCCAAGGAATTGGAAATCCCGCTTGCCAAGGGCACTATCCGTCGTTTCTCCGATATGGAGATTTTCGTCGAAATTTCGGAAAATGTGCGTGGTGAAGACGTTTTCGTCATTCAGTCCACTTCATATCCGGCTAACGACAACTTGATGGAATTGCTGGTGGTGATTGATGCGTTGCGTCGTGGCTCCGCCCGTCGCATTACGGCAGTGTTGCCGTACTTCGGCTATGCCCGCCAAGATCGTAAGCCCGCACCGCGCACGCCGATCTCGGCCAAGTTGGTGGCGAACATGATCACCGCTGCGGGTGCAGATCGCGTTTTGACCATGGACTTGCACGCCGGTCAGATTCAGGGTTTCTTCGACATTCCCCTGGACAACCTGTTTGCAGCCCCGGTGTTTGCCCGCGACATCAAGGCACGCCTGACGGGGGATAAACCCATCACTGTGGTTTCGCCCGATGTTGGCGGTGTGGTCCGTGCACGTGCCATTGCCAAACGTTTGGATGCGGACTTGGCAATCATTGACAAGCGTCGGGAACGCGCTGGTGTGTCGGAAGTGATGAACATCATCGGTGATGTCAAAGACACACGCTGTATCTTGATTGATGACATTGTCGATTCCGGGGGCACGTTGTGTAATGCAGCTGTTGCGCTGAAAGATCAAGGTGCCCAAGAAGTTTATGCCTTCATCACCCATGGGGTGTTGTCTGGCGGAGCAGTGGCCCGTGTAACGGGATCACCGTTGGAAAAATTGGTGGTGACCGACAGCATCCAGGCCACGGATGCGGTACGAGGTGCCCATAATATCGAACAACTCCCGATCGCACCCCTGATGGCTGATGCGATTGAGCGGATCAGCAACGAAACCTCGGTTTCGTCTTTGTTCGATTAAGAGATACCCAAGCGGGGTCCTGTTGGGCCACGCCGGGTTATGAGCGGCGCGTTGCAAGATGCGCCATTTTGGACACGAACACCCCTGGAGGTTCGTGCCGTTTAAAAAAGGAGATAGCCACATGGCTAACGCTTTTGTTCTCAACGCTGAAACGCGTGAGCGGGCAGGTAAGGGGGCAGCCCGCGCGACCCGTCGTACTGGTCGCGTGCCTGCCGTCATCTATGGTGACAAAAAAGAATCCGTAATGGTATCGATCGATCCGGTCGAGCTGAACAAGCTTGCCAGCACGGGTAGCTTTTTCTCTCACTTGGTTGAAATCAAGGTTGGCAAAGACAGCCACCGTGTTATCGCACGTGACATTCAAATGCACCCGGTCACCGACCGTCCGTTGCATATTGACTTCATGCGCGTCACGAAGGGTTCCACCATTGCTGTGAATATTCCGATCCACTACATCAACGAAGAAAACTCCCCGGGCCTCAAATACGGTGGTGTTCTCAACATTGTGCGGCACGATGTCGAACTTAACGTTTCTCCGGAAGCTATTCCTGAGTACATCGACGTGGATCTCACAGGCCTGGAAGTCGGTGCATCCATCCACATCAGCTCTGTTGCGCTGCCGGATGGTGCTACCCCGACCATTACCGACCGCGACTTCACCGTTGCAACGATTGCTGCTCCGACAGTGTCCAAAGCTGTTGAAGAAGAAGAAGTTGAAATTGAAGGTGAAGAAGGCGAAGCAACTGAAGAGGGTGGCGAAGAGTAATCTTCACTGCGACTTCATATGTTTCTTGTTGTGGGACTTGGAAATCCAGGCGAAAAATATGCCCGGAACCGCCACAACATTGGGTTTATGGCGGCGGACGAAATTGTCCGCCGCCATTCCTTTCCCAGCTATCGCGCAAAGTTCCAGGGCGAACTGTCAGAAGGCAAAATCGGCACCGATAAGGTGTTGGTGTTGAAACCACAAACTTTCATGAACGAAAGTGGCCGTTCTGTGAACGAAGTGGTCACGTTTTATAAGATTGCCCCAGAAAACATCATTGTATTACACGATGAACTGGATTTAGCCCCCGGCAAGCTGCGCGTGAAACGCGGCGGCGGCCATGCAGGGCACAATGGATTGCGTTCTATCCATGCACACGTCGGTGAAGGTTATGCCCGTGTGCGTTTGGGTATCGGTCACCCGGGATCGAAAGATCGGGTGACAGGCCATGTATTGAAAGATTTTGCCAAGGCAGACCAAGACTGGATGGTTCCACAATTGGATGCCGTGGCCGATAACATAGATTTGATCTTAGACGGGCGTGATTCTGATTTCATGACCCGTGTGGCGCAGGCGGTTAAACCGCCGCGCAGCTCTAATAATAAGAAGGATGACAGCTGATGGGTTTCAAGTGCGGCATTGTAGGGCTTCCCAACGTAGGCAAATCCACGCTTTTCAACGCGCTGACCGCGACGGCTGCTGCGGAAGCTGCGAACTTCCCGTTTTGCACCATTGAACCCAATGTGGGCCGTGTTGGCGTGCCAGACCCACGTCTGGACACAATTGCGAAGATCGGTAAGTCAGCCAAAATCATCCCGACCCAGCTGGAATTTGTCGACATTGCTGGCTTGGTCCGCGGTGCATCCAAAGGTGAGGGCCTGGGCAATCAGTTCTTGGCGAACATCCGCGAAACTGATGCCATCATTAAAGTGGTGCGTTGCTTCGAAGATGAAAATATCACTCACGTTGATGGTGATATCGACCCCATCCGCGATGCTGAAACCATTGAGACTGAGCTGATGCTTGCCGACATGGAAAGTTTGGAAAAACGCCAAACGTCCTTGGTTAAAAAAGCACGCGGCCAGGACAAAGATGCAAAGCTGTTATTGGAGTTGGTTGAGCGCACCCTGAAGGTTCTCGAAGATGGCAAACCTGCGCGTACAGTTGAACGCACAGAAGATGAAGAAAAAGCATTCCAAATGCTGCAACTGTTGACGTCTAAGCCGATTTTGTACGTTTGCAATGTGGAAGAAGATTCTGCCGCTGAAGGTAACAGCTTGTCGGCTAAGGTTGCTGAAATGGCTGAGGCTCAGGGTGCGCGCTCAGTTGTGATTTCGGCCCGTATCGAAGAAGAAGTTTCACAACTGGAATCTGACGAAGAGAAGCAGGAATTTCTGGAAACTTTGGGTCTGGAAGAAACCGGTTTGGCCCGTGTTATCCGTGAAGGCTATGCGCTTTTGGGCCTGATCACGTTCTTTACCGTTGGTCCGAAAGAGGCCCGTGCCTGGACAGTTCGTGAAGGTTCCAAAGCCCCACAAGCGGCTGGTGCTATTCACACGGACTTTGAAAAAGGCTTTATCAGAGCCGAGACAATTGCTTATTCAGATTTTGTCGAATTGGGTGGTGAGCAACCGTGTAAAGATGCCGGTAAAATGCGCCAAGAAGGCAAAGATTACGTGACCCAGGACGGTGATATTATGCTGTTCCGTTTCAACGTATAAAAGTTCTACACGCTCAGTTGCAGGCCACACCGCGATTTAGGGTTGTGCAGTTCCACGACATTGTTCCCTGTGTTGGGGTGTTGATCCCCGTAAACAGAGCACCTTCATCGGCGCTCTTGGCATATGTTGGATTGACTGATAGTCGAAACTTGGATTGTTCTTTAAGCGCCTGGGCAAGCCCGTAGTTATAAACAGCGTATGGGATATCCCCATTGTAAAGCCCATAACGCAAACGGCTCAGCCGCTTTTCCACAATATCTTCAGTAGCAGAGGTCGGAATACCTTGTGCCGCACGCCGTAATCTGCATGTCCGAATTGCGCCTTCCAACGATTGAATGGCTTTGGCTTCCGACGGGGTGGGAACCAAGTTGATATACAACATTTCCCGCGTTGGAATTTCGCCGGGTAATATCGGCATATTTGCTTGCAGAGAAACGATCGCGGGCGAATTGAACAGGTCGCCGCATAAGCTATTGCCTTTTATTTGGCTGGCACGGGAAAACGCTGTATCGCCACCTAGACAGCCTGACAAAACCAAAGCCGAAAGTATCATTATGATTGTTTTATTTGATATCGAATGTATCATAGGTCGCACTTAAATTGGGTGAATGACAATTGTTGATAATGGTTATGAAAATCTGGAAACTTGGCTTGGTTGGTGCGTGTGTGTTGAGCCTTTCTGCGTGTGCAAGTTACAATGTTGCAGGGCAGTTTGAAGACACTGGCACAACGTTTTATGGCACGGTCAGTGTCTTTGGTACCAGTTCTGGGAGCATCAATGTTGTTACCGCCGATGGACGAGTTACATGCCAAGGCAGATCTATGGTCACCAAACGACCTTCGCTGACCACCATGGGAGCCCAAGGCAGTGCCGAGGCTCAGTGCAGCGATGGTACGAGCTTCAAAGTGGACTTTGTTCAAGGCAGCAGCTCGGGTGGACATGGGCAGGGTATTTCCAGTACAGGTGGTGTGGTGCAACTGTTTTTCGATACATCCAAAACCGTGGTGAAGAGTATGCTCGAACAACAACAGTTAGACCTTATGGTTAGATAATATCGGCGACGATGCGTGCGGCTCGTTTGCGTACTTCTTCTGCAATGGCCGATTGTTTGAGGTTCCGTCCCCCCGCATAAATTGCGATTTCAGTAGAATAGGTTTTCTTGAAACCACCACGAACGACTTTCTCATCCTCATTAGGGTCGTCAATGTTTTTGAGTTTATCACTGCGACTGAATGTTACGCGTTTGCGGCTTTCCTTAATGGGTTTCACAACACCAAAGGTAACCCGGGCCACCACCATATAAGTGTCGTCGGTGTTGTAGCGGCCAATAATATCGCCAAGCATTGCCCCAGCGACAGTTGCGGTGAGCCTGCCTTTATGTGTGTCTCCCCCATATGTGGAACCATATGCAGCCCCGAGCCATGAATAGGTTTGTGCGCTGTTGGTTTGTACCTGTCCGCTATAAACGACATTTACATCTACCAGCAAGCCGAAGTCATCGGCGGTGGTCGGCTCATAGCCTTTGCCAGCGTATGTCGTGTTGAGTTGTTGGGTGAAATTGTTTAAGCCAAATGCTGTGTCTCCCGATGTGTTGCGGGTGCGGACTTTCAGTTTGCGGTTGGCGTAAAATGTTGCATCTGTAACGATGTTTTTCTGCACAGTCGAACCAAACAACAGCCCAGAGTCTTCATCCACGACCATACCCATGCGTGATTGGTTTGGTCCAATACAGGCGCTGAGGCCTAAGGCTATCACAACTATTGCAACCCATTGATTTCTCATCGTTTTGCTTCCTTCTTCGGCCCCGCAGGCGATACCGCATAGCCGGGTAAATGCGCGTTCATAAAATTCATCAATTCGGAATAGTGGACAGAAAAATTCAGGCCCTCAGCAATGGATTTGTTTTGCCCCCACGTATTCATGCCGATCACACGGTTACCCAAAAACAGTGGCCCTCCCGAATTTCCGGGGTTTACAGGTGCATCGGTTTGGATGAACAAAACCTTGTCGCCAGCCCCCGATGGCAGATTGATGGAATGATGTTTACGCACCGCGCTGATCACCCCGCGGGTGATTGAAAACTCGAAACGGTGGGGGTGACCGATGGCTTCCACAGTTGCGCCTAGGTTAATGTTTTTTCCGGTGTAAAACGCAACCGGGCGACCACGTCGTTCGACACGCACCAAGGCCACATCCAAAAGAACATCCTTACCCAAAACTGTGCCGTAAGTTTCTTGCCCATCGTATGCCTTCATTTCCACAAATGGGTGATCTTTGACAACATGCCAATTGGTCATAACCACGTTTGGGGTCACGTAAAATCCAGACCCGAGAGAACCATCACCCGTATAAACAGCCACCACGGTGTCAAAGCGTGGGTCATTTAACGGGCGGTCGTCAAAGGTATTGGCATTAACATCAGCCAGAACAGTGTTGCGATCTTTAAGCAACATTTTGCGCAAAGCCATTCCTGTGCCTAGATTCCGCGCTGTGGTGCGTTTGTTGGAATAGTCTTTCAGCAAAGCTGACAGTCTTATATCGAGACTGTTTTTTTCATAGTCATCGATATCTTGTTCCGTGTCGAATTGGGCACTGATATTATTGCGTTTAGGGTCATGTCGCGATACCCCGTAAACAACTTCAAAACGATTTTGATCTTCAATATCAAAATTTGACTTCACGTATGTCCGTTTGACCCTATCAATGACGTAGGTGGTGACGCTCATGGTGCGTCGGGCATCAATTTGGGCCTTGTTATATTCATAGGCAAAAATCAGTGGTGCGCCTAAGGCCTGACTTTTACCCACATACGATTGGGCCATGTTGTTTGAGCTTTGTAAGTTCTGGTTAGAGGCTGCATTGGCAGCCGGATCGCTAGGGGCAATAGATACGGGTGAACCGGCGTATCCTAGAAAGACCGTAGAAGGTTCCCCCTTAAGATTGACCACCCGGCGCGAAGCCTTTGCCATGGTGACGTCAAAGACAAATGCAAAACGTGGCCCATCAGCTTGTGGGTCCAAGATATCGTTGAGGCTCATTCTTTCGGCCTGGACAGGCAGGTCCAATTCAATCGACATGGGAAAATCAATATGCCCCATCCTCAACATGGTTTTGCTGGTAACTTCCGCAACTGCAATACGACTATTTTGACCGGCATTAGCATCTGCTGAGATGAGTTCCAATAACCGCCTTTGTTCAGGATTTAGCCCTGGCTTTTTTGTGGCAATTGAGTGTGTCGGAAGTTCGGGTGAAGCCTGCGCCACAGTTGTTTGCGCAGATGTGGCCATCGACGGTTTTGTAGACACCAGAAATCCACAGAGCACACCGAATATGCCTAAGCCAAAGATCAGGGGAGAAACAAATAAAGACAATCTCATAGTAATCACGCATATGAATAAACAATCATGAGTATATTCACGTTATGCTTTTTCTGTCTATGTTTTGTTCTCTTTTTGTTTGAGTTTTTGGTAAATGAAATTCAATCGTATGGGGCTGTTCTACCCGTTGGGCACATGCTAAAAGGTTCGGGCGCAATTTTGAGTGCGTATTGTTTGATCACTTTAGGGGGAGCGTCCTCATGACGGCACCTAGTTCTGCACCCGTAATCGGCGTGATTGGCGGCAGCGGTATCTATGAAATCGATGGCTTGGAAAACACCGAATGGAAAAAGATTGAAAGCTCTTTTGGCGATCCTTCTGATGAGCTTTTGTTTGGTGAGTTAAATGGTCAAAAGATGGTGTTTTTGCCACGTCATGGTCGCGGACACCGCATTCCCCCATCTGACTTGAATTTTTGCGCAAATATCGATGCGATGAAGCGGGCAGGTGTGACCGAAATTATTTCCGTTTCGGCGTGCGGTTCACTGAAGGAAGATTTACCACCAGGAAAGTTTGTGATTTGTGACCAGTTTATTGATCGCACGTTTGCGCGCACCAAAAGTTTTTTTGGTCCGGGATTGGTGGCACACGTCGGACTTGGCGATCCGGTGTGTTCGCGTTTGGCGGATGCTTTGGAAGAAGCCGCCAAAGAAATCAGTTTGGACTATCAACGTGGTGGCACGTATCTCGCGATGGAAGGTCCACAGTTTTCCACCAAGGCAGAATCAAACCTCTATCGCAGCTGGGGCTGTGATGTGATCGGCATGACCAACATGCCCGAAGCGAAATTAGCCCGCGAAGCAGAGATGTGCTACGCCACCGTCGCCATGGTTACGGATTTCGATTGCTGGCACCCCGATCATGATCATGTCACCGTGGACAGCATCATCAAGACGTTGTTGGACAATGCTGATAAAGGCCGCAATCTGGTCAAAACCGTTGCGCCAAAACTATCTGGCCGCAGTGATGTGTGTGACAAGGGCTGCCAAACGGCTTTGGATACTGCCATCATCACCGCCCCGGATGCGCGTAATCCCGAAATGATCAACAAATTGGATGCGGTCGCTGGCCGTGTGTTGAAAGGCTAAGGCTATGCTTGTGAATGGCAATCCCATGCGCACCATCTGGGTTTCCGAAGATGGTGAAGCGGTTGATATTATCGACCAAACCAAGCTACCGTTTGAATTTGAAACGGTGCGTTTGGAAACGGTAGAAGAAGCGGCGCATGCCATCTTTGACATGCTGGTTCGCGGGGCGCCGCTGATTGGTGCAACGGCCGCCTATGGTTTTGCTTTGGCGATGAAGTCGGACTCATCCGACGACAACCTCACCAAAGCGTATAAGACCCTTTATGAAGCACGCCCGACCGCAGTGAACTTACGTTGGGCAATTGATGAGCAAAAGTCAGCTGTGTCTGGCCTTGCCCCAGAAGAGCGTTTTGAAGCCGCATGGCAGCGCGCCCATGAAATTGCAGACGAAGATGTTGAAATTTGCTCTTCCATTGGTGAAAACGGCAAAACCTTAATCGAAGAAGCCTGGATCAAGGCTGACAAATCGCGTCCGGTGAATATCCTGACCCACTGTAATGCAGGTTGGCTTGCGACTGTGGACTGGGGTACCGCGATTGCCCCGATTTACAAAGCACACGAAGCGGGCATCCCGGTGCATGTGTGGGTGGATGAGACCCGTCCGCGTAACCAAGGTGCCAGCCTGACAGCGTGGGAGCTGAACCAGCACGGCATTCCGCATACGGTGATTGTCGATAATGCGGGTGGTCACTTGATGCAGCATGGCCAAGTGGACCTGTGCATCGTTGGCACTGACCGTACCACGTACACGGGCGATGTCTGCAACAAGATTGGAACGTACCTCAAAGCCTTGGCTGCGCATGACAACGGTGTACCGTTCTATGTTGCCTTGCCAGGGCCTACCATCGACTGGACCTTAGATGACGGTTACAGAATTCCCATCGAAGAACGCGATGATGCTGAAGTCACCCAGATGAACGGTAAAGATGCTGCGGGCAACATTGTCAATGTACGTATTGTGTCCGAAGGTTCCAAAGGCGGCAACCCGGCTTTTGATGTCACGCCGCGTCGCTTGGTGACCAAGCTTATCACTGAAAAAGGTGTGTGTGATGCTTCCGAAGAAGGCCTGCGGGGGCTCTATCCCAACGCACTTGGGGTCTAAGTCCTATGCGTCACGTTGATATTCGCCAGAAAATTATCAAAACGGCACTGAGTCTCAATGAAACGGGGCTCAGTGCTGGTGCTTCTGGCAACGTTTCTGCTCGTGTTGATGGTGGTTTTTTAATCACGCCGTCCGGGGTGAAGTATCACAAGTTACGCCCTGAAGACATTGTGTTCATGGATTTTGAAGGTAACGTCATCCAAGGCAATTACGTGCCGTCTTCGGAATGGCGCTTCCACATGGACATCTACAATGCGCGTGATTACGCCAAAGCCATTGTCCATGCCCATCCACCGTACTGCACTGCGCTGGCGTGTTTAAACAAGGGTATCCCTGCATTTCACTACATGGTTGCCGTCGCTGGTGGGAAGAACATTCGATGCTGTCGCTATGAGCCTTTCGGCACGGCGGAATTGTCCGAAGCTGTTGTGAAAGCCTTAGATGGACGGCGTGCGTGTCTTATGAGCCACCATGGCATGATTGCTTATGGTGACAATTTGGAAAAGGCATTGAGCCTCGCCGTCGAGGTGGAGGTTCTGGCACAGCAATATCAGTTGGTCTTGCAAATGGGCGAGCCGGAGCTTTTGTCTGACGAGGATATGGAGCGTGTGATGCACCAGTTCTGGACCTACGGTGACAATGCCCAAAAGGTTGAAAACGAAAAACGTCGCAAACCGCGCAAGACTTGGAAAACCGGTGTTTCCTATCCCAAACGCTCAACCTTTTACAAACGTCCGAACGAAAAGGACGGGATGTAAATCTTCTAAATGGCGTTTTGTTGGAATTGTCTGACTATTCATGAATGCAATTGTGATTGATGGATATCAATTACTTCAGAATCGTTTCAACATATAGGTATTGTATTAATTGGCGGGTATGGGATGATCGCGCCAAATGTTAATATCACGATAGGTGTTTTACCGTGTTTCCTTCCAATGGAAAGCCTCCACCATTGTCTCCGGTTCTGTTGGCAGGCATAGCCGCCCGACCTGTTTCGCCGCGTCTTTTACAGCCTGTTTTAGATCATGTTATGAAGCTTTTGGGCAAGCAACATCCGGATTTGTTTGAACGGCTTTCATGTCTTTCTGATCCGACGTTCCTGATTGATCCCATTGACCTACCTGTGGTGTTTCATTTGGATGCAAACCCGGAACGCACGTATCTAGAGGTGTCGCGTTCAATAGAACGCCCTGCCGCCGCCGTGATCCGTGGCCCGTTGATGACGTTGTTGGATTTATTGGAAGGCCGTATGGACGGCGATGCGCTGTTTTTTTCACGCGCGCTGGCGATTGAAGGGGATACCGAAGCCGTGGTCGCGCTCCGCAATGCCGTTGATGATTCCGGTATTGATCTCAGGGGTGATGTTCTGGCTTCCTTTGGCCCGTTTGCCAAACCGGCGCATCGTGTGCTGGGAATGGGCGGGCGCATTTATACGCGTATGAGCCGTGATCTCGATATGTTGAAAGCTGCCTTGCAGCAGCCACAACCCAAAGGCCCACAAGCATGAAAAAATTGGAATTGGTTTGTCCTGCCGGTACACCGGCGGCGTTGCGCGCAGCTGTTGATAGTGGCGCGGATACCGTTTACCTCGGGTTTCGCGACGCCACCAATGCCCGCAACTTTCCCGGTTTGAACTTCAGCCGACCAGAGCTGGAACAAGGCATCGAATATGCCCGCAGCAAGGGTGCGCATATCTATTTGGCGATCAACACATTCCCCACGGCGGGTGATCCGGAACCTTGGCACAAAGCCGTGGATGATGGTGCTGCTTTGGGTGTGGATGCGGTGATTTTGGCTGATATTGGTATGTTGGATTATGCTGCGCAAAACCACCCGGATTTGCGCCGTCACTTATCGGTCCAAGCCTCAGCCTCAAACCCCGAAGCCATCAATTTTTACCAAGATGCTTTTGACGTGAAACGTGTGGTGTTGCCGCGTGTGTTGACGGTTCCAGAAATCAAAGCCCTGCACAAAGAAATCTCGGTGGAAACCGAAGTGTTTGTATTTGGTGGCCTGTGTGTGATGGCAGAAGGACGTTGTTCCTTATCCTCATATGTTACAGGGCAATCACCCAACACCAACGGTGTGTGCTCACCTGCGTGTGATGTGCGCTATGAAGATGAAGACGATGGCTCCATGGTTTCCCGCTTGGGCGATTTCACCATTAACGCCTTTGCCCCTGGTGAGGCCGCGGGCTATCCGACTTTGTGCAAAGGTCGCTTTGTGGCCAATGGGGAAACATCTTATCTGTTTGAAGACCCGGTAAGCCTCAATGCGGCTTCTATGCTATCGGAATTGCAAGAAGCAGGGGTGACAGCTCTTAAAATTGAAGGCCGCCAACGCGGTAAAGCCTACATTGCCGAAGTGGTGTCATCTTTCCGCAAATCTGTAGATGGTATGGAGAGCGGAGCAGAAGTTGAAAATGATTTGACCCAAGTCGCCGAAGGTCAGCGTAAAACCGCTGGCGCATATCAGAAAACATGGCGCTAGGGCAGGGAACGTACAATGAATAACACCTTGGTCATGGGCCCCGTCCTGTTCAACTGGAAGCCGGAAGATTGGCGTGATTTCTATTTTCGTATTGCTGATGAAGCCGACGTTGATGAAGTCTTTGTTGGCGAAGCAGTATGTTCTAAACGCACGCCGTTTCTCGACCCGTTCATACCAGATGTGGTCGAACGTCTGGTGGCGGCCGACAAAAAGGTTGTTCTGTCGACTTTGGCTTTGATCATGAACACCCGCGAAATGAACAACGTGCGTGACATTACCGCCAGTGGTGATGAAGATATATTGGTTGAAGCCAACGATGTATCTGCAACGGCTCTTCTTAAAGGCCAACCTCATGCCATCGGCCCTTACGTTAATATCTACAACGAAGGTACGCGAGATTACTTTGCCCGCAATGGTGCAACGTCTATTTGCTTGCCGGTTGAGTTGGACTTAAACGCCATTGGCGCGCTGGCGAAAGATAGCCCCGTACCTTTGGAAGTGATGGTGTTTGGTCGTCTGCCGTTGGCCATTTCGGCACGGTGTTATCATGCCCGTGCACACAAATTGCACAAAGATGGTTGTCAGTACATTTGTGCGGAAGACCCCGATGGCCTGGATGTTCAGACCTTGAATGGCGAACCGTTCTTGGCGGTGAACGGCGTACAAACCATGTCACATGCTTATTCAGACCTGAGCGCGTCGGTATCGGATTTGCAGGATTTAGGCATCAACCGCTTCCGCCTGTCGCCCCACGCCAATGTGGATATGGTGGCCGTTGCCCAACTTTATCGTGAGGTTGCCAACGGTGCCATTGATGCGCAAGAAGCCCACGCCCGCCTGTCCGGTTGGATGGATGGTGCAGCGTTCTGCAATGGCTATATCAAGGGCGAGAACGGTCATACGTTTAGTGATGCCCAATAGCTAAGTAGACAGACCAGTAATTAATAATATGCCATGAAATCCATGGGAAAAGTTATTATCTATGGTTCCGTTTGACCTTCTTTAGGCCATTTATCTTACTTAGCTACCCCTCTCTCTTCACTACATTGGCTGTAATTTTTTGGATGTTGGTGGCCGTGATGTTGCGCATATCAATATCCCAAAACACTACCTATTGTAGGTTGCCTGCAATCTCAAGTGCATTATGAGCGGTGTTTTGAGCTAATATGCTTTTTGGGGAAGCGTTTTATGCTGAAATCAGTAATAGGATGAGGCCGTGCGGCTTTATGATTTAAGTGCCATTTTCATTGTTGTTATCATTGGTATATTTACTCTTTTGCCTTCTGATAAAATTGAGGAAGCGGTGCGCTTCCATGAGGCTGGGCAATATCAAGAAGCTTTCAATATTCTCACTCCCCTTGCTGAATCCGGGCATGGAGAAGCGCTCTATTTATTGTCAGAGATGCATAGAAAAGGAGAGGGGGTAGACAAGAGTGAACAGAAAGCCAGTCGGCTTCTTATGCAATCTGCTCAGAAGGGATATGCTCGGGCCCAATACTTTGTTGGGATGAAGCTAACTGTAGGGCGATCTATTGATAAAGATCCTCGTATGGGTTTGGAATGGCTTCGAAAGGCGGCTTCGCAAGGCAATGCTCGGGCGCAAAGGATGATCGGATATGCTTATCATAGTGGTAAGGTCATATCAAAAGACATTGCTGAAGGAAATAAATGGCTGTATATGGCAGCAGAAAATGGAGACCCGGCTGCTGCAAAATCTATTGCTTTGAATCATATACGTGGCATTGGTGTACCCCAGGATTATGTAAAGGGTTACTACTGGCTAAATCGAGCAAAAGAGAATTCGAAGAGTGGCTTTCTTTCACTTCCTGATGGAGTAATTAAGGAACTGGTTAAAAATGTGGAACGTCGGATAAGATATCTGGAACGCCAGATGACACCAGCACAATTGAAAGAGGCCAAGGCAATGGTCGGTCAATGACACTTTGTAGTGTATGCCTGGTTTTGTAGACGGCATTAATCTGAATAATATAGTGGGTGTGTACAAGTCTCCCAATTCTCAAACAAAAGCCCCCACCTCAATGAGGCGGGGGCTTTGTTTGTGTTCAGCAGTAAGGCGTTAGCCTATCATGCTTACTTGTTTGTTTCCGGGTCGTATGAAGACTCGTCCAAGCACAGGCGTGCCCAGATGCGTTTCTTCAATGCGAACAGCATGCCCGTCAGGATGATGAGGTACAACAGAACCTTGATCCCCATGGACTTGCGTTCTTCCAGTTCCGGTTCCGCAGCCCAAGCCAAGAACGTTGTGATGTACTTAGCTTCCTGTTCCAAGGTGGAAGAGGTGCCATCTTCGAATTCTATAGCTTCACCGAAAAGCGGTTGAGCCATAGCGATAGCGTGACCTGGGAAGTAGTCGTTGTAGTTCAGACCTTCCGGAATGCTGGAGCCTTCTGGAGCTTCCTCATGGTAACCAACCAACAGGCTGTAGACGTAGTCCGGACCACCCTTGCGAGCTTTGGTCATGACCGAAAGATCCGGCGGGAAAGCGCCGTTCGCAGCAACTGCTGCTTTTTCGTTGGGGAACGGAGCCACAAAACGATCCGACAAACGTGCGGGACGCATGAACATCTCGCCTTCATCATCGGGGCCGTCTTCAACTTCGTATCCAGCCGCCAATTCCTTGGCTTCTTCTTCCGTCCAACCAATGTCGATCAAGTTACGGTAAGACATCATGTCAGCACCGTGACAACCGTTACAGGTTTCAAAGAAGATCCGCCCGCCTTTTTTGACATCGTCACGGTTGAACTTGCCGAACATGCCCTGCCAGGACCAGTCTTGTTTGATGAGTTCGACAGCCGCACCCGCAGCATGTGCTCCGGAAGTGAAGCCGAGTGTCAAACCCATTGCAGCCGTAATTAAGAGTTTACGCATGGCTCAGTCCTCCTTCGCGCGGCATTTTTTAGCCACTTCTTCGTAGATGGAGCTGGGAAGCGGTTTCGGCGTTTCCAACTTGCCGATTAACGGCAACAGCACCAGGAAGTGGAAGAAGTAGTAAGCGGTTGCGATACGACCCCAATACAGCATCTTCATGCCAAGGAGTTGTTCGTCCGGCGAGTTAAAGCCGATGTAGCCCAAGAAAATGCAGTCGAGGAAGAAAATCCAATACATTTGCTTGAAGATCGGACGGAAGGTCGCGGAACGAACCTTGGATGTGTCCAACCACGGCAGAACGTAGAGAACAAACACACCAGCGAACATCAACAACACACCACCCAACTTATCGGGAACAGCGCGCAAGATCGCGTAGAACGGCAAGAAGTACCATTCCGGAACGATGTGCGGCGGTGTGACCATCGGGTTGGCCGGGATGTAGTTGTCCGGCTCACCGAAGAAGTTCGGTGCGAAGAAGACGAAGTACATGAAGAAGATCATAAACAGACCCAAACCGTACAAGTCTTTGATGGTGTAGAACGGGTGGAACGGCATCATGTCCTGTGGGGATTTGATATCAATACCCAGCGGGTTGTTGGACTTATGAACGTGCAACGCCCACAAGTGAACAATGACGAGGCCGATCAAGATGAACGGCAGCAAGTAGTGCCACACGAAGAAGCGGTTGATCGTCGGAACGTCAACAGAGAAGCCACCCCAGATCCAGGTCACGATGTAATCGCCGACCAGCGGAAATGCGGAGAACAGGTTGGTGATAACCGTTGCACCCCAGAAGCTCATTTGCCCCCAAGGCAGAACATAACCCATGAATGCAGTTGCCATCATGGCGAGGTAAATGGTTACACCGACCATCCACAAGATTTCGCGCGGTGCTTTGTACGAACCGTAGTACAGGCCGCGGAACATGTGGATGTAAACCACGATGAAGAACATGGACGCGCCGTTCATATGCAGGTAGCGCAACAGCCACCCGTAGTTAACGTCGCGCACAATGCGTTCCACGCTGGCGAAAGCAACATCAGCGTGTGGCTGATAGTTCATTGCCAAGAAAATACCGGTTACCAGCATGATCACCAAGATGATGCCGGCCAAGGAACCGTAGTTCCACCAGTAGTTCAGGTTTTTTGGCGTGGGATACGCAATTACGTTGGCATCGGCGTAGCTGAAAATTGGCAGCCGGTCGTCGATCCATTGAACCAAACGGTTCTCGAATTTTTTATTGCTAGGAGCACTCATAGCCGCATTATCCAATCACAATCATGGTGTCTTCCGTAAACGCGTACGGAGGAACCGGAAGGTTGAACGGAGCCGGGCCCTTGCGGATACGGCCGGACGTGTCGTAGTGCGAACCGTGACATGGGCAGTACCAGCCACCGAATTCACCGCGGTTGTCGCCAACGGACTGACCGGACGGGATGCAGCCCAAGTGGGTACATACACCAACCGTTACCAACCATTGGGCTTTTTGCACGCGATCGGCATCAGATTCGGGATCTTTCAGATCGCTGGTATCAACACTTTCGGCTTCGGCAATTTCAGCCGCGCTACGATGGCGGATGAAGACTGGTTTGCCACGCCACATAACGGTTACGGACTGGCCTTCTTCGATTGCGGACAAGTCCACTTCGGTCGAAGCCAGCGCAAGCACGTCTGCAGCGGGGTTAATAGAGTGAATGAAGGGCCATGCTGCTACAGCAACGCCCGCCGCGCCCAGCGCGGAAGTAGAAATCAAAAGAAAATCACGGCGTGGGCCATCAATTTCTTCTGCAGTGTTCGTGGGATTATCCGTCATGACGACGCCTTTCCTGACCTTGGTCACAGGCTTTCACAAGCTCACGGCGGGTTGCTTATTGTTAGGGGCTGAAGCTATGTATGCTGCCCCCCAAAAGACGTTAATATCCTTCGTGTAGCCGCCCTGCCAAACGTTTAAACCGGGCAGGATCAAAAAATGATCTGCCCAGTCCGGCAAACGTATATAAGATATACACACTAGAAAAAAGGAAAATCTTTAACTCACTCTAATATAATGATTTTGCGGGTGCGAAATAAATATTGAAAAACGTAGTATAAACATGAACTTAGCATTGTTTCAGCCAGATATACCTCAAAACACGGGAACACTATTAAGGATGTGTGCGTGCCTGGATGTGGACGCAGATATCATTGAACCGTGTGGCTTTGTTTTCTCAGATAAGCATCTGAAGCGTTCTGGAATGGATTATCTGGATATGGCACGCATCAATCGGCATGTGTCTTGGAGCGCTTTTCGCCAACAAAAACAAGATGTTGATGGTGGGCGCTTAGTGCTTCTAACGACCAAATCTGATCTTAGCTACACGGATTTCCGATTCCAACCGGGTGATACCTTGCTTTTGGGTTCGGAAAGCACCGGGGCACCGGATGAGGTTCATGTCGCCGTTGATGCCCGTGTTACCATCCCCATGGCCGGGGATGCCCGGTCATTAAACATTGCTGTGGCAGCTGCCATGGTCCTGGGGGAGGCCTTACGCCAAACGCGCTAGGATGATTTCCAGCTTTGTCAGGCATGCATCCCGGCCAGGGTGAAAATCTTCATCACGCCACCAGGCTTTGACTTCATCTAATATGTGTCCCACTTCTCGCCCATGATTGACCCCACGATCCAAAATGTCCTGTCCCCGAATGGGGAAAGGCGGGATGGTGGTGGTTTGGGCTGTTTCAATGAGGGTACGCCACTGGTCGGTGCGTTTTGGGGGCAAATGGGATTCCATTGCTAATTCGCCAGCCCAACTGATTAAGCCACGATCAATCACATAGTCGCTACCTACATCGGCACAGGCGCGACGCAGGTCAGACTTGCTCATATCCACGTGGACCTTTGGGGTCTGGGCACATATGGTGAGCAGGTGCTTCTTTTCCCGGTTGGAAAACTTTAGGCGGACGGCTATGGCTTCAACCTCTTCTTGGTTGAGCTTTGGATCTAACAAAGCCGCCAAACGGCGCACCGGGTCAATTTCCACGCCCCTAAATTTGACCGCGCGTTCCAACAGCCACCCCAGCATGCGCAGGCGTCCCACATCCCCCGCTTCGGGAAGGATATGTTTCAAAACGTGTTCGGCACGCATCAATGTAATGGTTTCGGCAGGGTTGGGGCCTGTGAGAATGCGAAACAGTTCACCGCGTACACGCTCACCCGATAATTCCGGTAAACGATAGGCCAACTTACGGCACGCCCGCACGGCCCTGCCTTGGGCGGGTGGTTTGCCGTATTGGGCATGAAACCGAAAAAAACGCAGTAGGCGCAAGACGTCTTCGTTTATGCGTTGTTCAGGGTCTCCGACAAACTGGACCACTTTATTGCCCAGGTCTTCCAATCCGTCATAAGGATCGTAGATATTACCGCCTTCATCACATGACATGGTGTTGATGGTGAAATCGCGCCGTGCGGCGTCTTGGGTCCAGTCATCGGTAAACTCCACCCGGGCATGACGACCGAAATGTTCGACATCAACCCTGAGTGTGGTGATTTCATAATGATGATCGCCAACGATGGCGGTGATGGTGCCGTGTTTCAGGCCTGTCGGAATGGCGCGGATGCCTGCGGCCTCTAAAATCTCGAGTACCTGCTCAGGCTCTTCTGGAGTGGCGATGTCGATATCTTTTGCGGGTCGTTTTAGCACGGCATCACGCACGCAGCCGCCAATGAACCGGGCTTCGGCGTTGGCAGCGTGAAATGCGGCCATCACGGTCTGAGTTTCCGGCATCGTCATCCACGGTTGCGGGGTGATCAGTCCTGTGGGTTCCACGAGTTCGTTTCCGTTATTGATTGCGTGGGAGAAACTGTCCGGGAACGATTTTATCGCCGTCCATATGCGGTGGTACATAAATGCTGTCTTCGGGGTTTTTCGGGCTCAACATCACGGACAAAACCAAAGCCACCATCATCAACCCAACACCCGCAAAAACAAGACGTACCCACGGCATTTTAAGGTCGTAGTCGCCAACGTGGGTGTGATCGCCTTGTTCCACGTCTAGACCTTCGGCTTTGGCCTTGGCGCGGTTTGTCCGAACTTTATTGCGGACCCACAAAGTCCAGGCAATATAGATCAAAGTGGGTAAAGCCAGCGGCAACACATATGTGAAAATAATGCGAACCATAAGTTTTCCCCCTAAATCTTGAGACGTAACCACAATATTGAACCTAGGCTTATCAGGTTCTGTCCTACGCGTCTATGTGGCGTCAATGAGGTGACTATACAGGCGCTTCACGCATTGTAGCATGGATAAGTGTTTGATAGAGATCCATCAACATGCCCGCCGTTGCCCCCCAGATGAAATAGTCGCGGTAAGGCATGGCGTAAAAGTACCGTCGCCCCCCTTCAAATTCGCGCTCATGGCGATGGTGGTTATCAGGGTTCATTAAAAAAGAAAGTGGAACCTCGAACACTTCGGCGACTTCGTGTGGATCAGGCGCCAGTTCAAAACTTGGGTTGATCATAGCAACCACAGGTGTAACTTCAAATCCGGTGCGGGTGATGTAGGTATCTAAACGACCAATAACGTCTATATGTTCCGGCCCGATACCAACTTCTTCTTCAGTTTCGCGCAGGGCCGTCGCAGTTGAATCTAGATCCGCGTCTTCGACATGACCGCCGGGAAAGCTGACTTGACCGGGATGGTGTTCCAAGTGATCTGTGCGCCGGGTTAACAATACGGTTAGCCCCTGTGGGCGTTCCACCAATCCCACCAACACCGCAGCGGGACGCAAAGGCTTGTCAGGGCGATAACCCGGGTTGAGGTCATGATCGCCGCGTTCATTCGTATGGTTGGAAGAAAGGCGCTGGATAATCCAGTCCCGATCCAGTGTCATTGCCAAAGCTGAGGCTCCATCCATTAGGCATCATGTTCGCGCATGGATCCCAGTGGAAAAAAAGAGCCGGAACTCCACACGCCGAAAATCTGCTCGTCATCTAAATCCATTTCTGCACCGTGATCGACCAGTTCATAGTACACAGACCGTTCCAGGCGCGCCTCGATATTGCCAGGCAAAATGACGTAGGGAGTTGTCTCCCCAGTCGCCGGGCTTGGTTGCATCAAGATAGGTGCATCTTCTGACACTGTGACCATTTTGTCTACGTTGGTGCAAAAGCTGATGACCATGTCTTCGCCTTCGCCGTGAGTGAACATTTCTGTGATCAATAAAGGACTGTCTTCGACTTCAATGCGGCCCATTTCGGTGGGTGATATCAGCCAATAGCTATAGTCATCGGCTCGCACCAAGATGGATGCAAATAAACAGACCATTTCTTTGCGATTGATCGGCGTGCCGTTGTAGTACCACGTACCCGCACGATCGATACGAATGTCCAGTTCTCCACAATAGTTTCGCCCCTCTAAAGGAACGGGAAGCTCAAGCATTGGTTCGCTTGTTGTTGCGATGGTTGGAAATTCGCCTTCGTTAAGTGCACTTCTGCCCATTTTATTTTCTGTCGCCCCTAATCTGACTTCGGTCCCCTGGTAAACCTACCCACAGTCACAGATATAGGGATGATAGGGACAGGTTGAAAAGGAAAAATACACAACAAGGTGTGAAAATTATGTTCTTGAAATTTGAGGGGGGGCTTCCCAATCAGGAGTGTGGCTTAGCCATTCTACGAGGAAATCGACAAAGGCACGGACTTTTGGAGATAGATTGCGGCTGGATGGATACAATGCATAAACGTTCAAGGGATCAGTGTAATAATCTTCTAGAGCAGGTTCCAACAGTCCTTTACGAATGGCTTGGTTCATAATGAAGGCTGGACCATGAAAAATTCCCACTCCCTGTACTGCCGCAGAGCGGATCACTACATCGTTATTGGTGGTGAAGTTCCCACTGATTTTAACATTGAAGGGTTTGCCACCGTCTTGGAAAGTCCATTCCCCGGGTGTTGAAAGATAGGAATAGATGATTGCTTGATGATCAACCAGGTCATTGGGGTGTTTGGGCTTGCCATGTTTTTTCCAATAGATGGGGGATGCACATAATATCATGTTCACCGGAGCAAGCCGACGCGCAATAAGGGTGGAATCTTTTAAGGTTGAAATGCGAATTGCCGCATCAAAGCCTTCATCCACCAAGTTGACCAAGCGGTCTGAAAATTCAATGTCGAGATGAACATGGGGGTAGCGTTCAACAAAACTGGCCAAGGCATCACACAGATGCATGGCACCAAAGGTATGAGGGGCACTGACGCGCAAACGCCCCCGGGGCTCAGCTCCCAACGGAGACACGGCATCTTCGGCATCTTCTAAGTCTTCGAGAATGCGCCGAGCACGTTCAACATAAACCCGACCCTCGTCGGTAAGGTTAAGCTTGCGGGTGGTGCGGTGAAGCAAGCGTACTCCCAAATGGTCTTCCAGCGCGGCCACTTGTTTGGAAAGCGTGGCTTTGGACGCCCCAAGGGTACGTGCTGCTTGGGAAAAGCTGCCTTTGTCCACGGTGGTGACAAAGGCACGCATGGCATTCAGTGTGTCCATCGTATCTGTTTCCTATTTTGAAACAGTATTGTTCATTTAGGTCTAATTGTCTACCTGATGTGATGGGCGTAAATTTAGTCTCAAGAGAAAATATCAGTTGAGGATTGCGCTATGATTACCGTTTCTGCGTTTCAAGACTTTGGACATCAAGACCATGGCTGGTTGAAAGCTTGCCATCATTTCAGTTTTGCCGATTACTACGACCCTGATCGGATGGGGTTTGGGCCGCTTAGGGTGTGGAATGATGATCATATTAAGGCAGGTACCGGCTTTCCTTTGCACCCACATAAAGACATGGAAATCGTGACTTACATTCGCAAAGGTGCGATCAGTCATGAGGATAATCTGGGCAACACGGGGCGCACCGTAGCCGGGCAAGTTCAGGTCATGAGTGCGGGTACGGGCATTCGTCATGCTGAATACAATCTGGAAGATGAGGATTTGGATTTATTTCAGATATGGGTCCATCCCGATCAACCGGGACATCAACCCCGGTGGGATCAGCGTGGGTTTGACCGTGAACATGCCAGCCACGGTTTTGTGACCTTGGTATCAGGCCGTGGCGGGGTTGAACACGATGGCGTGTTGTTCATTCATGCCGATGCCGAATTTAAAGCAGCGATTATGGAATCGGGTGAAGAAACCCAAATTGAATTGGAACCCGGGCGTTTGGCTTATTTGGTACCCGCCCGCGGCTCTGTCGAGGTGAATGGTGAAGTGGTTCCTGAGCGGGGCTCTGCCGCCATCAGTGCGGAAACCGTGCTCAACATTAAAGCGCTGGAAGAAGCTGAGGTGGCGGTGTTCGACTTGCCACAATAAATATAGAAATACTCACAACAACCCAGGTTGGATTTGCTATGCTCTGATCCAACCTGGGTTTATTCTTTAAAGGTATATCAAGCATGAAAGCAGAAGTGAAATGGTTGGGGAAGCGTGCGTTTGAAGGCACGGCAGACAGCGGCCACAGCGTAATCATGGACAGCTCCCCCGATTTTGGGGGTGAAGACCGTGGTATCCGACCAATGGAAATGCTGATGGTGGGCATGGGGGGCTGTACGTCTATCGATGTCATGAACATTTTGGAAAAATCCCGTCAAGACGTGACGGATTGTATTGCTGAAATCACAGCAGAGCGTGCCAGTACCGAACCAAAGGTTTTTGTGAAGATGCATGTGCATTTTAAAGTGTCTGGTCGTGGACTTGAATCCAAACGGGTGGAACGTGCCATTGAATTGTCAGCGGAAAAATATTGCTCAGCTTCCATTATGTTGGGCAAAACAGCGGAGATTACCCATGACTTCGAACTTATCGAAGTGGACTAAGGCATCTGTTATTTCAACTATAATGTTGGGTGTGGTTGGCTGCACATCTAAGGGCCCCACTTCCAATCCTTTTGAGCGCAAGTTTACGTGGTTGTCCTATATTCAAGGCAGCGATTTCAGTGAAACCTGTTCACCAACCCACCCCAATCAGTATCGTTTGGTTTATAACGGCGTCTATACGGAACAACTGCGAACGTATGACCTGAGTGATAGCGGCTATTTAGATGTGCAAGTGATCGGACCTGCCAATCTGAGCGGATTGGAGGTTTCATCTTTTTCCGATTTGCTTAATCCGTGGCGGGGGAAGTCTGCAAATCGATTGCTAACACAGGATCAGGTGGACTTGTTGGTAGAGAGCTTAAAAAAAGACGGTGCCTTTGGCCCCCCTGCAGAAGGATTAGAACTATCTTCTAAGGGATTCTTTTGGACAATTGCGGCATGTCATGGTGGTGCATATCATTTCACCGCGTTGAGCTGGCCGTCACCCGCGTGGGATGAGGCTCAGTTCGATGATGTTATATTTGCGCTGGACCCATCTGCTGTGGCCGTCAATCCACCACGTAAAACCGTTACCCGCCAAGATATGACGGCGGGTGTGGGTGAAGCCAAACCCGTTGAATTTCACGCCAAGGTGGGAAAGCGGGGGCTTGCAGGCTTTTTCAGTTTTCCCCGTTAGGACTTTGGGGGGGACAACAGTGATTGCAGTCGTCGATGGGCGGCCCTAAACTAGTGATAGAGAAGTCAACTTTTGTGACAGGTGAAATTTCATGCCCTACGTGATGCGAAATGCAGAAGGCCATATCATCGCGGTTTTGAGCGAAGAAGTAGAAGGCAGCGAATTTGTTGCCGCCAATGACCGCCAACTGAGCTTCTTTTTATCTCAAGAAAGCCCGGAAAAAGTTGCCCAGAAAGAATTGATGGAATCAGATTTGGGCCTGATTCGTGTATTCGAGGATTTGATCAACGTCCTGATTGAAAAAGGCGTGATCATGTTTAATGACTTGCCAGAACCAGCACAAAATAAATTGCTGGCACGTAGCGGCTTGCGTCAAGAATTCTCCTACGTGGATGAATTGTTCAATCCTGGTGATGAAGAAGAGTTCTTGCCGCCCCCTGATGATGATGGTGAAGGGTTTCTTTAATCATCATAACAATGTGTTATATTGGCAAATGTAGCCACTACAAGCAATAGGCGCAGGTCTGAAAATACCTTTAAGTTCAATGCATAAGTCTAATCAGACAAAATAATATCCCTGTTGACTTTGTGGTTATAATGTCTGCATTATCACGCCTCGCATAATTTTATCCAGTAGACGTGATTGTAGAATCGATGCCTTTTTCCCGCTTTATCAAAGAACTTAACGTTTCCTGGGATCAGGCCCATCACCTGCTGATCGCAACCCCCCATTCACCATACCTGCGCCGCCACAGGGTGAGCTATATCATTGGTCGTGTACAACTGGTGTCGTTCCTGTTTGCGATCTTTATTCCGCTCTGGTCCGTTGTTGATTACTTCGTTTTTCCTTGGCCACAATGGGCGATGCTGACTGGCATGCGTGTTGTGTCTGCTTTGGTGTTTGTTTTGCTGGCGTGGCCTTGGAAAATTGAACCCACGGGCCGCAATGCTTTTGGCATGATGGTGGTGATGCTGTTGGGCCCACCGGCGTTTTATTTGGCAACATTGCCCATGTTTAATGAGGTGGAACTATCCACCATGGGCCAGGTTGTTACCCAACTTTATGCGTTATTGCCATTTATCGTGTTGGCCGGGTTGAGTGTCTTTCCTTTGACCGTAGTGGAAACGGTTCTGTTTGGTGTTCCGTTTTTGGTCCTGACGGCTTACGGAGCTTCGCTGTCGGATAGTTTCTCGTGGGACACTTATATTGGAACACTATGGTTGGCGTTGTTGATTTTGGCGGTGTCACTATTCGCCGGGATTTCTCAGCTGCGTTATATGATCACACTGGTGTCGCAATCCAGCCTTGATCCCCTGACCGGCACCTACACACGCCGCAGTGGTTCGGAAATCATCGATATGCAGTATCGTGTTTCCATTCGTCAGCAGGCGGCGTTCACGATTGTCTTCTTTGACTTGGATCACTTTAAATCCATCAATGATACCTATGGTCATGATGAAGGTGACAAGACCTTGATCATGTTTACTGAAAACCTGCAAAGCTTGTTGCGTGGTTCCGATGTGATTGTGCGTTGGGGCGGTGAAGAGTTTTTGGCTGTATTGCCCAACACGGATCTTGATGGTGCACGTCTGGTGATTAAGCGCATCACTGACCAGTGGTTGGGGGATCGTCCTGATGGACACAAACTAACGGCCAGCATTGGTGTGTCAGAACGCAAGTCTGATGGTCTCGATGATTGGCCTGACTTGGTGGAATTGGCGGACAAGCGTATGTACGAATCCAAAAAAACGGGCCGTGCGCGGGCCCTAATGCCAGGCAATGAGGTTATCGCCGATGAAAATGTAAAATTGCCACCATCCGGTCGCTGATCAATTATCTAAATAAAAAAGCGGAGGCTGATTAGGCCCCCGCTTTTTTTCTTTATTCGGCGGCTTGTGCTTCAGGCTCCGGCGGGGTCCAACGCAGTACCGGCTTGCGGGCTGCAGCTGTTTCATCCAGACGCCTGCGTGGGGTAAGGACGGGGGCGTTTTTAAACGCATCTGCTTCACCCGCTTTGGCGCGTGCGGTCAAACCACGCAAGGTCTCGATATAAAGATCCAACGTTTCTTTGGACTCGCTTTCGGTCGGTTCCATCAACAACGCACCGTGCACCACCAATGGGAAATACATGGTCATGGGGTGAAAGCCTTCGTCGATCATTGCCTTGGCAAAGTCCAAGGTGGTGACACCCGTGTCTTTCAAGAATGCATCGTCGAACAAGACTTCGTGCATGCACATGCCGTCGAACGACACGCTCATGATGTCTTCCAGTTCAGCACGTAGGTAATTGGCGTTGAGCACTGCGTCAGTTGATGCCTGACGCAAACCATCGGCACCGTGGCTAATCATAAATGCGAGGGCGCGAATGAACACGCCCATTTGACCGTGATAACCTTTCAGTCGGCCAAAGGGTTTGGCGTCAGAATCGGCCATGTGTTCGACCATCCTATAGCCATCCGCGTCATGCACCACATATGGCACAGGGGCGAAGGGGGCCAGGGCTTCGGACAGCACCACTGGACCAGCACCGGGACCGCCACCACCGTGGGGGGTGGAAAACGTCTTGTGTAGGTTCAAGTGCATACAATCAATGCCCAGATCGCCTGGCCGTACACGCCCGACAATGGCGTTGAAGTTGGCACCATCGCAATAGAAATAACCGCCGGCTTCGTGAATGGCATCGGCAATTTCGATAACGTCGTTTTCAAACAAGCCACAGGTGTTGGGGTTGGTAAGCATGATGCCCGCCACGTCATCACCCAGCTTGGCTTTGAAGGCTTCGATATCAACGCGCCCGCGCTCAGTCGCAGGAATAGAATCGACGCTAAATCCACATGCAGCCGCAGTTGCCGGGTTGGTGCCGTGGGCACTTTCGGGAACCAGCACGCGTCTGCGGGTGTCGGCTTCACCACGATCTTCAAGTGCGGCTTTAATTGCCATCATGCCACACAACTCACCGTGCGCACCCGCAGCGGGGCTCATGGCCACGGCGGGCATGCCGCACAGTGTCTTGATCCAGTGTGCCAAAGTATCGATAAGTTCCAACGCACCTTGGACTGTGCTGTTGGGTTGCAGCGGGTGGAGATCACCCAAACCATGCATCCGTGCGACCTTTTCATTCACACGGGGGTTATGCTTCATGGTGCACGACCCCAACGGATAGAAGCCGGAATCGATGCCGTAGTTCTTCTGGCTCAAACGGGTGTAGTGACGCACCACTTGTGGTTCGCTCAGACCTGGCAGGCCAACAGCATCTTTGCGGCGCATGCCGCCCAGACGGTCATCGCTCACGGTGATATCGGGCAGGTCCACACCGGTGCGACCGTCTTCACCCATTTCGAAGATCAGGGGTTCGGCAAAGTCGAGCCCTTTGGACCCGCTGATGGTTTTTGTAGATGGGGCTTGGCTGCCACCGACAGGGACATTAATCCGACCTTGAGATTGATCAGCCATTAGAGCACCTCCTTCAGACCAGCAACCAAGGCGTCGATATCTGTGTCGGAATTGGTTTCAGTGATGGCTATCAACATTAAATTGGCGAAGTCATCACGGGTGGGGAACAAACGTGTCAGTGGCACGCCGCCCAGGATGTGTTTGTCGGCTAAGGCTTCCACGACTTCTTCAGCGGGCTTAGAAAGCTTCACCGTGAATTCATTGAAGAAGCTGTCGTTCATGACCTCAACACCGTCCAGGGCATCAAGTTGATCAGCAAGTTTGCAAGCATTGGCATGGTTGAGACGTGCCAAGCGCGAAAGGCCTTCTTCCCCCAACAGAGATGCATGGATGGTAAATGCGAGGGCACACAAACCAGAGTTGGTGCAGATGTTGGACGTGGCTTTTTCCCGGCGAATGTGTTGTTCGCGGGTTGATAGGGTGAGGACCCAACCGCGTTCGCCTTCAACATCGGTGGTTTCACCAGCAACACGCCCCGGCATCTGACGTACGAGTTTTGAGCGTGTGGCGAACAGGCCAACATAAGGGCCACCATAACTGAGTGCATTGCCGATAGACTGGCCTTCGGCGGCGACAATGTCGGCACCTTGATTGCCAGGCGCTTCCAACAGGCCTAGTGAAATGATCTCTGTTGTCACAGCCACCAACAAAGCACCCTTGGCATGGGCAGCTTCGGCAATGGGGCGCAGATCAATGATACGACCAAACACGTCCGGTGTTTGCACCACAACGCAGGCCGTCTTGTCATCAATCAGATCGTTCACACTGGCAGGTTCCGCCGGACGGGTTGGATCACTGTCTGGATGAACAAGTTCAATATCCAACGAATGCGCGCTGGTGGCGGTCACATCAAAATAATGTGGATGCAGACCACCTGCCAGAACCGCACGGTTCTTGCGGGTGGCGCGGCATGCCATCATCACGGCTTCTGCCGTGGATGTTGCTCCGTCGTACATGGAAGCGTTGGACACTTCCATGCCTGTCATTAACGCCACTTGAGTTTGGAATTCATACAGATACTGTAGCGTGCCTTGGGACACTTCCGGCTGGTATGGTGTATAGGCGGTGAGGAACTCACCACGTTGCACCATATAATCCACGGTGGATGGCACATGGTGGCGATACGCCCCGGCACCCAAAAACGTTGGTGCACATGATGGTGCTAAATTCTTGGTTGCAAAATCGGTGAAGGTTTTTTCGACCTCCATCTCGCCGATATAGGACGGTAAGTCCACAGGATTTTCCAACAGTGCCTGGGACGGTACGTCACAGTACATGTCTTCGACCGCTTTGGCGCCGATGCTTTTGAGCATGGCTTGGCGGTCTTCAGGTGTGTGCGGCAAATAACGCATCAGCACGAATTCCTTATTCGAGTAGTGGAGGGCTTATTCCAACCCGTCCACGTAAGCTTTATAACCTGCATCGTCCATCAAGCTGTCCAGCTCGGAAGCATCAGACATTTTGATTTTGAAGAACCAACCATTACCGGATGTATCACCGGAAACGGTAGCTGGATCGTCTGCAACAGCACTGTTGCCTTCAGCCACTTCACCCGAAATCGGGGCATATACCTCAGAGGCTGCTTTGACGGATTCCACAACTGCAGCTTCATCACCTTTGGATACAACACGGCCTGCTTCAGGGACTTCGACGAAAACCAAATCCCCTAATTGCTGTAGGGCATAATCGGTTACGCCAACTGTGGCGATGTCGCCATCAATGCTGATCCATTCGTGATCGTTCGTGTATTTTACGCTCATAATTCTATTCCCATGGTCTCAAAGAAAATTAAGTTTTGTAGCTTTTATCGGTGAACGGCATTTTCACGACCTTGGCCGCCAAGGGCTTGCCGCGGACAATCAAATTGATGGCGGTGCCGGGTTCTGCAAATGCAGTCGCGACATAGCCCATGGCCACCGGACCACCGACTGAGGGGCCAAAGCCGCCGCTGGTGATGGTGCCAATGGTATTGCCGTTCGTGTCTTGAATTTCGGTACCTTCGCGCGCAGGGGCGCGACCGTCCGGTAAGATACCAACGCGTAGGCGCTCGGTCCCGTTTGCCAACTGATCTAAGATGATGGCAGCCCCAGGGAAGCCACCCTCTTCGCGGCGGCGTTTGTTCACCACCCATTTGATGTCGCCTTCGATGGGCGTGGTTTCGGTGGTGATGTCATGACCGTAAAGGCAAAGCCCGGCTTCTAGGCGCAAGCTATCGCGAGATCCCAATCCTGCGGGTTCCACTTCGGGTTGACTCAGCAGCAGTTTGGCGAAGGCTTCTGCATCTTTGCTGGGTACGGAAATCTCAAATCCATCTTCGCCGGTGTAGCCTGAACGGGTGACAAAACATTCGTGTCCTTGAATATTCACTTCACGGAAATTCATAAACTTCATATCTTCCGTCTCAGGTGCCAAGCGGGCCAAGACGTCGCCAGCTTTGGGCCCTTGTAGTGCCAAAAGTGCACGGTCGGTGAGAATTTCAAGGTTGGCTTTGCCTGCGGTTCCCGCTTCGATATGGGCAAAATCCTGGTCTTTACATGCCGCGTTAACAACCAAATACAAACCACCGGCAATGCGTGTGGCCATCAAATCATCCAAGATGCCGCCTTGGTCATTGAGCAGCACGGTGTAGCGGGTTTTGCCTTCGGCCATCACTTGGTAATCGCCGGGAACCAGGGTTTCAAACGCTTCAATAGCCTCATCACCCATCAAAAACGCTTGGCCCATGTGTGACACATCGAACAAGGAAGCGCTTTCACGAGTGTGGAGGTGTTCTTTCAAGATGCCGGCAGGGTACTGCACCGGCATGTCATAGCCTGCGAACGGAACCATTTTTGCACCAAGCTCTCGGTGCAAACTGTCCAGTGGCGTTGTCTGTAGATCTTCTTGCGAATCTGGCATTTCAGGTCTCCTAACAGATTCTGGCAGCCACTTATCCACCTGGATAAAGTGCTGCCCCACTCTGTCTTGGAACCTGAAAGATTCCCCAACTCGCGCGTCGGGTTACATCTTCGGTGAGGGGTCGGTTTACATCGTCTTGACGTAAACAAAAAATGACCACCTGCTTTCCAGAGCCTCGCTGCCATCACGGTCCATGTTGCCTGAGAGATTCCGGGGCGGTTGCTCCTTCGGCGCTGTCGTTGCGAACGTCACACAACAGTCTCTCCCGTGGCGGCTTCAGTCGAGGAAACCAGTAATTTAAGTCTTCCAGCTCAGCTTAGCTGAACTGCTCACATTTTAGTGATCCCCCACTGTAGGTCAATGGGAGCTTTGGTATTAGGTGGGGATAGGTTTGCTGCCATTCAACCGGTTTAGCGGTTTTTCAGTTGGTAATCCAGTTCGTCACGGGTGAGTTTTAAGCCAATGTAAACTTGGTAATTTTGCCCCGTTTGGCCCGGTTTTAGGGCCAAGGTTAACTCATAGGGTTCTGGCCGTTGCCAGACTAAGCTCGGCACACTGTCAACGTAGGTGAGTCCTACCTTAAACGTGTCTTTTTTGATTAGTTTTTTTGTCGAATCGGTGGTGGCGATGAAATATTCAAAATCTGCCGTACCCGTTTGATTGGCAGGTCCTCGGTTAGACGAGATGGTCGGAGCGACGATAATGGTGAGTTCACTGCTTCCATCATCGAAATCTTCATATGCACAGCCTTTTGCAAAGCCAGTGAGCTGCTCTTCATGTAAGACATCAATGATGTCACGGCCATTTCCAGGGCGGAAACGGGTCAGCTTTTCAGCACCGCCCAAAATACGAATTTCCGGGCATGGTGGGGGTGGGGTGTCATCACTGGAACATGCCGCAAGCCCAAGACCGAAAAGGCTCAATAAACTGGCTTGTACGGTGCGTTTGAACAGGGTCAGTGATAACTTCATGACGTGTACCTTAAAGGTTTTTGTGAACACCGTCACACAGTGCCCCTTTTTTGGAGGCGCGGCAGCCACAAAAATATACGTTTCCGTCTTTTGTGGCGGTGTAGCGTTCCGGAACAAAATTGGTGCCTTTGTGTTTCCCATCACAAAATGGCTGGTTTTCGGTCAGTCCACAGGTGCAATAGTAATAAGTCCGCCCTTCTTGAGCTTCGACGACATAAGGAGCTTTTTTAGAGCAAACGGGTTTATCCATTGTGTGTGCCTCAGTGTTTTTATTGATTTGTTGAGCGAACTTTAATCAACGCGTCGCGTGCTTACAACCCGAGATTAATATGTTTATTCATTGATTGGGGGTAGATCGTGCCGTTTCAACGGTTTTGTCGGTGAGTGAGGTCATTGTTGCAGCGGTTTTGCTTAAGGCGCGTGCACGTCCCCAGGGGTTGGAAATGGTCTTGGCTTCGTCCATAGCCACGCCAAATATTGACCAAGCAGCATCGTCTTCGTTGCGTTTGGCGCGTTCAACGGCAATATCGCACAGCATCCACACCCTAGAAAATGGGCTGAGGATGTCTTCAGTGGCTTTACGGGCCTCTTCTTGGGCCTGGGTCGCGCCTTTAAGGTCGGCACCGCGACGACGTTCGTCGGCAATGGTCCAGAATATGTGGGCTTTGAGCCGGTCATCACTGATCAGGTGAGCTGATTCTATGGCTTGATCAAACAATTCCGTGGTGTCGCCGGCGCTGATGCTGACATCGTTGTAAGCCAGGGCAATGCGTGAAAAAGCGTAGGCTTTGGCAAAGGGAAATTTGATTTTGATCGAAGCCTCCTTGGCTTTGATCAGGGTGTCTTTTGCTTCAGAAATTTGCCCGGCTCCACCTTGATAAGATGCAATGCGTGCCAGCACCAATGCACGATAACGTACAGCTTCAATACTATCTGCGGTGATAAGGGCGGCGTGGGCCTCACCCGATTGGGCGAGCCCCGTGGCGGCAGCGATCAAAACCGGGGCATCGTCACTGCCATTTTCGATGCTTTTGAGAACCTCCAAAGCTTTCTTTGCAAGGCCGCTTTCTGCGTATGCGGCTGCAATGTAGCGTCGGCCTTTGTCACGTTCTTCCGTCTCAGTGATGTTTTCAAGCTCTTGTTCTGCGGCTTCGATGTGGGTGCGGGCGTGGTTTTCATGTCCCGCCTTAGCAAGTACCGCAGCAATACGTGTGCGAAAAGACACCTGTGCAAGTAGGGAGGGAACTTGTTCTAGATAAGGGGCGAGGTTCTGTACTGTGTTGGCTGGATCAAAGTCCGGGTCGGATTTGGTTTGGATTTCGGCAATGGCGACATAGGCTTCAATACGCTTTAGGGGGTCGGGGATAATGTCGATGGCGGCGATGGCATCGTCGATTTCACCCAGTTCTGCACGGGCTTTGGCAATGTCGCGCAAAGCCACCATAATCAAGCGTGGGTCATGAATGCGCCGAGTCGTGGCCGTGGCGTCTTTTGCCAAGCCAGCACGGGCTTGTGCCGTCAGAATTTCGCCTAAGGCCCAATCACGCATTTCCGGCTTATCAATGTCACGCGCACTGTCTACGGCTTCGATCAGCAAGCATCGCGGTTTGGGGTTTTCCATACAGGCTTTGGAGTCGTGTTTTCTGGTTTTGTCTTCTGTTGCGTTGCCCTCAATCAGATAGCGTGTGTCGGGATTGGCTAACAAGGCATCACGGGCACTTTCAATTGAACGTGAGCGCGTGTCTTCCAGACGTTTGAGCAATTTCCCCACTTTGCCGCCGGTGGATAAATCTTGGGCCAGTTGTTCTGTTGCTTTGCCATCGACTTTCATGTCCGCACTCTCTTGATAAGCGCGAATCGCGGCTTCGGTTTGGGGGCCAAAACGTCCATCAATGGGGCCGAGATAAAAGCCCTGATCTGACAATTCCGTTTGAATGCGCCGGACAAGATTGGAAGTCACGGCAGGACGTGCAGGTGTAGGAGAATCGATGTCCCCGCCAGCAGCGGTTTCAAAATTGGCAAGGCCTTCAAGAAGGGATTCATCATTTACCGCCCATGATGGGGAGGCGAAGACACACAATAGAGTACAGACTGCGACAAGAGGCCCATGGGGGAGCATGGTGTATCCTTTAGTTTTATTCATTTTTTCGTCGCGCCCGCGCGCATTATCGCATTGGTGGGGGTGTCCTCAAAGCCATCATTGTGTTTTGATGGAAAAAAGTCACCGTTACATACCTCTATAGATAAGCTTCAATTGAGGAACCACCAATAATGGCCGTATATACGGAAATATCGGATGAAGATTTAGATACGTTTGTTGCGGGCTTTGATATTGGTGAAGTACTGTCTTGCAAGGGCATCGCAGAAGGGGTTGAAAACTCAAATTATTTGCTGGTGACAACCCAGTCTCCGTTCATATTGACACTCTATGAAAAACGCGTTGATCCGGATGACCTACCGTTTTTTTTAGGTCTGACGGAGCATTTGTCACAAAGTGGTGTGCCATGCCCAACCCCCGTGCGTTCGCGTGAAGGGGAAGTGTTGCGTTCTTTGAGTGGTCGTCCGGCGGCCATTGTTACGTTTCTGAACGGCATGTGGCCGAAGCGTGTACAAAATCACCACTGTGCGGAACTGGGGCGTGGCATGGCAGAAATGCATTTGGCGGGGGCTCGGTTTGAAATGAGCCGCCCCAATGATCTGAGCGTATCCAGTTGGCGCGGGCTGTTGGCAACGTGTGAAGGGCGTGGGGATGAGGTTAAACCCGGGCTCACGGATATCCTCAATGCAGAGTTGGAGGTGTTGGAGCAGCACTGGCCCACCAACCTGCCAACAGGCATCATTCACGCTGATTTATTTCCAGATAATGTATTCTTTCGCAAGGAAGCCTTAAGCGGTTTCATCGATTTTTATTTTGCCTGCAATGACCAGTTAATGTACGACATGGCGATTTGTTTAAATGCATGGTGCTTTGAACGCGATGGAGAATTCAACACCACGAAAGCGCGTAAAATGTTAAAAGCCTATGCCAAGGTTCGTCCTTTAAGTTCGGATGAAATGCAGGCCTTGCCGATTTTGGCACGGGGTGCGGCGATGCGGTTTTTGCTGACCCGGCTTTATGATTGGCTCAATACACCCGACACCGCCTTTGTGACCCGCAAAGACCCGTTGGAATATTTATACAAACTGCGCTTTCACCAAGCCGTCAAAGGCCCCGGCGCATATGGCCTGAATATATAGATTGAACGAAGAGTAATTTTGAATGTCTGATGATGTGGTTGATATCTACACCGATGGTGCCTGTAGCGGAAACCCCGGTCCAGGCGGTTGGGGCGTGGTGATGCGTTGGAAAGGTGTGGAAAAAGAATTCTCAGGTTATGAGGTTGAAACCACCAACAACCGCATGGAACTGATGGCCGCCATTGTTGGATTGGAAAGTCTCAAACGCGGGGTGGGGCAAGTGCGGGTCCACACGGATAGCACCTACGTCAAAGACGGCATCACCAAATGGATTTTTGGTTGGAAGAAAAATGGTTGGAAAACGGCCGCCAGAAAGCCCGTGAAGAATAAAGATTTATGGATTCGCCTGGATGAGACTTTGTCTGGAAAAGATGTGGAGTGGCACTGGATCAAAGGCCACTCCGGCCATCCTGAAAACGAACGTTGTGATGAAATGGCACGTCTTGCCATTAAGCAGTACAGAGATGCTTACGAAGCGTAAGCATCTCTGGTTAGAGAATAAATCCATTAATCTTCAGACTGATCCTTTGCCTTTTGTGCAAAAGATGCTTCTGACTGAGCAAACATTTCTGGATCTACCAGTTTGTAAGAGTCTGCAATATCCATATCAAACATGGCTTTGAAATCCTCATCGCCGAGAATTTCTCGTGCTTTGAGGGTGAATTCTGTAATTTTAGCGTTGATTGCGTCTGCCCCTGCGTTTGAATTTTCAGTGAACAATTCGCGTCCCATATTCTGGATAGATTGCTGGAACTCGTGACGCAGAGTGTTTAAGGCATCAATCTTTTCAGGCGTTGCTCGCTGCCCGAGTATTGAAACCATTGCAGATTTGAGATCATCCATAATGCCGACCTGTTTTGTGCTCGTACATGTCGCAATTTTTTGGTTCCAAGCCGCATCCTGACGACCATAAGTCCCATACAAAAAACTGCTGAGACGGTAACCGTGTGCCTTGGAAACGGTTATTTTGCTATCCGTTGAGTATAGCACTTGATTGGCAAGTTGATGGCATACTCCATCAATCGCATAACGAAAAATAGTGCCGTGTGCGTTTGCATCATTCGGTGTGACAAGGCATGAAGCGAGCGTAAAGTCTGCACCATCATCGCCGATCCCACGATAGTCGTCATCGTGGAAACTACCCCAGCAAAACCAATAGTTTTTATTTGCAGCCATGACGGCCTGGATATCTGCATATTGTGATGCAGGTTGATAATCTGTCACCCATGTGTGATCGAGCTTGGGGTCAATATCCAAAGGTCGAGCCCAGGCATACAAAGTAGTATTTGAGGTCATAAGGCACCCTTTCTTACATCAAATGATAGAATGCAAGTGTAGGCACAATAACTTATGGTTGTAAACGCATCTCTTAAAGTTTTGAAAGTTGTGCCGCTGCACTAGATACTTCGAACGCCCCAGGGGCTTCTTGATCAATGGATTGGACCACGCCGTCTTTGACGACCATGGCGAAGCGATCATTGCGCAGGCCCAGGCCTTTGCCATGAAGGTCCAGCTCCAATCCCATCTTTTTGGTCAGCTCGGCGTCGCCGTCGGAAATCATTCGTACTTCACCGTTGACGCCTTGAACTTTGCCCCATGCCCCCATGACGAAGGCATCGTTGGTGGAAAAGCACACGATCTCGTCCACACCTTTGGCTTTGATTTGACTGGCTAAATCCATGTAGCCGGGTAAATGTTGGGCAGAACAGGTTGGTGTGAAGGCACCGGGGATGCCAAACAGAACCACAGTTTTGCCACCAAACAGTTCTGTGGTGCTCATCCCACCTGGGCCGTCGGTGCCCATTTCATAGAGGGTTGCTTCGGGGATTTTATCGCCGGGTTGAATGGTCATGGGGGACGCTCCTCATGGATAGTGAATGCACAAATGCTTTGCCCCTTAGGTTGGGTCAAGGTTTTGGCATTGCAATGTAATTTTCAATGGGGCTGTTGCGTAATTGATCGTGCTTTGCCCACGGCCATGGCACCGCTTCCGGCGGTATCCAAGGCTTTCAGCACTTCTGACTGGCTTAACAATTCCGGCAATGCAATCCCGTCCGGGGCACCTGGGCCATAGACCGCATTGAACGGAATGCCGTATCGGCCGAAGGACGACAGGTATTGCGTGATGATGGAGCTGGGGCGCGTCCAATCGGCCTGCATGGCAATGGTGCCAGAACTGGATAGGCGTTGATAGACAACCTCATTACCAATGACGACGGCTTTGTTGACCTGACAGGTGATGCACCATTCGGCGGTGACATCGACAAACACAACCTTGCCAGCTTTGACATGTTCACGCAGGGCTTTTTGATCAAAGGGTGTCCACAAACCTTCTAGCTTGGGGGTAGCCGCACGTTCACTGCGGCCGTTGGCAACGGTGTCGGGCACGGCAAAGGCTAAGACCGATAAAATTGCGACAGCGCCCCAATCCAAACGTCCATACCTACGGTGGAGGCGTTTGTGCACATAGATCATGGTCGCGATCACCACCATAATGGAACCAATCAAAATGGCGGCGTATTGGCTGACCTGAATGGCGAGGATGCTCACCAACCAAACGCCGGTACCTGCTAGGGCAAAACCTAAAATACGGCGCAGGATGACCATCCATTTTCCGGGCTTGGGCATTTTGGTGGCGAAACTTGGGCGCAATGCTACCAATAAATATGGGAGTGCCAAGCCCACACCAAGTGCGGCAAAGATTGCCATGATTTCAAAGGTGCCACGCGCCAAGGCAAAGCCTACTGCGGTGCCCAAGAATGGTGCCGAACAGGGTGTGGCCAGCAAAGTCGCCAAAGCGCCGGTCATGAAGTGCCCGCCAAGGCCGTGCACATGGGTGGTGCTCTCACCAATTTCGCTGACGCTGGATGGCAAATGGACTTCGAAAAAGCCCCATAGATTACAGGCAAACAAGGTTACCACCAAAGCCATGGCAACCAAGAACCAGGGGTGTTGGAACTGAATGCCCCAACCGATGGCTAGGCCGGCATTTTTTAAAACGACCAGTGCCAAGGCCAGGACCAAGAAAGATGAAATGATGCCTGCTGCGCTGGCCAGGAAACTCATCCGTACGGTGCGGGTGTCACTGCCACCGTGGCCGACAACGCCCAATAGCTTGATGGACAAAACCGGCAGCACGCAGGGCATCAGGTTCAAGATCACGCCACCCAACACGGCCAAGGCCAGCATGACCAACATGGACGGGCCAGCCGGAACGCCAGAGGATTGGGTTTCGACCAAGGCTTTCATATCGGCTGTAAGTAAAACCGGGGTTTTGTTGAATTCGGCACCGCGCGGATGATCGGCCAATGTGATGGTGATGGGGGCTTGGTCCAAAGTGGCTTTGGCGTACTTCAGGCCTGACACGCCAATTTCCATCAGTGCGCGTTTCCCGTCCGAACTGATAGACACTTTGGGTTTTTCAAAGGCTAAGCCTTCTGGTCCTTCGATGTAGGCATCGGGGCTTTGGAACGGGGATTGAGAAGATGCGCTGAGATACAATGTGGCTAGATTGGTGGGGTCTGTCTTGTCAGCACGAAATTGGATATTGTCGATGCGTAGCCCTAAATTTTCGCCTTTGGTTGGTACGGTACTTTGAAAGCGATTGATCAGGTGGGCTTCTTCGGAAGGTGTTGCAGGTCCCGCAGGCAGGGAAAAGGCAAGTTCGGTATCATAGGGGATGCAAATTTCGGCGCACGCCAAATAGCTGATTTGGGCATTTAAGGCCAAAGCATCGCCAGCCTTGTCCATTATAACCTTGAGTGGCAAAACCACTTCATTCGTGTAGCCCAAGGTTTCAAAACCCAGGATGGAAAACCGTTCTGGCAGCGGCCATGATATTTCGGTGCTTTGCACATTGTAAGAGCCATCTTGTCCAACAGATGGTGGGAAGCCGGCGTCCCCGGGGGAGCGCCAATAGATCTTCCAATGATCGTTGAGCTTGAAATGAAGCCCTAAGGTCAGGGTGTCGGTATCGCCTGTTCCGTTGGTTTGGCTGATGATGCGCAATTGAGTGTGATCAGTTTTTGCCCAATCGCTGGCGGCACCATAACTAACCCCTGAAGATAGAGTGAGGGTGCAAATAAACAAAATAAATGAACGTGTTACGGAGAGCATTTTTACCATGGCCCAGAGTTTATCGTTATTTTTCCCTAAGTTAAGCCCAGATCATGGCCGATTTTAGGCACATCACAATAACTTGAGTCCAGATAAAGCAGTAACGTTGAGCGAAAATGCTTATATGTCATAATAAGATACCACCGTCAGAAAGGAATTGAAGGGGTGTCGCTATGACCTTAGAAATTGAAGAAGATCCCTATTTAGCTGGGCAGTTATTGTTGGCTATGCCGGGAATGGAAGACGAGCGATTCTCAAAAACCGTAATTTATGTTTGTGCTCACAATGGTGATGGGGCCATGGGATTGGTGATTAATCAGCCAATTGCAGATTTGAGCTTCAATGATTTGTTGGAACAACTCAATCTGGCTCAAACGGCGCACTCTCAAAAGATCTCGGTTCAATCTGGTGGGCCTGTGGAACAAGGTCGAGGTTTTGTTTTGCACGGTCCAGACTATCAGCACGAATCCACCATGGTGGTGAACAGTCACATGTCTCTAACCGGTACCATTGATATCCTAAAAGACATTGCAGAAGGTCAAGGTCCTAAAGATCATATTCTTGCCCTGGGCTATGCTGGCTGGGGACCGGGACAGTTGGATAGTGAGATTCTTGCCAACGGCTGGCTTACTGTTGATGCGGATGAGGATATTGTCTTTAACGTCGATGTCGATAAAAAATGGGAAAGTGCCATGGGCAAATTGGGCATCGATCTGAGCCTATTGTCCGAAGATGCTGGCCACGCATGAGGCCTTTCTTTTCAGAAACAAAAAACCCGCTCCGATTGGGGCGGGTTTTGGTTTTATGTGTGACAAATCACTTTGTGCTGGTTTGCGGAGCCGCTTGGGCTGGTGCTTGTGGCTGGACTGCATATGGATAGGCATAAGGCGTATATCCATAAGGCTGATAACCATAACCGCCACCATAGGGATAACCATATCCACCGTATGGGTAGCCATAGCCACCATAGGGATAGCCATAACCACCGTATGGGTAGCCGTAACCGCCCCATGGGCCATTGTTCCAAGGGCCTCCCCAGTTGTTGCCCCAGTTCCAAGGCCAAGTCCAGGCTTTGGCATCATTGGGAACAGCCGTTAGTGCAAACATCGCAACGATTGCAAATGCCAGAAATCCAGTCAATTTTTTCATGTATCTAGTCCCTCCCTATGTGGCCCCAAAGTGCTGAAAAAGGGGCGATGAACATCGGTTAAAACATGGGTGTGGGATACCCATTCGTATTTAAAATTATACATTAGTAATAGTGAATATAAAACCCTGATAATTGTTTTTAGTACCGCTTGGGTGCTTTTACCTTATCGACTTTTGGGTTGTAGCCCATATTGCCGAAATAGAGTGCTGCACCAGGATGGAGTGGGGCAGCGTGTTTGGTTCTGACCATTTCGTCTGGTTTTAAGTTAAAAAACGCACTGTGTTGAAAACGAAAATCGATAAAATCGTCAAAGATTGATTGAACAACCGTTTTGACGATCTTGTCCGGTATTTGTGATGTTGCGACCAATGTTGCTTTGATGCCGAATGTGGGTATGGCGCTGGTTGTTCCTTTGTACGCTCCGGCAGGAATACGTGTACGTACGTAGTATGGATATTTTTCCACCAAAGTTTTTATAGTTGCATCATAAGCTTGCACCACTTCCACATCACAGTGTTCAGCGGTTGCTTTGATGCTGTGATTGGGGTGGCCTGCTGTAAACACAAATGCATCGATTTTATTCGCGCATAAGGCTTTTCCCTGCTGGTCGGAAGTTAGTTCGGTTGCCCGCTCAAAATCAGACTTTTTCCAGCGTTTTATCGCCATGACCAGGTCCATATCGGCGCGCTGTCCTGATCCAGGGTTGCCAATATTGACTCGTTTGCCTTTTAAGTCATTTAACCTTTTGATGCCTGACCCGACGCGCGCTACGACGGTAAATGATTCCGCAAAAAGAGAGAGAACCGCACGCAAATCTTGATCTGGTCCGTATTGTTTAAAAGGGCCATAGCCCCTTACTGCGTAAAACTGGATGTCTGACTGGACAATGCCAAAATCAATCGTACCAGACTGAAGCATGCTTATGTTTTCAATGGAGCCGTTCGTTGGAATAACAGAACAGCGAACGTTGTGTCTTATCGTGTTTTTATTCACGGACTTGCAAATGGCTTCACCTGTTGGAAAATAGACGCCCGCATGACCACCTGTGCCAATGGTTATGTCGACAATTGGGTCTTGGGAAAATGCTTGATTAGAAAAAATAGAAAATGTTAAAGCCCCAGTCCAAATTGCCATGCGTGCTGCAATTTGTTTACCACATAGGCGCTCAATCTTAACCATCAGTGCCGTCCTTAAACAAACAGAGATTTTTAGTTATGGGAACACAGTTTAGATTAGGCTGTGCACCATTCGATTTTTTGCACAATTGATTGTATAGAAAGTCAGAAAATAAACAACAATAACAAGAAGTAATGTGGGGGGCAGGAATGGTTATGATGTGCGGTATTTATGTGATGACCGTGCGTTCTGATGGGAAGTGAAGTGTAACAGTCGTACCCACATTTTCTTGGCTTTTGATATCAAGTTTTCCACCAAACAGCTTCATGAATTTGACACACAAATGTAAACCCAAGCCGGTACCTTCATGACGTCGGGAATGCTTGCCATTTGCTTGACCAAATGGAAGCAAGGCTTTGCTAATGCCTGCTTCGTTCATGCCGATGCCTGTATCAGATACACGCATGATGATACTGTGGTCGACATATTCTTCAGCACAAATGGAAATGGTACCCCCTTTGGGGGTGAACTTGATAGCGTTGGAAAGCAAATTGTTGAGCACCTGGATCAATGCGCGTTCATCTCCGATCATAGATAAGTCTTTTGGGGAAATATCTTGCTTGAGTTTAAGTTCTGCAGCATCAGCCATTTTCCCAACTTGGCGAAAACAGGTCTCAATGAGTGTTGTGATATCTACTGGTTCTGAAGTGAGTTCATACTTCCCGGCTTCAATTTTAGAAAGATCGAGAATGTCGTTGATAAGGCTAATCAGCAATGCGCCACTGCCGTGAATGTCATCGGCATATTGGGCATAATGTTCATCACCTAAGGGGCCAAAGGCTTTGGTGCGCATCATATCGCTGAACCCCATGATTGCGTTGAGTGGTGTGCGTAAATCATGGCTCATGGATGCTAGAAATTCTGACTTGGCTTCGTTGGCAACTTCGGCGTCTTCCTTGGCGTGTTTCAGTTCCTGTTCAGCACGCTTGCGCATAATCATTTTTTCAATGTCGTTGGCTATGGACTGGAGCTGGATAACATCGGAGCTCGTGTATTCTGTTTCTTTATTGCCCACACCGATGACCAGAGAGACGCGCTGCCCATCTGAAACGGGAGTGCTCATATGACGGGTGAGGTGAAAATGACCTTCGGGGTATCCGCGTTTGTCCGGTTCGGACTGGTAATCATTGTGTACAACGGGGCGCATGGTCCGGACCGAGTCAGCCCAAATCCCGGCTTCAGAAATGGGGTAATGTGTGTCGTGTTTGGCGGTGCAGCGTCGGTGAGTTTCTTCGTTCCAAGTGGAAAGCGTCAACGATTGTTGGTCAGCGTTGACCAAATGAAGGTAGCCGACCAGACTTTTGGTGACTTCAACGGCAATATCGAGAGAGTGCTCTAATATCTGTGTTTCACTGAGCTGAGAGGCATCTTTGCTGAGTTGCAGCAACAATGCGAGTCTGCGTTCGTTCAACCGAATATCTTCGGTGCGGGCAGCCAATTGGGCTTCAGCTTTAGCGCGTTGTTTAATTTCACGGCGTAGTGTTGTATTCCAGAAAAAAAACAGAACCACAAAGCTGCCGATAACGCTCAGCATCCACCAAACCCAAATGGGGATAACGGTTTTTTCTTCTTGCTTCAAACCAAGCCAGCGATCCAAAGATTGGTAATAAATGCTGGACTTATCTTCGCGCCAGGACTTCAGATGCTTGTCGATAGATATCGCAATGTTTTGATTTAGTCCTTTTGGAAGAGCAACTTGAAGGTGAAAAGGACTAAAGACAATTGAGCTACGCGTAACGTCATATTGGGCTTCATGTGAAAAGCCGAAGATGGAATTAACCACTGCGCCATCGACTTTGCCATTATGAACAGCCTGAAGGGCATCTTCGTAGCTGTTCAGGGGAGAAATTTTACAAGTAACACCAAATTTAGCACAAAGTGTTGCAAATCGCTTGCCCAGCAAACCGCTTTTCATGACAGCAATGGTTTTCCCATTGAGATCAAGAACATTTTTCGGGGAAAAACTGGGGTGAACATAAAGCTGCCCCCAAACGGAAATGATGGTTTCTTTGGTGAAATCTACGGTTTTAAGGCGTTCTGGCGTTGCGGCAATACTGGTCATAATATCGAGACGCCCCTCGCGTACAGCCTCTAGGCCTTCTGAAAATGTGCCTTCAACAAAGTCCAGTTGCCAGCCTTCCAGCCGCGCCACTTCAGTAAGGACGTCGATATAGATGCCGCGGGGTAAGCCGTCTTCATCAATGAAAACTTGAGGGGGGTTTTGATAGATGCCGACCTTAAGTGACAGCTTATCATCTTGCGCATTTACGCTTGATGCAGCGAACCACACAAGGGCCGATAAAATCAGGCCGTAGAGTTTGAGCCAATTCGTCAAAATGCACCACATCAATACGTATACGGATAATACCTCAGCCTCTCATTACCATACCTTGCGGTTATATGAGAAGGGCGGAATACTCGTATCTACGGCGGTTCTTATTTGAGCCGGGCTTCAAACTTTGCAAAGTCTTCGACATTTGAAATGGGGCCGAGGGATGCCAAGGTCGGTGTGCCTTGGAATATACGCCCAGAAACCCGTATGATATCATCCTCATCCACGGCCTCAATTTTGGCGACGGCTTCGGATACCGGAATGGGGCGTCCAAAGATCATCAATTGACGTGCAAGCTGTTCAGCCCGCGATGAGGTGCTTTCCAAGCTCATCAAAATTGACGATTTCAGTTGGGCCTTGGCGCGCACCAGTTCTTTTTCGCTGATGCCATCGTTTAATTTACCAATTTCATCACAGATTATGGGGATCAGTTCGGCAACTTCTTGTTCACCCGTGCCTGCATAAATTCCCAATACGCCGGAATCTGCGTAAGCGGTTAGGAAACTGTAGACTGAATAGACCAAGCCGCGCTTTTCGCGGACTTCTTGGAACAAACGCGATGACATACCGCCACCAAACAACATTGACATAACGGATGCGGCGTAAAAGTCATCATCTAGATAGCTGAAGCCTTCAAAACCAAGTAGCAATTGCACTTGTTCAATGTCGCGTTTTTCACGGATGTCGCCGCCGACATAACGGGCGGCCTCTTGGGTGCGTTCACTGCCCATTTTGGGTGCGTCAGCATAATGCGTTGCCGCCATTTCGACCAGTTGGTCGTGTTCAAAGTTACCCGCAGCCGCCATCACCATGGCATCTGTGCGGTAGTGGCTTTTCATGTAATCCCAGACATCACCACGCGGCATGTTGGAAATGCCGTCCAATGTGCCCAGCACCGGGCGCCCAAGAGCTTGGTCTGGGAAACTGGCTTCTTGGAACAAGTCGAACACCACATCATCGGGGGTGTCTTGGGCTTGATTGATTTCTTGCAAGATCACGCCGCGTTCGCGTTCCAGCTCATCCTTATCCAAGGTGGCATTAAGCACCAAATCGGAAACCATATCCACGGCCAACCCCAAATCTTCCTTTAGGACCTTTGCGTAATAGGCGGTATTTTCACGCGAAGTGTAGGCATTGATATGTCCGCCGACGTCTTCGATCTCTTCGGCGATGGCTTGGGCGGAACGTTTTTCCGTGCCCTTAAAGGTCATGTGCTCCAACATATGGGACACACCGTTGAGCGCGGGGGATTCGTTGCGTGCCCCAGCTTCGACCCAAACGCCGACAGATGCTGTTTCAACGGTCGGCATCCGATCTGAAATGATCTGAAGGCCGTTGTCCAACGTGGTAATCTTGACAGTGTCGCTCACAGCTTGCCGCGTTCTTTCAATGTGGTCTCGATGTAGCCTTTTACGGCATCAAAGCTGCCGGGCAGCTCGGTGTATTGCTCGTCTCTTTCATATAGGTCGGAAAGATGTGACGGCAACTCTGGGTGCACGCCGGATGCAGCTTTTACGGCATCTGGGAACTTTGCTGGGTGGGCGGTGGCCATGCACACCACAGGGATGGATTTGTCCTTGCGCTTGGCACGGGCGGCGCCCACACCAATGGCGGAGTGCGTATCCAGCAGATAGTTGCTTTCTTTGTAGACCTCGCCGATCAACTTGGCGGTGCCTTCATCGTCAAAGCGCTCACCATCCATGATGTCTTTCAAACGTTGGATGACCGTATCTGATACGTCGTAAGAACCGTTTTCTTTGAAGCTGTCCATCGCTTTGTTCAGGGCATCGCTGTCGCGGTCCATCAGTTCAAACAAGAAACGTTCGAAGTTGGATGAAATTTGAATGTCCATGGACGGGCTGGTGGTTGCCATGACGCCTTTGGATTCCATTGCACCGCTTTCAATGAAGCGGATTAAAATATCGTTGGCGTTGGAACCAATGATGAACTGGTTGACGGGCAAGCCCATTTTCATCGCGACGATACCAGCCAGGACATTGCCAAAATTCCCGGTGGGAACAGAAAATGCCACTTCGGTTTCCGGTGCGCCTGCGCGCAAGCCAGACCAGAAGTAATAAACCACCTGAGCCATGATCCGTGCCCAGTTGATGGAGTTTACTGCAGACAGGTTCACTTGGTCGCGGAACGCTTCGTCATTAAACAGCGCTTTGACGGTGTTTTGGCAGTCGTCAAAGTTGCCTTCCAGCGCAATGTTGTGAACATTGTCGCTGAGCACGGTGGTCATTTGACGGCGTTGGACTTCGGATACTTTCCCGCTGGGGTGCAGGATAAAAATCTCGATGTTGTCACGGTCACGGCAAGCTTCGATGGCGGCAGAACCGGTGTCGCCGGATGTTGCCCCTGCGATGGTCAGCTTAGCACCACGCTTGGTCAGTACATGGTCGAAGATGCGGCCCAAGAACTGCAGTGCGAAATCTTTAAACGCCAAGGTTGGGCCGTGGAACAGTTCCAGCACGTATTCGTTTTCGCCCAATTTCACCATCGGTGCGACGTCTTCGTGATCGAAGTCTGCGTAGGTTTCGTTGACAATGGCGGTCAGGTCTTCTTTGCTGACGACCTCTTCCACAAACGGCAGCATCACTTTGACGGCCAGTTCGGTGTAGCTCAGCGTTTTCATTTCGGCCAAGTCAGCGGCGCTAAATTGCGGCCAGCTTTCGGGCATATACAAGCCACCATCGCGGGCCAGGCCCGTCAAAAGGACGTCGTCAAAGGCGAGTTTCGGGGCACTTCCCCGGGTGCTGATATATTTCACGGTTTTTAGGTCCGTTGAACAGTTATAAAAAATTGCTCCCTTTCTTAGTGGTCGCGGGCCAAAATGTCCATGCGTTCATCACAGATTCGGACAAAAGGGCCCATCCCATGACCCTGGGTTTCATTACAGTTTTATTGGTCTGCCAGCTGTTGGGGGAGGTTATCTCCAAAGGATTAGGCCTACCTTTGCCCGGGCCGGTTGTCGGTATGGCGATCCTATTCATAAGTCTTGTCCTCAAAGGTGGACTGCCCGACGGGTTACGTGAAACCGCGAATGGGCTGCTTAAGCATTTGTCTTTGCTGTTCGTTCCGGCTGGTGTCGGTGTGATGATGCACATGCATTTGCTGCGTGATGAATGGCAGGCAATATCGGCGGCTTTGCTGGTGAGTACCATTTTGACCATTGCTGTCACGGCCTTGGTCATGGTGGGGTTGGGACGTCTCCTGAAGTCCGAAGATGGGGGGGAGGCCTAAGATGGAAAACGGTTTTCACCAAATCTGGGTCTATCTTTCGACCACACCATTGTTGGGCCTGACTGTGACGTTAGTGGCTTATCAAGCGGGTATGTGGATTTATATTCGCGCCAATCTTCATCCGTTGTTGAACCCGGTGCTCATTGCCGTGGTGGTGTTGGTGGGCTTGTTGGTGGTTACGGGGACGGATTATCGAACCTATTTCGATGGTGCGCAGTTTGTGCACTTTATGTTGGGTCCGGCGACCGTGGCACTGGCGGTGCCGCTGTATCAGCAGTTTCAAAAGGTTCGTAAATCCTTTGTTATGATCTTGGTGGCGATTCTTGCGGGTTCCACCACTGCAGCGCTCAGTGCCATTGGGGTGGCCTGGGTTTTGGGTTCATCACAAGAAACCTTGTTGTCCTTGGCACCAAAGTCCGTGACTGCGCCCATTGCTATGGGAATTGCGGAAGCCACAGGTGGGGTGCCGTCACTCACCGCTGTGTTGGTGATCTTGACCGGAATCTTGGGGGCGGTTCTGGGGACGTGGACCCTCAACGCCCTGAAAATCAAAGATTGGCGGGCACGCGGTTTGGCGATGGGGACGGCATCTCACGGTATTGGAACTGCGCGGGCCTTGCAGGTCAACGATGTTGCCGGGGCCTTTGCCAGCTTGGCGATGGGGCTCAATGGTTTGGCAACAGCGGTCATGCTGCCACTTATTTTAGGTCTGATTTTTTGATGTTTTTCAAATAATTAATGCGTTATTTGTCGAATCGATAGGACCAGCACCCTATATATAAGAACAGCGCTCACTTTCCACATTGGGGGTAAGGAGGTTGTCTGTTATGTCCAAATATACTGATTCCATAAAAAACATTCCAAAACCTGCCATGTGGCTGGGCATTGGTGGGGTGCTACCGTTTATTTTCTTTGATGCGTATGTGCTATTTGGTCCACCTGAATGGGTGCAAGATGTTTTAGATACCATGGTTGGCTATGGCGCTGTTATTCTTTCATTTTTAGGTGGTGTACTGTGGGGCTTTGCCTTGACCCACGAAAAAGGTGTGCGTGAAGGAGAACTGACATCTTTGTTGGTGGTCAGTGTTTTTCCACCATTGATTGGCTGGGTGGCCCTGTTTGTCGAACCCATAACGGGAATCGTCCTGATGGTGGTGTCTTTTTTGGGTTTGTTGTTGGTGGATTGGCGGTTTTACCGCGCTGGACACAGTCGAAATTGGTATATGGGGCTCAGGACCCTATTAACCCTGTGTGTTGTGCTGTGTTTAGGGGTGGCATGGGTTGCTGCCTAAACAAAATTGCAAATAAACAGACTTACATTAGAAAAATATAAATTGACATATTTTTGAAATATGTGAGGGTGCGCGCGGCCTCCCCCTAGCCTGAAATGGGCACACATTGGCCAAAAGCATCATCAAGGAGATAATGAGTGATGAATATCTTTAGTGACTTGGGCGGCGAAGGCATTCCCACACTTTTTGTAGTCATTGGCGTACTTATGCTGTCTTGGATCTTTTTCCTGGGCGACATGATCTTGCCGCTTATTCAGTAATTTAAAAAACCCCAGCATTTTCGATGTTGGGGTTTTTTGTATCTCAGTTTTTGGTGCCGATTACTGTCCAGCTGTATTTTTCACGGTGGTATATCTGAATATCCGTGAAACCAGCACGTTCCATCAAATCTATTGCTTCTTGGCGGCGATAATACATAGCGTACTGCGGATTGAGTTGATCGTAGATGGTGACTTGAACATAGTAGTCTTCCACCTGATCGATGTACTCACTCATATAGCCTTTCAGTGGTAAGGGCAGAAACTTACAGAATTTGCTGTAAAGCCTAACCATTGGGACCATCGCCTTACTGAGTCCATCCAGGGCACGATCCGGCATGCGTACGGTGAAAACACGCAAAGTATGCATGAATGCCAAATAGAGACCATTATTCTCACGGCCATATAGCCAGATAATTGCCTTACCACCGGGCTTCAAAACTTCATACACACGTTTCATCACCGGATCGGGGTCTGGGATATGATGGACGACGCCAAATGAAAACACGTAATCGTGTTGACCGTCGGGGATTTTATCACCGGGTACGTGATGATAGGTGATATTACCTAGGTGCTCCGTATTGGCGCGTGCCACATTGATAGCTGATGATGGCTCAATAGCTGTAATGTTTTTTGCACCTAGGTTATGGAACGTGTGCATCCATCTCCCTGTACCTGCTCCCAAGTCCAAGACATCTTTGCCAGCGAAGTCTTCGGGGCTCATCAGTGGGCCTAATGTGTCAGCCAAAATGTCAACACTGCCATAAAACCCACTGTATTCGTTATAGGTTTCATGTTGGCGACCAAAGTCATTGATTGTTTTATTGGCAATTTTGTCTGTCATGGGTTTCTAGCCACATCAATTATTGTCGTTTGTGTCATTCGTGTAACACACCATTCATGTTGAGTATAGAGACAGGTGTGTGTGACTTTGGGCTTTCACATACGTGGCGGGTGCTTATCCCTTATTGATAACGCAGGCGCTGTGTTAAGTTGTCACGCGTATCATCTTCATGCGGTTCTAAGGCAATTTCTACGCGCCGATTAATGGCTCGATTTGCGGCTGTAAGATTATCCACCAACGGCTGGCTGTCAGCCAGTCCAACAGCAGAGATGCGCTCACTTTTAATGCCGGGGTGTTGCAGTAAGATATGGACAACGGATGCTGCGCGGGAAGCTGAAAGATCCCAGTTTGATCGCACAGTCTCAGTCGTGATCGGAATGTTGTCGGTATGTCCTTCAACATGGATAAGACCGCGTGTGTTGGCTAGGACATCAGCAACATTTTTCAAAGTTGGAATGATCTCTGCCGTTAAGTCCCGGCTGCCGGATTGAAATGCAGCACGATCTCTAAAGCGAATGATCACCCGTCCATCGAACTCTTCAACTTCAACATTTTGGTTTTCAATTTCCTTGGTCAAAATAACGGATAACCGAAACACCGTTTGAGATGCGGACAAAATTTTGTCGGTTTCTTTCGCGGGGATCAGGCTGTCAATTTGCACCAAAGAAGTTGTTTTGGGTTTCTTTTCAGCCTGGAAAAATGCTTCTGAAATGGGGGCTGCATTTTTCTTGAAGCTATCACTGTCGACTTCGGCAAATGATAACAGCATGACAAACAAGCACAGCAGTAATGCCATCAGATCGGCAAATGACGTTAGCCATCGGGGCTCACGTCGGGCGAGTTTTTTAAATTGAACTTCCATGCTGTGGCGTTCCGTTTATGCACACGTAAATTAGGAAATGGTTTCTCTTTGGTCTTTTTTGCCGTCGGGTGTGGTGTAAGAATCTCGGGCGCCAAGTTGGCGTTGTTTTTCTGGCAAGTAGCCTTCTAAAATCTCCATCATGGTGGTGGGGTGTTGTTTTTGTTGGATTTGAAAAATGCATTCAATGATTAATGAACGCAAAGACATATCGCGCTGGCGTTTATCTTCCAGTTTGTCGGCAATGGGGATCGCCACCAAGTTGGCCAGCAACACACCATAAAGTGTGGTCAGCAAAGCCACGGCCATGCCTTTGCCGATTAAGGTTGGGTCTTGCATGTTGCTGAGCATCTGTATCAAACCCACCAAGGTTCCGAACATTCCAAAGGCCGGCGCAAATTCAGCGATGGACATGAACACCTTGGCACCGATTTCGTTGTGCTGGTTTGATAGGGCCATATCTTGGGTCATGACTTTGCGGATGTAATCCAGATCACGTCCATCGGCGACCAGTTGCAGGCCTTTTTGGAAAAATGGATTGTGGACTTTAACCTTTTCCGCTGCGATGACACCGGATTTTCGTACGCGTTTGGAAATGGCAAGGGCTTGGCGAATAAAATCGCGGGGGGTTTCCTTTTCATTGACGAAAGCGGCCTTGAAGCCCACAGGCATGGCAATAAAAACACCATTTATGGGAAACTTGACCATGGTCGCGGCGAAGGTTCCGCCCATGACGATTAGAAAACCTGGCAAATTCAGAAAAATTGACAGGTTAGACCCCGTGCTGATTGCTGCCGTCACCACGGTAATGCCGACAAGAAGTCCTGCTAATGTTCCAAAATCCACATATCCCCACAGTGACGCAGCAGTCTACTGCTCATTGCAGAGAGTGCATGCATCCTCATTGCCATTCATATCGCCCGTTATCCACTTGAGCATCTCAGGCCCAGAGCTTGACGTCAACCTTGGCATGATGAGTGTCTGGCATAGATGTGTGATTTGAGTGATTGTATGAGCCTGGGCTTAGGTGCTCAAATAGCGGGCTTTTAGGTGAGATTTGAAATATTGGGCGTTTAACGGTTCGCCAGTGGCTTGAGTGATGAGGTTCTGTGTGCTGAGGCTGCAACCTTTGGCATGTATGTGCGTACGCAACCATCCCATCAATGGAGCAAAGTCCCCTTTGGCGATACTGGGTAATATATCCGGCACATCGCTTTTAGCTTTGGCAAACAGCTGTGCTGCGGTCATGGCGCCCAGCGTATAGGTGGGGAAATAGCCCCATGCCCCGTCATACCAGTGAATATCTTGTAAGCAGCCTTCACGGTCCGTGGGCGGTGTGATGCCTAAGATATCCTTCAACCCTTCGTTCCAGGCACCCGGCAAGTCAGCCATTTGCAGATCTCCGGAAATGGCAGCGCGTTCCAGATTGAAGCGCAAGATCACGTGAGCAGGATAGGTGACCTCGTCGGCATCGACGCGGATAAAGCCTTTTTCCACCTTGGTGTAAAGCCGTGTGAGGTTCTCAACGCTCCAGGCATCGCCGGAACCACCGAATGCTTCACGCAGCAATGGTGCTGCGTATTCCAAGAACTCGGGTGAACGACAGGCTTGCATTTCAATCAGCAAGGACTGGCTTTCGTGCACGCTCATACCGCGATCAGACCCCACGGGCTGGCCACGCCAGGCTTTGGGCAGACCCTGGTCATACATGGCATGACCGGTTTCATGCAGCACACCCATCAGTGCCGACGTGAAGTCAGTTTCGTCATAGCGCGTGGTTAGGCGCACATCGTCGTAAGTTCCCCCGCAAAACGGGTGATGGCTTTCATCCAGGCGACCATGATCAAAGTCAAAGCCTAATGCCGCCATGAAGGTGTGGCCTAAAGCCTTTTGCTTCTTAGCTGGAAAGGGGCCTTTCAAGGCTAAAATGTCGGGTCCGGCAGCTTGCTTGGACAAAACATCATCCAAAAAACTTGGCAAAAATGCACTTAGGTCTGAAAATACCACATCAATGTTGGCGGCGCGGCCATCGGGTTCATATTGATCCAGCAGCGCGTCATAGGCCGATACGCCCAGCTTATCGGCCTTGGCTTGGGCTTCTTGGCGGGTGAGGTTGAGAACCTCTTCCAGGCTGGGCAATACGGCTTTGAAATCGGCGGCTTTGCGGGCTTGGCGCCAGATGGTTTCACATTTGGAACAGGCGCGGCTCAGTGCTTCAACCAAATCGGCATCAACGGCTGCGGCGTGGACCCAGCTGCGGCGCATTTCATAAACGTTGGCTTGTTGCCATGTGTCTAAGTGTTGATCGGCTTCAGCCCCGTCCAGAAGATCAGGAAGGGCAGGGTCGGTGATCATGGAATGGTGTAACGTTTTTAGAACGGCAAGTTGCTCGGTACGGCTATCAACACCGCCCGGCGGCATCATTGCCGACATGTCCCAATGCAACATGGACAGGGCACCGCCCAGTGCGTCCATGCGTTTGAAGCGTTCTTCGAGGTCCTGGTACGGTGTTTTTACCATTACAGCGTGATGGGCATGGGCAACCACGCCACCCGGTCAATAAGCAAGAAGGCAAAAATCAAGAACAGATACAAGATTGAAAACAAGAACGTTGGTTTGGCGTGCTTGTCGTCTTTGTCTTTCAACAGCTTCCAGCAGTGATAGATAAATAAGACACCAATGGCACCTGCACCCGCAGTGTAGAGCAAGCCAGACATTCCAATGAAGCCGGGCAGTAGCGTTACAGGCACCAGCAACAAGGTATAGATCAGCATCTGAACCTTGGTTTTATGGCTGCCAACGACGACAGGCATCATCGGCACACCGACGCGGTCATAATCGCTATGACGGAACAAGGCCAAAGCCCAGGTGTGGGGCGGTGTCCACAAGAAGATGATCAGGAACAAAAGGCCAGATGCAAAGGCAAAGTCGCCTGTGACCGAAACCCAGCCGATCATCGGTGGGAAAGCCCCCGCTGCGCCACCAATGACAATGTTTTGTGGGGTCGAGCGTTTTAGCCACATGGTGTAGAGGAATACGTAATAAAGGATTGTAAACAGTAACAAGCCAGAAGCTTCGCTGTTGACCGCGACGTACATGATGATGACGGACAAAGCTGCCAAAATGACGCCAAAGACTAGGGCTTGTGTCGGTTCGACTTTTCCAGCAGGAATGGGGCGTTTTTGGGTGCGTTCCATGAACTGGTCAATATCGCGGTCATACCACATATTGATGGCACCAGATGCGCCAGCGCCGATGGCGATGCATAAAATGGAAATTACACCCTGCCACCATGGAATGGTGCCCGGAGCCAAGACCATACCGGTCACGGCGGTGAACACCACCAACATCATAACCCGGGGTTTGAGCAGCATGGCGTAGTCGGCAACACGGAAACGGTAGCTTTCGCTATCGTTTTCTGTTTCTTGGCTTTTTTGGTCTTCAGTATTCTCAGTCACAGTCGTATGCCCCTTCGAACATCCCCCTAGATGTTTGGACTTCAATGTATAGCTTTGATCTCTTTAGGCCTAGTCTTTAAACCACTTAGACTTCCGTTTTTCGATTTAACAGCGCTGTTGCCGCGACCCACACGAACAAAGCACCACCAATAATAGCCAGCAGGCCCGCGCCACCGTTCATGCCCATGCCCAATTTTGCGCTGAACGCGGTTAAGCCTTGCTCAGCCCCGGCGGTTTTGCGGGCTGCACCGTGACCACCGGCAATGAACAATCCGGTGCTGGCTAAGGCCTGTGATACCCCGAACATCCAAACAGAGGCCAAAGCCATACGTGGGGATGTGACGGTGCGCTTAAGCAACGGTAGGAAGACAACGTAATAAAGGGCAATGAACGACAGGGTCACACCCGCAATCATGCCGTGATAGTGCGCCGGTGTGCGGGTGTCTTGGCCGTCCACAAACAGGCCCATAATTCCACCAATGCCAAACACTACGGGGCTGAGGATCAGTGCCACGAAGCCCGGGTTTTTCCATGGTTTGTCGGTTTCCGACATCAAGCTTTTGATCAGTGGCAAAGCAACGATCAGTGATACCGGGGCAAAGGCATATTGCATGTTGGTGAATGCGAGTAACCAGTCCGCCGAAAAGACTTCGTAGATGATGTAAAACAATGGCGTGACAAAGGCAGATACCATCAACAGGCCTAAGCTGATCACCACGGCCATGGGATTAAACGGCACGCGTTTCAAAACGGCGGCGCTGATGGCGTACCACGTGCCGATTAACAATGCGACGTTCAAGAACTGCAGCATGTGTCCACCGGCCCAGAACAGTTCTTCGTTAAATTGGTGAGTGATCGGCTGGCCGTCCAGCAGCAACCAAGTGTACAAGAAATAAACCAGCGACAGGATATAGGTCACCGAAGCGGCCAATCCAGACAGACTTAACAGATCGATACCTTTATTGTGGGTGCTGATGACTTCAGCCGGGCGTCCTGCTAGGTTGACCAGGGCAAACACAGCCATCATCGCCATGGATGCGGCCAGAACCAGCAAAGACAGATAAAACAGCGGGCTGGTGAAAACCGGGACGTAGTTGCTCATGATCGGTTCGCCCACCAACATGGGAAACGCGGACATCATATCAGCCGGGATTGGCAGAACGGGTGTGATCATGCCTGCAACGGCAACCACCGCCAAACGATAGGCTGTGTATTCCAAAGCCAGCATTTTGGGCTTGCCTTCGGATAGGCGGAACGCGGTGATGTGAGCTATGGCGGCAAATATGCACAGGAAAAAGACGACAAAGCTGTAATCCACATGCACCACCAAGAAACGGTGGAAATTGGCAACAAACCAGGGGAAGTAGTCGCTGATTCCGGGTGCACGGCCAAATGCCAAAGGCAGTGCAAATAACCCAGCTATGCCCAATACGATCAAACCCAAGACTGACCAACGTACCAGCCACAGACGTGCTCCGGGTGCTTCCATGGCAAGACCTAAGCGGTCCATGAGGGGGGGCAGATCAGAGTTGTGCATAGTGAAGAGCCTTTGAAGGGGTTATTGACCCGGCACATTTAATCCGGATACGAGGCATGGTCCCGTACAGGGCCACAGCTGCAAAGCCATAACGTAGACGACGACCCCTGACAAGGCCACGAAGAACCAAATGGGCCACGCCCACTTCACGGTTTTCTTGTGTGCCGGGCGATTATCACGAATGGCGAAATAGACTGCCATCGGGACCAGGGGTGTCGCCAGGACGGCGCCAACCACGTGGATGATGAGAATGGTGAAATAAATTGGGCGGATAAAGCCTTCACCACCGAACTTCGCCAAACCTGAATTGAAATGGTACGTCAGGTAAAAGGCCATGAATAAAACCGATACACTTAGTGCACCGATCATGGCTTTCTTGTGAGCCTCAGTATTGTCGGCTTTGGCATATTTGCGCGCCATCCACAGCAAGGCCACGGTGATGGAATTGAGCACCGCATTGATGTGCGGAATGGTGGTGAGTTCAATCATAATAAACGGAAATCCAGATCAGTTGTGCAGCTTCGCGCCGTCTTTGATCGGCTGATCGTCGCCAATGCCGACATAGCCGTAATTGTTGATCCGGTACATGGTGCCTGCATACATGCCAACAGCGGCGATGAAAAACAGTGTGCCGACGATCCAGATGCGTCCACGTGGAACTTGGGGACGATCAGGCACCTGCGTTTCGTTTATTTTGGTCGTTTCGCTCATTGGAGAGCTCTCCCGTTTGTGCGTTAAAGAAGGTATAGCGTCCTCAGCCATTTCGCGCAAGAAAAGAGCATCTAATGGCGCAGAAACCCTGGCTTTTTTGGGGCTATTGAGAAAAAGAAAGCGGGGACCAAACAGTCCCCGCTTTGCTTTGAGTTGGATACAAGTTGTTTATTTGTTGTTGTACTCGTAAGGACTCCAGTTTTCATCGACTTCCACATCGATGTCGCCGAAGTTCCCCGGGCCCGGAGGGCTCGCGGTGTGGGTCCATTCCAGAGACTTGGAGTTCCACGGGTTCGCCGGGGCTGGCTTACCGTTTTTCGCGGCCCAGATGAAGTTTATGAACTGGAGGATCATACCCAAGGCGATGAGCAATGCACCAAGGGTTGCCACCTTGTGGAAATCTTCAAATGAGTAACCCAAGACTTGGGCATCCTTGAACATTTCGTAGTCCCAATAACGACGCGGCATGCCTTCTTTACCGATGATGAACAACGGCCAGAAGGTTACGTTTACACCGATGAAGTTAAGCCAGAAGCTCAAAGTTGCCATGGGGCCGTCGGCAAAACGTCCGGTCATTTTGGGGAACCAGTAGTAAATTCCGCCAAACAGTGCGAAGGCCGAAAACAATGCCATGATGAAGTGGAAGTGTGCGTGCACATAAGATGTTTCGGACAGGTGCAGCGTCATTGATGGAATGGCCAGCGGAATACCCGTCAAACCACCCAGCAAGATGAGATACAAGCATGACGCCGCATACATCATTGCCGTGTTGTAGGAAATCGCGCCTTTGTACAGTGTGCCCCACAACGACAAGGTCAATATGCCAACGGGTATCGAGATCAGCAGCGTTGTGACCATATGGCCGAGACGAATCCAGTCGGGCATACCGGAAATATACAAGTGGTGAACCCAAACAATCCCGGAAATGCCAACAATGCCCCAGATGCCGGCATAAACGGCGGCTTTGTAATTGAACACGCGGTTCTTGGACATAGTGGCGATGATGTCGAACAAAATGCCGACCGCAGGCAAGAAAATCACATACACAGCCGGGTGTGAGTAGAACCAGAACAAGTTCTGATACAGCAACACGTCACCACCTGCAGACGGGTCGTAGAAGTGCGTGCCCAGGTACTTATCGAACAACAATAACGTAACAGCAGCGGCCAACACAGGAATGAAGATCAATTGAAGGACAAAAGCAGCAATGGTGGTCCACACAAAGATGTTCAGTTGGTTCCAGCCCATGCCCGGTGCGCGCATATAAATCACGGTCACCAAGAAGTTCACGGCGCCCAAGATTGAAGAGAAGCCGAGCATGTGAACGGTAAATACGTAAAACGATGTGTTAGCAGATGTGGTGATCGAATATGGTGGATAGCCGGTCCACATGATGTCCGGTGCATCGGGAATGACAAAGCTCAACAACGCCAAGATGATGGCAAAGTAGAACAGCCAGACAGAAAATGCGTTGATGCGCGGGAATGCGACATCGCGTGCACCGATCATCAAAGGCAGAAAGTAGTTTGCCGCAAAACCGGTCAAGCCGGGGATGAGAAAAGCCAGGATCATCGCTGCGCCGTGGAAATAGAGATACCCGTTGTACTCGGTACCGCTTTCAACGAACTGCATGCCCAGTTCCATTTGCTCTGCGCGAATGATGAGAGCCATCAGACCGGCAACGGCAAAGGCAGCCATGGACCCGATCAGATACAAAACACCGATGCGTTTGTGATCGGTGGTGAGAATCCATTCTTTCCAAGCGGGCGTTGCGGCGTGTCCTGCTGTGGTTGTTTGTGTGCTCATAAGTTTGTCTCCCTTCGGTGTCCTGCCCTGGAAATGCTATTTCCGGGATCAGCAGGCCACCTAAATCAATAAGCCTGAGGCCTTAGCCTTCAGCGGCCACTTCAGCAATCCATGCGTCATATTCCTCTTGGGGAACGGCATGGATTAGGTTGGCCATCTGCGAGTGTGCTTCGCCGCAAAATTCTGCACATTGTAAAATGGCGGTGTTTTGGGTTTCGATGGGGTTGATCCAGACGTAGGTTTGGCGACCCGGCATGATGTCTTCTTTGACACGATAGTGGGGAAGGCCGAAGGAATGGATCACATCCTCAGATGTCATGCGAAAGACAACGGGTTGGCCAACCGGAATTTTAATTGGCGTTTCCATGTCAGCTTCAACCAAGGTGCCGTCGGGATATTCAAATTCGAAGTACCACTGATAAGCCGTAACTTTGACTTCCATGGCGTCTTCGGGAACGTTGCGATAGGCGTTCCAAACGGTCCAGCCTTTGGCAGCCAAGTAAAAGTCATCCGCCATAAAGATCGCAGCTGGGATCAATGCGAAAGAAATTGATTGAACGGTTGTTAGCTTCCTTGCGCTACCAACTTGATCGGGACTGTTGGCGCGATAGCGGATCAAAAAGAAAACAGCAGCAATTGCCATGATCACGCCAATGATTGTGATGTCGAATATCACAATATCCCAAAGCTCTTCCCACTCTGCGGCCGGGTTGCGAATATCCTGTGCAACGGCTTGGCCGGACAGCATCATCGTACCCGTCAAACCCATCATTGCGGACAGAAGTTTTTTCATGAACTGAATCTCCCTCTTTTCCGTCTGCGAAACACCACAACGGAAACTGCAAAGGATGAGACGCCTACAGTTAGGGCACCCATCCCAACAAACAACGGTATGCTGAGGGTGTATTTACCTTCAGCATAGTTGTAGCTGTAACAAAGGCTTAAAGCGTAATCGATGGCTTCACCCGGTTTGAACTCACCGGCCTTGGCATCAAATACGGCAAACTTAATATCTTGTGGATCTGAATTGAGTGCATAAAGCACGCGTGCCAGACGCCCTTCGGGCGTGAGGAACATAAAGGCGCCGGGATGGAAAAAAGTTCGATCCTGCGGTGACCAGAAATATTTAAATCCGATGGAATCCGTGAACGGCTTGATGTCGTCTTTATTCTTAAACGTGGAAAATGTCCAAGAGCCGCTCATTTTTTCCGTCATCTTCAAATGTTCACGAAAAACCCCAACACTGTCCAGATTGTCGTGCTCATCAAAAGATATCGTCAAAACATTGAAATCGGTGCCGGGCTGGAGGCCTTCTAGCTCATCCAACAAGGCATTGAGATCTTGATTGATGACAGAACAACTGCCATCGCACGTGTAGTATGACAAAACCAATATAAGGGGTTTGCCAAGCTTATCAGCCAGTTGAAATTCCCGACCTTGTTCGTCAATCAACGTGAAGTCTTTACTGACTTTGGTGCCAAGAAATTCTTTTTCATCAATGTGGAAAACAGCTGGGTCAATGTCTGATTCTGGCACAGGCCCGCCGTACTGTGCTTTGGCGGGGAAGGCAGCCAAAGCACAGCCCAGCAGGGCAGTTGTTAAAATTGTGCGTGTGCGAGACATCAACCTCACTCCGTCCATGTGCGCTTACCAGAAGTAAATCTGAGAAGCGACGAAGAACCAAACGACGTCCACAAAGTGCCAGTAAACTGACACACAGGTGACGAACGTCTTGTTGGTGCGCCCCCCCAATGCAGGGATCAACACGGCAATGAAAGCACCGATGCCGACCAGAACGTGCGAAGCGTGGAACCCGGTGATGGTATAAAACGCCGAAGAGAACGCGTTGGTTTCCGGGATGAAGTCCATTTGGATCAGGTGATCCCATTCCCAAAGCGTGCAGCCTAGGAACGCGGTGCCCAGAACAATGGTGATGATCCACCACTTGTTAAAACCTGATAAATCACTGTGTTCGAGCTTTTCTTCAGCAATGTGTGCGGTGACCGAAGAACCTACCAATATAAAGGTCATGATGATGGGCAGAATCTTATCAATTTCGGGTGTGCCTTCCGGCGGCCAAGAATCAATGCTCAAGCGCATCATCCAATAGCTGGAAAACAGCGACAGGAAGATGAAGATTTCTGACAAGATGAAGATCGGTAAACCGATGTTTGCAACACCTGCCAAAAGGGGTGTTTGTGTCAGCCCTTCGTTAACCCACATGGAAACGCCGGCCAGCAACATAACGGTGCCAATACCGGCGAAAATCGCGGATAAAGTGACATTTTCGTACGCAAAGTAAAAAGCGAAAGCGATGGGTACGAGGAAGAATGTGCCTGCCACCACCAGCAGTGGAGCCCAGCTCCATTCCCAATGGTGTTCATGGACATGGGCGGTATCTGCTTCAGAAGTCATGGTCCCTCCCCAAAGTCGGACATCTAAGGGTTTATTTTTTCACACTAATAAAAGTGTAAATAATAAAAAATCATATAAACCCCAGACAGATAGCTCAGGGTTTGTAATGACTTCGTAGTATGCGAATTGACCAAAGTCAATTGCTACTCCGTACGTCCAGCAATAAAAGATCATGGGAAAGCTGCATTTGAAATACATTATTGCTCAAGAACCTATTGTAATTGTTTGTATATTAGGTAGCTGTATTTCACATGTTGGTTGTGGGTATAAAATATGATCTTTTTGCTGTGTTTTGTGTACTTGGGGTGTTGGTTTGAAAAAATCAACGCAAAGACGGCCGACTCCCTTATAAAGGTGTCATGAAGGGGAGGTCTTCGCTTGAACGAGCAACTTGAACTGCTGATCGACATGGGGCGGCACTATGCCGAAACCCAAGACATTGAAGTTACCATGGGTCGGGCGTTGGAACGCATTACCGAGCTTATGGATGTGGATGGTGGTGCCTTGTTCGTGTTGGAAGGTGGCATGGATGATGGCCAGTTGGTTTGTCATGCCAGCCACGGCCCGGTTGATATTCGGGGGCTTTCGATCCCAGCGGGTAAAGGCATTGTGGGGCGTACTGTTGCCAATAATGCTTCGGAAACTGTCTGGGATGCGCAAAATGATCCCAGCTTTGATAAAAACCTGGATAAAGAACATAACTTTACAACCCGCTCGATCCTTTCGGCCCCACTTTCGGTCAAAGATGAATGCCTGGGTGCGATTGAGGTGGTCAATAAGTCTGGTGGTGACGGCCTGTTTGTGGCCGAAGATCTACAGCTTTTGGAAGCCTTGGCAGCTTCGGCGGCGCTGGCCATATCCAATGCCCGCATGGCAGCCGATGTTGCAGATAAAGAGGTTATGCGCCGCGAACTTGATCGCGCCGGAGAGATTCAACGCGGCCTGTTGCCGCCGCCGGGTGATGATGAAAGTTCCATTGCCGGCGTTAATCATCCCGCACGTGTGGTGTCGGGTGATTTTTACGACTTCTTCACCTTATACGATGGGCGCATTGCGTTTACCTTGGCCGATGTGTCTGGTAAAGGCATGAATGCTGCTTTGCTGATGGCAAAAACAGCCAGCTTGTTCAGGTGTTTGGGTAAAGAAGACCTGCGTCCTGGCCGGTTGTTGCAGCGGATCAATGCTGAGGTTTGTGAAACCTCTATGCGGGGGATGTTTGTGACCATGGTGGCTGGGGTTTATGATCCCAAAACGGGTCGCTTGGTACTTGCCAATGCGGGCCATGAACCACCGTTGCTCCATACCCCGGATGATGATTTCTTAGCCTTGGAAGCATCGGCACCACCCGTCGGTATCCCGCCTGAGTTAACCGGTGGTGGACCTGTGGCGGAAGAGGTTCATCATCTAGATGGTGGTGCCCTATACATTTTTACCGATGGCGCAACCGAGGGCTATATTGCACCGGGTGAAGAATTGGGTGCGGACGGCTTTCAGGATATGATCCGGTCCGGTGGTGCAAAGGGCTTAAGCCCCCAAGCGCGCATCAACGCCATTGCCAATCGGCTGAGTGGTGCCAGTGAAGCCTTGCGCGATGATGTTACGGTTCTGGTCATTGATGACGCTAAAGCCTTGCAAGAGCGTAAAAAACGGGCAGACTATGATTTTGAGCACGATCAACAAAGAGCCGCACCAGAAATGGAAAGTCCTGTCGAAGGCCCGTTATGCACACTGAGTGTGCCTGCGCGTGCAACCAGCTTAAAGTTGATTCGACAAGCTGTCAGCAATACGGCACTTTCGTGCGGCTTTAATAATGAGGTGTCTCAAGATTTGGTGCTGGCGGTTGATGAGGCCTGCCAGAACGTCGTGCGTCATGCATATGGTGGGCGTGAAGACGGCGATATGAACATTGAAATTCGACTTGATGCCAGCAATTACGTGGTTTTGATCCGTGATTTTGCTCCGGCCGTTGATGTGTCGAAGATTAAACCGCGTGCGTTGGACGATATCCGCCCCGGTGGGCTGGGGGTTCACTTCATTCGTGAAGTGATGGATGATGTTCAACATATGCCTCCACCTGATGGACAGGGAAACCTGTTGTTGTTGAAAAAAGCTATTTAAAGCTTGAGGGAATAAAAAATGGAAATTTCGATTTCTGAACAAAATGGGGTTCAAGTGGCTTCGGTTACAGGTGAAGTTGATCTCAGCACTTCTCCCCAAGTGCGGGAAGCCTTGTTAAAAGAACTGGGCATGGGCAAGGGCGTTATCGTCGATTTGTCTGGTGTCGCGTATATTGACAGTTCCGGTGTTGCCTCATTGGTCGAAGCCTTTCAGACAGCAAAGTCCAAAGGCCAAGGGTTCGCCCTGGCGCAAGTGAGCGAAACGCCCATGCGGGTTCTGAAGTTGGCACGCTTGGACCAAGTGTTTGTCATCTACGAAACTGTGGATGAAGCCGTAAACGCCTTGGCTTAATTGTTTCTGACCCTATATGCTACACCTTATTATAGGGGGGAGCTTTGAGAATGCATGGTTGAAAAATCCAACCAAAATGCTGCAGCCCGTTTTTTTGATCGCGTAGGCCGCATCTCTGTCGCCAGCTTTGATGAAGTTGGTCGTCACGGTGCCATGCTGTTGGAAAGCGTGTATTGGCTCGTATTGGGTCCACGCATGAACCAGCCTGTGCGTTTGGGGTCGATCTTCGCCGAAATGATGGAGATTGGTGTGCGTGCCATCGGCATCATCGGTATTATGGCGGCCGCAATTGGTGCGATGCTTGCCATCCAAGGGATTTATAGTCTTAAAATCTTTGGTGCCGAAGGCCACGTGGTGTTGGGCGTAGCCTTTTCCATGGTGCGTGAATTTGCCCCCTTGATTACAGGTATCTTGGTTGCTGGGCGTTCCGGTTCTGCATTGTCGGCACGTTTAGGCACGATGAAGATCAATCAGGAATTGGATGCTTTGGAAGTGATGGGCATCAATCCCACACGGTTTTTGGTGGTGCCGTCCTTGATTGCATCGTTGATTATGGTTCCGGTGTTGACGTTCATGTCGATGGTCCTGGGGCTTTATGCTGCTGCACTGTACGTAAATGCAGCACTGGGCATGTCTTTGGCGGCTTTTTTTGATCAAACCATAGACGTCTTATCCGTTGGTGATTTAACCCATGGTATTGGTAAAGCAGCCATTTTTGGTGTCTTGATTGCGCTGATCGGTGTTCTCAATGGCTTCTTGGTTAAAGGCGGCGCTGAAGGTGTTGGTAAAGCCACCACGCGCTCCGTTGTTCAATGTATTTCAGCCATTGTGGTGACAGATATGCTGTTCGCCCTGGTTGCAACGTTTTAGGGGATGGGAATGAGTGACACATCAAACCCACAGCCCAGCAACGTGATCGAAGTGCGTGATCTGGTGACCCACTACGGCCCCCGCGAAATTCTCCATGGTATAAATGTTGATATCGTCGAAGGCGAAATCATGGTGATCATGGGCGGTTCCGGTTCGGGGAAGTCGACCTTTTTGCGCCATTTGATGGCTTTGCAACCCCCGACTTCTGGAACCATCAAGATTCTAGATGAAGACGTGTGGAACTTATCGCAAAAAGAACTGTTTGCGTTGCGCAAAAAATTGGGTGTTGCTTTTCAAGGTGGTGCACTGTTCAGCTCTATGACGGTTGGCGAGAACATTATGCTGCCGCTCCATGAGCACACCAAGCTTGATCGCCTAACCATGGAAATTATGGCGCGGATGAAGTTGGAAGTGGTGGATCTATCGGGCTTTGAAGACTTGATGCCATCTGAACTGTCCGGTGGGATGATCAAACGTGCAGCCGTTGCGCGTGCCATTGTTATGGATCCACGCATCTTGTTTTTTGATGAACCCAGTGCAGGGCTTGACCCCGTAGTGTCCAAACAACTGGACGAATTGATTTTGCGTCTGCGTGACGCGATGGGCATGACCATTTGTGTTGTGACCCATGAATTGGAAAGTGCATTTACCATTGCGGATCGAATAACCGTTTTGGATCAGGGCAACATTTTGTTCGTTGGTAGCGTAGAAGAGCTAAAAAAACATCCGAGTGAACGGATTCAGAACTTGCTCAATCGTCGTTCTGAAGAAGCCGAAATCGATGCTGACGAATACTTGCGCCGCTTAACTGGTGACAAAGAAGAAGCTGAGGGAATGCCAAGATGAATGTGGCAAAGATCAATTACGTTGCGGTCGGGATATTTATAACCATTGCTTTGGTCGGGTTTATCGTGGCTACGGCGATGCTGACAGGACGAACCGGGGCAACGGATGAATACCATTCCGTTTACAAAAATGTGACGGGGGTGAAGTTCGGAACCCAGGTGCTGTATGAAGGTTATCCCATCGGCCAGGTCGAAACGGTAACACCTGTTCCCGATGGTGGTTCGATGAAATTCCGCATTGATTACGAAGTCGTTGAAGGTTGGAAAATCCCCGATGACAGTGTTGCCCGTATTGGTGCGTCAGGATTGTTGTCGGCGATCACCATCAATATCGATGCCGGTAACAGTCCCATTTCTTACAAACCGGGTTCCGCTGTTCGGGCACAAGAGGCCGCTGATATCTTCAAGGTGATGTCCGGTGTTGCGGGTGATATTTCCAATATTGCTGAAAACGATTTGCGTCCCTTGTTGGCAACCATCAATACCGCTGTTGGCAATTTTGCCATTACGGTTGAAACGGTTGGCGATCTTTTGGATGAAGATGGGCAGCGCATGATCAAGCAGTTCGCAACCATTGCGGATGACTTGTCCACCTTGGTGATTGATCTCAACGAACGCATGCCCCGTATTGCTGAAAATGTGGATACATCTACGGCCAATTTTGCGGATTTGTCGACCAGGCTTGAAGATACGCGGGAGAAGCTGGACCAACTGTTGGCGCAGAGCCAGGGGTTGATCAAAGATGGTCAAGGCTTCGTCGGCCAGGGTCAGGCAGTTGTTGGCGAAAACCGGGCTGATGTGAAAAAGGCAGTTGAGGACTTAAAACACGTTACCGAATCTTTGGCGCGTCACATCGATAGCGTCAATCTCAATATCGAAGGTGCGGCCCGCAATATGTATGAATTCACCCGTGAAATTCGTTCCAATCCTGGGGTGTTGCTGTCTGGTTCTTCACCGCAGCAAAAAGGTAAATAGTGGGGCTTAAGGGAAGACATTATGAACTATTTATTTAAATCATCCGTCACCTTGGCCTTGGTCTTAGGACTCAGCGCGTGTGCTGCACCACCGCCACAGCCGGAAGACGTATACTATCGTCTGACACCGCGTGCCGATATGAAGCTGACGGCCCCTGTTTTGGATGGCATTGTCGAAGTCGACCGTTTCTCGGCAGCGGGCTCACCGTCCAGTCGCCCAATTTTGTATGCCGAAGATGGCACCCCGGTGGTGACGGAATATCACTATCACTTCTGGATTGAAGCTCCGCCCACCATGCTGCAAAGTGCATTGGTGTCTTATCTGCGTTCCAGCGGAATTGCCAAGCAAGTTGTAACCCCGGAAATGCGCGTACGCCCGGACTATACCGTTCAGGGCCGATTGATCCGCTTGGATACGGTCCATGGAACATCGGCATCAGGTATTGCTCATTTTGAACTGGCGCTGCGGCGTGAACGCGATGGCAAGTTGGTCGTGTTGGGTGAGTACGACACTGAAATTCCAGCATCAGATGACACGGTGAAAGCCAGTGTGGCGGCCATTGATGAAGCGGTGAACAAGGTCTTTGCCGATTTTGTCGCGGATATCAAAAAACAATGAGCCGTTATCCTCAAAAGGGCAAAGGGCGCGGACAACGTCGTAGGCGTCCAAAGGCTACAGTTGCACGAGAAACCTTAGACATGACCATTGAACGCTTAGGTGCCCAAGGTGATGGCTTGGCACAAGCGGATCTGATGGGGCGTTCGCAAAATCTATATGTCCCCGGTGCGTTAGCGGGGGAGCAGGTGCGTGTTGAAACCTGCTCTAAACGTGGCGATGGTATTTTGTGTGAATTGTTGGAGGTTTTGAGCCCCAGTGATGATCGCACGCAACCCAGTTGTCCCCATTATGCACAATGCGGGGGCTGTGCGCTTCAGCACATGAGTACGTCTTCTTATAGTGATTGGAAACGCGAACGCGTGGTTCAGGCCTTGCGCCAGCGTGGCTTTGAAACGCCCCCAGTCTTGGATACGATCTTGATTGGTGAGGGAACACGTCGTCGTGTGACCTTTACGGCCTTACAACGGGGCAAACGCCTGCTGTTTGGCTTCAATGCGCGGTCCAGCCACAATTTGGTTGAAATTGATAACTGTCCATTACTGGTGTCAGAACTCAATGATCTGATCCAACCCATGTCTGATGCTTTTGCGGCTTTTTTGAAAGATGGAACCAAAGCCCGTATTCATGTCACAGCCTGTGAAAATGGTGCTGATGTGTTAATCGAATGTACGCAGGATTTGGACCTTGCAGCACGTGAAGCCATTGCATCCTTTGTCCAGACCACGTCTGCTGTTCGTGTGGGATGGAAACAAGAAGGCCAAACACCAGAACCTGTTGTTCAGGAAGTGGCACCGCTGGTGTATTTGTCCGGTGTTCCGGTGGAACTGCCACAGGGCAGTTTCTTGCAAGCCAGCGTTGAAGGTGAACACGCCATTCGCGATGGTGTATTGGCAGGTGTTGGAGCAGGGTCCAAACGCATTGCTGATTTGTACAGCGGATTGGGCAGCTTCACCGTGCCGCTGGCTGCGCAAGCCATCGTCGAAGCCTATGATGTGATCGAAGCCCCTGTAAGGGCATTGGAACGTGCTGCGGGCCGGGCCAACTTAGGTGGGCGTATTGTCGCTTCTGTGCGCGATTTGGGTCGTCAGCCATTGGATGTCAAGGAGCTGTCGAAATTCGATGCCGTGGTGTTTGATCCGCCTCGTGCGGGTTCTGGCGATCAGATGCAATATCTTGCCGGTTCCAGCGTTGCCCGCGTTGTTGGGGTATCTTGTAATCCGGCAACCTTTGCCCGGGATGCACGAACACTTGTTGACGGCGGGTTTGAGCTGCTGTCGGTCCAACCTATCGATCAATTTACCTACAGTTCTCATGTTGAATTGGTGGCGCATTTTGCCCGCTAATTGAACGCTGGGTTTTACAATTACTCCAGGGTATATTATAAAAACCTTAAATACTTTGTGGCCTCCCCATCCACAGCCGACTTGTCGGCGTGATGACATATGAAATAAGGACACAAAGGTGCATTCAATGCCCGATGCCGAGCACAATAAGTCAGATGCCTTTCAAGGCGCCGAAAAGAAAATCTTGCCTGCCGCCTGCAAGCTTCGTGATGAGCTTGCAGACAAGCTGCAGCAGTTTCAACGTGAAGCCCGTGACAACCACTTGCAATCGCCTACCCGGCGAATGGCTTTGCATATTTCGTGCTTAAAGCAGGAAGCTGATATTGGCACTTCTGGCATATCGGATTTGGTGCGCCTGTTGACGGTCAATGCGTTTAAGTACCGTGCGCAGCGCCTGCGTGACTATGTCGGTGAAATGGATGTCAGTCGCAATGTCGAAAGCTTGCGCAAGCTGTTCAGTGCCCTTGCCGACGATCAGGGAAAAACAAGATCTTTTGAAGACTTTAAGGCCCGCGTGGAACGTGAAGTCTTCGGCATTGTCATTACTGCACACCCGACGTTTACGGTATCGCAAGAACTCACCCAAGCCGAAGCCACATTGGCGGTTGATCGCAATCTGGATGGAACGCCTCTCAGTTCTGCGGATATGGACCAGCTTGTTAAAACCATTGCCGAAAAACCACACGGTACCCCAGCACAAATTGGGTTGGATGACGAGCAACAGTTTGCCGTGATGGCTATTGATAACATCCACAAGGCATTGCGCCGTGTGTACGCGGTGGTGTTCGACGTGGCACGTGATGTTTATCCGGATCAGTGGCAGACATTGACGCCGCGCTTGCTGTCGGTGGCCAGTTGGGTTGGTTATGACTTGGATGGTCGTGCCGACATTGGTTGGTCCGATACCCTATCCATGCGCTTGGACGTTGAACGCTTGGCACTGCAAAGCTACGTCGACAATCTGCAAGGCTTGGGCGCAGATGCAGCTGTAACCATGTTACAAAATGCCATTAAAACATTAGATGCAGATTTGGCCCGCCTGGACTTAGACCCAGAAAGCATTGACCAAGTTGGGGCATTTAGTCGGGCTTTGGCTGACAGTCTGGAAACACGATTGGTCTCGATTGCTCAAGTCACGGAACATTTGACCATTGCCATTGATTTGGGCGGGGATAACGTTTCTGAGCTGGCAGTGCTGCGTGCGGAAATGGCGAATTTTGGTTTGGCTTTTGCGCATACTCATATGCGTATCAACGCGACACAGCTGACCAATGCTATTCGGAACGAAATTGACATCACCACCATGCCTGAAGATCCGGCCAATCGTCGCCGTTATCTGGTGGAGATTGCCAATTTATTGAACACCGTTGAACCCGTTACGGTGAATTTTGGCACCATTATGAATGAACGCGCGACCGCGAAGCGTGTGTTTATGTTGGTAGCGAAATTTTTGAAGTATGTAGATACGGATGAACCCGTACGGTTCTTGATTGCCGAATGCAATACACCGTTTACGGTTTTAACGGCGCTCTATTTTGCCAAGCAATTTGGTGTTGCCGACAAGATCGACATTTCACCTTTGTTTGAAACCGGTCTGGCTTTGGATCAAGGCCACGAAATTGTCACCGAGCTGTTGAAAAATCCGACCTATGTAGATTACGTCAAAGGGCGTGGGCGCATTTGCATCCAAACGGGTTTTTCCGATGCGGGACGTTATATCGGTCAAGTCCCAGCATCGCTGGCGATTGAACGCATTCGTATCAAGCTGGCCAAGCGCATCAAAAACAGCGGTGTTGAAGATGTCGATCTGTTGATTTTCGATACCCACGGTGAATCCATCGGTCGCGGCGCCCATCCCTTAAGCTTTGCGGATCGTCTGGACTATACCTATCCACCGCAAGCGCGTGCGCAGTTTCAGGCTGCCGGTATTCACGTCAAACAAGAGGTCAGCTTCCAAGGTGGTGACGGTTATGTTTATTTTGCCCACCCCGATCTGGCTTTTGCCACCGTGTGCCGTTTGTTGGAACACGCGTTAAATCGCAAAAAAGAAGCTGTGTCTGCGGACGTGTTTTATGAGGACACAGACTATTCATTGGATTACTTCATGACGGTGAAGGGCTTCAACGAACGGCTGATGGAAAACACCAACTATGCGGCGACGTTGAACCTTTTTGGTACCAATCTTTTGTACCCGACGGGGTCGCGCAAAGTGAAGCGCCAGCATGAAGGCGGGGCACAGGTGGATTTGGAACACCCATCCCAAGTGCGTGCCATTCCACACAATGCCATTCTTCAGCAACTGGGTTATTTTTCCAACACCATCAGTGGTCATGGCAAAGCCATGGGCAAAGACCAAGATCGCTTTGTTGAGGTGTTCCAGTTATCTGATCGCTGCCGTCGCTTCACCGCCATGGTCGCTTATGCACGTCACTTGTCGAACTTGGATGCTTTGCATGGCTATGTGTCATTATATGACCCAGCGATCTGGTTGCGCCGTGCGGAAATTGAAAACAATCCTGCCCGTGCTGAACAGATGCAGACTTTGGCGGATATGCTGCGTCATTCAAATCGTCATGAAAAAGTAAACCGGATTTACCGAATTTTCTTGAACGACACATTATATTTGGACCGTGGTCTTAAAGCCGTTGGTGCTGATGAAATGTTGCCGGCGTTGGTTGATGAATGCTATCCGGATTTGTTGCTGTTGCATGCTGTGCGGATTGCTCTAATCCATGAAATGTTTTTGATTGCGGCACGCTTGCCGAAATTCTCAGACCGTCATGATTCTTCATCCGATGATATCATCAATGCGCTGTTGAATTTGGATGTGGAACATGCGCTCAAAGTCTTACGGCGGGCTTTCCCGGTTTCCGGGGCGGCCACGGACGCCAAAGCTTTTGGTGAAGAAGCCAGCTATCAAACAGATTCTGAACATGGTTATGCCAAAGAGCATAAAGAGCTATTTGAGCCCCTTGAACAGCTCTACGACATGACCCGGAGAATATCTACAGCCGTTGCGCATATGTCTGGAGCCGTTGGATAAGGTTAAATACTTACCCAAAAGGGTGGGTTTCTTTGCGGTTATATCGTTTTTTTGACTGCATATTATATGAATATTCCAATATATTTGGATTTTCTGATTTAAATATGTATTATTGGCTCAGGAGTAGTGAGTATTCAACTTTGAGTTAATAACAAAAAGGGGACTAAACATATGAAAGTCGAAATGATCCTCCGGCGTAAAGGCAGTGATGTTATTTCACTGCGCCCCGAAGACACCATTCAGACCGCAGCCGCTATTTTAACGGTGAACAAAATCGGTGCATTGCCCGTGCGCAATGCCGAAGATGATTTGGTTGGGATTTTGTCTGAACGCGATATTGTAAAAGGTATGCATGCCAACGGTGCTGATTGTATCAACAACCGTGTTCGCGATTTGATGACGGAAAAAGTCATCACCTGCGAAATGGATGATGAAGTGGTGAGTGTTCAAGACAAAATGCACAATGGCCGTTTCCGGCACATTCCTGTCATTCAAGAAGGCAAGTTGATGGGCGTGATTAGCCAAGGTGATGTCATGCACATGTGCATTGAAAAGGCACAAACCGAAGCCAGCGTGATGCGCGAACTTGCCATTGCCCGCGGTTAACATTTAAAACACACATACGCGACCAAAGACCCGCCCGACACGGCTTCCTGCCTGTCGGGCGTATTGCGTTCTAAATGGGGTTTTGAAGATTGGCAATATTGAGAATTGCAACCAAATAGTGTATATATCAGATGGTTAGTTACCTTGGGAGGTGCTCGATATGTCTGATACTGAAACTGCACAACCAACACCAGAAAAGAAGAGCAATCCAGATAAAGAGGTCCTGCACGGAGACCATGAAGCATTGATGCGTGCAAAACGGATCATGTCGTTTACGGGCTATATTATGCTTATTGGGTCACTGGGACTACTTGTTATCTTGGCGTATCAATACCTGAAAAGAGATTACATCAAGTCACCTGGGGATGGCCAAGATGCGTGGAACTGGTTTTTACAAAACTTCACGGGTGATATTTTAATTTTCCTAAGTGCGGTGTTTCTTAGCTTTATTGGAATTCGTCTGTTGGGTGCCGTCGGGAAGGGAACGGTAACAGTTATTCCATCCGATGACCGGGAGTTGTTAGAGCCCTTGATCAGTGAACCAAATGAAAAGGCCATTAAACAATATGTTGTGCTCAGCAGCCTAAGTGGGTTCACGGGGACTTTTCAAAAAATTGGATTTTCCGGCCTTCCCCTTGCGATGGTAACTTTAACATTGGTCTTTTCAATATTGTCGTTTTTCAATTGGGAATTTATGGAATTGGCCAAGCTAACACTTGGTGCATTTATTGGGTCGTTTGTGCAAAAAAGTGCGGAGGCCACGAAACTTCCCTAATGCTCACTTTACGGCTTCCCCATCCTCGACAATCGCCAGTAATGCCTCAATCGCGGCATCGGCACCGTCGGCAACTTGGGTGATGGTACTGTCGAGCATATAGCACGGTGCGGTGACCAGCTTGTACTTGGGATCAATGGCAATGCCGCCGTGTCCGGTGGCGCTGTGTTTTGCTCCCATGGCTTCGATAGATGCAGCCGTGGCTTCGTCTTGACCGATGGTGACTTCAACGCCATCTAGAACTTTTGCCATTACTGCCGGGGCAATGCACAGTGCAGCCATCGGCTTAGAGGCAGCAACGGTATCTTTGATGGCGCGTTCAACGTCTGCGTTGACTGTACAGTTGCGTCCCTCAAAGGCAAAGTTGGAGAGGTTTTTGGCAGCACCAAACCCACCGGGCAACGCCAAAGCGTCAAAGTCGGCGGCATTGTAGTCGGAAAGGGGTTTGATATTGCCTCGCGCTATCCGTGCGCTTTCAACCAAGACGTTGCGGCTCTCACCTTCGACCACTTCACCCTTGATGTGGTCGATTACTTGGGCTTGGTCAATATCGGGTGCAAAGCATTGATAGTTTGCCGCGCGTTTGTCGAGTGCGTAGAGCGTAAATACGCTTTCGTGGATTTCGGCCCCGTCAAAAACGCCGCAACCGGATAAAATCACGGCGACCTTTGGTGAAGTTGACATTTATCCCTCCTCTGAATGCGGAGAAGAGTGTAATGCCAATGGTCTTACATATCCAGAGCGCGCTTGTAGATGTCCAAGAGATCTTCTTGTTCTTGGCGTTCTGATACATCCATTTTGCGCAAACGGACCACTTGGCGCAGAATTTTGACGTCAAATCCTGTGCCTTTGGCTTCGGAATAGACTTCGCGAATATCGGCTGCCAAGGCTGCTTTTTCTTCTTCCAGGCGTTCGATCCGTTCCACGAAAGAACGCAGACGATCGCCTGCAATGCCACCAACATCAGACATGTTGAAATCCTTATTAAAATGAATTCTGTTGGCTGGACATTAACCGGGCGAACCTCCCCCGTCCATGTGGAAAAGTGGTGGAAAAAGAGGGGATAACTTTAAAGGTCTTCCACGGTTGTATCGATTAACCAATCGACCACGGCATGTAGGGCTTCATCGTGGGAGGCTCCGACACCGATGGCGGTGTTGTAGGCTTTACATTGTTCGTGGGCGCTGGTTCCGGTTTCCAATATTTTGGCTACGTGGACGAGTTCGTTGGTGCAGTTCAGGGCCTCGGCATCCTCGCTGAGAATATCCAGCAATTCCGCGATCAGTTCTGAAAACGGCACCATCTCACCTCGGCCAAAGTCGATCATTCCTTCATCAATGCCATATCGTTGGGCGCGCCAACGGTTTTCGTTAATCAGCATATGGGCATAGCTGCGCCAGCGTTGATTGCCGCGGCGCAAACGATACAGCATGCGCAAAATGCATTGGAATAAGGCGGCAATGGCACCTGCATCCTTGAGCCGGGTACACACATCGGAAATGCGCATTTCCAAGGTTGGGAAACGTTCGGCGGGGCGTAAATCCCACCACAGCATGGATGCGTCTGGAATAACACCGACATTGGTTAAAATTTCCACATGACGGCGGTAATCGCCATAAGTGTCAAATTGTCCTGGCAATCCTGTGCGTGGCAGTTCCTCAAACACGCTGAGGCGATATGATTTCAGCCCCGTATCGTCACCACGCCAAAATGGGGACGAGGTTGAAAGTGCCAACAGGTGTGGCAGGAAATAACTGGCTTGATTGAGCAAGTCGATGCGTAGCTCATCATCATCAATGCCCACATGGACATGCATGCCGCATATCAACAGCCGTCGGGCCACACCTTGCATAGCATCCGCCAGAGCGTTGTAGCGTTCCTTGTCAGTGTGGACTTGAGTGGTCCATTCCGAAAATGGATGGGTTGATGCGGCAATCGGGGCCAGACCATAATCGTTGGCAATGGTCGCGACTTCTTTGCGTAGATAAGCCAGCTCTGCATGGGCCTCACCAACTGATTTGCATACAGTGGTTCCAACTTCGATTTGGGCTTTGAGGAATTCCGGGCGGACCAAGTCTTTGATGCGGGCTTCACATGCTTCCAACAACTCTTGCGGCGGTTCACTGGCAAGCGCGCGTGTAGAGCGGTCCACCAACAGGTACTCTTCTTCAATGCCGATGGTGAAACTGGGTTCTTTAAATGCCATGAGGGGCCTCCCGCCCAAAAAGCAAACTAGTAGTGCTGAATTTCGTGAAGCCCATCTAAGGACAGAATATGGCGAATTGCATCCGAAAGAATATCTGCCCAGTGGCTGGCTTCTTCTGGTGTCGCGCAATGGTCTTGGCGGATCTCTACGGCACAATTGGCTATGCCGCCAGAAGTCCCGTGGGTGTCGATGGTATACGCCAACTCACGCCCGGAATAGGGTTCATTGTTACCCACATGTAGCCCATCCCATTTACGCAATTGTTCAATCAAGGGCACAGGCATACGTGGGTCGCGATTCCATAGCACACCTATATCCCAAACCCTGTCTTCACCGTCCATGGTTGGGGTGAAACTGTGAATGGAAAAGATGGCCGGCGGTTTGTCATCACGTCGCCACACGGCTGCGATCTCTTGATTGATGGCTTGGTGATAGGGGGTGTGCAGTTCGGAAATTCGTGCTTCTGCATCTGTCCGGGTGAGATTTTGGTTGGCGGGTACCGTAATATTGTCGCTGACTTCGGGGATGGAACCGGGGTCACCGGGTTGACGATTGAGATCAATGACCAAGCGGGAATAGGTAGCGAGTACGGCGCGGGCATCTAGACGATCCGCCAAACACCGTGTGATCATATCTGCGCCGATGTCATAAGCGATATGCTTATCAAAGTGTTCCCCGTTTAGGCCTAGGCTGCCTAGACAGCTGGGAATCTGACGACCTGCGTGGTCGCTGACGATTATCAACGGTGCATGTCCTCCTGGATTGTAAACCTCAAAAGGTGCAGGATCATTAGGCGCAAGCAACGTACCGCCGCTAGCGGAGGTGTTTAAATCGTCCGACAGAGAGGTGCCATGCTTGTTCATAGTTTGATTATAGTCCCATCTTTAAGCAGATGGCAGTTGAGAAATGAACCTTAAGTCAGAACCTCAGCACCAAGAACGATTGGCTTTTGCCCTGTTGGTATTGGGCGCAGCGGCCATTGCTTTTGCGCCGATTTTTGTACGTTTGTCGGAATTGGGTCCGACGGCAACGGCATTCTATCGTATGGCGCTGGCGATTCCAGCGTTGTGGCTGTGGTTACATTGGGGCAATCACACGGATGTAACCGAACAGTTATCACGGCGTGAATATGTGCGTTTGGCTTGGGCGGGGTTCTTCTTTGCCGGGGATATGTCAATTTGGCACTTCTCCATCCACTACACTACGGTCGCGAACTCAACATTGTTGGCAAATTTAGCACCAATTTTTGTCACTTTATTTGGCTTTGTGTTGTTTAAGGACCGGGTCTCAAAATTGTTCTTGGGCGGCATGGTGCTGGCGTTGGTGGGGGCGGTGACATTGATGGGGGATAGCTTGCAACTGTCACGCCAGAGCTTCTTTGGTGATGTCTTAGGTGTCATCACAGCCGTGTTTTATGCCAGCTATATTCTTGCTGTAGGGCGTCTGCGTGCCCGTTTAGCCACACGTGTGATCATGTTTTGGAGCACACTGTTCTGTGCCGTGTTCTTGTTGCCGCTCACATGGATTTCTGGCGAAGCGTGGGTGGCGCAAACGTGGCAGGGATGGGCAGTGTTGGTTGGCTTGGCTTTGGTGGCGCAAGTCTTTGGTCAGGGGCTTATTGCTTATGCATTGGCACATTTGCCAGCATCATTTTCATCGGTATCTTTGTTGTTCCAGCCCGTTGTTGCAGCCTTGGCAGCATGGGTTCTATTCGGCGAAGCTTTGGGGACCTTACAGGGTATCGGGGCATTGGTGGTTCTGATGGGCGTGATCTTGGCACGACATGCCAGTTTGAAAAATCGTTAGACCACAAAAAAAGCAGCACATGCCGTAAGGCATATGCTGCTTTGATTTGTGAACGTGCGTTTGATTAACGCGCGTTTGGCATTTGATATTGGCGTGGTGGCGCATAGCCAAATGGTGCCGGTGCATAACCGTAAGGTGCGTAGCCGTATGGGGTGGTGTATGCGTTGTAGCGGTTATAACCATTGTAGCCGTTGTAGCCATTGCCATAAGCGCGGGTGTTGGTGTTGCCTGACATGCTCATGGAGAACTTGGCATCACCAGCAGCTTGGCCAGCGCCTTGAGCATTTCCATATCCGCTGTTGTTCAAGGCTGAGCTGTTGTACGGCCCAAACGGCGCTTGAGGCACAGCAGCAACAGGTTTTGCTTCACTTGCGGTTGCTTGTGGGGCAGTTGCCTCTGCAGCAGGTACCGTAGATGACGTCATTGCGGTGGGCATTTCAGCAACAGGTGCAGCAGCTTTCGTATTGACTGCGGCCGAGGTGGATTCCTGAGATGTAGTAGCAGAAGCCGTCGCGTTTTGACCATCCATTCCGATAGAAGCGCTGAGGGTTGAGAAGCTCAACGTATCGGCATCGATGCCGAGGAATTCTTGGACGGAAGGCTGACGGGTAACGCCATAAGCGGTCAGCAGCACAAGGACGCTCGCCGCAATGTAACCGGGTTCTTTAAAGAAGCTGCGCTTGTTGCTGTTTGCGACATGTGTGGGCGCCATGGGTGTGGGGGTAGCCTTTTGGGGTTCCACTTTAGGAGCTTCAGCCTTTTTCGGTTCTGCTTTTACAGGTGCAGCGGCAGTCGGAGTTACGGCTTTCTTGGGTTCCGCTTTAGGGGCTTCAGCTTTTTTTGGCTCTGCTTTTTTCGGTTCTGCTTTAGCAGGTGTTGCAGTCGCAGCCGGTTTCGGAGCTGCTTTCTTGGTAGTAGGCTTTTTAGCAGTCGTTTTCTTTTTCGGAGCCGCTTTTTTTGCGGTAGGTTTGGCTGTTGCGTTTATTTCAGGCTTAGCTTCGGCTTTTTCAGCAGGAGCTTTGGTTGTTTTTGTGTCGTCGTTGGTCATTTCGATAACCTCCGGTTTTGCGGTGCTGGGCAGGGCTTCATCACCGTTCAATTCTTGAGCTGCGGCGATGGCATTTGTGGCACGTTCTGTATTGAAGCCTTGGACCTGGGCTAATTTCGCCGGGTCCGCGGTTGCGATGTCCGCGATGGTGGCAAAGCCTGCTTCTTGCAATCTTTCGGCAGCAGCTTTGCCAATGCCTTTGACGTCTGTGAGCGTGGGTTTGTCCATCGGTGCCTCGTGAATTCTATAATGGCTTAGAGAACGTAAAGCCGACTTCAAGCCGGCCTGTGCACTTCGGGTGGTCTTGTCAGATAAGACAACACCGGAGCGCGGAACGCTCCGGTGTCATTATAGTCTTATTGAGCAGGCGCAGGAGCAGGAGCTGCAGGTGCTTGCTGGTAAGCGTGCGGACCGAAAGGACCGTAAGGCGGGTACGGAGCGTAACCCGGAGCCGGCATGTTCGGTGCAGTCGGGGCAACAGCTTGACCTTGTGGAGCAACCGGTGCGCCGTAGCCATAAGGAGCATAGCCATAAGGAGCGTTGTAGCCGTTGTAGCCGTTGTAACCGTTCCAGCCGTTGTTGCCGTTGTAACCGTTATAGCCGTTGCCATAGCCGTTACCGTTGCCTTTGCCAGACATGGAGAAGTTGAAAGCGCCGTCAGCGTTGCCGTTGCCGGTGCCGTTACCATTACCCCAGCCGTTGTTGTAGCCGTTGCCGTTGCCGTTGTTCCAGCCCCAGAAAGCTTGAGCGGAAGTCGCGGACAGTGCAGCAACACCGATGGCAGCTGCAAATGCGATGGTTTTGATCATTTTCATTATTTATTCCTCACTAGATGCAGTGCTGAGACTGCTGATATTGCTATACGCGCGCCCATTGGGGATTGCGCTTCGCGTTAAATCGTCTTGGGGGGTTTATTTTCGTGAGGCTCTTAATGGCCGCTTAATTTATTAGCTGCACCTTATTTAGAATAATCTAATACAAGCGTCAACTTATTTCCCAAAGAATCTTACAACTTTTTCGATTAATGCTTGTGGGTAAGTTCTACAGAGTTGATATCGTGAGGAAAAAATATGTGCTTAATGTGAGGTGCTAATACGTGAATGGGGCACGAATACGGTTGCTGTTGTGCCTTTTCCAAGTTCACTCTTTAGAATCAGACGGCCCCCGTGGAGTTCAATGAGGCTTTTGGTGAGGGGTAAGCCAAGGCCTGTTCCCTCGTGCTGGCGGTTAAGGCCACTGTCTACTTGGCCAAATTCAGTCATGGCCGTAGTTAGTCCTTGTTGATCCATACCAATGCCGTTGTCTTGAATGGCTATTGAGACCCCATCGTGTTCTATTAGGGATGCTTGAATGTTGATTTTTCCTCCCTCAGGGGTGAATTTGACTGCATTAGAAAGTAAGTTCAGCATGATTTGTTTCATGCGCCGTTCATCAACATAAACATTAAGCGACTGAGTTGATGCGTATTCAATAGTGATGTTCCCCAGTTCAGCACGGTGGCGGATCAACCGTAAGCAGGAACTGATGAGATTATCTATATTGAGGATCGCTTCATGAAGTTTCAGTTTTCCTGTCTCAACAGCAGATACATCCAGAATATCATTAATGAGTTCAAGAAGATGTTCGCCTGAATGGTGAATGTCGATGGCGTATTCTTGATACTTGTCGTGTCCAACAGGGCCAAAGTATTGCTGCACGATACCATTTGAAAATCCCAAAATAGCATTGAGGGGGGTTCTGAGTTCATGACTCATATTGGCAATGAGCTCAGTTTTGGCTCGATTGGCCATTTCTGATTGTTTGCGCGCATTGTTCGCTTGATCTTCTGCTTCTATAACGTCTGTGATGTCTTCATGAATGGCGATAAAGTGTGAAAGCTCACCGTCTTCATCGACGACAGGAGTTGCCACCATAGAAGCCCAGAACGAGGTGCCGTCTTTTCGTCTATCTTTAATCTTGCCCCGCCACTCGGTTCCAGCCTTTAGATTCTTCCACATGGCTGTAAAAAATTCAGGTGGGGTCTCTTCGGATTTTATGATTTGAGGTGTCATCCCAATGGCTTCTTCTTCACTGTAACCTGTCATTTCTGTGAAGCGTGGATTGATGTGTTCGATTACGCCCTCAAGATCGGTGATAAAGATCATGTTGGGGCTTTGATTTAAGGCCTGGGACAATTTGCGCAGTTGGCTGTCGGCTTGTTTACGCTCGGCAATCTCTAAACGTAGATCAGCGGTCTGTTGTTCGAGGCGGACAATGATGGGCGTTGTGGTGCGATAAAAGAGCATGCCGCCGACCAAAATGGCTAAGATCGCAATGCCCCCAACCAAAACCCCCGCGCGATAGAACGGAGCTTCAATTTCTGAAATATTGATTTTTGCGACTAACCCCATACCTAATTCCTGAATAGGTTCATATGCGGCTAATACTTCAACACCCTGGTAATCGAGTGCTCTTACAACGCCTGACTTTCCAGCCAATGCGCGGCGCATGGGTTCGGCCAAATTTGATTTAAGAGGGACGGGGGCTGGGAGAGATTGTTGGATGTTACGTTGCTTAAGCAGAAAAACGATATGAGAATCTTGGATATGCCCAACCACAAATTCTCCTGATAAACCAAAGCCATTATAAGCCCCAAAGGCGTCCTGGACTTGGCTTATGGTTACCTTGGATGGGTCTATGTATAACTTAGGTACAAAGCCCCGATCAAACCGAGCAACTGCATTGATTAACTGAGTCTGTGTTTTTACGGCTGCGATTAATCCCGTTCGGGCTTGCTTAAAGACAGTATCGTGGAGCAACCCAATAGACACCACACCTATGACCGTGGCCAAGCAGACCATAATCGCCATTAACAAATAGGTCGGTTTATTACGCCCCATGATGCACCGTGAATTAAGCAGATAAATTTCTGACTTCAATACAGATGTAGGTATCTAAAGGACGAGTTAAAAGCAACAATTGTACGTAGGTTTAAGCTTCGAGGGCCAAGGCTTCTTCGATTTTATGGGTTTTACCAACGGTATACGGGGCGATATGTACGTCAGCGCCAATAATGTGTCCGGACAGCCAAGTGCGTAGGAAAGCATGAAGGTTCTGCACAGCGTTATCGTCTTGGGTTGTTCGCCATTGGTGTGCAAGCTTTTCAGCATCTTCTGCCAACTGAACGTGTTGAGCTTTATGAGTCTCGAGCTCTGGATAGCCACAGGCTTTCATGACGGCTTCTTCACGCTTAAAATGGTAGTGGGTGTATTGCAACAACTCATTGACCAGTTCATCCACAGCAGCATGATCACGTAGCCCATGCGATATTTTGTTCAACAGACCAATCAGAACTTGATGGTCTTTATCAATAGCGTCAACGCCGATACGCAGGGTATCGGACCAAATCAAAATGTCATCGTTGGTTGAAAGTGGTAGTTCTACCCAAAATGTACTGCCGACATCTTTTTGACTGGTAAAGTCAATTCTACCGCCCAATCGTTCGGCCAATAGACGTGTTACCGTGAGGCCAATGCCCGTGCCTTCGCGGGCAATCATGGGATCTGCTTTTACACGTTGAAACATTTTGAAGACGCCTTCTTTGTCTTCATCATCAATCCCAATGCCTGTGTCATTGATGCAAATGCGTACGAATCCATTATCCATGGTTTCGCGATAGACTGTTACAGTGCCATTATCATGATTGAACTTCACGGCATTAGATAGCAAATTTAAGATGATTTGTTTCATCCGTTGATGGTCAGTACGCAACTTGACCTCTGTCGTATTGCTGAAATCATCAATGATGTGAATGTTGCGATGTCTTCCAAGGTGTTTTGACAATTCAATACATTCTGCCACGATGTTGTTGGCATCGACTTCTTGCAATACCATTGGCATTTGATCGGCTTCTACCTTGGCCAAATCTAGAATATCGTTAACCAATTCCAGCAGGTGACTGCCGCCCTTTAGAATATTTTCGATATATTCGGTTTGATTTTTATTTAAAGGAGTATTGGGATCGTATTGTAGAAGTTGGGCAAAACCTAAAATTGCGTTCAGAGGGGTGCGGAGTTCATGGCTCATGCTGGCCAAAAATTCAGACTTAGATTTGTTGGCGTGTTCTGCATCTAACTTCGCTTCTAGCAATTGAGCTTCGGCCTTTTTGCGATTTGTAATGTCTAGAAACGACACGACAGACCCTGTCAATTTACCATCGTGATAGAGCGGTGAAGATGAATATTCCACAGGGAAATTGGTGCCATCTTTGCGCCAGAAAACTTCATCTGAGGTGTTGGTTTGTTTCCCACTTTTAAATGTGGTGAAGATTTTACATTCTTGTTCGGGGTAAACTTCACCATCGGCATGGCTGTGATGGATCAGGTCGTGCATGTTTTTCCCCAACAGCTCATTTTCAGTTTTGAAACCCAGAAGACTAACAGACATTGGATTACAAAACGTGCAGTTACCTTTCATATCCAAGCCAAAGATGCCTTCGGCAACGCACTCTAAAATGTTTCGTTGCTGTAATTCTGTGGTGCGAAGAGCACGTTCGGCATATTCCCGTCTTTTGAGAGCAAACCACAATAAGCCCACCAGAGCAGAGAGTATGGTGATGATGATGGCCAGCCACTTTTGTTCATTATCGTGATGCATCTGTAACTGGCGGGTTTGCAAATCGACCATATTTTCCAGTTGTGTTTGATAGTGCCAAAGATCTTTTTCCTGACCTCGTTTTCTGGAAATGTCGATGATAATGGAAAACAGCAGGACACGATCATCAAACGTCAATGGCACGGAGTGAACAGCAACGGTCTTGATTACGTTGGAGGCAAGTTTGTGGCGAAAAATAAAAAAATTTCGTCCTTCAGATTCTGCCTGCTTGCGTTCTGCGGCCACTTGGTCCGGTGTCAGCTGATTAATGCTTTGAATTTTCATTTGGCTCAGTTGTTGACGTGAGTATCCGTAAAAACGTCCTGCTGCGGCATTCGCATCAACAATTTGTCCCGTATCGGGATCAATCAACAGCATTACAACATTATGCTTCTCAAAGGCCTGTTGAAATGTTGGTGCTGCATTTGCCTGCTGGGACAGAAAGAGTAGGAAGAAGGCATAGGAGATGAAGAGTGAAAGCAAGAACCTAAATGGGGAGCTGATCTGGCAACGTGCAAACATATGATTAGAGCCGGTTCATTTGTTAGTTATCGCAGATCATAGCAATATTTTTTGACTTATGAGAACGACTCTTTCAAACATGCTTCATCAGGACATGCATTTAATCAACCCGAGGTGGAGCCATGGGAACGACATGCGCCAAATGGTGGGGAGGGCCTTGTGAGGCTTGGAGCATCTGTTGAAGAAAACGGTGCGAGTGGACAGAATTGAACAGCCGGGATTATCCTTACCAAGCAGTTATATGCTAATATAGGTCACCCCTTAACCTCTTTCCTTCAGATATTTCCATTCCAGAAAAGCGGTGGTGAAGTCACGATAGCACATGTGAGGAAGGATAAAACTTTCCAGAAGATTATTAATATTTTAGATATTGCAAACCCAACAGACGAGCAGAAGATAAAAAAACTGGCCTATAATTTAGTACCATAGATAGACAGATTTTATTGTGGTTTCCAGTTTGCCGCTATAACAGCATCCAACGCTGTATGCTCACTGGTCGTGAGGTTTAATTGACCAATGGGAGGTGGTGTCATGGACGACATGGCATTTACAAGGTTTTGCACCGCTGCACTCGTAAGGTCATACCCATTATTGGTTGAAATTGTTGCAACACGGTTGTTTGATCCAGTGTACCAATCGGACACCGTAACTTGATCCGTTGTACCGATTACACTAACCAGTAGATTTTGCCCCGATTGTGTAAACCACAGCTGATCGTGATTAACGCCTGTGCTGAAGGACAACGTATCATTGGAAGCACTTTCACCGGTATTATTTACAGTATCGCGCCCATCACCGCGCGCGATCACATAGGTGTCATTTCCGGCGCCACCGATTAAGACATCATCACCTTGGCCACCGTTCAATTGATCGTTGCCAGCCAATCCGCTCAATGTTTCAGCATCCGTACCGCCAGCCAAACTATCGTTGCCTGCCGTTGCATCCGGGATTGACGTGCCGCTGGCCAGATCGCCAAACCCGCTGGGCGGCGTGTAGCTGTGGTCCGATGACGTCATGTGCATCGACCA
>JAPHSY010000002.1 GCA_026196495.1 Magnetovibrio sp.
GGTGGAGATGGCTGGGCCTATGATATTGGTTATGGTGGTTTGGACCATGTCATTGCATCCGGTGCTAACGTCAACATCTTGGTGATGGATACGGAAGTTTATTCCAACACTGGTGGTCAACAATCCAAAGCCACGCCAATGGCGGCGGCTGCGAAATTTGCCAGCGCCGGCAAGTCATTACCGAAGAAAGATTTAGGCCTGATGGCGATCAGCTATGGCCATGTCTATGTTGCGTCTGTTGCCCTGGGGGCGAAGGATGCACAAACGGTGAAAGCTTTCCAAGAAGCTGAACAGTTTGAAGGCCCTTCGGTGATTATTGCCAACTCACCTTGTGTTGAGCATGGCTATGAAATGGCGAACGCTTTGGAACATCAAGCCATAGCCGTGGAAAGCGGATACTGGCCGCTGTACCGATTTGATCCACGCTTGATTAATCAAGGCAAAGCGGCGCTACAATTGGACAGCAAGGCACCCACCAGACCCGTGTCTGACTTGTTGGAAAAAGAAAACCGCTTCCGCCAAGTTCAACGCAAAGACCCGGAACGCTTTGCCCGTTTGGTTGCCCAGCTGGAAAGTGAACTCAAACATCGTCGTCAAGTGTTTGAGGCATTGGCAACGGTCAAGTTAGAGCTTGAGGATGAGGACACAACAGAAGCAACAGCGGCGCAATAAGGACTTAATTCTGTTTGGATTCGACGTAAGTGCCCTTACTCGACAATTTCATTTTGATGCGCATTTCTAAATTGGTGGGCCGATTGTTGACATCGATGAACTTATCGCCCCCCACGGCAGTGGCAAACTGTGCTTGTTTGGTGAATGCGTGGGCTTCGTCCGTTGTGCCGCGTCCATAAAAATCGACGGCATGGCCTTCCATTTCATGAACCAGTTGAGATGCCACGTCATAATCACTGAACATATCGGGCAATAACAACAAGGTTGAAGACACCATCACCACAAAATTGTTTTGTTTGGTTCTGGGGACAAAAGCCGCAAAGGCAAGTCCACCACTTGAGGGACAAAAATTGTCGATGATCATGTAGCCGCGGTGCTGTGTCATGGTTTTGACAATGGCCGCAAACGACCTGGGTTTGTGCTGTTCAATAATATCCAAAGCAGACTTAAGTCTTTTAAAATAAAGAGTATTGTTGTCTTTATTTGTTTTGATAGGGGCGGAATAATATGGGCTTCCGACAATTGAGATTCCCTTATAGCGAATCGCGGGAGATGTATTTGTAGAAAGAAGAGCATGTTTGTTGATTTTCATGGCTTTACAACCGTTTAGAAAATCAACGCCGTGGGACTTAATGTGGACATTTTCGAGGTAAAGGTCACGCACGGATGTGCGATCAAGAAGTGTCGTGTCGCTATTTTTAAGATTGGAAAGTTTTTTGTTCAGAATGTCAATTTGGTCTAAAGCCAGTGCTTCATAAGAGTGTGTTGTTGCAAAAAATATAGCAATAACATATAGGTATGACATTATTTTTTGGTGGTATGCCTGTTTCATAATTAACTCTGTTCTACAACCAAAGACCCGCTCACAGCAACCGAAAGATGTATTACCTAAAAGTAATTGTCAAACTCGTTTTTTTGAACACTTTGGTGTAACTTATGTCCCGGGGACACACTATGCTCGGGTGGAGAAGACATATATGGGGACCGGTCACGAAGACGTCGATGATTTTGAACTGCGTACAGGTATTACGCGGGATGATATTCGTCGTCTAGGAAAGCATCCTTTATTTTCTGGTTTATTGCCGGATGCGTTACGTCAGCTGTTAAGCAACAGTTCTGTGCGTCGTTATCCCGATCATACAACCCTGTTTATGCAGGGTGACCCTGCGGATCGTTTCTTTATTACGATGGAGGGTTGGGTCAAGCTTTTCCGGCTTAGTGAAAACGGGCAGGAAGTTGTGATTTCGGTGGCATCCCCAGGCGATAGTTTTGCCGAGGCGGCTATTTTCGACAGTAACATATTTCCGGTAAATGCATCTGCGATTACCGATGTGCGTTTGTTGGTCGTAAATTCCGAAAGCCTGTTGCGTCAATTGGCTGAAAATACTCAGTTAACCTTTAACATGATGGCCTCTATGTCACGTCAGATGCGAAGTAACGTGACGACATTGCATCAGATGTGTTCCATGTCATCAACGGAGCGGTTGGCAGATTTTCTACTCACTTTGACAGATATTCCTGCGGGGCCAGCAACCATTACATTGCCGTTGGATAAATCCTTAATTGCGGCAAGGTTGGGTATGCAGCCGGAGACCTTTTCGCGGTCATTGTCTAAATTGAAGGCATCAGGTGTTACCAGTGAAGGCCACAATGTCATCATTAAAGATATTGATGTCTTGCGCGCCATGATCAACAAAACAGCCATGAGCTGCTAAGAGCTCAAGGATCAGAAACCCAAGTATCTCAGGGGCAATGCCCAGATTTTATAATTCCGGTAATGTGATATTTCTACGTGCTGCCATGCCCCGCGCGAGGGCATATTGATCGTCTTTGTTTAGGCGAACGCGGGCTAAGTCCAAGACCACCGTGTTTTCCCAGTTTAAATGGGCGAGGTGCGTTTCTGCGAACAGGCGTGCGCTGGATTGGAAATCTGGTAGTTCGGATAACGTTTTGCCTTGGGTAATTTGGCGAATGCCTTGGCAAATATCTTTAAATAAGAATAGGTCGCGTTGATGTTCGGTTTGAAGAACATGCAAGATTTCAGTGAATCGGTCTTCGGGCGCACAGCGGGCCTGGAGAAGAGGGAATAAATTTTGTTCCTCATCTTCCATGTGATTGCTGAAGTCATTTTCGAGATAATTCAGAATCAGTTTTGCAGATTGCAGTGCATCTTCGTCAAAATTGGATATCTGCGCCAAGGCTTTAATCGCACGGCACATTTCACGTTGGCGGCAGTGATCGGCAAACAAATATTCAATTGGCTCTAACAGCAAGTTATCAGGAATATGCTCAACAATGGTTGAACACACCGATAATGCTGCCTGCACACTTTTTGCTGACATATATCCATCCCCAGTGACGAACGTGGATGGTAACTAGGCAGAAATAGTGCTGCATTGACGATGATCAATCGCTGTGAGTTTTATCCATAACTTGGTCTGGAACGCGCGCAATGGCGTTAATGCCAGAGGCTACGATGCGTATGGGCTGCGTGCACAGGCGTTTCGGTACGATCCATTTTATAAGCTTCATAATGGTTGTAAGAACGGGAACTGGGAATTGCACAAAATGACCGACAATATAGTCAAGGCTTAGCATTTTATGACCCGGCCTGATTTTGATTTTCTCAAAACCATTTGTGCCCAACAGTTGTGTCAGGGTTTTGCGGTTGAAATAAAATAAATGTTCCAGTTTATATTCAACCCAATAACGTCCCATAAGGCGCGCTGATAAGCTGTCCAAACTTGGGACAGCAACAAAAAGAATGCCCCCCGGCCGTAACAAGGTACGCACAAGTTCCAAAAATGCTTTGGGGTCTCGGACATGTTCGATGACATCTGCCAACACCACGATGTCATAGGACCCGGGTGTGAGATTTAAGTTTTCAAGAAACCCTGCTTGGGCACGGTTTTCCCCCAATGCTTTGTTGGCCTGGTCAACGGCACTTTGAGAGACATCAATGCCGTGGACGTCATAGCCACGCTGCTGGGCGCTCAAGAGAAAATTGCCCAATCCGCATCCAATTTCTAACATTTTTGTATGTGAATTGGGCTTGCCCGTTTGCCCGAGATACGTTGCGATGTCATCCAGCTGTAAATGTGCCGTTCCACGTTTCAGATCATTACCTTGATTGAATAATTCAAGATTGTCGGAACCAATGAAGTAGCTTTCATCGTAGACCTTGGCCAAGGTCTCATCATCGGGTTGGGGGTTGAGCATAGCCAAGCCACAAACCCTACAGCGCGCCACATGGCTGTGGTTTGTGTCAAACCAATGTTGGATATCGGTGCTTTGGCACACTGGACAGGTCGAGATGTTCACAGAATAACGTTTCTTTCATTTGAAGGTCTGTATACATAGACAAGTTAGCCGATCCTTGGAAGAGGTGGCGTTGCCTATAATTAAAGTGTTTACGTCGACACTCAGGAACACATTGCTATGACAAGCCGTGCTCAACAGATAGCACTCTATATTAACGCTCATGCCAAATCATATCCTTGGGCTTTTATTGGGGTGGTTGGTGTTTTGATTGTGGCCGCATTTATAATGTGGGGTGTGGCCATACGGGTGCTTATGTTGGGGCCCATAGGTGTGGAGTTATTGGAAGCTTATGGTGAATCAGGACTAAACCGACTAAGCGCGTTGCAGTTGTCAGTATTTTCTGCCCTGGTTTTCACAGGGTTGGTTGGGGTTCTGACACACTGTCGATGGGGCCTGATTTCAATACAGGGCCTGTTGGAACAATCTCCGTTTCGTTCTTCTAAGTTGTATTGGGGGCTGATTGCACTGTTGATGCTTTTGGTCAATGTCGCGATGCTGTGGGGGCTTCCCATTATTGCGTGTCTGGAACCAGATACGGTGGGGTATCTCAAGCCCAGTGCTTTGCGTTCAGCGGGCTACATGGTCTTTATCGATGTTGTTGTGGCTGTGACAGGTGATCTGCGTTGGGTTATGCCCATACAGCTCAATTTAATGTTGGTCAGTTTTGTCGCATTGGGGTGGGCCGTGCGACAACATGTGGACAGCTTGATCACGGGCTTTGTGGTTAGTGTTGTCCCGATGTTAAGTTCCAGCCTGCTTATTTTGTCCCCGGCTGTGATGAGCGATGCTTTGTTTGTTGCTTTGATCTGTTTTCATATCTCTGCTGCACTGTGGGCTTTGCGCAGTCCAAGGTGGGTGCCGTTGTTGTGGGTTGGGTTGAGCTTGGGTTTGATGATTGTGGTCAGGCCAAATGGCATTTCCTTTTTGGTTGGAATTGGATTGCTGGTCTATCTATTGCGCCCACATTGGAAACGGGTGCTGGTGGCGACCATTGTCCCTGTCGTGTTCATTGCGGGGGGGCAGGGGCTCTATAATGCGGCAACATTTGGTTTTTTTGGTCTACATAAATTTGGGGGTATTTCGCTTGTGGGGAATTATGCCCCGTTAATCCGGGCGGATATGGGGGGCGAATATCCTGAATTTAATGCTGAATTGGCGGATAAACTGACAAAATATAGTGTTGATTTTCCAGCTTTTGAGCAAAGGGGCTATCCGTATGAGATGGCAGAAGTTGCAGCAAACACCGCGGTTGGTGCGATCTATAAAATAATATTGCCATCCATACGAGAACGTTTTGGGTTGCCGGAACCGGAGGCGGCGGCGTTTGAATATGATCCTCGTATTAATCAATTGGCCGGAGAAATTGCCCTGACGGCTGTCTTTAATGATCCGTGGGGTGCCTTGAAAATTGTTACGAGTAATTTCATTACCAGCTGGCATCTGACACTTCCGGTGCGTGTGCCGATGTCGATCTATTATCCCAGGTGCTTGGATATGAGCCAGAAACTAACGGCTCAGTATCCCGATTTGATCCACACAAAAATGAACATGGATATATATCAATCAGCTGATCTTGCGCAGAAAATGAAAATGGTTGCCGATGAGGGTATCCGCCTTATTGAATACCCACGTTTGTTGATTAGTGTTATCCAGAGCCCACTGGCGTATATCGCCATGCTGCTGGCATTGTGGGGGTTGGTTAAGATTGTCATTCTGGGCGCAAAATCCAGTTCTGAAATGATTGTTCTGGGTTTTGCGGCTTTGAGCCTACATGCAGGGTATGGATTAATTAGTCTCGGAAACACAGCATTTACACGCTATACAGTGGTGTTTGATCCTGTGGTGATTCTGATGTTGTCGGTTGCCGTGTTATCAGGCGTGCGATATGTGTTTGAGCCAGAGTGTGACCAGAACACTTCGGTTTGAAAGAGTAAAAGCCTTTTGCCTGTTTTGGGGCAACTTGATTGAGATTGTTTGACCATGAGCACCATTGTACCAGTTATCTTATCCGGCGGATCCGGCACACGTTTGTGGCCGATGTCACGCACGTTGTATCCCAAGCAACTTCAGTCGCTGTATTCTGATCGATCTATGTTGGTGGAAACCGCAGCAAGGGTTTCGGGTGAAGGCTTTGGTGAGCCCATAATCATTTGCAATGGTGAGCATCGTTTCATTATTGCGGAACAAATGTTAAAGGCAGGCCTCAATCCACGCTCCATTGTTCTTGAGCCTGTGGGCCGAAATACGGCACCAGCTGCAGCGGTGGCAGCTATGATGCTGATTGAAAGTGATCCTGATGCGCTGATGCTATTGATGCCATCAGATCATTTGATTTCAAAACCGGATGCATTTTTGGCGGCCTGCGCGCAGGCGCAAATAGCAGCCAATGAACATGCCTTGGTTACATTTGGAATTGTCCCCAGTGCGCCTGAAACTGGCTTTGGGTATATTCGTCAAGGTGAACCCCTTGTGGGCTATGACGGTTGTTATCAAGTTCAAAACTTTGTTGAAAAACCTGATTTGGCCACAGCCAAAGGCTACCTTGACGAAGGCGGGTATTTCTGGAATAGCGGTATTTTCTTATTTAAAGCCCAGAATTATTTAGATGAATTGGGGCGTTCACACCCAGAAATGATAAGGCTTTGCCAACAAGCGGTCGATAAAGGTCAAAGAGATATGGATTTCTTCCGTCTTGATGACAAAAGTTTCCATGATATTGTCGGCAATTCGATAGATTATGCGGTGATGGAAAAAACAGACCACGCTGCAGTTGTTCCCGTTGATATGGGCTGGGATGATGTTGGGTCATGGTCCGCGCTATGGGCTGTTGGTGAAAAAGATGTGGATCAAAACATCCTTGTTGGCGACGTTGTTACCCACGATGTCAAAAATTCTTACGTGCGAAGCTCCGGTCAATTGGTGGCCTCAATTGGCATGAAAGATACCATTATCGTTGCCACGGATGATGTTGTCTTAGTTGCTGATAAGGATCGCGCCCAAGACGTTAAAGAAGTTGTGGCGGAACTCCAAAATCAAGGTCGGGATGAGCATGTTGTCCACAAACGTGTATATCGCCCCTGGGGCTGGTATCAGTGCATGGATATGGAAAGCCATTTCCAAGTCAAACAACTGTCCATCAAACCAGGCGGGATTTTAAGCCTTCAAAGTCATCAGCACCGCTCAGAACATTGGGTTGTTGTATCTGGCGCTGCAAGTGTGGTGCGTGGTGATGAAGACATCAAATTGGAAGTCAACCAATCCATTTATATTCCGGCAGGTGTTAAACATCGTTTGGAGAACAAAGGACAAGTTGATTTGCGTATTATTGAAGTGCAAACAGGCAGTTATTTGGGCGAAGATGATATCGAACGTTTCGAAGATATCTACGGGCGTCATTAAGAGAGGTTGGCGTGAGCGACAAGTCGCAATTTCTATCCTATGGGCGTCATTTTGTTGATGCAGATGATCGCAAAGCTGTAGACACAGTTCTGCGAGGGGACTGGCTCACCCAAGGCGATACGATTGCTCGGTTCGAAGCTACCTTGGCCGAGGCTGTTGGTGCAAAGTATGCAGTTGCTGTCAGCAATGGTACGGCAGGCTTACACTTGGCTTGTTTGGCAGCCGGATTGGACAAGAACGACCGTAGCCTTACAAGTGCACTGACTTTTGTGGCGTCGGCAAATGCAGGTTTGTATTGTGCGGCACAGAGTGATGTCGGCGATATTGATCCTCAAACATTGTGTTTGTCTGCAGATGCGGTGAAGTCTGCGGTGGCAAAACATGCCAATACAAAAGTTATCATCCCGGTACATTTTGCGGGCTTAAGTGCAGATGTGAAGGCCATTCGAGCTGCGGCACCAGATGCTCTGATTGTTGAAGATGCATGTCATGCATTGGGTGGGCAAGATGCGGACGGGAACAATGTTGGTTCATGCGCCTACAGTGATATGGTTGTGTTTTCGTTCCACCCTGTAAAGCCCATCACAACGGCTGAGGGTGGCGCCATAACGACCAACGATAAAGGCCTCTATCAAAAGCTCATGAAACTGAGAAGTCATGGGATTGAACGTGATGTGCCCCAGTTGATGGAACCCGATCAGGGTATGGATGGGGGCGAGTGTGCGCCATGGTACTACGAACAACAAATGCTGGGTTTCAACTACCGCTTGACCGACATCCAGGCCGCATTGGGTTTGTCCCAATTGAGCAAGCTTGACCGTTTTACCCAACGTAGACGCGAAATCGTAAAGCGATACGATCAGGCTTTTGCGGATGTGAACTATATAAAAACAGCTCAGAATTTGCCACATCAGCGCTCCTCATCAGCGCATCATTTATACTTGGGTCTATTTGATTATATGGCTTTGGGGTTAACCCGTACGCAGGTGATGCAGCGGTTACGCAAACGCAATATTGGCACCCAAGTTCACTATATTCCGGTCTATCGGCAGCCTTATCACAAACAACGCCTGGGTGACGTGGCTGATCAGTTTCCAAACACCGAAGAATATTATGCGCAAGCCTTATCGTTACCCATTTTCCCAAATATGTCCGATGATGATGTGGAGCGTGTTATCACAGCTGTAAAAGAACTTGTACGACAGGCGTAAGTAATCATGGTGCACCAATAAAGGCACCTGTTCATATGGTGAACGGATGTTGCATCTTAAGCAATTTTATGAGTATATATAAGCGTTCAAATGGTGAACGTATCTGGTGATAGTGCCGAAAAGTGTCAAATTCTAAAGTCATAGAAAAAGAGCTTAAACTTGCTGACCGAGCCACTCTGAGTCTTTTGTCCACTCTGGAAGAGGGTGAATCGACGACACAGCGTGGCTTAGCATCACGTGTTGGGGTGGCGTTGGGGTTTACCAATAGCTTGCTCAAGCGTGCTGTGCGTAAGGGATTGGTGAAGGTCAAAGAGGCTCCGACCAAACGATACATGTACTATGTAACCCCAAAGGGCTTTAGTGAAAAAAGCCGGTTGGTGGCTCAGTACCTGTCCACATCTCTGAGTTTTTTTCGTCGTGCCCGTAATGAATATTCTGAACTCTATAAGCAGGCTGAAGAGCTTGGACATAAACGGGTATTGCTATATGGCGTCAGTGAACTTGCTGAAATTGCCATTTTGTCGGCAATTGAAAGTTCTGTTGAAGTGAAAGCCGTGGCCCAAGCGGGCAGCAATACTGAGTTCTTCTCAGGATTGCCAATTCTGAGCCAAATAACGCAAGAGACACTCGAGGACTTTGATATTGTTGTGATTACGTGTTCGGACAATCCTCAGGCTGCTTACGATCAGGTTTGTGAAATTGTTCCCTCAGAGCGCGTGTTTGCTGCACCGCTTTTGCATATCAGGACACCTGATGTTAAGGCTGAAGAAGGTGCATGATGAAACATTGGTATGTGGCACGCACCAAACCAAACTCTGAGGATCGAGCACAGTGGCATCTCAGAAATCAAGGTTTTGAAACGTACTTGCCTCGTTATCGAAAGCAAATTCGCCATGCGCGTAAAGTTCAAACTGTATTACGAGCTTTGTTTCCTGGGTATATCTTTGTGAGCATTGATACGAAACACCAAAACTGGGCCAGTATAAATGGTACAGTCGGGGTGGTGTCACTTGTTCAGTTCGGGGATCGGCCGGAACCTGTATCTGCTGGTATCATTGACGCCATTCGCGATGGTGAAGAAAAAGGCGTCGTCAAGGTTGCTCCGCAAGGCTTAAAAAAAGGCGACCGTATTGTTGTTCGTGAAGGTGTGTTTGCCGAACATACAGCTCTATTTGAGGAAGAATGCGATGAGAAGCGATCATTCTTGCTGCTGGATTTAATGGGCCGTTCCGTGCGTGTGAACGTGGAATCTGAACACTTGATGGCAATTTCTTAACGCGCCTTAGGCGGTTTATACTGGTGCAGTTACTTTACGATGTGAGGCAACGACGGCGTACAGTACGAAGTAGGTTAACAACCACCATGTTGACCAGATCGAAAAATTAAATAAGGCAGACCCCCAAAAACCAGCACTCAACGCGAGCAATGCAAAATTAATGCTGGTGTCGCGGTTGGCAAGTACAGAACGGGCCAATCCAATGAAGAGTTTGAATAAGGTCGCAAGCACTGCACATGTTCCCAAGATGCCTGTTTCAGCAAAAACCTCAACAAGCCAATTGTGGGGGTGAGATGGGATCAGCGGTGGTGGTGCCGTTGGGCCTTTGAAGCCGGCTCCCGGTTGGAAGTTAATGGTATCAATACCATGCCCAAACCACATTGCATCCATGGCACGTTCTACAGTGAACTTCCAAATCATTTGACGATGCGGGTCAACCAATGTTGTTGGTAGATATGCATCTGGGTGGTTTAGGAAAGTTGGACCATAATTGAAGAGCCAAAAAAACATTAACCCCATAAGTATCGGTGCACCTAATAACAAAGGAAAGCGGGTACGCTTTTCACGCAAACCCAACAAGATTGCACCAATAATAATCATGGCCATGAGCCCCGCGATGGCGGCGCGATTGCTCGTTTCGAAAATCACCACAAAACATAAAATGGCAGCTATGTTTGCAGCCCATTTCCAATATTTACCCAATCGCAGCCCTGCCCAGATTATAACGGGTATGAGACACATGCATGATGCGGCAAAAGATTTCAGCCATAAGTCAGGGCGTGTTGCATGATCTTCAAGATTACGAAGTGTGCGGATTAAGTCTGGCCATGCCAGTAAGCTGATGCATGAGATAATGCCCATGATCAGCGTTATCGTTATCAAAGTCTTGAGCGCAATTGTACGGCTATTGGCATCGTTGTGGAGAATTGACCACATTACAGCCGCAGCAGCAATAAAGACAAATGTGCGTGACCATGCCTTAAATGATCGAAACCAATCCACGGATTCAAACATGCCCGGCAACCACATTACAATTGTTAGGCCGAGTAAGATGCGAAATAAGGGATCACCAACGTGGGCTGCGCGTGCAAATGTCCCTGGGATCATGAAGGCCAAAGCCAATGTGGCAATTAATGCCAACCCAAGGTCAGCCTGCATAACCGCACGACCAAACATCATCAATGGTACACCTGCACCAATTAAAAATGCGGCGATGATGCTCAACTGTTTGATTTTTGGGTTTGCAGCTAAATCAGTCATAACAGATCAGAGAGCATTTTCTAGATACCATGCATACGATTGAGCCATGCCGTCAGCCAAAGAGGTCGGGGCCTTCCAACCCAAATCGTGAATGCGAGAGCAATCCATCAATTTACGTGGTGTTCCGTCTGGTTTGTCTGAGTTGTAGACGTAGCCCCCTTCGTAGCCTACAGCTTCGGCGATGGTATCCGCCAGCTCACGGATGGTCACTTCATCGCCACTGCCGATGTTTATATGTTCGGCTTCTGAATAGTGTTCCATCAAGTAGACCAAACCGTCGGCAAGGTCATCAACATGAAGGAATTCACGTTTAGGCGTTCCCGTACCCCAAATTTCGATATTTTCAGCACCATCTAGTTTGGCTTGATGTGCTTTCACCAGCAAAGCCGCAGCGACATGACTGGTTTCCAAATTGTAATTATCACCCGGTCCATACAGGTTGGTTGGCATGGCAGAGATATAATCGCGCCCGTGCTGCTTTCGGTAGGCTTGGCACAGTTTTATGCCAGCAATTTTTGCAACTGCATACCACTCGTTGGTGGGTTCCAATGGTCCCGTTAGCAGTACGTCTTCGGTCATGGGTTGAGGGGCCATTTTGGGATAAATGCACGATGAGCCCAAGAACAACAACTTTCCCACGTCAGCCAAATGAGCCGCATGAATGATGTTTGTTTCAATCATCAGGTTGTTATAGAGAAAGTCCGCAGGCCATGTGTCGTTGGCATAGATGCCACCGACTTTAGCAGCTGCTAAGAAAATGGCATCTGGTCGGTTTGTGTCCATCCAGGTTTCAACGGCATCTTGGCGCAATAAGTCTACGTCATCACGTGTTGCGGTAATGACGTCACAATCGACTTTCTCTAAGCGCCGCATTAGGGCAGAACCCACCATGCCGCGATGGCCTGCTACCCAGATACGTTTGCCACTGAGGGAGTAGAGTGGATCATTCATGGCGGTTTTGACGGTTAATTTCTTGTTCGACCAATTCCAAATCATACTCCACCATTTCCTTCACCAGATCGGTGAAGGGCGTAGTGTGCTTCCAGCCTAATGTCTCATGGGCTTTGGTCGCGTCGCCGAGGAGATACTCCACCTCCGTCGGACGGAAGTAGCGTGGGTCGATTTCGATTAAGACGTCTCCACTGTCGGCATCAACACCGGTTTGGTCGACACCTTCTCCTTTCCACTCGATGGTCCGTCCAATGTGTGAAAATGCCAGCTCGACGAATTCACGAACAGAATGGGTTTCTTCGGTGCACAGTACAAAGTCTTCAGGTTCATTGTGCTGAACAATGCGCCACATGCCTTCTACATAGTCACGGGCGTGGCCCCAATCGCGACATGCATCCAAGTTGCCCAGGTATATTTTATCTTGCAAACCCCGTTGAATAGCAGCGACAGCACGACTGATTTTTCGGGTTACAAAGGTTTCGCCACGGGTAGGACCTTCGTGATTAAACAAAATACCATTGGAAGCATGGATGCCGTAGGCTTCGCGATAGTTGCGCACGATCCAGTAACTGTAGAGTTTTGCCGCTGCGTATGGGCTGCGGGGCTGGAACGGTGTGGTTTCACTTTGGGGTGCAGGAGCATCACCAAATAGTTCAGAGGTTGAGGCCTGATAAAAACGAGTTTTCTTTTCAAGACCCAGAATACGCATGGCTTCCAACAAACGCAGGGTGCCAATAGCGTCGGCATTGGCTGTGTACTCAGGAGTGTCAAAGCTAACTTGGACGTGGCTTTGTGCTGCCAAGTTATAGATTTCATCTGGTTGTGTTTCTTGGATCAAGCGGATGATGTTGGTCGAGTCTGTTAAGTCGCCATAATGCATGAAGAAGCGTACGTCATCTTCATGAGGATCATGATAGAGGTGATCGACACGTCCTGTATTGAAGGATGATGAGCGACGCTTAATGCCGTGAACTGTGTAGCCCTTGGACAATAAGAGTTCCGCAAGAAGGGCTCCATCTTGGCCCGTGATTCCAGTGATAAGCGCAGTTTTGCCTGACATGTAAGTTTCGTCCTAGTAAATCGTTTCGTTTATGCGGAAGCTTCTGTTTCGTGGTCAACGCGTGCCGAGTGCGAGTATGGCAAAAGGCGTTGAAATATCTGCGCGAACATAACATTCGGCAATATGCGGTGAAGTAATATCCAGCCAAAATACAAACTGAGGGGATATGTTGACGGCTTATTGCGCCAGTTCCACCATGTTTTAACGAGGCGCCCAATAGAGTATGCTTTAGGGTTTTTCCTTTGAATGGAGCCCCAAAGCTTTCCGTGTTTATTGCGTGAAATGCTTTTTAACATCCCGGTTTGGCTGACGCGATAGTGAAACAGCGGATCTTTCATCGGTACGCCAAAATAGCCGTGACGGCCTAGACGGATGTTAAATTCCCAATCTTCATAACCCTGACGCATGCTTTCGTCATAGCCTCCCAACTCATGCCATGCAGATTTGGGCATCAATAGGCAATAGGGTAGTTGATTGAGAAACAGTTGCTCAAAGAAGTTATAATTTTTGCGCAACACCCCAGTGACATCTCCAAAAACATCCAGATGGCTGAAGACCACGGTCTTTGGCGGGCTGCTTTTGAGCGTTTGATACGCCGTTTCCAAATAGTTGGGTTCCAGCCAATCATCACAATCAAGGGGTAATACGTATGTTCCGCGGGTATTGCGGAATGCTGTGTTGCGTGCTGCGGGTAACCCCATGTTGATCTGGCGGATCATGCGTACATCATTGCCAAGATTGTCTAAGAATTTAATGGTTTCGGGATCATCTGAACCATCATCGACAAGCACAATCTCGAAATCTTTGAAACTCTGTGCGCGCAAACTGTCCAGCGTCTCACCCAGATGAAGATGGCTGTTGTAACACGGCAAAATGACCGAGATAGCAGGTGCTTTTGTATCTTGAATGGCAGTCTGGGTTTCGGGCATGGAATCGCTTGAATTTTCCGAGGTGCTGAAGGGTAGCGGATTATAGTCATTTCATTGTGAAATGTGGAAAAACTTTTACCATTTTTTGAGGGAAAAACCCCTGTTTTTATGGCTTGAAGAGAGCATTTCCCTAATGGCTTAAGTTATGGCATGTATACATTCATGTTACGTGATCCATTGTTTAAAAAAATTCTGCGTATGGGCTGGGGGATTGCCCTTGGTATCCATAGTGTTTTGAACCTGCTTTTGCCTAGGTCCAGAACGCGCGTGCAAGTGTTTTTTGGTGGTGCGCGCCCCGGTGATGTCGGTGGACCGTTGGTCAAAGTTAAGCGCTTGCGCGCTTTGTTTCCCGAACAATTTTGGGGGTTCAACCTTGTTTATACCCTGTCCAACACCCCGTATTTGCCCAATTTTGCGCTTTGGCTGTTGAAAGTACGCCGTGTTCCCATTGTTCATAACCAAAATGGGGTGTTTTATCCCGGTTGGTATGATGGTGATTGGGAAGGGCAAAACCGCCGAATGGCGCGGACATTTCACCAAGCTGATTATGTTTTTTATCAAAGTGAATTTTGCAAGCTATCTGCTGAAAAGTATCTCGGTGTCCGAAAGGGTGCCAGTGAGATCTTGTACAATGCCGTGGATACCCAATTCTATCGCCCGGCTTCTGACTCCAACGAACGTTCTCGACATGGAGCTTACTGTTTTTTGCTGACAGGTAAGATTGATGATCACATGTACTATCGGGTTGAAAGCTCGATCCGGGGTTTGGCAGCAGCCAAAGACTTAAATGCAGAGCTTATTGTTGCGGGTTGGATGGCTGAAAATGCCACAACTCAGGCTGAAAGCCTTGCCCGGGAACTGGGCGTTATTGACCGGGTGAAGTTCACGGGGCGCTATACTCAGGAAGAGGCACCTGAAATTTACCAATCGGCTGATGTGTACATCATGATGAAGCACAACGATCCATGCCCCAACACTGTGCTGGAGGCGTTGGCCTGTGGGTTACCTGTATTGTATTCAGATACAGGAGGTGTCTCGGAATTAGTTGGTGATGCTGGTATCGGGCTAGACTGTGAACAAGGTTGGGGCGCACCGGAAGTTCCTAAAGCTGGGGTGATTGGCCAAGGCATGGTTGATATTGTCACCCAACTGGAGACATTATCTGCAAATGCCCGCAAACGGGCTGTTGAGCGGTTTGATATTTGCCACTGGGAACGCCGTCATGGTGAAATATTTGCCCAACTGTTGGAACAAAATTAATGCGTAAACTTCTATTAGCCGTGATCTGGCTTTTATCTTTGCCGTTCTATCTCATCCCGGCCAAGTTACGCTTGGGTTTGATTAAGGGTCTAATGGTTCTGGATTCCCGTGTCGGCCAACCAGCCGATGCGATGCGGCGCCAATTCCAGGTGTTGGATATGGCGGATAAGGTTATTTCCGAACGGGCAATGGCTTTTGGTGATGGTGTGCATCCCAAACACCGTTTGACCCGCTACCATGATTTTTTTGTCGAAAACATTCAAAGCGATAGCACGGTCCTGGATGTCGGTTGTGGCTATGGTGCTTTGGCGCGTTCGATTGCGGCACGGGTTGATGGTGCCAAAGTTACCGGTATTGATAGTGATGAGGGGCGCCTGTCCCAAGCGCGCGCCACAGACAATCCAAATCATGTGACATTTGTATTGGGGGATGCTCTGAAAGACTTACCCAATGGCGACTGGGATGTGATGGTGTTGTCGAATGTGTGGGAACATATTGAAGAACGGGTTGATTTTATGCGAGGGCTGCTCACAAAGGTGCAGCCAACAACGGTTCTGATACGTGTTCCTGTGTTCGAACGCCATTGGCATCTACCAATGCGCAAAGAACTTGGGATATTTTATTTTTCGGATACCACTCACTTTATTGAACATACAATGGCGGAATTTGCCGACGAAGCTCAACGTTCTGGTCTCAGTATTTTAAGCCAAGATATTCGTTGGGGTGAGATTTGGGCCGTGTGTGAACCGACAAAGGATACATGATATGCGTGTTGGTGACAGCACCAGACTAGATGTACCTGCAGGCGTGACTTTGGATCCTCATGGCGATATCTGCGCCATGGCTTCGGGAAAGCGGGTATTGAATGTTGGGGCCGCTGGTAACGCTGCGTTTTATCGGGAAAATGGTGCCGAGGGTTGGCTTCACGCTGCCCTAAACCAAGTTGCCACTGAGTTGCATGGGTTGGACCTAGATGGTGATGAAATCAACGTAGCTGCCGATATGGGCTATTCAATCGTGTGCGGCAACTGTGAAGACGCCAAACTGGATCAGACCTTTGATTTGATTGTAATGGCAGATGTGTTGGAGCACGTGAATAATCCCGGCTTGGCGCTAACGAATATGCTGAACCACTTAGATTCTGGCGGCCAGATTGTGATCACCACACCCAATGCAACGTTTTTGGGTAATGTTGTCAATGCGCTGTTGCGTCGTGGACCCAATGTATTTTGGGATCATGTCAATTTGTATACCCCGGAAAACATTCAGGCATTGTGTGACCGCCATGGTTGGCAGATGGGGCCGACACGCATGTTTTCACTTAACGACCGCCGCAGTGGAGCCGTTAGATTAAAAAGTTTAATCGTGGAAATGGTCGGGAAGGTGTTTCCCAGGCTGCACAGTGGATTTTTGTGCGTGATTTCTCAAAAATCGTAGCGCTGGCTGTAGACACGACGGTACAAATCTTCATAACGATTGACCATGGTCGGCAGTGGAAAGTGTTGCAGGATTCGCAGGCGGGCTTTGGACCCCAAATCATGACGTTGTTCGGGCGACAGTTCAGCCAACTTTAGTAACGCTTCAGCCAAAGCATCTGCGTTTCGTGGTGGGACAACCGTGCCGGTATCACCAATGATAAAGGCGCTATCACCTACATCGGTGGCAACGCATGGGACTTCGGCCGACATAGCCTCGCCCAATACGTTGGGGGCGCCCTCACCGTATGCAGAACTCAATGCCAAAACATCCATTGCAGAATAAAGTGAGGTGATGTCGTCCAGCACACCTAAAACATGTGTGCGATCTTGTAGACCTGAAGCCGTGATCGCTGACATTAGCTCTGTATTTTCTGACGTAATTTGATCCCCACACAACACAAACTGTGAGTTGGGCAGGCGATTGGCCACAACTGTTGCCGCTTCGATAAAGGTTTTATGATCTTTTTGGGGATCATATCGAGAAGGATTGCCGATTAAGATTGTATCATCGTCAATCCCGAGTTTCCGTCGAAACTGGCTACGCAGGTTATGACATGGGATGTAGCGTTCGGTATCAAAGCCGTTATGTAAGACCACCATTTTGGTAAAGTCATACCCCATTTCAGTATGTACTTTTCTTGCAGATTCAGAGCCGCAGACAATGGTGTTGGGTATGTTTGGTGACAGCTTTGCGCAAGCGTTGGCGGTGCGTATGGTGCTGCGTTTGCTGTGTTGGGGGTCCAACGTACTTTGGCGTAAATTCCACAACACGGGTGCTTTGGTGGATAGTCGAGCTGCGATGCCACCAATCAAGTCGGCATGATACATCCAAGATTGCACCAAGTCTGGCTTGCTGTTTCGTAGTTCACGGCCCAACTTGGATACGGGACCCAAGTTGGCAACGCCTTTTTCGAAATTCATTGCTGAAACCGGGATGCCCACATCTTGCAACTGTGCGCCCAAAGGGCCTAGGTCAGTCAGCGAGATAACGCTATTTTTAAAACTATCGCTATTCATATCGCGCACCAAACGCAATAGAACCTTTTCGGCACCGCCAATGGATAACCCGGTGATGATGTGAGCAATATGAATACGGTTCACGAAAAAGATGTCCCGGTGGTCATGTTTGGCCGATACAGCCGTTGATACAAAAATGCGATACCCAAAATGTGGATGACATTGATAGCAACTAAGGGGGCATATAACCCTAGTGTGGGGAACAGCGCAAATAGGAAAATCACCTTAGCGATGGTTTCCAGGCCAGTCACTGCGACCAATGGCTTCAAATTAACCGTAGAAAAAGCAAAAACTGCGGGTAAGCGGGCAAGTACCATCCAAAATATGGCCCCCCCTGCCAAGGCGTAAGCCCAAGGTAAATCGGGCGTATTTTCAGTGCCAACCCATAATTCAACGATGGTTTGGCCTAAAAGTGCGAAACTAAGGCCGCTGATCGCCGCCAACGCCAGCATAATTTTTTGAGCTGAGGCATAAATTCTGACCATGCGTTTGTGTTCGCCTTTCGCATCCATTTGGATCAGATAGGGGACGAGCGTTTCGGGCAATCGCCACAATATTTGCATGCCAACATCTGCGATCTTCCATATCAAAATGTAATCAGCGACCAGGGCTGCTCCGCCAATGGCCCCTAAGATCAATGTGTCGGCTTGCAGTAGCGTTAGAAGTAATGCGCCATACACGGCATAACCCAGTCCCATGGGGCCCAACAATCGTTTCAAGATTGCGCGTTCGGTGCCGTCTTTGGAAAGGATGGGCTGACGAATGCGTATCCCCCGTTTGCGAACAAGAATATGCGACAAGGCACGTGCTACAAGGGCTCCGCCCAAAAAGGCGATCATGACTTCGCTCAGTCCACCATTGTTGAGGAGGATCGGAATCACAGCGCATGCAAAAACCAATAAGGATACAATGCTGAGGATATTGGCCCAGGCTTGCTTACCAACCGAAATGAGAACCAAACGGTCGACATTGAGATCATAAAGTACGATGACATAAATCGCGCCAATCCCAATCATCTGTAAGACTTCAGTACGAAGTTCCGGTGTATCCGCAAAAAAACTGTCTTGCAGGACCCAGGCGGTACTATAGATGCATATCGCCGTGATGACGGCGTAACCGGCAAACATATATTTGGTGAGGCCAAATGTTCGCATCAAAGCGGGTAAATCATCGACGGCAAATTGCTCTCCCATGATGCGTTGCACTCCGGAAGATATCCAAGCAACACCCAAGCCTAAATAATTAATGGCCGATATAACAATCATCAGCACACCAAATTGAGGCTTGCCAAGTGTGCTCAAATACAATGGAACCAGGGCAATTTGGACAATAATGTTGAGGGCCATATGCCCATAGCTTGATGCGAGGCTCCAACCATAGTCTGGATTGTTGGTAAGACGGGTACGCAGGTTTTGCAACATCATGGCTGTATGCCTAACTGAGCGAAACGCTGCAAAGCGTAGAGTTTAGCCATCAATATAGTTGGAGTATTGGGGCTTCGGTGATCAAAATTAGATTTGATTTTCTTAAGTGCATTCACATTCAACAGGCCATCAAAATCAAACGGGTCTGTGAAGGCCTTGTCTACGTGATGCTTCCAGGGGCCACGCAGTACGGTCTCCTCTTGGACAAAATACCCAAATCCACGTTTGGGGGCATACAGCAGATCATGGGGTAGGCGTTCTTGCAGTGCGCGTTTTAATATCAGTTTTCCACCGCTTTGATCAGATGAAGTACGCACCTTGTCAGCATAGGGCGTTGTGAGTGCCAGATTGATGAGGTGGCGATCCATGAATGGGCACCGGACTTCGACCCCATGGGCCATGGCGGGAAGATCGCCGGATATTGTTATGGCATGGGCGTTTTCTTGAACAAGGCCCAAATAAGCGGCCTCATCAATATAAGCTTTTGGTGCACCGTGTTTAAACCAGGGCTGAACCCAATTGGAAATGGCATCTGAAGATGGCTGCGTATTGAACAGACCTGGCCAGATGTTTTGAGCTTCGTGCTTATACAGAGCGATTTTGCGATTACCAGGATCATGTGCAAACACGCGTAGAGCATCGCCGATTTGTCCGTTATCGAACAATCTCAACAATGTCCTTGCCAATGGTTTTGTCAGAGCACTTGGAATTTTTTGATCTAAATTAGACAGGCGCAATAGGTTCTGTGCACCGTCATAACCATAGAAGGCTTCATCCGCGCCGTGGCCTGCCAACACAACTTTTAGGCCATCATTGTGGATGGCTTCGAATAGCATGTGCGCATGCGTTAGTGGCAAGGCCATGATGGGTTGCCCGTGTTGGGTCAACACTTCATCAAACAGGTGATGTTGGTGTTGGGCATCAAAATAAAACTCACTGTGACGTGTTCCCAACATGTCTGCGGCCTTGCGTGCGCGGACAAGTTCTTCATCGTCTTTATCAGAACCAAAGGCATATGTGCGAACAGCGGTTGCCCCTTGGCGGTTGAGGCTGTCAACAATGGCGGTTGAATCCACACCACCTGACAGCAGGGCCCCCACTTCTACGTCTGCAATGCTACGTTGCGCAACGGCACGATCAAAAGCTTCCAGAACATCGTTCGGCTGGGTTCGTTCGGGCGTAAAACTCGGTTGCCAATACGTTTGGGTGTTTATGACTTGCCCGCGAGCAATAGTCATTGCGTGACCGGGAGAGAGACTTCGAACACTTTTATAAAGGGTCAGAGGGTCTGGGATGTTGCGTATATTGCGCAACAAAAACAAACCAATGGCATCTTTGTCATAGCTCAAATCAATATTCGGCAGGCTGAGTAATGCCGGAATTTCAGAAGCAACGGCAATTCCATCTGTCATCTTTGCATAAAAAAGAGGTTTTTTGCCGAGTGGATCACGTGCACAAAACATTTGGCCATTGCTGTGGTCAAGAATGATGAAAGCAAACATGCCATCCAATTTAGTGAGGCAGTCTGCGCCCATTTCTTCATACAGGTGCAAGATCACTTCACTATCAGAATGTGATCGGAACTGATGGCCTTTTGATTGAAGCTGGCGACGTAATTCGTTGTGGTTGTAGATTTCTCCGTTGCAGATCAATGATAAAGATTGATCCTCATTGACCAATGGTTGGCGCCCATGGGTACTGAGGTCAATGATGCTTAAACGGCGATGCGCCAGTGCGGTGCACTGGTCTGATGTAACGATGTTGCCATGGTCGTCAGGCCCGCGATGGGCAATGCGCTGTGCCATGCCTTCTACCAAATCAAGTATGTTGGCTGAAGGTTGGTTTAAGTTGATGCCAGCAATGCCGCACATAAGATTTCTATCCGAACCGTTTTATAAGACCTAATGACTTCGCCAAGCTGACGAGGCGTGCCGTCATGGCTTTACCTAAGATGATGAGTGTGAGCGCTGCGAAGCTTTCCAGAAGAGATGATAGGCTCGCAGCCTTTTTCCAAAGTGCCCAGGCCTTGGAACGATCACCAGATAAGGCCGTGTAGACGGCTTGACGCAAGCGACGTTGCTGATACTTGGTCGGTGCGATTGTTTGGTAATCATCACCAAAATCTTCAAATACCAAATCATAACACCGAGCAATTTGTGAAGCCGTGTGTGATTGGTTTCGGGAATGGGTTACGGATCCTGGGCGGTCATAATGATAGATGCGCAATATCTCAGAACTGATCCATGCGGAAGCTTCTTTGGTGACCCCTAAATAGGTCCACATTTCACACCCCCAAGGCATTTCTGGATCGCGGTAGCCTTTACGAGCACGAAGGTCATCGCCACGGAATATAGGTAAGTACTCACCTGTGTGTCGTTCGTTTAGGAGATCTTCGAAATGCAGCGGACCGTTATAGTTTGGTTCCGCCACAGTGCTTTGTCCGGTATGGGTGCGACACGCACTGAAACATAAGGGGGCTTCGATCGGCCATGTTTTTAAAATTTCTGCAAGTGTTGCCGGCCAATGATCAACCAAATGATCATCCGCATCCAACATGATCACGATCTCACCACAGCTATGCGGTACGGCTAAGTTCATCGCGGCACATTTGCCTTGGTTCGGACTGTGACTGATGTATGTAACCTCTGTATATTTTTCAGTGACTTCACGTTGTTTTTCACCATCGGGGCTGCCGTCATCGGCAACAAGCACATCCAACTTCCAATCTTGCGGCAAGGCAGGTGTGAAAATTGAACGCAATGTTGTGTCCAAAGTTTCACTGGCTTTGTAAGCTGGAATGATAAAAGAGATGATCATTTTAATTTTGAAAACAATGTCCGGGAACGTTCTAGACTTGCGGAACCGTAACGTTGGCGCAGTTCGGGGCTTTGTGCAAGTGTGACCATTGCGTTAGATAGGTCTTGTTCGAATGCAGAGGTATCGGCCAACCGTGCTGCTATACGAACTTTGTTCGTATCAGAGAACAAAGAACTCGGTTTTGTGCCAGACCAAATGGACAATGGTGGTGTGCACAAAATGCCATTCTTGCCGTCCTGCACCAATTCAGGAAGGGCATAGATATCAGTTGTGATAACGGGAAGCCCATGAGCCAGAGCCTCTAATACCACCATGCCAAACGAATCAAAATATGTGGGGTGTACCAACACATGGTGGGTGCTTAGGAACTTTTGGGATATTTCATCGCGTGTGAGATTGGCTTCGTGCACATAGATGTTTGGATGTGCGTCAACTCGATCTTGAAATGCGGGGGGAAGATGCGTGACCAAATGTAGTTCAACGTTTGGAACCGTTTTGGAGAGTTCCTCAAAAGCATTGAGGAGTGCGGCGCCACCTTTGATTTCAAATTGTGTTGAAATAAACAAAAATTTACATGGCCCTTGCGATTGAGATATAGGACTGTCAACGGCGGGAGGCATTTCGGGGTAGGCCACAATGGATTTTCCTGCGGCGACTTCACCATACTCTCGGCGCACACCATCCAGACAAGCTTGGCTTAAACAACGAATTTGCAAGCATCTTGGGCTTTCCAAGAAAACACGAATGATGGGGCGATACAGTTTAACGGCCAGGGTATTGTACGCACAAAATGCATATGGGTTGTCGATGTCAGTGATGAACGGCCCTTTGGTGATCAATCCTCCCCAGACATAAACCGTAGCATTTTCCGGGGTCTGCTTTGGGCGGCGTTTGAGATTGATGAGCGGTAAGGTGGATTTCCATGATTTTTTGTTTGTGCTGAAAGCTTGATCACGGGTGACTTGTGCGCCTGCACGCCCTGACACGATATCTGCGTTGCTGATGTTGTCTTGGGGCCAATTTGAAATGGTATCCATTTGACGATCACGAAGATATGCATGTGGATAGAAAAATACATGAGACGTGCCCCACCATTTTCCACCAACCAGACCGACGGCCTCACCTGCCAAACCGAATGCTGCATGTAGTGAGTGGCGCATGCCAAACAAAAGGATACATGGAATAGAAAATAGGATAATGCTTTGGATGATGATGGTCCCGCCACGAACCCAGTTAAACATATATATGAAAATAAATAGGGCCAAGGCAATCTGAGCGGGGTGGGATGCACGGTCCCAAAATGTTCGTTCGCTCACCCCGAGCAATCGGCCAAATACAAAAGCTAAAACCAGCGCAAAGAGAATGCCAAAGCCAAATGAGAAATCGATGGCGAATGACATGGGGATTGCTGCCGTTGCAAATCCATCCCGAAATACTTCCGGGTATAACCACAGGGTTTGGCCAAGGCCGCCATAGTTGACGGGTTTGGAAGCCCAAATTGCTCTGGGGATCAGGGCTGCACCTGAATTGAAAAACCAACTCATGCCATGATCAATGCCAAATAAGAGCTGTTGCCAAGATACACGTTCAAACATGCGATAGATGTGATCAACACCTTCAAATGTGCTTGAGACATAGGAAAGAAACTTGGTTCCAAAAATAATCTGAAATGTTGATGAAATATTGTCCCAAACAGGGCTGTTTGAAACCTGTTCATGGGATGAGAACTTATTGTAAACGATATAAAATGTCTGGCGTAGAAAATCTAGAATGCTGGATGCCAGAACAGTTGACAAAATGCCAGCAAGAGCCAATGGCCATAACTTTGCATTGCGGACAACCGCATAAATAAAGACAGCAAATATTGCTGCTGACATGAGCCTTCGGGTGAAGAGCATGTTGGACGCCCAAAATGTTAGGGCAACAAGCACTATCAACAATCCATACAGTAGGATTTTGGCTTCAAATTTTGGACGGCTGATTAACCAGGCAATGTAGCCAAGGGTGGCATACAAAATAAATTCAGGTAACAGCCACAGAGCACCACTTCCCATACGACTGCTTTGGTACTTAATCCCATCAAAATCAGCAAGGCTTGTGGAGCCAATTGCAAAAATGGCTCCAATGCCGGATACGCAAATAACCAACAAACCGATCATTAAACGTAAACCGGGAACAGAAGCCGTGAGGTGGGCTGAGGCAGTCGGTTGTGATATCCGACGTGTTTGTTTCCATCCCACATAAACGCAAGCCCAAAGGCTTAAAGCGAATATCAAGGCAAGAGATAATATCGTTTGATCAAAATTGTATCCCAAATCTGGTGGGATTGTTTGTAAGTCGATCATTTGTCGATCGATGAGATATGCCCGCAGAGCAAAGGCAATTATGAATAAAAAAGAAAAGTACCAAAACGGAGACAGTACGACCTTATGAATTGGATGGGCCTTGGCATCCAAGATCAATGCCCCAACGGGGATCAAGATTGTGAGAATGATGATGACATCGATCATCTCTGTTGGCCTTGCTCCATCCACCCTTGGAACATCAATACCGTCCACAAGGCATATTGCCAGTTGTGACGCCCTGATAGATGTTCGTCCCACATGGATCGTACAGCTTTAACATTAAAATAGCCTTCAGATTGAAGACGGTTTGTGTCCAATAGGTGTTCGGCCCAATCGCGTAGATCCGTGCGAAGCCAATTGGCAATGGGAACACCAAATCCCATTTTGGGGCGTTCCATTAATTCTTGTGGGACATGCCGATATAAAACATCGCGTAAGATTGCCTTGCCTTGACCATTCCGAACCATAAATTCGCGCGGTAGGCTCCAAGCAAATTCAACAACGCGGTGATCTAACAGCGGGACACGTGCCTCCAATGAAACGGCCATAGAGGCTCGATCCACTTTTGTAAGGATGTCGTCCGGTAAATACGTCAGCATATCCAACATTTGCATACGACCAATGGCGTCGGGTCTGTCATTTCGAGTTTGTGGATCCCACAACAAACCTTGATACTCACTCCCTTGAGCCACCCCCGTTGCGGGGTCAGGCCATTGGCTGACAAGGCGGCGGTAAACCGTATCAATACTGTCGGCCCCCAGGACACCCGCAATTTTGTGGAGCTTGTCTCCGAATTGGGGTGGCAAGCGTTTGGATGGTACGGCTTTGCCCAATCCATCCCACACAACCGGAGAAATGGCTTTGATCAGGTTTGCACTTAAGTTGCGTACGGGGCGCGGTACTTTGTTTGCATAATTCCAAATTTTGGTGGCCCAAAAGTATCGATTGTATCCAGCAAATACTTCATCGCCCCCGTCACCGGATAATGCAACGGTGACATGGTTTCGTGTTAAGCGGGATAACAGTAGTGTTGGTATTTGTGAGCTGTCGGCAAAAGGTTCATCGTACCACTTGGGCAGTTCAGGAATAACGTCCAGTGCATCTTGTGGTGTAACGTACATTTCCGTGTGATCGGTTTTAAGGTGTTCAGCTACCGCCTTTGCATGAGCAGACTCGTCGTAACCTTTTTCATGAAATCCGATTGAAAAACTTTTGACGGGGCGTGTGCTGCTGGCTTGCATGAGAGCAACAACCGCAGATGAATCAATGCCGCCCGACAAAAAAGCCCCTAAGGGAACATCCGCAATCATCCGTTTTTTGACGGCATCAAGAAGGTGTTCTTCGAGTTGCTGCACGGCATCATCGTAGCTGCCTGTAAAAGAGTGTGTAAGACCTGAGTGGGCAATCGAGCGGATATCCCAATATTGGCTTAAGGTTGGTTCCTGGCCATGGGTGTATGTGAGAATGTGGCCGGGTTCTAATTTGTGAACGTTCTCAAAAATGGTGTGGGGGGTGGGCACGTAAGCATGACGCAAGTAACTGGCTAAGGCGGAACGATCGATCTGTTCATTAATGAGATTAGAGGCCCGTATAGCCTTAAGTTCAGAACCAAATACCAGGCACCCATTTTGGTGGGTCCAAAATAATGGCTTAATGCCCAGGCGATCACGGGCGAGAGTCAGTGTTTGGGTGTCGCGATCCCACAGAGCAAAAGCAAACATACCGATGCAGCGACTCAGTGTTTTTTCAACACCCCAAGTGGCGCATGCTTCTAACAACACGGCCGTGTCAGACCCGCCCTTAGGTGTGTGTCCTGCCTGTGTCAGTTCTGCGGCAATATCGGAAAAATTATAAATCTCCCCATTGTACGCAATGATGAAGCGTTCATTGGCGGATACCATAGGCTGATGCCCGGCGGGACTGCAGTCGATGATGGCAAGGCGACGATGGCTGAGTGCAATTCCCGTTTCAACATCTGCCCACACTCCGCTGTCATCTGGGCCGCGCATTTTCATTGTATCGGCCATGGATTGCGCAACCTGGCCAATATCTTTCAGATTTTTGCGGGGGGCATATATGCCTGCAATACCACACATGGCGGCTTAGGTTCCCTTTCTCTTATCCAAAAGTGATGTGGCGGCATGGATCACCTCTGCGGGCGTGATTTGCAACATGCATTTGTGGCCTTGATCGCACCATCCTGCGTTGCCACACGGGGCGCAATCAACATGCTTGCACAGTGTGACTTGATCATCTGGGTAGCCAATAAACTCTGGTATCGTTATGCCACCCCAAAGAATGACAGCAGGCGCATTTACGGCTTTGGCGGCATGCATTAGCCCACCTTCTGTACCCATAAACAATGCGGCCTCTTTAATAATGATGCTGACTGTGCGGAAATCGGTTTTATTGGTTAAATCAATAACGTCGTTTAGAAGTCCACCCCGCCCCATACCGATTTGAACAATTGTGATGTTTGGGTATTGTTTAGACAGCTTGTCGCAGACGTCCTGCCAGCGCGACATTGGCCAAGCACGCAGATCACCAAACCAATCTCGGTTGGTATCCGGTTCAACGGCAATGAATGGAGACCGGATGTTGTGTTGTTCCAAGATTGTAGATGCATTTTTAATCTCAGAATCTTGGAAGGTTAATTGAGGTTCGGGTTTAACATGTGAAATGTTAAATGGTTTGGCCATGGCCTCTTCTGCGCGCCCTGGCTTCCAAAATGTTTTTTGCTTGGTCTGATGAGAAGCATAGGAATGAGCCTGCATGTCTATGTGGACAAAGTGCTGCCCTTTGCTTTTGAACAATGCCTCTGTGCGTCGGAACACCCATCGTTCATACCGCCGTCGTAAAGCCGGTATCTTTAAGACAGCTTTCAGCGCTATATCCAGTGCTCGCGACAGTATGGATTTAGGTTCGGTGTCCGTAAACGCGATATCGGGATTAAAACGAAAGATAGGATCGTCACGCAGTGAAATGGAACGATCATGATAAACACCGGCAATGAGATCCGATAACCCTGGCATGTTACACGCAATAGGGGGTGCGTTGTCGTGCTCGCGGATAGCCGCAAGAACAGATGTCCAGATTAAATTACCCCCTAATCCCATCTTTGATTTTCTTTCCTCAATAGTCCCAGGGAATAGGGGTGTCGATAAATGAAAGTTTCGCCCCCTCTTGAAGCAACACATTGCTTACACCCATCCACGGCAAACCTGCGGCAAATGCAGCCCAGCGTGAGAACGTGCTGTTACTTGGGCCAATGAGACGATCACAGTGCATCATTGCGCACAAGTCATCCAATTGATCACCTTCATTGATGTAGATGTTGAGTCCATTGAACGGTTCTTTGATTTCTTTATAAAAGTCGTCATTGCGAAATGATTCATCAGAAAAAAAGACAAATAGAGTTGTTTTGGGATCAAAGTCGACAACATCGCGAACAACATTGGCGAAGTCTTTGGGCATCATGTAATGACGCCCACCTGATGCTTTGCGGAAATCGGTCAATCGATTGTGGATGCCGATGACTTCGGAATACTGAGCATGCCAGCACTGTTGAGTGATGGACCACTTGGTCCGTAAACTTTCGGGTAATTCAAAAAATTTGGTAATTTCTGTACGATGTTTACGCACCCAATCGACACAACGCGTTTTGAATCCATTCATAAGAATGGTTGGGTGTGCATCATTGAATTGGCGAAATGTATCCGTATCCAGTCGTGCGATATCCGGATCACCCTTGCCCCAGTGTTGCGACCAATAATTCAAAAATGGACCTGTTCCGCGTGGGCGTGTTTTATGTAACCATTTCAAGACATCTGGGTTGGAGAGAAAGCCTTCTGGAAGAGGAGGCATCGTGCCATCTGCAAGAAGTGGATACGTAGGCAGCTTTGCATCTGCCAAACGTGGAAATTTCTTGGCAATATCCAGCAACCCCCAATCGACGACCGTTTCACCATATTCAAGTGCCGCGGCATAGACATGAGCCCTGGAAAACAGTCGATTGCCCAACTGACCATTACGGTTGATGTTGTACCACATGTCGGTCCTTCTTTATGGCGGTGTAATCAAGACTGTTGTCGAGATTACACCTTACAATCATTTCTGCTTTATTAATGTTGCACCTAAGCCCATGAGAACTAAAGGCAGTAAACTGATGGCATGCAAAATAATGGATATAGCAATAGCAAGATTTAGCTCCACCTGCCATGGCGATAAGGCAAAGATGGCAAGCCCATGAAAAACACCAATCGCGCCGGGTGATGATGGTATGGCAAGTCCAAAGTTAGTCAGTACGGTAACAGATAAGGCAGGCAGAACAGTTGGGATCAAGTTAAATGCCATGAGGCAGAAATAGATTCCAATAATGTTTAAAGACCATGCACATGCCGAAATAAGTGCAGTTTTAAAAAATAGACCGCCTTCGAAGTGGTTGGCACGGTAAAAGATTGCTGAGGCTTCAATATAGTGTTTGGTTTGGCGATACAACATCCGCGCAAGCTTGGGTGAAAACCAGCTTCCTATACGATAAGCCCAATATCGTACTAAGCGTTTAAACCGTCCTAGTACGATGGTCATTGCCGCAAATATAAAAATCAAGGCCATCAATATCCCTAGGGTCACAGTCATCTCTTTGGGCAAGTCGATCTGGGCAATCAGTACCAGACCCACGAGGCTCAACGTGGCAATATCAGCAATGCGCTCGAATAACAAAGTTGCAACAGCGCGCCCTCCATTCCATCCCGGAAGTTTGCGAATAAAATTGATGCGATAAAGATCACCCGCACGTAGGGGCAGAACCATATTGAACATGTGCCCAATCATCAAATTGCGAAATGATTGTGGGTAGCTTACGGGGCTTATATGACTGATAAGATACTGCCAGCGGTAGACAAAGGTGGTGTATGCAAGCGTGACGAATAGGGCTGCTATTAACACCAAGATCCAATTGGCTTGTTGAAGAGCCTGAACAAAATCATGCCAGTCAATAATGTATGCCAGCGTGAAGATGGCAACGGCTGAAACACCCCAGCCACCATAACGGCGCAGCAAAGACAAAATGTTCATTGTTTGATCAGTTATTGGCAAAACCCAAAATGCGTCCAACCATGGACCAACCTTCGATGGCCAACATGCGCATTTGGAAGAATGTGCGAATGCCCAAAATATTGCGCACAATCAGTTTGGGACGGGCGTAAAATTTGCGGTATGCCAATGCGCGCAGCTCGGCGACTTCTTCCGGGGAAAGTTCATCGGTTTTCAGAACCGTTGTTTGCGACCCGTCGTAGCTGGCTTCTTCAGAGGTAAGCCAGCCTTGTTCTAGGGCTTCATCGCGAAGTTTGGTGCCGACGATGGGTAATGGGGTGTTGAACGATGCATAATCAACATCAAGTTCCAACGCCCAATCAATGGTGCGCAGAACATCTTCACGGGTTTCACCGGGCAGACCGATAATGAAATACCCGATGGTGCGAATGCCATTTTCACGCGCCAGTTTGGTGGCTTTTTTGTATTGATCCAATTGGATGCGTTTTTCGTAACGATCCAAAGTTTCTTGGTTGGCACTTTCCACACCCATGTGGACAGCATAACAACCCGTTGCCTTCATCAGCGGCACGGTGCCTTCGTCCAAAGCATCGGCCCGCATTTCGGCTAACCATTTAAAGCCGTAGTTGCGCTCAACCATCTTTTCCATCAATTCGATGCCTTTTTTGCGCGTGGCCAAAAAGACATTATCGCGGAAATAGACTTGTTTCACGCCTAAGCGATTCAGTTCATCCAATTCTGCGATTACATTATCAGGGTCGCGATAACGATAATTGATAGAACCAGACACACAGAACGAACATGTCGCCGGGCATCCAAAGCTGGTGAGTACAGAGGCCATGGGTGTCGAATACCCATGGGACAGTTGATATTTTTTCAGCGGCAGTTGTTTGTGCATGGGAACGCCATAGCCGTAACCATGTTGGGGATAGGTTTTTGCCGTTTCTACAACTTGATCACCATCGCGATATACAAGGTTTTCGATGCCTTCCAATTCGCTCTGGAAATACTTCCGAATGTCTTCGGTTACGAAGCTCAACAAACAGGCGTCAAGCTCAGGCAATTCTTCCATTTCAGATTTTGGACTGTGATACAAAATGCCCCCGCTGCCAACAATTTTGGCATCGGGCATCTTGGATTTTAGTGCGCGGATAAAATTGTAATCTTCCGTGCGAACAGACATCCCTACAGCAACCACAATACCTTTTGGATTGTGGCTGGCGATCATGTCGACGGTGTCGCTTGGGGACAGTTTTTCTGTCATGGCGTCGATCATGATCACATTAAAGTGATCTCGCAAAATCCCTGAACAAGCCAGCAAGTCTGTATTGGGCCAATTGTAGTGGCCTTTGGATATGGTGCTGGAGTACATGTCCCGCTGTACGAGGACATCACTGGGAGGAGCAACGAGAACAATTGTTTCCATGATCTGACCGTTCATGACTTAAAGAACTCTATGGTTTCTTTGATGGTTTCGCGCAGCGGGGTCTGGGGAAGTCCAAGTACATCCCGCGCTTTAGCGGCGTTACAATACGAGTGACGTTTCTTAAAAGAAACCACTTTTTTTGGTGTGACCGGGGCTGGGCGCCCTGTCAGTTTTTCTATAACCAGAAATAGAGTTGCCGCTGTGTAGGCCACAAAAGTAGGCATCATGAAAGTAGGGGCTTTTTGACCCGTGATTTCAGCAATGATTTGATAGATTTCGCGCATGGTTGCATTTGTGCCGCCAAGGAAATATGTCTCGCCAGTATCCCCATGGGATAAGGCCGCAACCGTGGCTTTAGCGGCGTCATGCACATCGACAATATTGATGCCACCATCCAGATAAAACTTCGCTTTTCCGGCCATAAAATCGCGCACCAAAGCCCCAGCAGGTCCGGGTTTATGGTCACGCCCGGCCATGATGGCAGTAGGGGATACGGTGATGGTTTCGATGCTTTCGGTTTGTGCAGCCTCGCACACGGCCTGTTCAGCTTGTAATTTTGAGGCCATATAGCCATCAGCGTCTTCGAATCTGATAAAGCCTGTGGTTTCGTCGGCTGTTTTCGGATTGTGGGCAGAATTGTGGGTGCCACGAGAACTGACAAATATGAAGCGTTTTTGCTTTGCATTTTGGGCTTCGCTCAACAGGTTCAGGGTTGCGTCATGGTTGATGCGCATATGTTCACTTGCGTTGCCGCCAAAGGATACAGCGGCTGCTGCATGGATGGTTGCCTGACAGGTCTTCATCACATCAGCATAACTGCTGGGCTCACAGACATCGCCCCGAACGTAGTCGACACCTGCGATTTTATGAGCAGGGTCTTTACGGACCAAGGCTTTGACATCATAACCTTGCTGGATCAGTTCCTCTGCCACATGGTTGCCCAGGTGGCCGGTGACACCAGTCAGAAATACAGTTTGAATTTCAGACATGATTTATGCAGCTCCTGACAAGGATGGGAACTCAATACGGTCCAGTTGGGCGATGGGATTGTCTGTACCTCGACCCAAAATCCGGGCATTGTGCCAAGCTGACAAACACATGAGCCCCCACAGTTCAAAACCATATTGTGCTTTGTTGTCGCTGTGTAGGTTTTTGATTTTTATCACGTGGTTCGCATCCAAAAATGGCATGTCTTTAAGGCGCTGTGGTGAAAGTAGTTCTTCCATAATATGGCGGGCTTGATGGCGCAGCCATGTGTGGACAGGAATAGAAAACCCTTGTTTTTTCGCTTGAGAAATTCGGGTTCCATATTTTTGCGCGGCGAGTTGGCGCAAAATATGCTTCGGTTTGCCTTTGGCGGGCATCTTGTAGTCATCGGGCAAGTTGATGCCATATTCAGCCAGTTTTGGGTATAGGAATGAGGCGCGCGATTCCAAACCAAAAGCCATGGTGGTTCGGTCTGTTTTGGTCAGGATATCATTTGGCAAGTACTCAACAATATCGGTGCGTTGTAATTCATCGAGGCTAGGGTGTGCGGGAATGGCATCGCGTTGGGTGATGGCTTTGAGCACGCCCTTTGCCAGTTCGCCATATTCAGGGTCGGCAAAAAAGCGTGTGGCTTCGTTTGGCAGCCATGTGCCGTTCCAGGTGAAATGGGCTTCAGCCGGGTCTAAGTCGAGGGCGCGTAAGAACCGTCTTGCTTTATAGCTGGTGCTGACTTTGGTGGCCGATACTGGGATGTGCGGGGCGACCGCTGCCAACAGTTTACGCACAGGGTGTGGCATCATTGCCGAAACCTTGTTGTGCAGGGCTGTCGCCTTGTATGTCAGATAGCCCCCAAACAATTCATCGCCGCCGTCACCGCTGAGCACCACTTTATAGTCTTTGGCGGTTTCCCGCGCCAAGGTCCACACCGCCAGCGCAGACGAATCTGCCAAAGGATCGTCCAGGCGTTCTGCAATGGGTAAAAACTCTTCAAGGGCATCCGCAGTTAGGGGTACACGCCGCAGGTCAAGGCCTAAGGTATCCGCGGCATATTTGGCGGCGTCATATTCACTGTAAGTGGGTTCGGTAAAGTCTAAGCAGTAAGCATGTTCCACATCACTTTGGCGTTTAACGCTATCGGCGATTAGGGTGGAATCAATGCCGCCCGACAAAAACAAGGTTACCGGAACATCACTGCGCAGTGACAATTTGACGCCTTCATCTAGCAAAGTTTGGGTATGCGCCATTGCATCCGTGAAGGAGGTGTTTTCAATTTTTGAACGGCTAGGGTGCCAGTAACAGTACTGACGCACTTGGCCGTTGGCATCGTACTTACGCCAAGTGGCAACAGGAAGACGTTTAATGCCCTTGGCCAAGGTGTCTTCACCGGGGACGTAATTTAGGCATAAGTAACCGCCCAATGCCGCTTGGTCGACTTCTCCTTTATGGTTGTCCAATTGGTTAAAAGCGCCAAGCTCTGATGAGAATGTAACGGCCTCTGCATCGTCTTTGATAAACAGGGGCTTTTCGCCAAATCGGTCGCGTGCCAAGAATAAGCCGCCATTGATGCGGTCTGCAATCGCAAAGGCAAACATGCCGGTCAGATGCTCACATAGCCCTTCTCCCCAGTGTTTGTAACCTTCCAGAATAACCTCGGTGTCGGAATCCGTTTTAAAGACGTGGCCCAGCCCGATGAGTTCTTGGCGTAGTTCGATGTAGTTGTAAATTTCACCGTTAAACGCAATGACATATTGGCCGTCTTCGCTGACCATGGGCTGTTGTCCATGGTCCAAGTCGATGATGGATAGCCGTCTGTGGCCAAAATAGTATTGCCCTTCTGACCACCAACGGCCACTGTCCGGGCCGCGGTGGGTCAGGTAATTGGTTGCGCGACACAAGCTTTCAACCCGTTGTGGATCAAAGCTGTTGGTCGTTTTCAGGAATTGGCCAAAGATGCCGCACATGTGCGTGTTACTCGGCACCCCAAATTTTGCGGATTTTATAGGCCGTACGCCCCCCTTCGGAGAAGTACATACGTGCCATCAATTCACTGATGATGCCGCCAATCAGCAATTGGATTGAGGCCAGATAAAGGATAACGCCGACCACAAACAGACCACTGTGTTCTCGCACAACCGGGATGCCTGTGCTGATCCATAAAATGAAAAGGTACAGAGTGATCAAGGCGGCAATTGAAAACAAGACCATGGCAATTTTGCCAAAAATGCGGATTGGGCGATCCAGATAGCGGGTGTAAAAGTACAGGAAAAACAGATCCATGAACACATTCAGGGTGCGGCTGATGCCATAGTTTGATTCACCATGTGGGCGTTCAATATTTTGGATGGGCACTTCTTCGATGCGTGCGCCAACGACTTTGGCAAATACTGGCACAAAACGGTGATTTTCGCCCAGCAACACAATGTCGTCTAAGATATCTTTTTGATATGCGCGGAACGTGGTGCCAACATCGTTGATGGTTAGGCCTGAAATTTTGCGGATCATCCAATTTGCAACTTTGGAAGGCCAGCGACGAATAACGCCTTCTTGGCGGTCGTGGCGCCAGCCGCAGACCACATCCACACCGGCCTCGATACGTTCCATAAACATTGGAATGTCTTCGGGGAAGTGTTGAAGGTCGGCGTCCATAGAAATGACGATAGAGCCCTTCGCCTCGTCAAAGCCGGCCTGAAGGGCGGCCGTTTGGCCGTAGTTGCCGCGTAGCTCAACAACGCGTAAGCGTGGTTCTTGTTCAGCAAGTTTCTTGGCAATGCTGAGACTGTCATCTTTACTGCCATCGTCAATAAAGACGAATTCATAAACGTAATCGCCAGGTACAGTTAAGATCGCATCCTGAAGCCGTTTCAGTAGGGCTTCCAGGGCATCATCTTCGTTGTAGACGGGGATTACGATACTGACCAGAGAAGGGCTTTGGTCGTTCATTTGATTGTCTCCGCGGATATCTGGGTGCAGTTGGGCAAGATATAGCCTAAAGATTCGATGTTGTGTTTACAGAATGGACTTTACGCGACTGAGAATAAAGTACCTGCATAATATTAGGGTTTAATGATTAACTTTTTTCTGTGTTTGATCAGGCGTCAAAAGCCCTGATTTTTTTGCAATGGTCTCAATGTCATTGGCATCACGAGGGAATTTTTTCTTCCATTCTAATAACCCAATTTGAATCTTCTTCAAATGCTCATCGAGCATATCTTGTTTCAGCATAACGCCAAAGCCCTCATTCCCGCCGTCCATACGATCCAGTATCTTTTGGCCGATGGGTTCCCGAAAATGAATTTGATCGCGATACCAGATCATTCTTGACTGTTCTCCGGGGGCGGGAACTGGATCTAAAGCATAAGGATGAAAGCCGCTAAAATCCCATGCCGTAAAGTGATCATTTTCAGAGGCCATTAATGTCAATATACGTTTCCAGTTCTCGAATTGATCCCAAATACCAACAACGTTAATGACACCAAGTGCTCGCGCATGGGACGGGGAGATCACCAAATCGACCCGAATGCCTTTTGCTTTAGCGATTTTGATAATTTTTTCGAGATTAGATATGGGGGATGGGCGTGCATCAATCTGATCAAATGAGAATTTCTTGTGTGGTGGGGGTAAATAACCGCGTTCAATGTGATAGCGATCTATATTGTGCATTTTATCGAATAATGGGGTGTTTGTTTTCATGCTATCGAGGCCAATTTTATTGGCTGGAACGCCCACACGACCTGGCGGTTGCGTTGTTATGGTTTCGATTGAATCGATAAACGTATCAATAGAAAAGGTATTTGAGACCCGTTTAAACTGTGCCGTAGGATTGAAATTACCTTCAGAGGTGATGTCTAGGATGTCTTCGCGAAAATCTACCGTGGGACGGCGATAAGCATTGAAGCTGAAAAAATCAGCAAGGATGAGAATATGCTTAATATCGTTGTTGGCTTCTGCATGCTGAAAGTATCTGAGCATCTCATAGCTGTTTGAACCGGCTATCGCCAGACGGTATACAGAATCACTTTTATAGTATGGATGGCTGGTGGGGAGACCTTCTGCGGTGCTTGCGCCCAGCACTAAAACATCAAACTTTTCTTTTAAAATATCAGAGGCTAAGTGCAGCCGAATGTTGTTGCCCAACGCAAATTTGTGAAAGTTGATGCCGTGAATACGGGGGCTGGAAGCATAGACATGGTATGGGTCGATAAACCAATTTGTGGCAACAACAATGGCCATCAGAACAAAGCTGATGATGCCAAGACGTTTTAAATAGTTTTTGTATATCGACATGTCAGAAACGGAAGTAAATAAATTCGCTGATTCGATTGAGGCTTAATAGGCAGATCACACCAATTCCAGCCATCGAAAATACCCAAAATGGGGTGGGGCGCCATTGCCATTTTGTTTCGGAAGGTGATGGAAGCTGTCCATTGTAAACCGGCAGGGCGGGCTTGTAGCGTGCGAACAGTTGTTGTGTATTGGGGGCTATGACACAAATCAGACCAGCTATTAGAATGAGCGGTATGCCCAACGTGCGCCAATCTTCCAAAGTGACGATATTGTTTCCATCAAATACCACACCCAGACTGCTGAGAATTCCCGCCAGCGACCCCAGGCGTTGTTCTGCAGGTGCGGGGAAGGACAGTCCGTTGAACCCTGCCATACTCTTCCAAACGATGATGGCTGCATCTAGTGTTTCTGCACGAAACACCACCCAAGCCGCCGTTACAGCAATAAACGTGGTTGCCCAGGATAGGGTGGTGAACACATGCCTCAAAGGACCTACTTCAAATCGGATTTCTTTGGTAGCCTGTCGCCAAGCATGATTGATGACCAAGTATGTTCCATGCAATGCGCCCCAGATGATAAAGGTCCATCCCGCACCATGCCATAAGCCGCCAAGCAACATTGTGGCAAGGAGTGCGGCAAACATTCGCGGTGCACCGTGGCGATTGCCCCCCAGTGGGATGTACAGATAGTCCAACAAGAAGCGTGACAAAGTCATGTGCCAGCGGCGCCAGAACTCAACGATGTTTTGTGCTTTGTAGGGGGAATTGAAATTGATGGGCATTTTTATGCCAAACATTAATGACAGCCCGATGGCCATATCTGAATAAGCAGAAAAATCAAAATACAGTTGGAAGGTATATGCCAGTGCTGCGGCCCAGGCTTCAAAGAATGTGAGTGTCTCACCTTGTAATGTGGCATCAAAAACGGGGGTCGCAACAAGGGCTAGGTTATCTGCAATCAGAACCTTTTTGGCGAGACCTATGATCAAAATAGACAAGCCAATTGAAACATTGCGGCTGTTGATGCCACGTGCTCCCTTGGCAAATTGGGGCAACATTTCCGCATGATGAATGATGGGGCCAGCGATAAGGTGTGGAAAAAATGTCACGAACAAAGCGTAGCGTGAAAAGTTAACTTCTCGGGCCTGCTGACGATAGGAATCAACCAAAAATGCAATTTGCGTAAACGTGTAAAAGGATATGCCCGCAGGTAATACCACGTTAATGGCAGGGGGAGGCATATCAGCAAATACAAACAGATTCTCAATGACAAAATTGGAATACTTGAAGTAGCCCAGTAATCCCAGGTTCGTCGCAATAGCGGCAAACAGAAGACGTGGGTCTGGGCTTCGGGCTAGGTGTATTCCGACACTGAAATTGAATGCAATGGACGGCAAGATAACGAGTAAATGCCATGGTTCACTAATGCCATAAAACACGAGTGAAATAAAAGCCAGCCAACCAATACCCGCAGAGCGCCCACCAAGGCGTTCCAAAAACCAATACCCAAATAAAGCTATGGGCAGGTACAGTAGTAAAAATTCGTAAGAATTAAAAAGCATGGGATGCAGATATGTTGTGTTTAGGCCCTAATGTTGCATCAATGGTTCAGTTTTTGTGCAACAGACGTGCTTTATCTCAAAATTTGATTGAGGGCGTAGGTTAGTGGGTTTCGCCACAACTGACGATGTTTGACGATGGCAGAGCGCATTTCGGATAGTTCATCAAAAAGTTGGAGATAACGTTGAACCATGGTGCTTGCTGTGTGCGGATAGAATTTTATGTTGGCTTGATGTACTGGATAGTTCGACATCATTTTTTCAAGTGCACCTGCAAAATCATCAGGACCATTGAAGACTTCACCAAAGCCTTTGCAATATTCATCCATGCAACCACTGCCTCGATAAATTAACGGCAGTCCGCACAAAGCTCCTTCGTTTTGGTGGTTTCCGCCTGGCTCGTTCATCGAAGCTGTGACGTAAACATGATAGCTACTTAAAGTGTTGTTGAGGTGTTGGGCGTCTTGCGGTTCCAGCAAACGGGCATTTCTAAATGTGAAGCCTTTGGGGACATTACCAATGTAATCAAACTGGATACGGTCTTTCCATTGTTCCGTTCCCAACATCTCATCAATCTGTTGATAGACGTCAAAGCCTTTCATCCAATTTCCACCCCAATGGTGTGTAACCAATTTTAATGGGCTGTCACCATCCCAAGCTTGGTAACCCTGGTCATTGAATATGGTTTCGTCTGCGCCATTGAGTATGACGCTGTTGTCACGATGGTCATCGGCTGTCCACACGCTGAGATCCTTCAGCCAGCTGCCAACAAACACGGTGTGGTCTGCAGCATAATTGGCGGTGCGAAGGCGAAAATTCATGGTTTTTGTTTTTTTACGCTGATCACACTCGTTGATGCGGTGGATCGCGATGGCATTGGGGTTTTTGAACGTGAGATAACGTAAAATTTCTCCACCGGCAAAGGTGAAGAGGTCCAGTCGTGAGCGCGGGTCAATCATCAAAATGATGTCAATGTCGTCATCATCTAAATTATGGACGACCTGGTCTCCGCGGGCTGTTAGAGCATTTATCAGTGAATTGACAAAGCGGTTACCACCACCCCAGGGGCCTTGTTGTAACTTATAACCGATGGCGACTTTCATGGGCGGTATCCAAAACAAGCGTGCAGAATGTTATTCGTAAACATTTCTGCACCTGTAATGTTGAGATGATCGGGGTCTAAGAATACGTCGTTATCATATGCAGACGTAAAATTGAGGTATTTGACACCGACGTTTTCCGCCAATGTTTTATAGAATTCAAGACCCTGCTGATAAGAAGTGGTCTCTTTACTGATGCGCAAATAGTTTGAGCTGACGGGAAACGAAACCAAACAAACATCTATGCCGGTCTCTTTTAGTTTTTGGATAACGTCAGTGTATGTCTTTGCATAATGTGTTTTGGTTACATCATTGACCGGCAATTGAAGCCCAGCGCGGATTGATGCTTTTTTATCTGCCTCATAGACTGATAAGTCGCTAAACCGAATATCAGCATTGGAAATTTTGTTTTTTGCATCACGTGGACTGGGAAACAGAAAACTCAGGATTAAGCTTTTCCAATAGTTCAAAAGGTACTGGCGATAAACCGGACGATAGAATTGCAACCATGGTTTTTCAGGATCAAACAGTTCGCTGCGCATCAACGATTGATTGCGGCTTAGGCGGTAACTGGCAAAGTGATGCGGATCGGCTTGAATGATGACGCCTTTGCTTGTGGGGCGCTTGGCAAAAAAATGTGCTTTTTCGACGATGGTAATTAAGTTGTCTCCGGCCGTGGAAAAATTTTCAAACTGATCGTGGGTCACAAAACCATTGTCACCTCGTGAATCTGCAAATCCAGCAAAGGGCTTATTTGATGAATGCAGCCGAGAGGTGATGTCATCAAATGTGCTGTGGGGTACGACAGTGGTCCGCACGATTATTTCGCTGCCAATAACAAACACCACGGCACCCACCATGAACATCGTGATGAAGCCAATGGAGAAGCGTTTAGAATTGGAAATAGATGAACTCACCAGATTGCCCTTGCAATAGGATGGTTGTGAGAAACAGTGCGGCTAAGCCGAAAGCGGCCCCCGCTTTTAAGGATGGCTGCCAGGCCCAAACTCTTTTGCCCAATATCTGGGGTTTGCGATTTGTGTCGAAATCCAAAGCCGGATCGAATTTGCACATAAATTCCTGTGTGCTGGGCATTAGCCAAACAAGCATCAATACACCAACGATCCAAACCAGTTGCATACCGCCACCGTAATGCGGAATGTTGGCAAACCCCACACCCAGTGAGGCTATGCTTGTCCCCATATCCCCCATAATTTCCTGGTAATGGGGGGGGAGGACAATGCCGTTAAACGTGAAGAGGCCCTTATAAATACGTATGGCGCTATCAAGACTTTCGGCGCGGAATAAGGTCCATGCAAAACTAACAGAAAGCAAAGTCACGATGCGTCCGGTCCAACGTTTGGTGCGCCCCAGACGACGGCCTTCATGCTCATCGCCATGGCCGACGATGTTCCACCACAGATGATTTAAGGCTAAGTAAGCACCGTGCAGGATGCCCCACAAAACAAATGTCCACCCTGCTCCATGCCACAGTCCGCCGAGGGCCATAACAATCATGAGATTGGTGTAGCGACGCGCACGTCCGTTTCGGTTTCCCCCAAGAGGGAAATAAACATAGTCACGGAGAAAACGAGATAACGTCATATGCCAACGTCGCCAGAAATCAACAATGTTGGTTGCTTTGTATGGCGAGTCGAAATTCAGTGGCAAGCGGATACCAAACATACGCGCGAGCCCAATGGCCATATCGGAATAACCGGAAAAATCGAAGTAAATTTGGAAGGTGAAGCTAATTACCCCAACCCAGGCTTCGATAAATGTTGGGTCCCCGCCCAGTTGTGCGCCATTGAATACACGGTCGGACCAAAATGCCATTTTGTCGGCAATCACCACCTTTTTAAACAGGCCAATGGTGAAGATGGTCAGTCCAACCGATATATTGCTCCACAATTCATTTCCACGGGCAAAGGGCTTTTTAAACTGACCCATCATTTCACTGTGATGGACAATAGGCCCCGCAACAAGTTGGGGAAAGAACGTGACAAACAGACTGTAAGATAGCAAATCAGTCTCATCAGCTTGTTTGCGGTATACATCCACCAAATAAGCAATTTGCTGGAAAGTGAAAAATGAAATCGCTAATGGCAATATGATGTATATGCCATCGAATGTTTTGCCACTTAACGAGGTGAACGTATCAATAAAAAAGTTGGTGTATTTGAAAAAGCCAAGAGCGCCTAAGTTGGTTGAGACACCAATAATAAGCAAACTTTTGGCAGTTCGGCTTTGTTGCGTCTGTTTGGATAATATGCGCGCAATAACGAAGTTGAAAACGATCGATGATGTAATGAGCAGCAGGTAAGCGGGTTCCCACCAGCCATAGAAAAATAGCGAACTGACCACCAAAAAACCGATACTCGCACGGGTGTGGCCTGAGGCATTGATAAACACAAAGCCGCCCAGAACGATGGGCAGAAAGATCAATAAAAATTCTGGAGAGTTAAAAAGCAAATACGTGCAACTTTAAATGACTTTTTTTGAGAGGGATAATGTTTCGGCCTGGGTGCGAATGATGGTTTCCAGGGCTTGTTCCATACGTGAAATGGAGAAATGTTTTTCAACGGTCTTACGTGCTTCAATTCCCATGCGCGTGCGGAGTTCTTCGTCCCTTTTAAGGAGGTGAATTGCATCACCCAAAGCATTGGAGTTACCAGGGGGAACCAAAAGACAATTGGTGCCTGATTTCAATATGTCCCGGTCCCAAAGCCCTTTGATGTCAGAGACAATAACAGGTTTGCCACATGCCATGGCCTGTAGTGTGACGCTGCAGCCAGTGGGTTGCCATACATCTTGAAGTGGGACCACGACCAGTTCCGCGTTTTGATAGAGCTCACGTAACGATGTGTCTGTAATTGGTGATTGATTGAGATTCCCACGTACAATTTCGATGTTTGACTTCTCAGTAGGGGCTTCAATATTAAGGCGCGTAATAATACGGATGGGGTCATCAACATTTGATTGCATCAATGTGTTGAAATCGCGATTGATGTCGCTACCGATGGATAGGATGCCACCGGTTTGAATGGATGTTTTGGCTGGGTGCCAAAAACCAGCATCAACACCAAATGGGTAATACGAAGTCTTCTCTGGTGGAATGTTGAATTTCTCAATCGCCACTTGGCGATCCACTTCACCAGAAAAAAACAAGTGATCCAACCCAGACAAGGCTTTAATGATTTTCTGTGTTGCGTAGCCTTTTATGGCTGGTGGAACACGCTCAGGTATGTCCGAAAGGCCGTGGAACCCACCCATAAGCAATGTGTCGCTTTTCACTTTGTTGCGATAAAGCCCCATCGACAAACTGAAGAAGTCATTAAAGCTGAGCGCCATATCGAAAGCTGCTATTTCATCGGCTAAAGCCATGACCCTTGATGATGCCAATCCAAAGTTCAAAAAACGATTGCGAACTTTTTCGAAATACAAAATAGCCTGACCAGATACGTTCGATGGATCCTTGCGACTATTGCCGATGGCAACTTTGAAACCCTGTTCTTGAATATGAGTAAGGCCATAGAAGAAATCTTTTGGCGCTTCCCCCGTTTTGACAGCGTCCAGACGCACCTTACGGGCTTCGCCCGGATATATGAACAGGACAGAAGGCAAAGTTTCCATGAGCTACAGTTCAGCCTGATTTCCTATAGGAAAAATGCTTAAGCCTTTTTTTGTTTCTTCATCAAATCGCCAAGGATGGTCATATCACATTGGGAACGACAGAAGTGCTCTTTTGGCAAGGTACCTTCGGCATGCATCTTGCGGAAATTCTTATATGTGTCCGAATGCCAAATTTCTTCCAATGAATTTTCGCTCACATGCCCCATGCGCATGACACCATCATAGTCGAGCGGGCATGGGATAACCGTGCCGTCATATTGCAATGAGGTTGAGTTGAACGGATATTCACAGAAACAATGGGTGTGTGTGGATGTGTTTTCCGGTGTGTCGTCTTCTTCGTATAGCCAACGATGGTGGCTATTTTTGATGTAAACGTACACGTTTCGGCTTTGCCATCTTTCTAAGAACTCGCGCTGTTGTTCTTTATTTGCGCCAAATTCCAGCATGGTTAGGACCAATACCGTTTCGTATCCACCGCGCTCAATGGCTTCAATACTTTTTTCGAAGCGTTCGTAGATTTCATCTACGACCATTTTTCGGCCGCGGTATTTATACAGCGTGTCTTCATCCAAACCATCGAAGGAATACTTTACGTAACTGACACCCGCGTCGAGAACGTCCTGGAAAAACTGATCCTTCATATTCATTGGGTTGCAGGAAAAATACGTTGGAATGTTTTTCTCAGAAGCCAAGCGGATGCGTTCAATCAGCTCTAAGTCCATCGGGGGTTCGCCGAACCCGTGGAGTGTGAGTGCGCTGGCGCTGACAACATAATGGAAAAAATCTTCCTCTTCACCACTTAGGATGCTGCTGGGGAAAAGATCAAGATTCAAGAAGCGCTGCCATTTCAAACGATCAATGGGGGAGAACGGTTCGATCTCCTCAATAACCTTTTTGTACAGGTCCATTGGCATGTGACCAAGCTTGCGCGTCATCTTGTCCGTGCGTGGGCACATGACACATTTCATGTTGCAGTGATTGGTCGTTTCGACTTGAAAAACTACAGGTTTTTGGGAAATGTAGCTTTCGAACAGAGCCGCCATGTCAGCGTCTTCCATCCGTCCCTCCATGACCTTTCTCTTCGTCTCAAAAGAGCGGAGATAGTAGTTGATATCCTGCATTGTTCGTTTCCTTCAAGTCGCCTGCAACAGAGTCATCCGTTGTTCAGCCAGGCATTCAGTTCATTGTGGGCTTTGAGAGAGAAAGGCCATGCTTAATTTGCAAGCTTGCCAGAATTTCACATTCGCAAAGATACTTTAGAATCATTTTATTGTCACTTAACCTTCGCGTGTTTTGCTTGATTTATGCGCTTTATCATAAATTTTGCGTAAAACCGAATCTATTACTTCGCTATATGGCTTACTTGGGGGAGATACGAAATAGCTAATATCACGTTCAAGCACTTTGAGGTAATCCAGGTCTTCGGTGCTGGCCAATAATTCTACTGATTTTTCAATTAGTTCCTTTTGGCTGGTTGCCACAGGAAATGTGTCGGATCGAAAAATCTCTTCGAAGTGCACCATGCCGGAAAAAATTTCAAAAATACTGCCTTGTTGCTCTTGATCCAGCGGCATGAAGCAAAGTGGCGGTTTCCCGTGTAATGCAGCTTCGAGAATGATGGTTGATAAGGGTGAAATAACGGCATCTATGTGTGTCAACACATCGTGGGTGCGGCTATAAGGCGCATCTAAGAAAATGCGGCAATCACCTTTTGCAACCCGTTCCACATACGGTGCCATGCTGCGTTCAATTTCAACATGTTTCCAATTGGCTGATTGCATTCGTTCACCATCCTTGCCGCATTCTCCCCATGGATGGGGGCGGTATAGGATGCTGGTGTTTTTTAAGATACCTTGTTCGCAGGCCTCATTGAGAACACTTAGGTGGCTATATTCATCAACTTTTTTGCTCGAACCAGCATACATCAAAATTTTGTGATTGGGGTCAATACTGTGTTCTGCACAAAATGCCTCACGGTCCAGGCTCGGAGGTTGGCGAAAGATATCAAACTGTGCTGCGCCTGCTTTGATGAGGTTTTCGTCTGGAATGTTCATATAACGTTTACAATGGGCGGCTGTCTGCTCCCCCCACACGACGCATTTATCAGGGATACCGGCAACGGTCTGTTTGATGCTGGGGTTGTCCCATGAATTCATGATCAAAACAGACGGGATATCCTGCTGAGCACTTTCTGCTATCACGTCGTTGATGAAGTATCCGTCAAACGTACTGGGATGAATGACTAGATCGGGACGTTCTTCTTTCAGCAAGGTTGTCAGTTCGGTACAGGGGTTCTTTTTCAGCCGTGAAAAAATATTGCGTTTGAAAATTTGAAAGATGCCAGGCAAGCCATACACAGTCAGTTGAACGGATGCCTTCCAGCCCAACAAGTGACGGACATACCGACGTCGTTCACCGTAATCTCGACCAGGACGTAGCATGAGTTGCTGCGCTTGGAACAATCGTTTCCACAACCAAATGCGTTGGCGGGATAAAGTCAGCCGACGAAATGGTGCGTTGAGCGGGAGGTTCGTCGGGTCAAGTGTTATACGGTTCCAATCTTCTGGTGGAAAAATAAAGGTTACATCATGGTTTTGGGTGAGCTCTTTTAGGGCCCCTGTCAAAACGAAGTGACGGATGCAAATGTCTGATTCAATAAAGACAAACAGCTTCATACGCTTGCTTTGTTCAAGCATCGCTACTGTCTTTCTGTGCAAACATGAAATCTGCCAACAGTAAATCGTACGGCGTGTCAATATTGGCCATTGTTTCGTTGATCACCTGGGCACCGGTTCGTTTGCCCAAAATGGTTTTCTGGTTAACTAAGCATTCACGTGTAAAGGCATAAGCAACCCCATTTCGGTGATAAACCGGTGTGAGCTGCTGGCGTGCAATGATGTTAGCCCCATCGGGATCATAAAATGCCAGTTCGTTGTCATCTATGGTGAGCTGTTTGAGGGGGTGTCCCTTTGAATCCGTTTCCGAAACACTCCACACAGCATCCCAATTTCCTTTGATTAACATTTCCATGCAATCGGTTACGTGTTTTGCCGTGCGCATGGGTGATGTCGGTTGCAGCATTAAAATGATATCGTACTGAATTTGATCAATGTCTTCCATCGTTGCCAAAGCATGAGACATCACTTGGTAGTCGCTGATACGATCACCGGACAACTCTTCCGGACGGCGAAATGGTGCATCAACGCCTGATTCTTCAGCAATGCGTGCAATTTCATCGTGGTCGGTGCTGACAACGGCTCGATCAATTTCTGGGATTTGGCTCACGACATCACCAACCAAGGCAACCATGGGGCGGCCGTTTACGGTTTGAATGTTTTTAAGTGGAATACCTTTCGAGCCCCCGCGTGCGGGTACGACTGCGAGGATACGCTTGTTACCAATCATGAAATAAATCCAACTTTGATGCTGATGCGCAGGTTAACGATCTCATAGGGTGTCGATGTCGTTTTCCAACTCAACAATATGGTCCGGGTGGTTGTTGGGTTGACCTACTTTTCGCGATGTATTGCTTGAATATACCAGTGCGTCTTGGCGATCATAAATCTGATCACATCCATCGCAGAGTAAGCCACACCCATCATAAGAATTGTCGCGGTGGATTTGGCGAATATGTTCCATTTTTTCGCCAGTCAAAATATCTTGCAATGACATTTCATTGAGATTGCCGACAATGAGTTTGTGATTGAAGTCAAAACAACACACAGTCAAATCACCGTTGACCTTTACCGAAGGATTGCCTTTGAAAGGTCGTCCGCAAGAATGCTGATTGAGGTGTTGATCACGAGAGCCAGAGCGGAATGCATATTGTTCGATTGAGTCTGCGCCGCCGTAGTTGTGTGGGCGCCAGATGGCGATTTCATCAACCCGTGGCTCCCAATATTCTTTCCATGCTTCCGCTTCACCTTGGTTTTCATCCAGCATCAAAAAACTCATCATGGTATAGGGCCGCTGGCCAGGGGGGCGTTCCAAAAGGTTGTGGATATTATCCATGACCTTTTCATATTTTAGTTTGCCTCCGTGTACAGCTTCATAACTTTCCTTGCTAAATCCGTAATTGCTAATGCGGATGGTATCAAAATACTTCAGAGCCAAATCGAATTTTTTGCCCTGCATCGCGTGTGCGGTGGTGGACGTGTAGATTTTGATTTCTGGATATTTATCTTTTACGTACGCTAGCTTTTCATCAACTTTTGGGTCTAAGAATGAATCGCCAAATCCAGTCAAATCAAGGGAGATCACCCCAAGCTCTGCTGCTTGGTCCATGGCCTTGATGAACAGGGGCGTGCTCATATGGGACCACTTCTCATCGTATTCTTCACGCGGGCACATGCAGCAATTGGCGCCACAGTGGGTGGAATTTTCGATGGTCAGTTCCCGGGAGGTGATTTCCCAGTCGCCGTTTTCGTTTTGATGGATCATTGTTTATGTAGGCTCCGGTACAGCCGCAAGGCTTCAAGAACGAGCGTGTTTTACCCTATGTGTTATGCCAAGGATAGAAGTGCGGGGAGTTGCGCAAGATCATCAAGCTTATCTCCTCCGTCCTTAACGGATCGTGCCTCAAAAACAGGGACAAAGTTACATCCTGTTTTTATCGCACTATCCGCGTCATCCTGCCCATCCCCTACAACCACAGTGTTGCAAGGTCTAACCTGTTCGCTGTTGAGGATGCTCAGAAGGTTTTTCTCTTTTGCGATCGGGCCCCCATATACGCCCCTGAAATATGGACTTAACTCCATTGCGTCAACGACCGTTTTCAAAGCATTTTGGGGTGTTGCGGAATTCATGAACATATTGATATTCAAATCGAACAGGGTGTTGAGGGCTGTTTTCGCACCCTTCATATAGTTACAGTTCATGATTTCTTCAAAGCAATACTGCGAGTAGCGTTCAGTCAGCGTCAGGCCTTCTTCTTTGGCAAGGCCAAGGTATTCGGTAAAGGTTTTAAAAATCGCGTGACGATCCCCTGGGGAAGGGCCATTAAAGATGTTGTCCAACACTTTATGGCTTCCTGGAATATCCTGCGTCACGGCATAAAAACCATCGCGTTTGATGTGATTGGAATCTACCAATGTGCCGTCAAAATCAAAGACAACGCATTTGATATTTTTATCCAAACCAAACATTAATCTTAGGCCTCGGATGAGCCCGTTACGATATCGACGAGTTGAATACGGCCCCAATGATCAACGGTTGTCTTGCGTTCCGAGCGTTCGAGTTTTTCAATTTGGGGATCGCGATAGACAGAATCGTTGTTGAAATGTGTTGTTGAGACTTCTTCAAACACACACCCTGTATCGGTCCAAAAACGGTGCCACACGCCAGGCATCACCAATTGGGTATCTCCTGGTTGTAATGTTTTTGTACGACCGTCCAATTCAGTTTTCAATTCCCCCCACAAGACTTGGAAAGTTTCTTCCTTGCGTTTGTGGTAGTGTGATGGGTGGTGCTGCCCCGGCAATTGGACAAGAATTTTTTTACAATACTCACGGTTAATGCAGCTGATGATAACAGTGCCAGTTTCCAGGAAGTTCTTGAAACCATAGTGGTGTGAGTATTCAACTTCGAACTCACTACCCAATTGAACGCCAGCGACATTCAATAAGGCTTTAACTTCGTGAACGGCTGATTTAAGCACCTGAACGTCAGATACCGGTGGGATGGTTACGTTGTCATAGCCAACAGGATCGTTGATGTTGAGGGTATCATTAAGGATGATACCGTCTTTCCACTCACCACTGGACATCTGTCCCTCTTGGTAGGGCATGGCGAAAAAGACGTCGTCACGACTTAGGGGCTGCCCGGCTTCAACTTCCGTTTTGATGAAAATACCGCGTTTTAAACCATCAATGGCATCGACTTCTTGAGGAATTGGCGCCAAGCGCGATGTGGAACCGCAAAGTGTGTTTGCTTTCTTCCAGGCTTTAACCCATTCGTCGACTTGTGCGGGTGTTGATGAATAAGCGTTCAAGCTAATCTCATCCGTGACCAGACCAATATGGCGTTCAAACATTTGTGCGCCCTTGGCAACGGCTGCGATGATCGGGTCGGTATCATCTTGGTCTTCGTGGGTGGACCAGCCGATGACTTTGCTTGGGTAACGGTGCTTGAACATTCCAATGTTGCTGATGTTACACAGCTCACTGGGGGTCGGATAAATCGGCACGCAGTGCATGATGGCGTAATCTGTTCCACGGTGGTCAAAGAAACTCACCATATCATCAACTTCGGATTGTTTGATTCCGCCAGTGGAAAAAATGACCGGTTTTCCGGTTTTGGCAACGGCTTCAAGTAACGGCCAGTCTCGTGCTGAACAACTTGCAACTTTGATGATATCGAAATCCATATCGACAATTAAATCGACTGATTCCTCATCAAAAGGCGTGCACATGGAAATCATGCCAGCGTTTGTTACGGCATCCTTCAGTTGACGGTAGTCATCCGCAGACAAGCGCGTGGAAATGAAACGCGGAATGTGTTTGTTATCGCTATCCACTTTATGGTCTGGATGGATAAAGGTCTCAATATTGCGGAACTGGAATTTAAGGGCAGCACGTACCCCATGCTTGGCAATCACTTCACCATGTTGTCGAACAATGTTAAGGCCGTGTTGAAGGTCACCTTGGTGATTGTTAGCCATATCCAGAACAAAGAGGTCTTGGAAGTCAAAATTATTAATCATGTGTGACTCACTACTTCCACTCATTTAAACAGACAGAGTTTCAAGGATTATACAGATTGCAATGCAGATAATGTATAACCTGCATCGTAGTTGATTTTAACTGTGATATTTTCGCGGGCAGATTTCCGTGCTGCGGCAACCACTAGCATGGTATCCAGGCCACGATCTATAGAAATTGAAGAATCTTTCGGATTGCTTTTTAAAGCGGCTTCGACGTGCGTCAATTCCTTAATGAAGTCATCAGGGCGGGTTTTTTGGAAAAGATGTTCTTGGCTGTCGCCATCATGTCCACCTTCGATAACGGCGTCAGTTCCTGGCTGATAGCCGTTGCGCCATTCAACATATCCCTTTGAGCCTTGTGCGCGCGCCCACTTTTTCGTGGGGTGGGTGAAAAGGTCTTGTACCACCCGGCCGCACAAACCGTTCTCGGTCTTGATATTGAACAGGCACATTTCGTCGTAGTCGATGTTGTCGCCCGTGACGAATTGCATCATGGCCTGTACTTCGCTGACACGTCCTGCACCAGTGGCGTGGGCAAAATGCTGCCACAGGTTCATGGCGTGGGATTGTTCGCTGGTGGCACCGCCGCCGAGTTCTTTTTGGCCCAGGTAACAATCTTCAGGGCCGCTCAGCCATGGATGTGCGGCAAACAATTCTCCAAAAAACTCACGAAACTCAACGTCCAACGTATAGATGTCTCCAAGTGCTCTCGACGTCAAAATTTCTGTCATCTTTTCGGTCGCCATACCTACGGTATTGTCATAGCCCGTAAAAACGGCAACGTTCTGCTTCTCAGCGGCGTCATAAAATCCCTGCGCCCCATTCAGATCAGGAGAGCAGAAAGGTTTTTCCATAAAGATGGCTTGTGGTTTTTCCTTCAACGCTTCCATCGCCAGCTCGATATGTGTGTGGGGCGGAGTGCCTACCATGATCATATCGTATTCGCCTTTGGGGACTTCATCGTTGGTGAATAAACGAATGTTGTTATCCCAGTGGCCATAGCGTCCTGGGAAGATTTCATTTTTGGTACGCTCCAGGGCTTGTGGGTCGAGGTCGCACAAATCGACGCTCCAACCCAACGTGCGGCTGGCATGCGAAAGGTGGTTGCCGATAGAGCCTGCGCCTAAAATTTTGACCTTATACATGGAAACGAAAATACCTTAATGATGTTGATGATGATATTGATGCAAAAGGGAACGTGATCAACATAATTCTGCTTCTGGGGCCGAAGTATGAAGATTGACCATTTTTTTGAAAATGGGATTGTCTCGTTTCAAATTTTCATATGAATCACGACCATTGATTTCCCCTTCCGAGAGCAACAAGATCTCGTCACACCATGAAATGGTGGATAGGCGATGGGCAATGATGACGGTGGTGATTTTCCCATGCAAGTTGCGGATGGCCTCTTGCACTTCTGCTTCGTTGATGGTGTCCAGTGCACTGGTGGCTTCATCCAGAACCAAGATGTCCGGGTTTTTGTAAAGTGCGCGGGCAATGGCGATGCGCTGGCGTTGGCCGCCCGATATTTTTGTACCACGATCACCGAGCGGCGTGTCCAGCCCCTCAGGCATGGAGGATTCCAGATCAGCGATATTGGCGAGTTTCATACAAGTCCTGACGTGTTCATCATCTACGTCTGCGGCTTCTATGCCAAAGGCAATATTGGCGCGTAGAGAGTCATCCGACATGAATGGGTGTTGCGGAACATAGCCAATGCGTTTGTGCCAGCTGTTTGAAGAAATATTACTCAGGGTATGGTTGCCGACGGTAACGCTGCCCTGTGTTGGTGTCAGAAGGCCCAGCAAGATATCAGCAAGCGTTGTTTTTCCGGCTCCAGAAGATCCGGCAAGCCCATAGGCTTTACCCTTTTCGAATTTCAGATCAATGTTGAATAAGGATGGTGTATTGGCACCGGGGTATTGAAAAGAGACATCCTTGAAGTCGATGCTCGACCATGTCCAGTCTTCGGGCAAAATTTCGTTGCCGGAAATTTGGGCGGCACGGGCGCTTTCGATAGATTGTTTTAACTCAATCAAACCACTGACAGCAGGGTAGGCATCTAACAACAACGCAACATCTGAAAAAATCCGATTCAAAGCAGGTACCAAACGCGATGCCACCAATGCAATCAGAACTGTTTGTTCGGCAATGTCGATGGCAGGAACATCAGATGCCCAAAGCATGGTAACGATGGTGATGACCCCGAGCTGTCCAAACACCAGCAAAAAAATTGGTAGGGATTGTTGGATCGTTGCCCGGCGGGCCGTTACGTCGGAGATGGTGGTGAAGGCGTCACTGAACAGATTGACGAAAAACGGGCTGCGGTGGCTGAGCTTAACGTCTTTAATACCGTTCAGCATCTGTAAGATGTTGACCATAGCGGCATCTGATTTCTGAATCTCCACCCGTGCGTAGCGATCCATGCTGGGGCGTACGACCTTCATCAAAATGCCGAAAAACACAAAGCCTGCAAAAATTGCCACCAACCCGGCCATGGGTGCCAGGGAAACGATCAAGATCGCGGCGATAAGTGATAGTGTGAACGTTTGCACGATGTTGAACAATCGTGAAATGAAATGCGATCCCCAGCGCGTGGTGTCTTGGTTGATTTGGCGTGCGACAACCGAAGAGTTGCGGTCCAAGAACCATGTTAGCGGTGCATCTGCACACAACGTGGCGATGGTGGATGCCAAACGCTTCATGCAGCTTGCGCCGAAGTGATTGACCAAGTGGCGAATGATAACGTTGCCGATCGCGGCGATTATTAAAAATCCGGCAATGCCGATGGCCAGTGAAGGGATCACAACGGAAAGTTCGGGATGGCCCAAGAATTCGAAAACATCCGATAAGATCGGCTTCGTCACCCAAGTGTCTGGAGAGGTGATCAGCCCCAAAAGTGGTAAAATCGATGACAACGCCAATAAGTCAATGGCACTGAATACCAAAACGCCAATGGCAACCTTCCAGGCGAACTTACGTTCGTTGGGGGTCATCATAAACCACCCCACACGCAATTGTTCAATGCGTGAGGTCGAAGTTCCGGTGTCGGTTTTTAAACTCATCGGCTTTTCTTCTTATTCAATCGGCTGGCGATGGATCCAGTTGCCGTGATTATCTTTTTGCCAGACATCATCATTGCGGAACTTTTCAAGGGTTTCGTCGAAATCTTCGCGTGACATTTCAAGGAAGTCGCGAACTCGTTCAAGGTAGTGTTCGGAACATTTCCCATCATATTTTTTCACCAACTCAATTGCTTCTTCCCTTTTGACGGAGCCTTCTTCCATCTCGCGGATGTCATGGCTGAGCTGTTGTGTGGCAAAGGAAAATCCAAACTTCAAATATTTCAGATATTGATGAACGAAAATGAAGTCTTCGTCCAGGCAGGCATATGGGTGAAGTGATCCGGTGTTCGCCGGGTCTGCACCAAAGCCATCGCGGCATTTGAGCCCCTTGTCGATGGAGAACTTGGCATTGGGCGTCACACCCCAATCATCAATATAATAACCCAAATAGATGAAACGAATTTTGTTGGCTTGCATCTGATCGACGCTCGGTACTGAATAAAAGTGCAGATCGTTTTCGGTAAACCCTTCATCAATGAAGTGGGATAAATCCCCACCGCCAATGGTGTTGAGCATGGCAAAGTTGGTGGCGTCGCCATCTGTGGACCCGCATTCACTGCCAGATGTCACAAACGGGTTTTCACCACCACAAGCAAGCGGAATGCCATGAGTGATGGCCATGCGCGGCATACTCGTGATGAGGAAGAACTCAGTCGCTTTTGCCCAGTTGCCGAATTTTTTAAATGCAAACTGCATCATCTTGCGGCATGTATCGGGGGCAACATTGATGGTTTCCAGATCAAAACCACATTCGATGATATTGGCGAGGTTGTATGCACCGAGGTCTGTCATTTGTTGCGGGATATAAGTTGCACAAACCAACAACGGATTAAGTCCAAGTTCACGCAGGAAGTAAGCTAGGCGGACACTGTCTTTGCCGCCGGAAACGCCGAGTACGCAATCGTATTTACCGGTCCTGTTGGCTTTGGCCCATTCGGCAATTTCTTTGATTTCACGTTTGCGTGCGTCCCAGTCGACGGGAACTTTGTTCAGGGCATATTGGCACGGGGTGCAGATGCCGGACTCGTCAAAGACCTGACCCGGGCGGGTGTCGGGCTCCAGGCAGTTCTTACACCAACGCATTGTTCGTCACCTCATCCAGAAAAGTTCTTGTTGTCCATTCCTTGGCTGGTGGTCGGTGTGGGCCTTCTTCGTGGACGTACCCTTTGCCGATCAGCATGTATTGGTTTTCATCTTGTTCGGGGGCACGCGAAGGCGTGATGTGAAATTGACACTCTTCCTTCGGTGTGATGTCGCCAGCGTCGGTTGTGTCCAGAACGCTGTTCTTTTGGCGCCAAGTCGAGCCGTCCTTTTCCCAAAACAGCGGATTGCGGTGTTGGTCGATAAGTTCCCACAGTTCATCATGGCTCATACCCTGCCAGTCGAGAAACAGTTGTTCATCCGGTGCATCGTGATCGGCATAAGCCTTGACCAAATCCAACCCTTGTTGACGGCTTAAACGTTTGAGACGAATTTCGCGGGTTGCATGATCCGTGACCTTGCCGTATCCGCACTTGGCGTACTTGATGCGGTCATGCAAGCCACTGTAATGGTGACAGTCGATATCGTTGTAGGTATCGAAGGTACCTGCTTGAGAGTGGGTTTCGTATCCAAAATTGCGGATCATACGTTCATGCTGTGCTTTGCTGTCCCAACGAATAAAATTGTTGAGATAAATACCGCGCACACCGACGCGTTGCAGGTCACTGTCGTCAGGATAAAAAAACGTATCCAAATCGAGGTCGTTCAGTTTTGGATGCGCCCTGAGAAGGTCTTCGGCTTCCATGCCCATAAGGTCATGGTTCTTGCGGTACTTGCGCGTCATTTCGACTTCTTCAGTATGCGAAAACATGCCAACTTGATCGACACCTTGATGTGCACCCCAGATGATCAAGGGGATTTTGTAGTGTACAGCCGTTTTCACAGGGAATGCTGTGCGACCGGCAAGGACATGCCAATAGATGCTGCCCATAGATTCCAAAGTGGCCCGGTTCAATGCGCGGATGGTCTGTGGTTTGGTGGTGCGTTCGACCAGGTCACAGTTGAAAGCAATGCGCATGTACGCCGTATTGCGAATGCCCAAGGGCGTATTGTAGTGCTTGTTGTAACTGACCAGCAGGGGCTTCAGCTTCAAGATATTTTTGACAACATGAACGATAAAATAGCTGTCTCTTCCACCGCTCACAGGGACGATGCAATCATAGCTCTGACCCGGTGTGCGATATGCATCGGCAATGGCTTCCAGTCGTTTCCAGCGTGTGCGCCAATCGAAGATATCTTTTTCTTCGTGAACGCGGCATCCACTACAAATACCTTCGTCATCAATGACCAGGTTTAACGGATGGTTTTCTGGATAGAGACAGCGCTTGCAATACTTCATTATGATGCCTCCTTGATGGCGGAGGGAAGGTGCATTTGATTGCTCAAAACACGTCCATTGTTTGTTTGTTCGATGGCGTCATAATGCAAAACCCGGTGTTTTCGAACGGCATAATCAAGGTCGTGCAGGGCGTGTTTCACCAAGGCGATACTGTGTTCGAAGTGTTGGAAATAGTTTCCTGCAGCAGCGGCAGCACAGGGGCCTTTCAAAACTTCGGCAAAATCGTTTGGGGCACCCGCACCACCCAGTGAGATCAGAGGCACATCCAATTGTTCGTGGGCTTTGTGTACCAAATCTAGATCATAGCCTGCACAGGTCCCGTCTTGGTCGACGGAAGCCAAGAGAATTTCTCCCGCGCCCATCTCTTCTGCACGTGCCGTCAGGGCAAAAACATCTTCTCCGGCAAGATCCGGACGGGCGTTGGAATACGAAGCCCAAATTCCAGCTGTTTTATCTTTCACCGCGTCGATGGAGACGATGATGCATTGGCGGCCATAAATATGAGCCGCTTCTGATATGAACTGTGGGTTTTCCAGGAAGACTGTATTGAGAACGATTTTATCGGCGCCGTTTGCCATCAGCTCGGCGATCTGTTCCATATTTTTTATGCCACCGCCCACGGCCAAGGGAATGCGGGCAGCACGCGCGACTTTTTGTACCAAGGCTGGATCAATGGATTGTTCGTTTCGGCTTGCACCGATGTCCAAAAGGACAATTTCATCAGCCCCCCAACGGTCAAGATATTCAGCAGTGATGACGGGACAGCCAATTGGCAAGTAACGTGAAAAGCCGTAGCTTTGCACGGCGATGCCGTTGCGGACCAAGATGGTGGCGATGATGCGTTTTTTGACCATGGTAATCGTTTTATTTCTAACGGCTGAAGGTTAAGCAGCTGCGGAAGCGATATCTAAGAAGTTGTTCAAAAGGATGTGCCCGGACGACCCGCTAATTTCAGGGTGGAATTGCACCCCCATGGTATTGCCCTGTTCGATCACCGCAGTGAATGTAGAACCATATCGACAAGTCGCGGCAGAAACCGAATTGGCCGTGTCGGTATAGGCAAAGCTGTGATCAAAATAAAAGCTGTCGTGCTCATCCAAGCCGCGCAACAGGCGACTATCGGAATTCGTAATTTGAATGCTGTTCCAGCCCACATGTGGCAAGCGGTGCGTGTGGTCGTGACTGAGTTCTTGGACCCGGCCATCCAGAAAACTCAGACCTTCATGCCAGCCATATTCTTGGGAACCTTCCAGTAGCATTTGCATGCCAAGGCATATGCCGAGAAACGGTTTGCGCTGGTCTATGACGACTTTACGCAGAACCTGATCTAAGTTTTTGGCGCGTAAGCTGTCCGTGGCGGCTTGAAAAGCGCCAACACCGGAAAGCACAATCGCGTCAGCATTCTCGATTTCGTCTATGACGGAAGTCTTCGACACCTCAACACCACGGTCCAAGCGTCCAAACGCGTTCATCAAAGATCCGATGTTGCCGATGCTGTCGTCGATGATGACGATTTTGATGTTTGAACTTGTCATTGTGTGCGCCTAGAGGATGTTCCCCATTTGGTAGCCATCAGCCGTTTTGATTTTGAAGACGTGATAGCGGAAATCGCCAGCATCGAACCATTTGCGGATGGTTTCGATTTCTTTGTTGAGTGAGTCTTTGTGGGTGTTGATGAACTCCTCGACATCGAAATAGATGTCTTGGCGTCCCGAGTCATCATTGAAAATACAAGTCTTTTGCCAATCGGGCAGACAGAAGTACCAACCCAAAAATTGTTTGGCGTGACGGGGCATTTGATTCGTGTCGAACTCATCCCACCATGACGTACCCAAAAGACGGATATAGTCTTCCCGAGATTTGGATGTGACACCGACATCCAAATGGCCGTACCAGCCACGTTCCGCCAACAACACAGGCTTGCCCTGAGCCGGGAACTCAAATCCGATGGAGCCGGTACACGTAACGGCGCCGTCAATGGATTCCATAATCTTTTGCCCATTCCAGTCTTCCGGAACATATCCGATATTATCGGCGGGTTGGACCTTGAGCATGGTCTTCAACTGGTCTTGTTCAGGAATATTGTAGATGCGGTCGCACGGGTGGGATTTGAACAACCAATTGACATCCGTATTGGCGTGCGCTGCGGCCAAAGTCACTTGGATCCAATCATAAAAGTCGCGAAACGAATCCAATCCCAGGTAACGGGGGAAGTCGAACCAGTTTTGGGCGTAGACGCAAATGATGGGCTTGTCCGGCGACCAATTAAAGGTTTTGAGAATGTCTTCGCGGGTGATGTTGGTGTTGTTGACCAAGTAGGCCTGCTGCGCGCCGATGTCATTTGTTTGACCACTGATGCGCCGGATCAGCTGGTCATAACCCAGTTCGGCCAATCGGTCACGCTTATCTTGGTCCAGGGAGAAAAACTCATCACGCGCAGGGACGTGGCTTTCGGTGAACAATTGATCGGTATCGGTAATGCGCAAGAAACGTTGTGAACCGAAATCACCGTACAAGCAGGCGATGTCTATACCCTTTTTGATGGCAAACCACGCAAGACTGCCATATTCCACACCAATGGCATGGCTGGCGATCAACAGATCCGCATCGGTGTTTTCGATAACGCGTTTTGACGTTTCAATTTGTGTCAGTGCCCGTGCGACGTATTTTTCCAATTTTGGATTGTCCAGTTCAGCGACACCTTTTCGCATCCATTTTAACAGGCTGTCATACAACAAACCGCCAGGAACGCCGCCTGGCAATTCCCATTCCAACATGTCATCCGGAGTTTGCGTTTGGTTGAGCAATTCACGTGCACGCGCCCGTTGGCAGGGGATCGTTTTTTTGATGGCCGCTAAGTCTTGAGAGACTTCAATGCCAAAACGGGAAAAAGAGCCACGCACTTCGGGACGCGCAAAATGACCGAGCAATCCTTCCTTCTTTGTGTTTTCAAGACCAAGAGCAGGGATCGTTAAGTTCAGTCGGAACCAAAAATTTGGATTGTCCCACGTTCCATCAATCAGCACTTTTTTTGCAGTCGCTGTGCGGGGCTTTTGTGCACTGGCATCTTTGGCAAAATCCAGCATGGCATGTTCTGCTTTTTTGCGAACCGTAAAATATCGGGCACGGTTTATATAGCGGTGCTTGTAGCTATTCAGCAGTGAAAGCAATGCGCTCGATTTTGAAATGATGGTCATGCAGCTTGGTCCAAGGCGTAATTTATGAAGGTTATCGGGGGCATGGATAATTGGTCGCCCTGCTTTTATCTCTCTTGAGGCATTACGCTTAAATCAACAGGGTGTAGTGGCTTACAATTTTTTGGGGTATCTCGATGGGGGGGGCAGGGGCCATGTGTTCACTGGATTTGAGAAAAGTTCCAAAATTTAGGCAAGCTACCGCAGGACAGGTGAAAATGGTCCATACCAAATTCTACGCAATCCAGAATCAGGTCGTATAGTTCACATTTTGAACAACATGGTCAAGAGGTCTCTGTAAGGGGCGGTTTGATTTGTATTTTGGCCTGAATGAGGCTGTGACCAGCGAAATTCTATGAACTGTAATTTGGCGGTGTTAAAAAGCCTTGACGACAGCGTTCGCAGCGTGAACACTGTGTCGCGTTTGTGGGGGGCGAAGGGTGTCACCCATAGTGCGGTAGCATGCGTACAGTATATGGAATTGTCTGTTACCAACCACGATGAGTGGTGCGATGCACATTATTATCGAATGTTTCTAGAGAATAAGATGCATTTGGGAGCGCTTCGGTTGCGTTCGGTTTAGGACGATTTTGTTCTTTCTCTCTGAGTGGGGCTGGATTGTTCAATTCTATTGGGTTTACCCACTTGTCTAGATGTGTTAGACGAGGCAATTGGTGAGATGCGCCAAAACTATGAATTATGCTGACATATGAATGACTTATGTCATTTTTGGCAGTAGGTGTTTTGAATATTTAACTCTACCGGAGAAATTTTATGGCGGACGTCGAATTCGGCGGAAATATGCAGACATTTGAGATGTCTCGCTACATTGACTTAGATCTCTACCACGCTGTTGAACGCACACATCCATATTATGTTGAAATGATTGATGAAATTCAGCGCTTGCTGGGTGAAACTTCAAATGGAAGTGATGTGCTGAAAGCATGGGAATTTGGTGCAGGCACTGGTCTTGCGACGGAAGAGTTTATTAAGCACGAAAATTTGGTTATTGATGCATTGGACCTTGATAGCGACTGTAAAGCTATTTTGGAAAGCCATATCGCTCCAAAAGCCGCAGGACGCGTCAACTTTATTTTGGGTGATGCGACCACCTATAAAGGTGAAGAGCCATATGATGTGGTAATGTCAGTATTCGCACACGATCATATCCCTTACGAAAAAGGTGAGGATCTGGCGAAAAACATTTCAGACAATTTGAAGCCGGGTGGTCTTTATATCATTGGTGGCGAGTTGCTGCCGTTTTACACCAGCGAAGAAGAGCGTCAAGAAGCCTTGCATCTCTACCACGGCTTTATCGTGAGCAAAGCTTTACGTGACGGTTACTTCGAACTGGCACAAATTGAAATCAATGCCCTGAAGTCCGGGTTGGAAAAAATCGGAGACTTCAAGCGCCATGAGGAACAGTTTGAGCAAGAAATGCTATCCCAAGGCTTTAAAATGCACACCAAAACCAAATTGGGGCCGGTGGACAAAAATGACGTAGGTGGCGTGTTCGTCTACGCCTTTGAAAAACAATAGCAAGAACCTTCACAGAGAAAGTCAGAGTAGGCGATATGTCCAAGTACGATACCGTCCTGGTCAATACCCCCGTTTCCAGCCCGTTGCATGCGCAGTTGAATCTGCCGTTGTTGAAGGGATACCTGAAAGAAAACGGTTACACGGCCAAGGTTATTGATGCCAACATTGAATTTTACTACGACTTTCTCGATGGTAAATTTCCCAACTTTACCATTGATGACTGTAACCACAACCCGTTGGAACTTCTGGAATATTACAACCAGATAGAAAATGCGTTGATGGACAAGTCTAAAGAATATGACAGCTTGCATGTTGGGCTACGTTCTTTGGCGATGAAATATGAACGGATCAACTTTGATGACGTTTTGGCGGCTTTGGACGATCACGGTGCAAACCCGTTTTTGAATTTCTTCAATCGAATGGTGGATGAGCAAATTGCACCGACTGAAGCCAAGGTCGTCGGCATCGCCATCACGTTCCAAGATCAAATCATTCCCGCGTTTTCGTTGGCGAAGGCCATTCGTGACAAACTGCCCCAAGTGAAGATTGTTTTGGGTGGTCAGATGATCACGCGTTGTTATGACAGCCTGATGGAAGAACACGGTATTTCAGCATATTTCGACTACTTGTGCCTTTGGGACGGCGAAGTTCCTTATTTGAATGTGCTGCGCGATGTTTTGGGGGCTGATGAAAAGCCTGACTTTGTGAATGTCATCAAGCAAGGCGATCCCAAGCCACTTATTGAACGTGGTGGGGCGTCTTTGAAATCCGAAGGTGTGCCTAAGGCTGACTTCGATGACATACCTTTCAATAAGTATCTCTATCCGGAATATTTGGTGCCGCTGCAAACCACACGCGGGTGTTATGCGCGTTGTGCGTTTTGCGCCATTCCCTATGGCTCCAATGCCTACCGGGTCCGTGATGTTGAAAAAATCATTGAAGAGATCAAAGAAGTTCAAGCCATTACTGAAAAACGTTATGGTCGCAAAGCAACTTACTTCAAGTTTATGGAAGATACCTCTTCCCCATCTTTGTTGTTTGCTCTGTCAAAAGCTATCGAAGAGCAAGGCATTGATGCCAAATGGGAAACGTTTGCCCGTTTGGAAAAAGCGTTTTCGAAGCCCGGGTTTATGGAGCAGCTTTACAGAGGCGGTTGCCGTAAAATCCATTGGGGCTTGGAAACCAATGATCCTGCAATCTTGAAAACCATGAACAAAAAGACGGAAAGTTCGTATACGGATCAAGTGCTGAAGCTGACGGCTGACGCGGGTATTATGAATTTCTGTTTTGTGTTGATCGGCTTCCCTGGTGAAACTGATCAACAGCGGCGCGATTTGACCGACTACATTGTTGGAAATCCGCATATTCATACATTGACGATCTCTACTTTTGATCTGACGCGTAAATCACCGATGGAAGAAGAGTTCACGCCCGATAACGTTTATGGCTTGGATGCGGTTCCTGCGACGGGTTTCCAGGTGCGACTGCCGTACACAGTTGATGGCCGTGAATGGAAAAATGAAATTGTGCCTGCGGCTCACCGGGTGATGATCGATATCGTTCGTGACCGTCCCGACATTGGTTTTGTGACGCTGTTCCCCGATCAAATTCGGGCTCAATTCTGTGACCAGTATGGTGCCGATTGGGGACGTGTGTTTGTTGAACGTTATGGTGAAGAAAACATTCGTGAAATGCTTTCGAACACTGAAAAATATGTTCAGAACTTTGAAAACAAAACAGAAGTGGATATTGCCACGTTGCCTGAACCCCTCAAGCGGGAACACTTCCGCACCAAGGAAGATATGGCGCTCTTGGCACAAGCTGTATTGCGTCGCCGTACTTATGAACAACGCCGAGTGGAGCAAGTCTAATGGGTGGGGGCTGTGCACTTGATGGGGTGACCCATCACGATCAAATTACGCTGGCGCACTATTTGAAAGAAGCAGAAGCCAAGGTTGGCTGTCCCAGTCATTCTGGTTGGTATGCAAAACTTGGTGAAAAAGTCCAAGAGGGCAAAGCCCATTTTGAAAGCTGCAGCAATGAAGAAAAAGTTCGCTTAACCCGCCTGTTTGAAGACTGGGTTCGGACTGAAGAACTGAAAGCTTGGTACGGTGAGCCGGAAAATGGCTCTTTGTTTCAAGGGACATCTGTTTCGTCGCTGACCATTCCAGCAGAGTATGACGCACCACTGGAAATCCGAAGTGTCCAAGACCTCGAAGAGGCGATTGCTGATCAATATATTGAGCAGCATGATCGTTATGAGGCTGATGTCAAAAACGCAATCATGGAAGATACGTCCAAATGGCGCCATGAAGGCTTGTACTATGGCGTTGTCGTTGCATCGAAATTGTTGTCTCAAGCCTTTGACTTAAGCATCAAAGCCGAAGATGCCGTGTTTGAGGTTGATGGGGTTGTCGTTGATCCACATGAAATCACAACCTATCCAGCTGAAATTCGTGAAAAGTATTTTGAACAATGCTTAGAACGGATTGATTGCTTTGCAGATATCCCCAACCTGACGCAGGCCGAACTGGAATCCAGTCTTGTTCTCGCCGATATCAGCAAACCGAAGATCGAAAAGTTTGATCAACGGATTTTGTTAGGCCCGATTCGTTGCAATGAAATTTGCACCGTCATATCAGAACATGTTTGTGATCTGATCGAGTACAAATCGGGTGGACGCATTCATCCACGCAGCTTGCAAGTTACCATTTACGATACGGATACACCGTACACTTACAATCAAATCATGGGCTATTATGGCCGTGAAATGTCACCGTCTTTGCCGGGGCTCGTCGTCCTTGGCAGCAGTGGCACCATTGATGCTTTCCGTTGGTTGTATGCTTATCGTGTGAGTTTGCTAAGTCAGAAAATTATGAAAAGCTCGCTTTATTCGGAAGTGGCAAAGCGTTTCATACCCTTTGTTTATTTTGGTGTTTTGGTTGAACGGGATGCTGAAATTTTGCTTGAAATGGATAATTTAAGCAAACTGCGCTACCCCGGAAACATATCCCCGTTTATTGAGTTTGCTTACCTCATTCCAAAATTGGTGGATTATGTGAAGGCCACATCCGATGCGCCATATGAAGATGACTTAAAGAAAATTCTAATTTCGTAAGATCGCCATGTCGATCTTGAGACTTATTTTGGGTCGTACAATCTGAAAGAGAATCCATTGTCTATAAACGTTGATTTTATCCGAGATTTTAAAACGGATCTGAGCTATCTGGATGGAGCAAGCATGCTCATCACAGGCGGTACGGGTTCCTTTGGCCAACACTTTATTCGCTATTTGTTAAAGCATGCGAACCTGTCACGTTTAGTAGTCTTTTCTCGCGATGAGCAAAAGCATTTCGACATGGAGCAGGACTTCCGTGATCTCGATGAGAAAAAAATTCTGCGCTACTTTATTGGTGATGTAAGAGATATTGGCCGTTTGGAAATGGCGTTGCGCGGGGTGGATTATATCGTTCACGCTGCTGCGATGAAGCACGTTTCACTGGCAGAATACAATCCATTTGAATGTGTTCACACAAATATCCTTGGTGCTGAGAATGTGGTTCGTGCAGCCATCAAAAGCGGTGTGAAACACACCATCGCCCTGTCCACGGATAAAGCCGCAAACCCCATTAATCTTTACGGGGCATCAAAGCTGGCATCTGACAAAATCTTTACCGCTGCAAATAACCTAAGTGCTGCAACAGGGCAGTTTTTTTCGGTTGTTCGTTACGGAAATGTGATTGGATCTCGCGGAAGTGTGGTTCCGCTGTTCCAAAAATTGATTAAAGCAAAATCTGACCACCTTCCGATTACAGATATGCAGATGACGCGGTTCTGGATTACGTTGCAGCAAAGTGTTGATTTTGTCCTTTCTTCTCTGAAAATGATGCAGGGGGGCGAGGTTTTTGTTCCAAAGATTCCAAGCATGCGTGTTCCGGACTTGGCGGAAGCGATGGCCCCCGGATTGGAACAGCGTGTTATTGGAATTCGACCTGGTGAGAAATTGCATGAAATCATGATCGGGCGTGACGATGCAATTCATACGATTGAGATGGATGATCGTTATATCATTGCTCCGTCATGTGCATTTTGGATACAGGGTGAAGCCCCACAATACGAAGGCAAAACAGTCTCTGATCGGTTCGAATATACCAGTGATGCAAATGAAGAATGGTTGGATGCTGATACGATGCGGGACTTCTTGGCGCAATCCTAGATCGTTTCCGACTTTTAAAATTTGAGTGGTAAGCACAATGACAGTTGCGGTGATCGTTCAGGCGCGTATGACCTCCACCCGGTTACCTGGGAAAATCCTCATGGAACTTGGCGGTGAAACGCCGCTGTTTTATGTGCTGAAACGATGCGCCATGATTCCCGGTGTCGACGTTGTTTGCTGTGCTATTCCGGACACTCCAGAATCCGATCCAATTGAAACCGAGGCCAAACGATGTGGGGCTGAGGTTTATCGGGGCTCTGAAAGCGATGTTTTGGATCGTTACTATCAAGCTGCCAAAATGGTTAATGCCGATACCATTATTCGCATCACCAGTGATTGCCCGCTGGTTGACCCTTGGGTGTGTGGTGAAACGCTTGAGCTGTTCCAGAGAGAAGGCGTTGATTTTGCAAGTAATAATCTGGTGTCAACATTTCCGCACGGTATTGAATGCGAGGTGTTCACCTTTGAGGGGCTCGAAAATGCAGCCCTTAACGCCACTGAACCTGAGCAACGCGAACATGTAACACCTTGGCTGCGCAAACGGCCCGAATTCAAACGTGCAGTTCTCAAAGGGCCGGGTGGCGGGGTTGAAAAGCACCGTTGGACTTTAGATTATCCTGAAGATTTTGAGCTTTTCCAAAAATTGTTTGAATACATTGAACCCTGGCCCGCAGTTCCGGGTTGGAAAGAGATTTATGACGTTGTTCGGCGTCATCCTGAGTTGGCAGAAATTAATGCTGAGTTCTCCGGCCATGGGCGTGCTTAATGTTTTGTGATGATGAAACGTGAATTGCTATGAGCCGTTATATCGTTGCGACCATTCGTCCTTGGAACATTGCTGCATATGATGCACATCTATCTCAATTGCCAGGTGAGTGGCATCTCATATCTGACCCAGAAGATCTAACCGTAGAAAGAATTGGCGCGATTGATCCGCGTTTTATTTTTTTCCCACATTGGAGTTGGCGGGTCCCTGCTGAAATATTTGAGCAGTATGACTGTGTTGTGTTCCATGAAACAGACCTACCATATGGACGTGGCGGGAGCCCAATTCAGAACCTGATTGTTCGTGGTCATACAGAAACGGTCATATCAGCGCTGAAAATGACCGCCGAAATGGATGGCGGAGATATCTACCTAAAACGCCCTTTGACGCTGGAGGGTACTGCAGATGAAATCTTTAAACGGTCATCGCTCATTGTTGCTGATATGATTGAGCAAATGACAAAGTCCGAGATCACACCAACACCACAAGTTGGTGAGGTAACGGTTTTTAAACGGCGCACACCTGACCAAAGTGAAATTCCCCAATCGGGAATGGATGTGAAGCAGCTTTATGATCATATCCGAATGCTGGATGCAGATGGTTATCCCCACGCATTTTTGGATGTAGGCGGAAATAGATGTGAATTTCGAAACCCTGTACTTCGTCATGGCAAATTGGAAGCCCAGGTTGAGATCGTGAAACGAGAAAAAGATGATTGATCTATCACAGACAAAGAGAGTCCTGGCCATTTTTGCTCATCCTGATGATGAGACACTGGCGGCTGGTGGAACCTTGTCTAAACTGTCGCGTTTAGGTGCAGAAATTCGAGTTGTTATTCCGGCAACGGGTATTCATGCACGCAAGAATAAGAAGACACAGGCTGAACAATCAGCGGCTTCCGGTGTTCTCTCTCAAGATTGCCAAAAGGCCTTGGGGCACCTTGGTATTGATGTCGACAATATTGTTCTTGGTGATTTTCCCGATAACGAAATGGACAGTGTATCGCTTCTCAGTGTTATTCATTGGCTGGAACCCCATTTTGAAAGTTTTAATCCTGACTTGGTCTTAACCCATTACCGGGGGTGTACCAATGTCGACCACCGCGTTTGTCATGAGGCCGTGACAGTATTGGCTCGGCCAAATGTTGGGTGTCAAATTCCCGTTCTGACGGGGGAAGTTCCCAGCTCAACTGGATACCGGCGCCCAGCTGTGTTTGAGCCCAATGTGTATGTTGAGTTGAGCGAAGAAGACGTTTCAAACAAAATCAATTCAATGGAAAGCTACACCGGAGAGGCGCGCCCCGATCCCCATCCGCGTTCTGCTGAAGTCCTGCGTGCCCTCGCCAAAGTGCGAGGCAGTGAAAGTGGCTATATGTGGGCAGAAGCATTCATGTTGTTGCGTGGTTTTGCATAAAATCAATTATATTATAAGGACATAAAAAATGTGCACAGTTGTCTACCTCGCCACCCCTGGATTGCTCAGCAAAAACCGCGATAAGGAAGTTGTTACAGCCGAAGAGGTTGTGAATACCGGTGATTATCTTGCCGTGCGCTCTGTGGGGGATAGTTATTTCAGCCTTGGGATCAATAAGCATGGTGTTGCGTTTGTCAGTACGGCCGTGAACTCCCCGGAATGGACTCGCTTGGTCGAAGAAGGTGAAGCTGAAAAAGCCATTGAAGTCTTTGCTGAAGAACGTAAAGGTCAAACAAGTCCGACGAAAATGATTTCGTCTGCGTTTGCGGATATCAAAAGCCTTGATGAATGTGTGGAGCTGCTTAAAGGCAGTGATAATTTGTTGATGGGCTATAATGTCGTCTTAGCGGACCAAGATCGTGCGATGGTGGTTGAGACCTTTAAAGATCAGCGTCATCCGTTTGATCTGAAACCGCGTGATGTGGTAACCAACCATTTTCGAACTTTGCAGCACGGCGCCAAAACTTTTGATGAATACCCCAGCAGCTTTGAGCGTTTTGACTATATTTCTCAGTATCTCAATGACATGGGGTCTGTTGAAGATCTGGCAGGTGTGGTTCATCCTGAACCGGGCAGTGAACGGGCCAAGCAGATTTGGCGCAAAGGGACCTTCTCGACGGTTTCAAGCTCCGTTATTGATTTGAAGGTGAAGCAAATTCGTTATACCAATGCGGTTGGTACGGACTATACCGTGCATTCTCTCTGATCATCTGAAGCATTAGACGCTATGACTATGTCACCAAAAGACTTTTACAAGAAGCTGCACACGGCATTTGCCGATGGTGGTTCACGTGATGTGTATGTTCATTATCAAGAACGTCACAGCTATGATGAACTTTATTCAGTGATGTGTCGTTTGAATACAAAATTGAGTGCCTATCGGGGGCAAGCCATTGGTGTGTATTCCGGCAAGTCATTTTCTGCATATGGTGCTATTTTCGCGTCTATAATATCAGGGAACACATGGGTGCCGATTAATCCGGTTCTGCCGTGGAACCGGATAGTAAATATGCTTGATGCAGCCCAAGCAAAGGTGCTGATTGTTGATAGCGATCTTTCTGATGAGTTTTCTGCTTATGTGGTTGCAAATGAAATTGAATTAATCGACCTCAGGAACCTTCCAAAAGAAGAAACCTCCTTTGATTTGTCCCGCATCGATGATGATGGTGTTGCGTATGTGATGTTTACATCCGGCTCGACAGGTGTGCCGAAGGGCGTGCCGATGACGCACGTCAATTATATCAACTTCATTGAGAATGCCCTCAATATATTGCCGTTTGAAGACGGTGATGTGTTTTCTGATTATCACGATTTTGGTTTTGATCTTTCGATCTTTTACTTGTTCTGTGCACCGCTTGTTGGCGGTGCCTTCGCACCGGGTGTGGATGATCGTGATAGCCTTATGCCGTTACGCCACATTCAGGAAAACAAGGTAACGGTGCTCTCATCTGTGCCTTCGATTATCTCCCGTGTGCGCCAGTTGAATCCGCGCGGTCCAGTTGACACACCTATACGTATTGCTTTTTTATGTGGCGAACCGTTCCGTCTCGACATTCTTGAATACTGTCAGGATGTGTTGGAGCTTCCCAACATCTACAACTTCTACGGTTTGACGGAAACAGGGGTGGAGAATTTTTATCATCCTTGTCAAAAAGGTGATGTGGAAACTTATGCCGAAATGGGGTATGTCCCCATTGGAACACCCTTGCCTGGTAATGATGTCGACATTTCCGAAGACGGTGAACTGGTCCTAGCTGGTGAACAGTTGATGAGTGGCTATCTTGGTGGGCGTGGTGTTGAACGGTTTTTTGAGGAAGACGGAAAGCGGTGGTTTTTAACCGGGGATCGGGTCGTCCTGTATAAAGATAAATACTTCTGTAAAGGTCGCCTAGATTCTCAAGTCAAAGTATCAGGCTACCGTGTTGATTTAATGGACATTGAAGCCCACCTGCGCCGCATCGATGGAATTAGCGAAGCTGTGAGTTTCGTCGTTTCCATGGGAGGGCGTGAATTCATTGTTGGTGCTTATCAAGGTAACCCAAACATGGATGGCGAAGGCATTCGTGCCGCATTATCGAAAATGCTGCCCGATTATATGATTCCCCGTTCTTTGATGAATGTTGATGAAATGCCATTAAATAAGAACGGCAAAGTGGATCGCCCTAAAATTCGTGAACTGTACGAGCAACGGGATTAAGGAGAGTATGACCTCCATGAACAATAACGCTGCTGAAGAACTGGTGTTTCGTGCCCTGGATGATGTTAATGCGGGCCTGCCTTCCGATCTTGCTTTGGAGAAGGGGCGTGAGACTGTGCTTCTGGGTGATCAGGCCAAGATTGATTCATTGGGATTGATGATTTTGCTCAGTTCAATTGAACGTTACAGCCCAGATGTCGCTGGAAAATCCATAACCTTATCGACAGAAGATATGTTGGATAATGCCAATGATCCTTTGAAGTCGGTTGGGACCTTGAGCGATTACGTCGCCAAAGTGTTGGAGGCTTGACGTGCAACCTATAATTCTCGTCGGGGCAGGCAGTGGGGCAACGGAAGTTGTTGAGCTTGTGCGTGATATCAATGGCGCTAAGCCGAAATATGAAATTGTCGGCATTGTTGATGACGATATGTCTAAGCACGGACAGGTCATTGACGGTGTTGAAGTTGTAGGCAAAATCGAGAAGGTTTTGGACCATCCAGACGCTGGTCTGGTGTTTTGCATGGGATCATACAAAGGCCGCTTTATTCGCCACAGCATTATGGAGCGTGTCGGTGTTGACCTGAACCGTTTCATCAATTTGGTCCATCCCCTTGCCAAAGTATATTCTTCCGCAACCTTGGGTCCTGGGGCAATTGTTCATAGTGGTGCAGTTGTGGGGCCAGATACGGTTCTGCGGGGGATCAATATCATTCATTGGAATACGGCCATTGGTGCACGAAATGATCTAGGTGAGGGCGTGATCGTCTCTCCCAATGCGACAACCAATGCAGACGTAACGATTGGGGCATACAGTTTTGTTGGCAGCGCCAGCGTGGTGGTTGATGGGCTTAAACTCGGCCCGGGGTGTTTGATTGCATCTGGAGACACAGTACTTCGAGATGTACAGCCCGGCGTGTTTCAAATGGGTATGCCTCCGCGAGTGATTTCTCGTGAAGAGGTGCCCGAAAGTGTTTTGACGAAATGGAATTCTGACGCTACATAGCGCAGAAGATGATTGGCAACATAACCGATCACATGAATGAGGTAAGCCATGAGTGCTGAAGTAGATAAATTATATATGGAAGAAACAGACAAGCAGTTTCCGCCATATGTCCTTTATGTGGTCACCAACGTCTGTAATGCAAAATGTACGTTTTGCCCGCAGTCCGAAATTGCGGATGACCCTAATTTTTCCAAGCAACATCTAAGCTGGGAACACTTCACCCGCTCAGTTGAAGAGATTGCAAAACATCCGATTAAGTTGCTGCGTTTCACCTCTGAAGGTGAACCCATGATGCACCCTAAAATGCCGGAAATGATTGCTTATGCAAAAAAAGTCGGCATTCAGAAAGTGGACCTCACATCAAATGGCAGCTTGCTGAAAGGCAAGCGACTGAAACAGTTGATGGAATGTCCGCCAGATATCATGGATGTATCTTTGGATGCATTTCATCAAGAGACATTTGAAAAGTACCGCGTTGGTTTGGATTTCGATGAAGTTAAGAAAAACGTGATGCATCTTCTTGAAATTCGTGACCCGGCCAAAACCAAAGTTATGGTGTCGATGATTCATCATGAAGGCCTGGATGAAGAAGTTGAATTGTTCCGCAACTATTGGGAAGGCCGCGTCGATAACGTCGCCATTCGTCGTCCGCATACCAATTTGGGAACTGTAGATGTTGGCGATAAGTTGGAAAAACCAGATGACCGCTGGCCGTGCCCTCATATTTGGCAGCGTCTTTTGATCAATCATGCGGGCAATATTCGTTTCTGCCCTGTTGATTGGCACGAAGGATCAAACATTGGGTCTTTGGATGAAATGACCGTGGCCGAAGCTTGGCAGGGACCGTTGATGACGGACCTACGCCAACGCCATGTTGAGGGTAATTTCTGCGGATCTGGCGTATGTGAGAATTGTCCCGACTGGCCTGCAATTGTGTGGGGCCATGGTTGGTTAAATCTTGTTGATAAAAATTCAAAAGCTAGCTGAAGGCAGCAGCACAGGAGACTTCGTTTATGGCTGAAGTAACAATTTGTGGTAAAAAAGTTGGTGACGGGCATCCGACTTTTATTATTGCCGAGGCTGGAAGCAACCATAACCGCGATGTTGATATCGGTTGCAAACTGGTCGATATGTCAGCCGATGCTGGTGCAGACGCAGTTAAATTTCAAACCTATAGTGCGGAATTATCTTTTTCCACCCGCACTACAGTTCCACTTCACTATCGTGAGCGCTGCGGTTTCGATGAAACCGCCAACATGTGCGACTTGATGAAGTATGTTGAACTTTCGCGTGAACAGCATTTCCCAATTGTTGAACATTGTAAGAAACGCGATATTCCCTTCTTCTCATCTGTCTTTGATATGTCGGATGTGGATTTCTTAGAAGAAAACTTTGCACCCGAATCCTATAAAATCGCCTCATATGAAATCAGCCATTTTCCACTGTTGAAACGTGTGGCCGAAACCGGGAAGTCTTTGGTTCTGTCAACCGGAATGGCATCTTTGGGTGAGGTCGAAAAAGCCCTGGACACACTGTCACAAAATGGTTTGACGGAAGTGGTGCTGTTGCATTGCATCAGCAACTATCCTGCCCAGCCCGAAGATTCAAATTTGCGCGCAATTCATACGCTGCAATCTGCATTTGGTTTGCCGGTTGGTTTATCCGATCACAGCACAGGCGTAGACGTCGCCAAGACCGCAATCGCAATTGGTGCCTGTATGATTGAAAAGCACATTACGCTGGACCCCAAAATGCCGGGACCGGATCAGCCGTTTTCCATTGATCCTGATGAATTGAAAGCGCTTGTTGATGGTGCGCGATTTGTCGAAACAGTATTGGGAAGCGCCCATAAAGGCTGCACCGTTGCCGAAGAAGGCATGCGTTCTCTTGCGCGTCGTTCCGTTGTTGCAGATGTGGAAATTCCAGCTGGAACGCGCATTACGCCAGAGATGTTGGTCATTCGACGCCCAGGTACAGGATTGCATCCGTCGAACTTGGACACGGCAATTGGTTCTGTGGCGCGTCGTGACATTCTATTCAATGAACCGCTCCAGTGGGATATGCTCATTGATCGTGAGGATGGATAAACACGATGTCAGACACTAAACCGCGCGTGTGTGCGACCATTGAAGCACGTATGACATCTTCCCGATTGCCTGGGAAGGTTATGAAGCCGATCTTGGACAAACCAACTCTGGAATTGATGATTGAACGTGTTAAGCGCATTGAATGTTTAGATGACATCATCTTAGCCACTACCACCAATGTGGATGATGATTGCTTGGTGGAATTAGCAGATCGTCTTGACATCAAATGCTTTCGCGGCAGTGAAGATGACGTGCTTATGCGCGTTCTTCAAGCAGCACAAACCAACGATGTTGATGTGATTGTTGAGTTAACAGGTGATTGTCCCCTCTTGGATCCGGCTTTGGTTGATCAAGCTGTGGCAACATATTTTGAAAAGGGCGTCGATTATCTTACCAACAGTCAGCCTGCTTCGTATCCGATTGGCATGGGCATTCAGGTTTTTGCGCGAACAGTGTTGGAAGATGTCGCAAGCCGCACCGACGATCCAGATGATCATGAACATGTGACTCTCTATATTTATCGTGCGGGCCGTGATTTGTATTCTATCCACAATATGTCAGCACCGGAGCATCAGGTAGACCCGTATCTGCGCTTGACCTTGGATACACAAGACGACTTAACCTTTATCACAAATATTTTTGAAGGCCTGTATGTCGACAATCCAAATTTTGATTTGGATGATATTCTCAATTATTTGAAGCAAAACCCGAAATTGCGTGAAATTAATGACCACATCGAACAACGCTGGGTCTGATCTTTTTGATGTCGTAATCATCGGCTGCGGTCGAATTGCGGGCGGTATTGAAGAAGCACGCCTTGACGATGGTGTTGCGCCAGTCTCTCACGCAGGTGCATACCGCGCTCATCCAAATTTCCGTGTCGTTGCATGTATAGAGCCCGATGAAAAACGTCGTCAGGAATTCATGTCGTATTGGGATGTGCCGCATGGCTTTGCTGATTTGGCTTCTTTTGTCGACAGTGGGGTTCAGGTTGATGTCGCGAGTGTCTGCAGCCCCAATGCATTTCATATTGAACATCTCAAAGCGTTATTGCCGCTGGAGCTTAAAGGTGTGTTTTGTGAAAAACCTTTGGCTGAGACTGCAAAGCGAGCTGTAGAAATTGCCCAGGCTTATGAACGTGCAGGAGTGCCGTTGTTGGTGCATTACTTGCGCCGCTGGGTTCCGGAAATTGCTACTTTGAAACAAGATATTGATTCCGGAGCATGGGGAGATTTGCTGAATGTTGTGGCTTATTACAGCAAGGGCCTGAAACACAATGGCAGCCACGTTGTTGATCTGCTGACGTATTTTTTTGGTAAGTTAACGCCGCTTTATGCACTCAGTGCGTTGGTTGACCACGATCCCAATGATCCCAGTATCAGTGCCGTTTTGAAAACTCCAGATAATAAAATGGTGCATCTTCTGACTGGCGACGAACGACAGTTCCAGCACATCGAGGCGAGCTTTCTGTTTACCGGTGGACGTGTGGATATGGAAAACCTTGGACGGACTTTCCGATTTAGAAAGCGTGCACCCGATAAGGCCATTCCTGGAATTATGACGATCTCAGAAACAAAACGCGTTCATCCTGATACGCCGGCGGCAATTAACGATGCCGTTGAAAATTTATACCAATGCATCTTAGGCAAGTCTGAACTCAACGGAGATGGTGCCAGTGCGGTAGATGCATTGCAAACATGTGAAGCGATCTCTGACTTATGGAAAGTCCGTGATGGAGCGGCACATTGAATTTGGCATTTGCAGCCCATGACCCCGGCGGTGCCAACGCCATTCGCCCCATTATTCTACAGGCAATTGCTCAAGGTTTGTCCCCCAGGTTGTTTGCAACGGGTCCCGCAGTATCCATGTGGGCTGGATTGCCGGGTTTGATAGAGAGTGAAGACAGTGCCAGTCCTTCTGAATGTTTTGATGGGAAGGTCCCCGATGTTGTCATAACCGGCACAAGTATGATGTCTGATTTTGAGCAACGTTTCTGGAATCTGGATGATGTCGTTTCCACAGCAGTCTTGGATTCATGGGTAAACTTAAAAATTAGATTTGAACATCACACCACAGGGGCATTGGTTCTGCCGGATGCCATTGGTGTTATTGACGAACAAAGTCGACTGGAACTGTCATCTCAAGACTGGTGTACGGCTGAGCTTATGGTCGTTGGACAGTTGCATCTGGAGCAACAAATTCGTGAGCTCAAAGAAAAATGGGAAGTCCGGGAACGTTCATCTGAATTGAGGGCTGTATTTTTTTCCGAACCTGTTGAAGCTGATGAAGCCGTTACGGGTGTGCGTGGATACAATAAATTTGATATATTTCATTCCGTTCTCAAAAACCTGCCCGTAGAACAAGATATCCGAATGTTTGTGAAGCTCCATCCCCGAGAATCACGCACGGAATGGGACCGGTTTGTTGCAGATTTAAAATATCCTAGAGATTTAAAGTTATCCTTTGTGACTGATAGTGCAGAGGATGTTTTACTGGGTGCTGATTATGTTATCGGAATGGCAACAATGGTATTGTTAGAGGCTGCGGGCGTCGGTATCCCCGTTGCATCGATAGAGCCGGATCGCATTCGCACCTGCAATCCAGGGATTGATGCCAACAAAGATATTTATAAGGCTCACAGCTATGCTGAAATTGCATCGACACTTGATGCGCTGTTTCAGTCCAAGCCCAAAAAACCGAAGCAAGCCTCTCGGCTTAATATTGAAGCCATAACGGGGCAAATTCTAAATCAACTAGAAGATGCTGTTCAGCAAAAGAGGAGATAGAGGTGTCCAAACTGGCGTTACTTGGGGGTGCCCCGATTATTGATCAGCCTTTGCAGTTGTATCGTTCTGTTGGCGATGCCGAACGCAAACAGATTGAAGAGGTGATGGACTCGGGCAGCTTGTCAGGCTTCTTTGGTGACTGGCATCGGGGTTTTAATGGTGGAGCAAAAGTCCAAGAATTTGAAGCTGCTTGGTGTAAGTACTTTAACGTCCGCCATGCTGTTTCCGTAAACTCAAACACCAGTGGTCTTTACGCCGCAATGGGGGCCGTTGGCGTAAGTCCTGGTGATGAGGTCATTGTGCCACCTTTAAGCATGTCTGCAACGGCGATGGCGCCGCTGATTTATGGTGGGATTCCGGTTTTTGCAGATTTGGATGAGCGGACTTACAATTTAAGTGTGGAGACTGTTAAAGCTGCAATGACGCCAAAGACAAAGGCGATCCTTGCGGTGAACTTGATGGGACAGGCAGCACCCTTGGCCGAGTTGCGAAAGCTTGCCGATGAAAAAGGTGTATATTTGGTTGAAGAC
>JAPHSY010000073.1 GCA_026196495.1 Magnetovibrio sp.
CCAACCCACGCCATTCAAATGTTTTGCGTAGTTCAAAAACATCCGCCACGTCAGCCTTGGCACGTTCATTGCCATGGCGTTTAACGGCCCGGGCAAATTCATTTTCTACATCTGTGCGCCCTTCATTGACTTGGCGCACCAACATCAAAATGGCCTGGATCACATCTAAGGGCTCAAACCCGGACACGACAACGGGGCGGTGAAATTCTTCGGCAAAATATTCGTAAGGTTGGGTGCCAATCACGGTGCTGACGTGCGCCGGGCCGATAAAACCATCCAACTGCACTGTCCCCAGTTCACGCACATCTGGGCTTTCCAGAATATTTTGAATAGCCGCAGGCGTCAGCACGTGATTACAAAAAACGGTAAAGTTTTTTAGGTTCTTGGCTGCAGCCGCCTTAATTGCCAAAGCCGTTGGCGGCGTCGTGGTTTCAAAACCAATAGCGAAAAAGACCACCTGACGATCCGGTTCCTGTTCGGCTATTTTCAACGCATCCAACGTCGAATAGACCATCCGAATATCGGCACCTTCGGCTTTGGCTTTTAACAAGCTGCGCCGCTTCGATGCGGGCACACGCATCAAATCACCATAGGTGCACAAGGTGACGTTTTCACGTGCTGCCAACTCCATGGCCTGATCAATCCGTCCCACCGGCAACACGCACACTGGGCATCCAGGGCCATGAACCATATGAACATTGGGCGGCAAAAGATCGGCGATGCCATAGCGCGAGATCGCATGGGTATGACCACCGCAAAATTCCATAAAGTAATAATCACGTTTAGGGTCTGCTTCGGCGCGAATACTGGCCGTAATGTTCAATCCCAAATCACCATCGCGATACTCATCAACATATTTCATGATGAGGCCTCAGCGGGTGCGCCTTTGGCATTCATATCACCAAACAGGGCCAAAGTTTTTTCAGCTTCTTCGGCATCAATGATCGATAATGCATAACCCACATGGATGATAATATATTCACCCACTGTCACTTCCGGTGTCAGCGCGATCGAGACTTCCTTCAACACGCCGTCCAGATCAACCTGGGCCATGTCGTCATCCAGAAGCTTCTTCACACGCGCCGGAATTGCAAGACACATGGGTTGTTCCTTTCAGTCCTTAGGATTGTAATGCGGCAGCTTCGGTTTTGAGCCAGGCATACCAGTCATCCAACCCTTCGCCAGACGTAGCAGAGACCTGCAAAACCTGAATATTGGGATTCACACGTCGTGCATTTTCGATGCACAGGTCCACATCAAAATTTAGATGCGGCAGTAAATCGATTTTGTTCAACAGCATCAATCCGGCAGCATGAAACATATCTGGATATTTCAGGGGTTTGTCTTCCCCTTCCGTCACAGACAAAATTGCCACCTTCAAGTTTTCGCCCAAGTCAAAGCCTGCAGGACAAACCAAATTGCCGACATTTTCGATGAAAAGCATGCTGCCCGCAGTGGGCGCCAAACTTTCCAAAGCATGGCCCACCATATGGCCATCCAAATGACAGCCCTTACCGGTGTTGACCTGAATGGCCTTGGCACCGGTGGCGCGAATGCGTTCGGCATCATTGGCCGTTTGTTGATCACCCTCGATCACATTGATGGCAACACCGCCTTGTAAATCAGTGATGGTTCGCGCCAATAAGGTGGTCTTCCCTGAACCAGGGCTGGAAACAAAGTTTAAGGTCAAAATACCGTTTTGTTCGAGATACGCCCTATTTTTGGCCGCATAAGCATCATTTTTTGACAGAATGTTGCGTTCAATTTCCACCATCCGAGTCTGACTGAGCCCCGGTGCATGAGCATGTGCAGGTCCATGACCATAATGATGGTCATGTGCTTCACCGTCTACATGTACATGGTCGTGGCCATTGTCGTGATCATGCATATGACTATGGTCATGATCATGGGGCGTCACCCCATCAATTTTCGTTTCACCGTGCGCGCATCCACAAACATTACACATCAGTTGACCTCCAGATCTTTGATCCGCATTTCATTACCGCTGGTGACCTGCAATTGATATCCGCCGCAATCGGGACAAGCATCAAAAAGCTGTGAAACGGAAACGGATTTCTCACACGGCATGCACCAGGCCATGCCATTCAATTCAATAATTTCCAATTCAGCGTTCTCAGCAATGGTGTTCTTAGTCACAACATCAAATCCAAACCGCAGGGCCTCTAGCTCAACACCAGACAGCTTTCCGATTTCCAAGCGAACTTTCTCAACAGAAGTGAAATTTTGTTCCACGGCCTGATCTTCAATGATCTGAACAATGCCTTCGCATATGGACAATTCGTGCATCAGTTTGTTCTCATATCATATGCCACACAAGGGTCAGACGTGCTGATGAAAGTATGGTCTATATGTCCGTGGACGGCTTCAAGTTACACCGAACCAACACCGTTTTCATTGAGCCCATTGTTTCACGTTTCAGCGCTGCGATCAATTCAGGCTTAAGGCGCAGGAACCTTAGAAAAACCACCAAAAAACGTGGGTTCTCAGACAGACCAAAGACCTGGTTTTGTCTCAAAAACGACCAATACCTCAGGCCGTAGGACGAAAACCACCGCTGAGAAAGGCTCTGCGGTCAATTTCTTTTGGTGCTGCATCACTCAATGTGGTTTCACCATCAACCACTGGATTGGATTTCGCACATTCCTTTTGCTTGATGGTTTCCATGTCTTCACCCGCCAAAAACATTGCGAGACGTTCTTCGTCGAGCTCATTTTCAGCATTTTCATTTTCAACCATCAGCACTTCCAAGAAGGCTTCGGCGCTGGCAACTGCGTGTGGCTGGTGCTCAAACTCATGCATCGGTGAATACAGGGCAAAACCGTAATACTTCCCGATCCCATCGATTTCATTGGCCAGAAAATCGTATTTTCGCGCCGGAAATTCAAAGGATGCCTTGGTGCCGACGACGACGTCTCTCCAATCATCATCATCACCAGGGAAAACAGCTAAGGTCATCAACCACGGTGTGACAATAATTCCAACATTACGGCCTTCATGCTCTAGAAAACCGATGGTATCAACTTCCAACATTGGATTGACGATGGGCAAACCTGCCATGGATTCCTGGTTGATGGTTTCGAAGGCTTGTTTGACTTCAACAGCCAATTGATCTGGTGTCTTCATGGGGAACAACCTCTTTTAAGCGGTTTTTATTTGGGTTTCGCCAATGCCTGGGAAGTATTGATCTACATCCACATTATCATCGCCGTTCATAATGGCAGCTAAGCCATCCAATGCCTTATTGATATTAACAGCGTCTTCTTCGCTCAACACTTCACGGGCCGAACCTAAGAAGCTTAATACCCAAGTTCCAACGGGCTGGGAGCCAAGCAACATCATGTTGACTTCCTCAACACCATTTCGGCTTTCACCACGGGCAACGAACTCACCCTCTTCGGTGATTTTAACTGGGATGCCTACGCACATTGTCCCGCAGTCTCACGTTTTGCTTGTTCAGCCCAGTAACAAGGTCGATTTTCAGCACGTTCAGACACTTGAACACCCAAGGCTTTCAGTTCATTAACCAGCATATCGACCATTTCGGGCAATCCCCTATTGGCCTCATCACTGAGACCCAGTTTGTTTTCCAGGTGATGGGGCACCATGCCGACAATGGTGACATGGTCTGGTGCTTCACCACGAAGTGTCAGCAATGCCAACAAATCCGACAATCCCAATTGATGGTTGGACAACTTGGTCTGAAAAAAGGCCGGAACTTCTTCATCGGCAATGCGCACAATGGTTCCAGCAGGTGCGCCGGTATTAATTGCATCGGCCACAATCAGATGCTTTACCCCCTTCATGGGTTCAAGCAGCTCGGTCCCTGTGGTGCCGCCATCCATAATATCGATACCACCGGGACCAGCCGTTATTTCATAACGACTTTCAAGTTCTTCAACCGCACGCACGCCAACACCTTCATCCTGCATCAGCACGTTGCCCATGCCGATGACGAGGATTTCGGCGTCGCCGTATACGGTGAATTCTTCTGTCATAGGGCTTTCACCTTCACGATTTCTTTTTTCTCTGTATCGACCATGTGAATGGCACAGGCGATGCAGGGATCAAAGGAGTGAACCGTACGCAACACTTCCAATGGGTTTTCCGGATCTGCGATGGGGTTATCCATCAAGGAAGACTCATAAGGTCCTGGTTGGTCATCAGCATCACGTGGCCCGGCGTTCCAGGTGCTGGGAACAACCGCCTGATAGTTCTTGATTTTGGCATCTTCAATGACAACCCAGTGCGACAAGGTGCCGCGCGGCGCTTCATGGAAGCCAAAGCCTTCGATCTCCCCTTTGGGGAAGACCGGTGCGTTAAAGGTGTCGGTGTCGCCGGAAGCCACATTTTCAACCAATTTGGTCCATTGATCGTTCAACACATCCAACATCACACCACAACGAATGGCACGCGCGGCATGACGACCGATGGTCGAGTTCAATGCCGTCAGAGGAACATCCGAAATGCCCCCAACGGATTTGATCACCCCAATTGAGTCATTGAGATACTGCGTATAGCGTGGTTCACCGGCTGCAACGTTGGTGATCACGTTCGCCAAAGGTCCAACCTCAGCACGCTTGCCGTAGAATGTCGGCGCTTTAACCCAAGAGTACTGACCGTCATCTTGGAAATCCGTGTACTGCGGATTGGTTTCTCCCTTGTATGGATGCAGGGCTTCGTCACCTTCATACCAAGCGTGCTTGGAACTTTCTGCAACCCCGTCACGGAAGTACGGGTCATTGAAGTTTTTGATTTCTTTAAAGGTCGACAAATCACCATTTTCGATAAAGCCGCCAAGGGTATCGAACTTGGTGCCTTTGGTGTCTTGCGGGCAATCGGGAACGGACAGATAGTTGGTAACGCCGCCACCGTACCCGGTCCAATCCAGATAAAATGCACCGATGGCCGGCACGTCAGTCATATAGGTGGATTTGACGAAGTGTTCGAGCTTATCGATAAAACCCTTAATCAACATCAAACGTTCAATGTTTAACACAGACGGTGCATCGTGGCTGATGGAGTTACTGATACCACCCACCGCAACGTTTTGGATGTGCGGGCTTTTGCCGCCCAAAATCGCAACAATTTTGTTGGCGTGGTTTTGAATGTCCAAAGCCTGCAGATAGTGCGCAACAGCCAAAAGGTTGACTTCGGGCGGAAGTTTCATCGCGGGGTGTCCCCAGAAGCCACTGGCAAATGGGCCCAGTTGACCGGTATTGACAAAGGCTTTCAAGCGATCTTGAACGGCCTTCATTTCGTGCGGACCGTTCAAATGCCAATCAGACAGGCTTTCCGCCAACTTCGCAGTTGCTTTCGGATCTGCATCCAATGCTGATACAACGTCGACCCAGTCCACCGCAGACAGGTGATAGAAGTGAACGATGTGATCTTGAATGGCGTGTGCCGTCTGAATGATGTTTCGTACCAATTGAGCATTGACGGGAACTTCCATTTGCAGCGCATTTTCGACAGCACGGACGGACGTGATGGCGTGAACAGTGGTGCACACACCGCAAAAGCGCTGCGTGTAAAGCCAAGCTTCACGAGGATCACGACCAACCAAAATCTTTTCGATGCCGCGCCACATTTGACCCGATGACCAAGCCTTGGTCACCTTGCCGTCATCTACTTCCACATCAATACGTAAGTGACCTTCAATCCGGGTAATGGGGTCTACGGTAATGCGTGTTGTCACGATTTATCTCCTTAACCGAACGTCTTAGGCTTGTTCACTGCGATGCAGAACAGGCATGGTTTTGACAACGACCAGATAGGCCATAATTTCAATTGCGATGATGCCCAACGTCACCATGATTTCCGAAACGGATGGGAAGTACGCATATCCCGGTCCCGGATCAAAGGTGAACAAGAAGGCATTGAAACGATAGAGCGCACCAGCAAACAACATGGATACGGCCGCGATAAGCAAAAGTCCGCCATTTTGTCGAGATGTTGGTGACATTAAGATAAGTGCAGGAAGAATGAACAAGGCCATTTCAAGCACAAACATGATGCTGGAAAAGTCACCGGCAAAGATCAAACCTATTTTGCCCTGTGACACCAAAATGATAATCCGAGCGGCCACAAATACGATCATAAGACCCATTGCAACTTTGCCCAATACAGACAGCAAGGGCGTTTCAGATTTACCGCCAAAGCGAACATTGGACAATGACGCTTCAAAGATGACAATGGAATAACCCATGATCAATGCTGATACGACAGCCAGTAAAGGTTGGAACTGCATGGTCTGCCACAGGGGATCAACTTTGTAGCCCATGGCGATCAAGAGAGAACCCAGCGAGGATTGGTGCATCGTCGGCAACAAGACGCCGAGTGCAATGAAGAAGAACAAGACTTTGTCCAGCACTTTCAAAAGGCCCTTGGCACCGATCTTTTCCAAAAAAGCCGGAGAAAATTCGATGATCAATACGATGATGTACAGTGCGACACAAAGACCGACTTCCAGCATCACGGAATTGAAGTTCCAGTTTCCTGGGATCAAAATGTTATAGAACTGCCACCAACGTCCCATGTCAAAGATTGCGCCAAAACCACCCAAGGCATAACCGAGCAAGCTGGCCAGCAGGGCAGGACGTACCAATGGGTGATACTTGCCTTTGTTAAAGACATAAACGGTGAACGCCAACGCATAACCACCGCAGGCTAAGGCCGTGCCGATCACAACGTCATAGACCACCCAAATGCCCCATGGAAACCCACCATTGATGTTTGCCACAGCACCCATGCCCAGTACAAAACGTTCAACAATGTAATAGAGCCCAATGACGGCAACGATACCCAAAAGCATAAAGGGTAAGGTAAATATACGACCACCGGTCTGTTGATGCGTGCTCATGACCTTTCCCCTTTTTGATCCTTAGCCTTATCGGCATTGCGTTTGACGACAAATGACAGTCCCGCCAACGCAACAGCTGGTAGGGCCAAGTAGTTGTAGAGGGAGTGCTGAACACCTTCCGCGACAGAAGCTGCTGAACGTTCTTCCAACGGCGGCATACCCAACTTATCAAACGAGATTGATGAAATATGCATGACGTTGGTACCGCCTGCTTCTTTCTCGCCCCAAATGTGTTGTTTGTAGGCGGGGACCGTTTTTTCATGATAGCTGTCTGGCTTGCTCACATCACCGCGTGGATAGTTGTAGGTTTCGCCTGGTTTCAATTCCATGCGGCGCTTGGCTTCGGCCAACAATGCATCACGGGTACCGAACAATGTTGCACCCGTCGGACAAGCTTCAGCACACCCGGTCATCATGCCATTGTCGATGCGCTCAACACCTTTTTGGTTGCACATCTGGCATTTGTTGATCTGGCCAAAGGTCTTGTCATATTGGAATTGCGGAACGTTGTAAGGACAGCCAACCATACAGTTCCGGCAACCGATGCAAGCATCTGCATTGTAGGATACGATACCGGTAATGGGATGCTGAGTCAGTGCGGTAACTGGGCAAACAGACACACAGCCAGGGTCCACACAATGCATGCAGCTGCGTTTTTCAAAGGCAAAGCCGTTAACCTCGGCATCCTTCGTTTTGCCTGCGCCATCTTTATAGATTTTGATAACGTTTAGAGTATCACCAGACAAATCACGGGCTTCATCCCAAGCATCGATTTCGCTGATCGTTACCGGCGGCATACCGTTAACTTCTTTGCACATGGCAACACACGCCTTACACCCAACACACAAGGTTGAGTCATAAAGCATACCAACGGCACCTTCTTTTGGCTCTAAATTTGGGCGTGCCTCCGCATCGTCAGGAGCGACAACAGCCCCCGCCAACACACCGGCGCCAGCCCGTAATGAGTTTTTGAGGAAGTCTCTGCGTTTCATAGCGCCCCTCCTCAACCGTTTTGATCATCAGAATTTGAACCATCATCGGACGAATTTAACTTCCTTGCCGTGACCAACGTCGCACCAGCAACTGCACCGGCAGCGGCACTGGCCAACGCCACAGCTCCTGTAGAAGCCCCACTAGCATCTGAACGATCATCAATTTCCGGAAATGCATTTGGCGGTGTATGTGTTTTCACATCAGCCAAAGAGAACAGTGGCTTGTTAAAGCCAACACCTTGTTCTGAACAACCAAAGCATGGGTGACCAACGCCGATGGGCCAAACCCCACCACCGACGTTGTTGAATTCCAAACTTGGGCAGTTGTTGTAGGTTTCAGGCCCTTTGCAACCCAGCTTGTACAGGCAATAGCCTTTCTTGTGACCTTCATCACCAAATTCGGTGGCAAAGCGACCAGCATCGAAGTGCGGTCGACGATAGCAGTTTTCATGGATCAAACGACCATAGGCCCACTTCGGACGATTTTGTTCATCCAGCGGCGGCAACTTGCCAAATGTTACGAAGTACAAAACGGTGCCGAGGAAGTTTGCCGGGTTGGGCGGACAACCGGGAATATTGACCACGGGCTTGCCGGGCAGAACCGCTTGGGTGCCTTTGGCCCCTGTTGGGTTCGGTGCAGCCGACTGAACACCACCCCAAGCCGCACAAGAACCAAATGCCACAATCGCAGCGGCATGTTCAGCAGCTTCCTTGGTGAGATCCACCATGGTTTCACCGGCAATTTTGCAATAGATGCCGCCATCGGCTACCGGAATGGCACCTTCAACAACCAGCAAATACTTGCCTTTGTTTTCTTCCATAGATTTTTTCTTGATCTCTTCAACCTTGTGACCGGCACCAGCATCCAGTGTCTGGTGATAGTCAAGGGAGATCATATCCAAGATCAGATGTTCCAAAGATGGCTGTTCGGAACGCAGCAGAGATTCAGACGGCCCCGTACATTCCTGGCCATGCAACCAAATTACAGGCGGACGTTTTTTGGGTTGCGCAATGGCTTTCGCCATGGCCATGGCTGAATTCGTCGACAATCCCAAAGATCCAGCAACACCCGCACAGAACGTCAAAAACGTTCGACGTGTTACACCCAGACGTTTTTCAACTTCGGAAAAGTCAAAGCCACCAGTATCGAATTCTTTCTCAGCCATCAGGGCCTCCGTTTTAAAGCCATCTGTAGATCGTCTGCACCTTTATTAAATGCCTTGGCGCAGCACATTGGAGACCTGACTGCACGATACATGCCAGATTCAATTTTGCTTTAAAATGAAATAGCTAGAGCCCTCTTTGTGAAATTTAAAACTGATAACCCACACAGCAAATAAACATAGTTTCCTGTTTTGGAAACTATGTTTGCAGCATAAAATTAGTGGTTTCACTGGGAAGTGCAGCCCTTGCGTACATATAGGAAACCTAATGTACAGTGCACACCATGCACGGATCGAATGAACGGACCACATGTTGGACGGCAATGGGATCATGCTCTTTGGCACGCACGGGCGTACCAACCAAGGCCTGTTCCAAAGGCCCTGCCACACCGGCAGCACACCGTGGGGAAAAGTTCCAGGTGGTTGGAGCAATGATTTGATAGTGTGACAACTGCCCATTTTTGATTGCCAACCAATGGCCTAAACTTCCACGCGCAGCCTCAATAAGGCCACTGCCCGTACCCGTTTTGACCATGGGTTTTTCTTCACAAAAGGGCATGCCGGGTTTGAGTGCTTTTACCCAACCTTCCATAGCACTGACCAATCTTGCAGTTTCAATTAAGCGTGCGACGATACGGGCCTGAACATGGGTTTTTCCAGCGCGTACCAAATCGCAAATCAATGCTTGCCCATCCACCACCTGACGCGCCAAGGCGCCAACCTCAACCGGTTGAGCATTCAAACGCGGTGCCTTGCACCAAGAATACGCCTCGTCTTTATCGGCATCGACGTGTGCTGTCGCATTGGCCGGATGTGCTGTCGCCCCCTGCATCCAAGTGCTGGTTAAATCCTCACTAAAGGCGTCAATATTGACACTGTTACGTTTACCTGTGGCGGGATCAAAAACACCCCGGGAAAACAGGCTGCCTTCTAAATTGTGATATGCGCCTTGGCTCATCAACGGCAAAGCTACCTGTCCAAGGGTGTCCAGATCACATGCCCGTGACACCGTCAAAAACTGTGCAAAATCCCCGGTGGGATGATTATCAGCCCACGCAAACAGGGCATCTGCATTTGTCAATTCAGTTACCGCATCCAAGTTGTCCGCAAACACGTTAGTTTCCAGAAAACGGCGCAAATCCTGGACGGTCGAGAGCAGGCGAATTTTTTCACCTTTATCGATTGATTTGGTTGATCCACCAGGCTGGAACGCCAGAGAATGTGGCCACTTTCCAGCAACAATCCCCAACACATGCAATAGACGTCGACGCTGCTCCAACCACTGCGCAGCCCCTGTACCAACGGTAGCCTTAAAGCGGTCCACAATAGAGGCAAACCAGGGCTGGTCGGCATAAATATCGCGGGCGAAATCCGGCATAAAAAACAAATAAAAATGCGTTAGGTGATCCGCAATGTTTTCTGCACCATGCGCAATGTTGGCCGACAGCATTCCATTTTCGGGCATCGTAATGCCTGCGGCATGACGCAATGCCGTGGCCGCGGCAAGCGATTGAGAAACAGAACATATGCCACAGATGCGTGGCGCGATCACCAAAGCATCAAGCGCAGGGCGCCCCTGCAAGATATTTTCGAACCCCCGATAAAGTGGTGAATTCGCCCATGCCTCAGTTACCCGGCCTTCATCAATTTGCAAATTGACTTCAAGATCGCCTTCAACTCGATTAAACGGCCCAACCAACAGACGCGTCATGATTTATCGCCCTTGTCGGAACGTGGTCCCGGCACACGTCCCGGCGGAACCACCACGTGATCAGCATGAGCATTGCGGCGCACCCGTTCTGGTGTTGCCGATTTAGAAAGAGCTGCCAATGCCACAAACCACGCCTTTGGCATGTCAACGGGCAAGCCGACAGGAATGCCTGCGACTTTAGGTGTTTCGTGATAATTGCGGATGTTTTGAAATGCCGGTGCGGTGCAGGCAATGCACGAAAACCCGCCCTTGGTACACGAACCTTCACCATTCCACGCACGCAAATTGCAATCACCAGACGCCTGCGTTGCTTTACAACCTAAATTCTCCATCAGACATCCGCGGTCTGACAAAGTCGCAGCACTGGCTTTAAACTCGTAGAATTCGTTGCGATCACACCCGTGGTGGGCCAGATGATTGGATATAAACCGTGGACGCCCCAGGGCATCCAAATCTTCAGCACTAAAATCCCCGTACGTCAAAACGGAAATGGTTTCCATAATCCATCCTGGGTGCGGTGCACAGCCAGATATATTGATTACCGGAAGACCCTCACTGGAAACAAAATCAGCCCCCAACAGACCACCGATGGAATCATCCAAATACTGCAGCCCTGTGGCTTCCCCAATAGAGCCTCCGGCAGCAGGTATTCCGCCATAGGTCGCACAAGTCCCAATGCCTACCACATAACGTGCGCGAGCTGCCAAATCGCGTATGACTTCCGCCATGGGCTTCCCCAGCCCCGCCACCATTTGAAATTTACCAGAACCCTTTGGTCCTGTCATAACAGCGCCTTCGATACACAACGCATCTAAATACACATCGCCATTGATTATGTCATTGAGAAGATCTTGCACATCACGACCCGTCGCTTCGCTCAATGCAGGGTGCCACAGCAAATGTGCACCAAGGACTTGCAGTTCATCAAAAAGATTACGACTGCCCGCTTCAAGTACAGACATCGTGCAACCACCGCATGATCCGGCCTGAAGCCACAAAATGTTAAATGGTTTTCCTGCCAACACGGCCTTCCTTTTCACGCTGATTGCATCGGTCATGATTTATATCAGTATAACATCTCATACTTAGACCGTGACTCATTCGACAATAAAATCCTAGGCAATTTCATAATCGTTATTGAGCGTTTAGGTGCAAAACAATCTAACTCTGAGCACAGACAACAGAAATTAACTCAGGAAAATCATCTTCGGGGGCCCACTGTACACCTTGGGGCTGTCCATCATCACCAAAGACCGGGTTCGTAGGCATATCGGCAAACCGATAACGGCCACAATCGACCATTTGCTGGACCTTCACCGTTGAACCATCACGAACCGCTAGGATGGTTTCAACCATGACATAAGACGGCAGCTTAGGATTGGATCTGGCTTTTGCCATATCGATCACAACAAAGCGATGAACGCGTGGAACGATATAAGTCCATGGCGCCCATGGCTTACTTTCAGGGTACGTTTTCACCAATTTTACTTCCGGCGGCATCGCATCCATGGTCCGTCCAAACCAGGAATACTCATTCCAAATGGTGTAGCTTAGAATGCTTGCCCCCACAGCCATAGGAATCAGATACCCTGGTGCCTTGCGACCTGTGGCGCGATAGCCGGCCCAAATAAAAACACCGACTGCGGCACCAACCAATAACGTTGCAATAAGGCTAAACAGCATTCCAAAATTCCTTGTGTGTATCTATTTGGCGTCTTAAACGCAGATATCACCTAAAACAAGCTTTCCTGTGCCCCCTGCCCGATGAACAGCTTGGGCCAAGAACAATTCACCGGCTGCAATAGCATCCAGCATAGCATTGTGGGATTTATAACGTGGCAGATTGTAGCGGTTGCGCAACGCATCCAAACGCAACGACCCGGGATCGATATGCCCATTGCGGCGCATCAATGTGCGAATTTCCAGTCCCATGGTGTCAACGATAGGCATTTCAAACGGCAGTCCGAAACAATTTCGACACGCACGATCCAAAAAATCACGCTCAATCTTACAGTGATGTGCAATCAGGACCCGCCCTGCCAAATGCGGCAGAAAGCTTTCAATGGCATCACACAGCGGCGGCGCATCAGCCAATACATCATCAGTAAGTGTATGGATCACTGCCGATTCAGCTGTGACGTCTTTTTCTGGTTTGGCGAGGCGGTGCCCCCGTTCGCCATAAATAATCGTCATATTGCGGATTACACACCAACCGATTGAAACAATTTCATGCTGATCAGGCGAAAGGCCTGTGGTTTCCAAATCCACGGCAACAAACTCAATATCTTGAACCGGCGTATTTCTTGGTATCCAGGGCGTGGCATAGAATCCAGCCATAGGGCTACCCGCAGCTTTGTGAGAAAGCCACCGCTGCCTTAACATAGATCCTTTGAGTGCTTGCCACATGTTATCGCCTTAACTGGTTGGATGCGCGTTTGCTAACGCCCCTTGGATGGTCTTGATAACCGAAAAAGCATCTCGTAGGTGATTGCGTTCAAAGTGGGATAGCTCTTCTGGTTTCATAAAGTTATCCGGTGCTTCTCCGCGCAGGATTTGTTTCACTTGGTGTTGCAGGCGCGTGGTGGCAATAAACTCATAAGCATCCAAGAGATCACGTCGGCCGGAAGAACTCAGCACCTTTCCCTCTCCTGCCTTTAGGCGGTCGAAGGTGTTGGCGGCGATAATACCACCTTCCAGGGCCACAATACGGGCAATGTCGACAATGGGAACAACACCAGAATGCTTCATATCAAAGGTATCGTTATGTTCGCCATCATGGATCAGAACAAAGTTTTTAAAGAAACCAAGTGGTGGCGTATGCGTTAAAGCGTTACCCACCATGTGACCAATGAACAACCGATTCTTAGGGGCCTTTTCGGTTATTATTTCCTGTAGAGGTTCCAGTAAGTTCATATCACCCCAGACCCCCCTGAGGTCAAAGAAGATTGACGACAGCATCAAGGCCTTAGGCTCAGGCAGCTCAATCCACTTGGTGAAATATTCTTTCCATTTACTGACGGGTTGGCGCCATTCGTCGGTCCGCGCCATAATGTCACCGGGGCAGTAAATATAATGGCAGGCATTGAGACCATCGTTCACATAGTTAGCGAGTTGTTTGAAATACTCGCCGTGCTGTACTTCGTCATAGGCATCATCAATGACCATACAGTTGTCTTGATCCCCAACACTGGTTTGTTCATGACGGGCTTGTGACCCCGACACACAGAATAGATACGGCACCGGCGGTGGGCCAAACTTATCTTCCCCCAATTTCAACAATCGAGTGGTGGCTGCATCCGCGATGGAGCTGATCACATGACCAACCGTATGAGCACTGGCACCACCTTCGACCAATGTGGACAACAATTGCGGAATGCGTTGAACAACCTGGGCTATGCCTTCAAATGTATCACGCTTGTGAATATCACCGACCATATAGACCGCCGATGTGGATTGCTGTTGAACCAAGCTGGAATTGGTAATGACACCCACAACCTGGCCGTCCTCACGCGTGATGGGAAGATGACGAATATTGTTTTGGGTCATCATCATCAGGGCATCGATGGCCAAGGCCTGAGCATCCAATGTAATGGGGTTCGGTGTCATGATTTCATCGACCGGGGTATCAACAGGCAGAGCATCGGCAACCACCCGGTTGCGTAGATCACGTTCGGTCAAAATACCGGCAAGTCTTTTATTGTCACAGACAATGACGCTGGAGATATTGGCTTCGCGCATGACTTGAGCCGCCGAGCGCACACTTGCACCACTTTCAACAACAACGGGGGCACGCTTGACCAAATCTTCGGCTTTGGATGAGATCAATCCAATTTGATCCGTACTATCCGCTCCGGCACCGTGAGCATGAGCATCACGCAACCGATCAGCCCCTAAAGGGGCAAAGAAATATGCAAACTGTTTGTAAGTCCGGCGTAAGTTTTCAAATAGCTCGGCAGGCAGCATATAAAACAGGCTATCTTCCAATGCTGTTGCTCGGTTAACTACCTTTTTGTCAGGATTGAGCATGGCATGGACACCAAAGCATTCCCCCGTACTTAGTCGCGCCAGGATTTGGTCGTCGTCCGGGCTGCGGGTTTCCACGGAACCTGTACGAACAATGTAAAGATGCTCACACGGCTGACCTACCTCCAAGATAACTTGGTCGCGGCGGGAATAAGACGATTCAATATGTGATAGCAATCTCTCGATAGCTTCATCTGGCAGCAAATCAAATGGGTGGTGTTGAACCAAAAAATCGCGAATTTCGATGAGCTCAATATCCATGAGGGAGGCCCTTAAATTGGTGTTCCGAAAATGGAACTAAAACTGGCGTGCATACCATAACGCTAAAAAAGAAAAGAGCGAACCCCGATAAATCAGGGTTCGCTCTTATTCTTGTATGTGATCAAATCACGAAGATTTAATCTTAGTGACCAGTGGCATCACCAGCACCACGCGGGACACGAACTTCCTCGACCAGGTGTTGGATGTGCTCAGGCGGTTCAGCCGTAAACTTGGAAACCACAAATGCAGTTGCGAAGTTCACCATTGCACCTACGGCACCAAATGCTTCAGGCGAAATGCCCAAGAAGTGGTTGTCGGTGGTATTTGCGAGCATATTGGTGCCCGGGATAAAGAACCAACCTTTGTAGGTGAAGATGTAGATCAGGGTGATACCCAAACCAACGATCATACCTGCAACAGCACCGGAGTTGTTCATCTTCTTAGAGAAGATACCCATCATCAATGCCGGGAAGATGGAAGAAGCAGCCAGACCGAAGGCCAGCGCCACAACCTGAGCCGCAAATCCCGGAGGATGCAAGCCGAAGTAACCCGCAACCGCGATTGCGCCTGCCATGGAAATACGGGCTGCAAGCAGCTCGTTCTTCTCAGAGATATCTGGGTTAACCATGCTCTTGATGATGTCATGCGACACCGCCGAGGAGATCGCCATCAACAAACCAGCAGCCGTTGACAAAGCAGCAGCCAAACCACCAGCTGCGACCAGGGCGATAACCCAGTTCGGCAGTTGAGCGATTTCCGGGTTAGCCAAAACCATGATGTCGCGGTCAACCTTCAACTCAGAACCCTTAACAGCCCAGCCATTGGCTTCAGCTTTTTTGACGAAAACGTCGGATTTGTCGTTGTAGTATTGAATACGGCCATCACCGTTTTTGTCTTCAAACTTCAGAAGACCGGTGGTTTCCCAGTTTTTGAACCATTGCGGACGTTCGTCATATTTCAAGTTGTTGGCTTGAACACCTGCTTCTCCGGTTTGAACCGTGTTGGACAGGTTGTAGAAAGCCATGGAGCCAACAGCCGGGGCCGTGGTGTACAAGATTGAAATGAAGACCAATGCCCAACCCGCGGACATACGTGCATCACGAACTTTCGGAACCGTGAAGAAGCGCACAATAACGTGCGGCAGACCAGCGGTACCGATCATCAGAGACAGCGTGTAAAGCGTCATGTTCAGCGTATTTGTTTTCTGCGCTGTGTATTCGCTAAACCCAAGGTCTGTGAGGATCAAATCCAGTTTACCCAACAAGGTAACGCTTTCGCCAGTCAGTTCAGAGAACATACCGAATTGCGGCAGCGGAACACCCGTCAGTTGCAGGGAGATGAAGATAGCCGGGATGGTGTAGGCCAAAATCAAAACGCAGTACTGAGCGATCTGGGTGTAGGTGATACCCTTCATGCCGCCCAAAACAGCGTAGAAGAACACGATCGCCATACCTGTGAACAGGCCGGTTTCGTAGTCCAGCTCCAAGAAGCGTGAGAACGCAACACCGATGCCCTTCATTTGACCAATAACGTAGGTCAAGGAAGCAACGATCAAGCAGATCACAGCCACTGTACGTGCGGTTTGAGAGTAGAAGCGGTCACCGATAAATTCAGGAACGGTGAATTTGCCAAATTTGCGCAAGTACGGTGCAAGCAACATAGCCAGCAGCACGTAGCCACCAGTCCAGCCCATCAAGAAGATGGATGCGTCGTAACCTTTAAAGGCAATCAAGCCCGCCATTGAAATGAATGATGCTGCGGACATCCAGTCGGCAGCGGTGGCCATACCGTTGGCAACCGGGTGAATGCCGCGACCAGCAGCATAGAATTCACCAGTTGAACCGGCACGGGCCCAAATTGCGATACCCATGTAGAGAGCAAACGTGATGCCCACTACGATATACGTAAGAGTTTGAAGTTCCATTTATGAGAGGTCCTTAGATCAAATCTTTGCTTTAGTCTTCGTGAACGTCAAATTCACGGTCCAACTTGTTCATACGCCATGCGTAATAGAACGTCAGAGCCAAGAAGACGTAGATTGAGCCTTGTTGAGCAAACCAAAAGCTAAGATCGGTACCACCAACCTTGATGCCTTCCAAAGCTGGGCGGAACAAAATTCCCATGCCGTATGAAGCAATCGCCCATATGACCAAAAGAGAACCAACAATACGCAGGTTCGCTTTCCAGTAAGCAAGTCCTGTCGACGTATTATCTGACATGTGACAATACCCTTCCTTTTTTTACGAGCCCCCCACCACCTGAGTAGGAGCATCTGTTTTAGCGCCACCGTTTGCGCCGTTATTATTTTTGCGGTTAGAGAGGGATTATTCACATTACCGCCTGTTTGGGTAGGGTCTTTTTTCTGTTATTTTCACTGAATGGCTAAATAAGCTGTGTAAAAGTACTTAAAACCATCAAATTGTGTGCTTAATTGCCCCCAACACATGCAATAAGTGTTCTATATTTATCGCCTTGCGACTTATGGTGATCCATTTTTCATATGATTATGGAATGAAACAAAAGCCCAAGAAGGGCTTTTGTTGTTCTTTGGCAACATTTGATGCCATAAATAGCTCACCAAAAAAGGCCCCAGCACACAGTGTGCAGGGGCCTTTTGGATTCAAATCTGACCGCAGATTAGATTGCGTTTTTCAGTGACTGACCATTTTTGAAGCGAACTGATTTAGATGCCTTGATGCGAATTGACTCACCAGTTTGCGGATTGCGGCCTTTGCGTGCGGGGCGTTTGGCAACGCTAAACGTACCAAAGCCGACCAGCTGAACTTTTTGATTCTTTTTCAAAGACGCTGTAACGGTACCGATCAAAGAGTTAAGCGTTTCGTTAGCAGCTTTGGCTGTGCAACCGGTTTCTTCTTGAATAACACTAAGCAAGTGTTGACGGTCGCTTGTGCCCTCCGGAGTTGCTTTATAACGCTTTACCGGTTTCGTTGCAGGCGCCGCTTTCTTCTTGGTCGCCGCTTTCTTCTTGGTCGCTTTCTTAGCCATTCGAATTTGCTCCTAAATGAATCATAAGTGTGACGGAAGTTTACCCCCCAATGCACAAGCTTTCTATAGTCTTTACAGACATTTCAATTTCATTGCTCTTTTCGAGAGCACCACACTATTGATAGTTCATCGAGAACTCAATCAATATTGAAAGCTGTGAGTTTTTCATGCTCATTGACATAACTCAGGACGTTCTACATTAGAGAGCTAATCCAGGAAATTGAATCGTATGACTCTAGGTTGATTTGAATTCATCGACAGTCTTGATACTCATCAAATTATTCCTCATTGTGGGCGGCCATAATGACATTCACACACAACCGTTGAAATGAGCTAGCTACCATGGTTTCACAGCCCCAAAGCACTGCGGATGAACAACATCGCGCCGATATCCAAGCCATGTTTGCATTGGTTGCCCCACGCTATGATCTGATGAACGATTTGATGAGTATGGGCATCCATCGCTTGTGGAAACGACGTGTTGCCAAACTGGCTGGCCCAGGACGCGGCACCGCAGTCGATTTGGCCGGTGGAACCGGTGACATTGCTGTTTTGTTAACAGCCAATGGCTGGCAAACAACGGTTTGCGATCCCAGTGAAGAAATGATGCAAATGGGGCAACGTCGTCAAAGCTCGATCCATGCTTGGGTATCCGGCACAGGCGAAGAGTTACCCTTTGCCGACGACAGTATCGATCTCATCACCATTAGCTTTGGTCTGCGCAACATGACCCTTCCCGACCAAGCCTTGAACGAAGCGGTACGTGTCCTCAAACCCGGTGGACGATTTATATGTCTCGAATTCAGCAAAGCAGCACCATGGCTGCGTCCCTTTTATGACTGGTATTCCGACAACATTATCCCACGCCTGGGCGCTGCTGTTGCAGGACGGCCAGAAGCCTATAAATATCTGGTCAATTCAATCCGAGCTTTCCCAGATCAAGAAACCTTGAAAACCAAAATGTTGGATGCCGGATTTGAAACGGCCAGTTATGAAAACCTATCCTTTGGCATTGCCGCCATTCACATTGGGGACAAGACCCAATGACCAACAGTGCCGCTCAACCGCGCGGTTTGCACCTGTGGTGGGTTGCAATTCGTCCCAAAACATTAGGGTTGGCTATTAGCCCCGTCATCATCGGGGCGGCCTTGGCGTGGTCCAGCAAAGGTACGGTCCAAAACCCCGAAGTTCCTTGGTTGATTTTACTGTGTGCCATTGCCATTCAAGCTGCGACCAACCTTTTCAACGATGTCAAAGACCACTTGAACGGCACCGACACCGCAGACCGTGTTGGCCCCCCACGTATTACAGCATTGGGTTGGGCCCTGCCCCATCAAGTTTCCATTGGTGCCTTGACGATTTGCTTAATCGCCTTGTTGGGCGGTTTCCATCTGGTCACCATTGGCGGTTGGCCCATTTTCTTTGGCGGCTTGGCCGCACTATGGGCTGGGTATCTCTATTCCAATGGGCCTTACCCCATATCCCGCTCCCCATTTGGCGAAGTGGTGGTCATTGCATTCTTCGGCCTGTTCGCTGTCATTGGTACTGTCTATTTGATGAGTGGTACATTCGGCCCTGACGCCATTATCTGGGGGCTGATCATGGGCCTTCCCGGTGGGGCCGTATTGTTGCTTAACAATATTCGGGATTATGAAAGTGACCGCCGTGCTGGTCGTCGCACTTTGGCCATTTTGATGGGCCCCCAGCAGGCTCCAAAACTCTACGGTGCTTTGGTGTTATTGCCTTATGTTTTGATCGTCGTAGGTGCCATTTTCGAATGGATTCCCATTGGTACGACCTTAGGAATCGTGACAATGCTGTTCGCCATCCGCAATATTCAAAATTTGGCCTCAACACCACATAATGTTGAGCTCAACCCCTTGCTTGGGGCTACGGTAAAATGCCAAACTCTAACCGCAATAATGGCTGCACTGGGCCTGTTGTTTGTTAATACAGTTGCTTAAGAAAGAGCTGTCCATATGACTATGCAAATCTTACTTCCTCTTGGCCTTGCTTTTATCATGTTTGCCATTGGCCTTGGCCTTCAGGTGCAAGATTTCACACGAATAGTCCAACAACCCCGCGCCATTGCCGTAGGCTTGCTCAATCAATTGGTTTTGTTGCCGATGATCGGCCTTGTTGTATTGATGGGGTATACTGGGCGACCCGAATTTGCCTTGGGTCTAATGATCTTAGCCGCATCACCCGGCGGCATCACATCAAATTTGCTGACCACTTTGGCGGGTGGCAATGCGGCGTTATCCGTTTCTTTAACGGCCATCACCAGCCTAGCCAGTGTTGTCACCGTACCGCTGATTTTGGGCTTTACGCAAGTACTGTTCATCGGCAGCGGCCAAGACATTGAAATGCCCATCGGTCGTATAATGGGATCGGTCTTGGTGGTTACTGCCATCCCCATAGCATTGGGTATGGTGCTTCAGGCGTGGAAACCCAAATGGGCAAACGTCTTAAAACCTTTCGCACGTCATACGGCAACATTGGTGTTTGCCCTCATCGTCATCAGCGCCTTCATTGGTCAGATGGACAACATCACCAGCCATTTTGCTGAGATTGGGCCACGCTTGGTGCTGCTGAACATTGCCACCATGGTTGGGGCTATGTTCTCTGCGCGTGCATTGGGATTAACCCACCAAGACGGCATCGCTATCACTTTGGAATGCGGTCTGCAAAATGCAGCTTTGGCAATATTCATTGCTGTTAGCGTCCTAGGCAACCCAATATTGGTGGTACCTGCAATCACTTATGCTTTGATCATGAACATCACTGCAGCTGGCTACATTTTTTGGGCACGACGCAAACACGCTCAGGCAGTCATATCCTAAATGTCCTGTGTCACAATCCATCGCATGGTACCTTTTACGACTGAGGCCTTATTCAACATTGCTGCGGATATTGAAAACTACCCAACATTTTTACCCAATTGTATTGCCACACGCATTGCCAAGCGTGACGGTGATTTATGGCTGGTAGACAATGTGTTTCGCTGGGGCCCCGTCCCATTAAGGTTCCAAACCCAGGCCCAGCTTGACCGACCGAAAGCCATTACCATTCAGTCCATCAATGCGCCAATGATGAAGATGGTCATCAAATGGCGGTTTGACCGACAAGATGATCAAACCGAGGTCACGTTGGAATTGGATCTCAAATTACCGGGGCCAGACTTCTTAGTCGCAGACACCGTTCAGCGCGAAGCCCAAGCCATTGAAACAGCTTTCTTACAACACGCTGAAAACGTAATTGGCTCTTAATCGTCCAAAATAGAAAAGTAAGCCAGCAGGTTTGTCACATCCGTTTCAGACAACGGCGTTATTAACTTTTTCAACTTCGGATGATAGCGTTCTTCATTTACCATATCTTTGAACTGCTTCTTCAGATATTTGGTGAATTGACCAGATAGAGGTGGATCGTGGGGCGCACGTCCTTCTCCATGATCACCATGGCAGCGGGCACAGGCCTCTTTATAGATGGCTTCCCCCGCTTTAGTATCACCCTCTGCGCGTGGGATTTGCAACACGCTCTTGGTCGCCATCAATCGAACATAACCATCTACATTTTCACCCATATCTGGCAGTCGCGTATTCAGCTCCATTTCTGTGATGTAGGCTGATACGTCTTTAATATCTTGGGCGCCCAATTCACGTTCAACTGTAAACGGGAACATTGGGATGTTGATACGCTCACGCGCCTTAAACGATTCTAATTGACCTTTCATATATTCGTAAGGCATTCCCGCTAAACGGGGATAGTCCCCCTTTGCGCCACCTTGCCCTTCTGGACCGTGGCACGGTGCACAAACGACATAAATGTCTTGACCATCTTCAATGTAGGCCTCATCAGCAATGTAGCTCGGCTCACCAACAGAGGCCTGTTCCTCGGCGTAGCTATTTGATACCCACATAAGACCCAAAGTAAGTGTGAATGTAACGGCAATACCAGTATGCAGTCGCATTATTGCAAATCTCCGCGACGAAAGAATAGAAAGCCAGCATAGGCACTCAGTGTGCCGAACACGGCCGGATAGACAAACCCGTAAATCAAAAAGCCTGTACGCCCCATGGCGTCCAAGATGACGTGAGCCGCAGGCCCCATCAAGATCAGTTCCGGGTCAAACACCAACATAGATGCAGTGCGAAACACTTGCATAGGGTTCAACAGCGCGATGCCCACCACAACCTCATGCGGCAGCTGTTCGCGCACCATGGCACCCAACAAAATCAAATCTAAAAACAACAGCAAAACCAGCCATACCGTAAACGCAGCGCCCTGGGCCACATCAGATGTCTTGGCAATGGTTGAGATCAACATTCCAATGCCCAAGAAGCACCAAGTCAGCGATATCAACAAGCCTGTGCTGAACGCGAATTCAGTCCACGGCACATCAAAGCCCCGTATAGCCGCCCAAATTACGGCCACCACAACCGCCAAGAAAACAGGCATGAAGACAGTGACATAACGCCCCAGCAACTTACCCCAATACCACGCCCCTAAGGACACCGGCAGGGCCAACATGTATTCCAATACGCCCGCTTCACGATCGCCTGCAACGGAACGCACCATGGTGATCAATACAAAAATTGGCAAAATCGCCATGCAAATTTGAATGTACATCGTCAGCGTTCGGGATAATCCGGTAAAGCCCATGACACGCGATTCCGTTAGGCCCGAAGCCAATAACAAAACCATAACCGCACCAAAGACCAGGGCATAAACCAAGAACCAGCGCGCACGAATTGATTCCGTGAACTCCAAGCGTGCCGTGTGGGAAAGTGATTTCAACATGAGGCTATTCGAAGTCCTTACTCATTACGCTCTGGCACTTTACAGATATGGTTGGGCGCATCAGCCAAAATCGTTGTGGTCATCGCAACAAAGTCGATCCCTTCTGGGTCATTTGTCGCCACATAACCGTAATTCATCGGCGAGATTTCACCTTTCACGTAATATGCATCACGGGCTTTGAGCCAGATCATATTGTCACGCGTGCTATTGCGGTCAGCTACCCAAATTTCCGTAGCTTCATCCGCGGCCCAGGTCTGATCATTGAGCCAATTTACAGCACAACCAACATCATCAAACTTATAAACTTTACGCTTTTCACCACCGCGGACTTGGGCGGCAAAACGGGCATCGCTAATGATCATCGCACACAGTTCACATGAATCACGGTCCCAATATATGGGTTCCGGTCCTGTTTTCTCAGCGTTGCAGGCCGTTAATCCAATCAACAAAGGCAGCATCAAAAATGTAAATACGTGCTTCAACATCACTTCAGCTCCAAGCTTGAAATGAGGCCCGCATAGCGTGACATCATGCCTAAGAAACGCAAACGATCTGGCCCCGCGACGGTACCCGACCAGTTCAGTCCATCACCATTGGTAAAGCCCCACTCGGCCAGTGATTTCGCCAAAGCCTCTTCATCACGGCTTAGCGACAAATTGCAGTCCTGGATTGCCGACGGATCGATTGAATCCGCAACATGATCATCCAGAACCACTTGACCACGGTCCAGTTCAACCACACGATTGACCAATGCAGCAATTTCATCGATGCGGTGGCTGGACATCAGCATGACCGAATTTTGAGTACGTTCTGACAGCAGGCTAAAGAAAATTTTGCGCGATTCTGGATCCAAGTTCGCAGCAGGTTCATCCATCACCAAAACATCACTTTCGCGCCCCAAAGCAATACCGATCAGCAATTTTTGTTTTTGCCCCCCGGATAATTTCACAAAGGGCTGGTTGCGGATGGAATCCATACTTAAGCCCAATTGTTCCGCAACTTCTTCCATGTGCTTCGGATCTGAATTGCATAGATTGGCAGAATAATTAATCAATTCACCGACCGGAATTTTCAGCGGCGGTGGCAATTGCGGCACAAAACCGATGCGTGCCAGAACGCCTTGGCGATCTGCACGGGGATCAACCCCGCCAACCCGCACATTTCCATTGCAGACATATTCACCCAAAAGACAACGGATCAACGTGGTTTTGCCCGCACCGTTGGAACCCACCAATGCCACACGCGCACCAGCGTCGAAGCTCAACGAAATATCGTCAAGCACCGCGCGCTTTTGAAAAGTTTTGGAAACACTTTGAAATTCGATCATGTGGTGCGTGTTCTTTCTGTGATGCCCAATATTAAGCTTACAATAATTTATTCAAGCCCTTAACGTCGAACTGCAATGAACCTGTTGGACATATGTCGACGCACAGGCCACAACGCGTGCAATCGGGCCCCAATGCCACTTGTTCTTTAAGCGCAAAACCTTTCTTGGTCACTTCTAGCACGTGAGGCACCAAGCAAACTTGACGGCAATCACCTTCGTGCAGGCAATTTTCCAACTCATATCGCACATGAACAGGTGAAGTGATACCAACAATACCGTAGGTCAAGCCAATCGGGCACATGTAACGACACCAGGCGCGACGTGTGAAGAACACCTCAAACATCAACAAGACAACGACCCAAATCAACGCCAATCCCGGACCGTAAATCAATGCCCGTGATACAATGCCAACAGGTGAGATAGCTTCAAACACAGTATAGCCTGTACCAAATGCAAGACCTGCAAACAGGATGTAAAGAACCGTACGCAGACCACGGTGCATAGCCATATCACGCACCATCTTCATCTCGGCTAGCTTCAAGTGAATTTCTTCAGCCCACTCTGCCAACAAATGATATGGGCACGCCCAGGAACAGAACGTACGTCCACCCAGCAACCACCACAAAATCAAAACTGTGACCGTTCCGATCACCAAATTGATCAGAATTTCTTTGAACGCCAACGTCACTTGAAGTGCTGCATTCAAGTCGGCAAGGTGAAACCCAAAAACACGTGAAGCCGACATAGAGCCTTCGATCAACTGAATGTCCAAGGAAAACGACAACACGAACAATCCGTTGACGATGAAGATCGATGCCCAACGGCGGTTACGCCATTTGTGCGAACGGTTCATATCACGTTCGGCCTTAATCGCAGCTACACGCTCTTTCTTACCCTTGATGTCGCGCTTTTCACTGTGAATCTTGCACGCACCTTCGGTATAACAACTGTCATCTGGTTTTTTATTCGGTGCTTTGCCGAACATTTCATAAATAGAGGATAATAAAGACATCACACATCCTCCCAACGCGCATTTTTCTCGATCACAATGGCTGGCGGATCTACGGGACAAATCATTTCACACATGCCACAACCAACGCAGGTTTCAAACACCACTGGCGTTCCACGTAAATCGGTCAAATCAAAGTTATTACGTTCAATCGTAATCGCGCCTTCGATGGGGCATTCACGTTCACATAAGTCACACAGATCAAGGTCATAAGGATGATCGGCAATCGGTATCGGCGTCCAACGATCGACCTCTATGTAACGGTGTAGCCCCAGGAAATCATCGCCCCGTGCTGTCCCTTTGAAGCCCTGACCCAAACGTGCCAAACAAGCTTTGGGGCGCGACAGCCGCGCAATCCCCATGGTGACTTGTTCTTTCACGTCAGTGTCATGCGACAGTGCGCCCGTGGGGCATGCCAACACACACTGCACTGCATCACAGGAAAAATCACAGGCTTGTTTGCGCGCATCGATATAAGGTGCACCGACGCCATAGCCTTCGTCCAGGTCCCCCAAAACGATGGCCTCCACCGGACAAACCTGAACGCATTGGCCACACTTGATACAAGCCGCCAAAAATTCTTGTTCCTCAATGGCACCTGGCGGGCGAAGACGTTCTGCCCATTTTTTCACAACAGGGAAAAAACCTAACAGTGCGGCACCGATAACGCCAACACCTGCGCCAATGGAACGCAGCACGCGGCGGCGTTCACGCAGCTGGCGGACGGTTGGGGATTTTCGTTTCGGGGCAGTTTTCGGGGCATCAGCCATGATCATGCGCTCATTATTATTGGTTCATATATTTTGGTACGCGTTTCGACAAACCAAAAGGATCGTATTTTAGATTTTCATCGTCATCAGCCACTGTCGGGGCTTGCACATCTGGTGCCCTGGCAATCTGGACATCCGGGGTCATCTTTGGACGTGGATCTTTTAGCAAAACAATGGGTTCAGAAAAAGGCGCCAATCGTTCCAAGAAGTCCATCATAGTCAAAACAGCGGAGCCCTTGAAGAAAGAAGCCACCGGGACGTCCATCCACAAACGGTCTGCATAGACGCGTTTTTCATGTGCACTGTCGCCAACGCCATCTTGGTCACGGTCAAAGCCTTGATAATCATCCCAATAATTGCCGTCCCAACCATTGCGTTGAGCACTGGCCCCCGCATTCACAGAAACTTGAACAAAGTTGGATTCAAATTGATTATCTTCCAATTCGTTACCGGTCCAGTCGTTATGGAACAAAATACCGATGGAGTTAAACGCCAAGTGATTGCGTTTGATCCGGTTGGTGGTATCGGGTTGATATGGTGAAACGTCTAGGTAAATTCCTGTGGCACAGTAAACAATGGTGTTGTCTTCCAACGTCACATCACTGCTTTCTTTCATACCGATCCCCATCCCTGTGGCCCCCAGACCATGGGAAATACGGTTGTTTTTCAAAACCACACTGTCGGAATACATCAAGAAAGCACCGACTGAGTTGCTTTGAAAGGTGTTTTCTTTGACCAAGTTGTACTGCGCATACATAAAGTGCAGGCCATAACGCCCACCACTGATGTGATTGCGGGCAATGGTGTTATCGCGCGAATACCAAACCACAACATCACGGGCATCCGTTATGGTGTTTTCTTCAATGCGGTTGTTATTGCTGTACCACAGTCGAATGCCATCGCCGCGCACACCCAAATCAAAGTCCTTGGAATCAATTATGTTGCGTAACAGAACGTTGTTATTGGACTGCTGCACATCAATACCGAACAAAACATCAGAGATGATATTGTCTTTGATGACATTGTAATTGCCGCGCACCTGAATGCCGGAATCGAGATCATTGTGAGATTCGCCACTGTTGACCAAACGCATATTGCGGACGGTCGCACCATCAGCTTTTAAAAAGATAACACTGCCCACGCCACCGCTGTTAATGGTGACTTGGTTCTGTCCATCTAAAGTGATGGCCTTATCAATAAGCAATGGCCCAGCATACGTACCGGGTTTGGGGATGATGATATCCCCAGCCTTTGCCTGATCGATTAAGTTTTGTAAAGACGGTAACTCTTGTGCCCCCACCATATGTGGGATCACAAGAATACCGAAACCCATGATGATCAGAGTGAGAAAGCGGTGCATCATCATGACACCCCTCGACAGCTTAGCTGTCGTCCCCCGACTCGATCATATGTTTGCGCCGTAACAGTGCCGCCAATCCAAGCACCACTGAAGAAGCGACCAATAGTCCATATCCATAGTGTGGATAGGAATACGTATAGAACTGCGCCACCTTACCTTGACCAAATACGGTCGGCATAAATGGTTTCAGCGTAAACGCCCCCATTTCATGGAGACTATGCCCGAACCACCACAGCCAAGCGGCGTAATCCACAATAAAGAATACCGGCAACAAGATCGGCATCAAAATGGTCAGCCAGTAGATAACCTTATTACGACCGACGCCCCAGACCAAAAGCAACAGCGCACCGATTAGAGCAGCATATGACACTTGGGTTGCCATGGTCATGGTAGAGACAGCCTTTTCGATGACATCGCGTTCACGGAAATAACGCCCCAGGGCTTCATCATAGCCCTGCACCATCATCTCCATGCCAGACCAGCTTTCATACTCATCCGGTTCCAGATCCATTGTCGAAACCACGTCTATCACATAGTTAGGCGACAGATACTTATGCCCGCCCTCTGTAAACAGAGAAACCGACATCCATGCACCGATGACAACACCGCCAACGGTCATAACGATTGTGCGTCGCCGTGCACCGGGCACGACGAACACAACAATCATAAGTCCCAAAAGAGTAAACACGAACGGTGACAGCACGCGTTCAACCGGACCGCCAGCAGCTATAGGATACATGCCAACGTAGTGGTTGATGGCATCCATCTCATGCTTGCAGTTCAGGGCTTCTTCTTCTGCAGATCTTTCCGTGACTTCGACTTTCTGACAGCCGTTGAAAACCCCATCCATATGAAAGTGAATGGCAATACCTTGAGGAAAAGCAGCCTCAGGGTATTGAGGAGCCTTTAGCGAAACCCACCATGTTGGTGAGACATAGGCAATGGCTAACATTACCAAGGCCGCAAAGGCCAAGACGCGCACGACAAGCATACGACGAGGGTTTTCTTCGACGATCATTATTCTGTGTCCTTAAATGGATCTATTCTTAGTCGCTTAGTAGAAATTATAAGAAGTCAGGGTTTTCCCAGCCTGGTTCGCCAACATCTTTGGCAGGTGGTTTTTGACGGGAAACAAAATCCATCACAGCTTCCATGTCTTTGTTAGAGAAACTTTGGATTTGTTTAACCATGTCCGGGTTTGCATTACGGCGTTTGCCGTCACGAATCCATTCGAACTGACGCATCAAGTAGTTGAAGTGCTGACCCTGGATACGCGGATAGTACTTATCCGGCATGCCTTGGCCGTTGTCGCCGTGACAACGTACACAGTTGTCTTTGTAAAGCTTTGCGCCATGCTCCAGATCGGTACCCGGTCCGACACCTGGTTCCGGGTTCATCGGCAACGTAGCGATGTAG
>JAPHSY010000057.1 GCA_026196495.1 Magnetovibrio sp.
ACATCGCCACTACGCTGGGCTTCTACACGCACAGCGCCACAGACCTCGAACGAAAGGCAGTGCGGGATCTCGCATGACCGGCGACAGCCGAGAAGACCGGACCCCCAGAGGACCCCCGGAGCCCATCCGGCAATGAAAAAGCCCCCAAGAGTGGGGGCTAAGTTCCTGGTTCTAAATGGTGCGCCCGGCGAGATTCGAACTCACGACCCCCAGATTAGGAATCTGGTGCTCTATCCGACTGAGCTACGGGCGCATTATTTGGCTTATATCATGAAAAGTGGGCGGGGAAACACTCTTCAAAATCGAAGGTGCGGTGCATACTCACGTAATCGTGAACACCTCTGGGTTTCGCTTGCCTGTTGGAATCGTGAACTTTTTTGTTTCATATCAAGACCTGAGTTAATCCAATTGTGGCTGTCGAGCCGCAAAATCCCCATGTCTAAAGTGTAAGGCTGGCACGTTGACGTACGTTGGACAAACGTGCCGAGGCGGAGAAACCGCCTTGTCTCGCACCCGATTATCCCTTTCGGGAGTGCGGAAGGCCAAGACAGGAGAACCTGCGATGAAACGTTTACTCAAAACCTCAAATATATCGTTGGGCAACTTGGCAACAGGTTTAACCGTGTTCATAGGGCTTGCTCTGATGACACCGCAAATGGCCCTTGCCCAAGGTGCATCCACATGTGCGCAACGTGACAAAGTCGTTACAGCGTTGAGCAATGCTTACAATGAAAGTCCCGTCTCGATTGGTTTGACTGAAGAAGGCTCTGTGATTGAAGTGATGGCTTCAACCGACGGAACGTTTACCATTGTGGTAACACATCCAAATGGTCTCACGTGTCCGTTGGCAGCAGGCAAAGCATGGCAGGCCATTCAATCCATCAAGGGTGATGGTGTCTAACCCCTTGAGTTGTTCTTACTTAGATTTGTGTGGTGACATGCGTCGAAGAAGGCCATCCTTGAGGATGAACTGGTGATACACTCCACCAAGTATATGGACGATGATTAACCCGCCTAAGGCCAGCGTGAGAATGCCGTGTGCAATGCGTGGCGGGTATGCCGAGAAATCTTCTGGTAATGTGCCCTGACCCGAGAACACGATGTCGGGTAATCCTGTTTGAATGGCGATCCCTATGCCGCTCAAGGCCACCAAAATGGCTAAAATGTTTAAGGCATAGTGGGCCAGCACTCCCGATTTATCGAGCATGGCATTGCCTGTACTTGCATGGGGTGGTTGTATGCTGAGATGACGCCATAAAATGCGCACCACGGTTATGACCAAAACGGATATGCCCATAATCATGTGCCCTTTTAATCCAAATGCCTTTGTTGGATCGGTGTTGGGGGTCTGGGACAGGACAAAGAAACCCATGAACAACATAAACACAATCAGCAAAGCACTGATCCCATGCAGGGCCACTTGAGCTCTATTATATTTCGTGGGTAAATCGTTCATAATCTGGCTCCTTTAAAAGCTCTTTTTAATTTCTAAAAACAACCGATCGTTATTGCCCAAACCTTTAAAGGGTTGGCGTGAACCACTGTGATAAACGGTAACGCCACCGGTTACGCTGAGGGCATCGGCCAAATCGTATTCCGCCGAAGCACGTGAAAATCCACCGCCTTTGGTCAGTGGGGATATGCGTGTGGTTAAGGCTGTTACATGGAGTCGGTCGTGCAAGTAATCGCCAGCGAATCGCACGGCGTACTCTTGTGAGTTTTTCTTCAAACCTTCACCACGCAGGTCAGCTTGCCAATTGTGTAGATGGCGGTTGGCAATTTCGAAACTGACAGTGGCATCGGTCAGGCCAGTATAATCCACGCCCGCTAATATATCGCTGCGATCGAAATCTTGGTTTTGCAGGCCGAAAGTCTCTAATCCAGATAAATGTGCAGCTTCGCCTTTGACCAAAAAGTTACCCATCGCTACGGCGGTGCTGGCACCCACCATAGTGATGCGGGGGTGATGAATTTTGGTTTTCCCGTTAACGGTTTTCTTTGCACCTGCATCGTCATATACATTGGCGGCGTGCAGTGATAAATCCCAGCCAGAAAAATTTCCACGCAGGCTGGCGGCAAACTCGGCGTTGTTTATACCGTCAGAAGGAACAACTTGGCTCGGTGCTGCGCCATTTTGGCTGTCGTAGGCACTATAGGAAGGTGCGAGCTTGTTAAAGCGAATATGCGGGATCGCCAAAGCCGTCGCTGTCCACGGACCTGTTATGTAATCTACACGTGCCATGTCCAAAGGAATACGCACATCTTCGATGTCGACCATGCCCAGCTCACGTCGATCTAATGGATTGATGAGATCAACGACGCGCAAGTTATCTGATGTGCCCCAGACGATTGTCTGACGTCCAACGGTCAGTTCGAGCCCGTCTGTGAGTTCACCGCTGAGATACAGTTCACCCAAATTGATATCGCGTTCGAACGAATTGCGCACTGTGGTGTTGTAATCATCGCGCCCTTTGATGTTGTATGCCAAATCATGGGCGGCGTTGATTTCACCAAGAAACCGCATGGGGCGGTCGAATGTATCCGATAAATCACCCTTAACCTTCAGGGTTGCTTTGGGGCGCGCTCGGCTCAAGCCACGTTTGTCGCTTTCGCCTGCACTTGGTTTGTTTTGGGCGTAATCGTAAGCCGCAGAAAAGGACAGGCTGCCAGATATGGTCCAGTTCGAAGGCTCTTCATATTGAACAGGTGTTATAGGATCAGTTGGTGTTTTAGTTTCATCAAAGTCACCCAAAACATCATCCAACGGATCCTGGGCATAAACCGATGACCCTATACACAGGGTAAGAACGCTAAACACCAAAATGGAATTGCGTATCTTCATAACAGTTTACAAACCCTTCTCAAGACGACGCAGGGTAAACAAGTTGTCGTCTAAGTTTTGATTGTACTTTGTGCCGATAAAGCTCAGTTCTGTGCTGTGTTCAATGACTTTGTTCTTTTTGGTGGTCATGGTCATCCGTGTGACAGTCCAGATGCCATCAATTTTTTCTAAACCGCTAACATCTAAATACTTTAACTTGTTGCCGATGTCGGTCCAGTGCACACCGCGGACCACAACAAAGTTGTCTTGACGCACGAATACCACAGATTTTTTATAACCCGTTTCATCAATCTGGTCTTGGGTTTTGGGCAGACTTTCAATAACCCAGGTCTTGTGATTGCGGACTTTCTCTTCCTTTAGAATTTTAAAGTCATAAGCGTCGAGGTTGCGCCGTGTCATATCTGAATAATTGAAGTCTGAGCCCATGAAGCTGCCAGATTTATCCGTGCTGGCAATGCGCTTGGTCTTTTTCAATGCGGGTAAGAACAGCCACTGGTCATCATCTTTTTCATAAGCGTCGTAATCATAGGTCAGAAAGCCCGTGTCTTTTACATCGGCGGGGCTTAGGAAGAACATAATCCGGCGACGATCTTCTCCACCTTTGTCGGTGATTAAGTCTTTGTCAAAAGACTTCATGTGGCGAACGCGTTGGTTTTTATTTTTGTCGATTAAGATCATGCGCATTTCAGAAATGCGATTGTCTCCATCGTCACGGTCATCAACCTTTTCCATGATTTGGCGTGCCGTGAGATCGGCCGCCGATACGGGCAGGCTAAGGGTTAAGGCGGTGAGTATAACTGTGAGGGCGGATTTCATATTGATGTCTCCGTTCTTAATAATCTTTGTCGTCGGGGATCAGATGGGCTTTGTCCAACACCTTCATCAGGGCTGCGGCCAAGAAGGTATCCGCGAATAAAGCCAAGATAATGGCTGTGCCTGTGAGCCAACCAAAATTGAATAGGTTTTCCAATGTTGAAAACATATAGATGAAGAAGCCAAGTGACAGCACAACTGAAGTCACCAACATGGCCCGCCCAGTTCCAAGAAGAGTTTCCTGAACGGCAATCTCAACGCTACCGGTGTTGTGATGATAGCGACGATAGTTGTGCATGAAATGGATGGTGTCATCGACAGCCAAGCCGATGGCGATGGAGCCGATCAACATGGTGAAGATATCCAGTGGCACGCCCATCCACCCCATCAATCCCATTGTGATGATGATGGGGCTCAAGTTGGGGATCATGCTCAATAGGCCGTAACGCACGTTGCCCAAGAACATGATCATCATTAAACCGATGACCCCTGCGGCAATGACATAGCTTTCAGCCATGGAATAAATGGTTGCTTGCATGGTGCGACCCAGCAATGCGTTCATACCAGTGACGGTCAATTCCACATTATCGCCTAAGGCTTCACGGAAGGTTTGTGTGATCGTGGCATCAAGGTCTTGCAGGTAGACTGAATCCACCCATGGCATTTTGATGGTAAAGCGCGCGACGCTGAATTGACTGTCGACAAAATCTTCCATGTCATCGGAACCGGAATTTTCAAACAGGAACAATTCTTGTGCAATCAAATCACGGTTTTTGGGAATCGTGTAGTGGGCTTCATCATTGGCATGAAGGGCACGGTTGGATTCCTTGACGATATCTGCCAATGACAAGGTTTTGCCAATACTGATGTGTTCAATGTTGAGGTTTTCAACGGTGCTGTTGAGCTTATCCAAGCCTGCCATCAGGTCCGGATCGTAAAGACCGTTTTCCTGTTTGGTGTCGACCAAAACCTCGAGTGTACTTGCACCTTTCAACCGTTCATCAATAAAGTCCAAGCCAGCACGTGATGGCTCCGACGTGGGGATCCATGTGAATGGTTGATGAGAGAAACGCAGTTGTGTCAAACCGCCGATGGCAATGGCCAGGATGATACCGCTGACGCTTAATACCACCCAAGGGCGGGCGGTGGAGAAATTGGCAATTCCGCTCAGCAGTGCATCCATGCGGGCATGGCGCTTATCAGCACGACCACTGGATTTGGCTTTCAGGGGAAGAAGGCTGAGAGCCGCAGGCAAGAATGTCATGTTTAAAAATAGAGATAACAAAATTCCAGCACATGCAATCACGCCCAAATCAGCAATGGGGGCCACTTCGGCACCGGAAAAGGATGCTAGGCCAGCAGCTGTGGTTAGAGATGTCATGACAATGGGCAGACCCGAATGGCCCATGGCATAGATAACGCTGTCGTGTGTGCTGTCACCGCGTTGAACTTGGCGAAAGAAAATAGCCAATAAGTGAACAGAGGCCCCGACTCCCACAGCCAATAAGAACGATGGCAAGATTTGCATCGGTAGGGTAAAGGCCCGACCCGTCATTGGGATCATCCCCAATGTGCCAAGCAATGATAAAATGACCACGATGATGGGCAGTAGCACGCCGCTGGGGCGGCGAAACATCAAGAATAAAATAACCGCAATGACACCCAAACCCATCAGGGTGAAGCGTTTCATATTGGTCTGCATGTTGCGCTTTAGAGTGTCTGCCACCACCGGGGAACCGGAGACGTGAACTTGAAAGTCATCAGCGTGGTAGCTGTGGGCGATGTCCTGAACCACGCGGACCAGTTCAGAGTTTTCGGCATCTGTTAAAAACGCCCGTTCTTGTGGGGCAGTCTCAGCCGTTGCGGCTTCATCGCCAAAACCGTCTTCCTCGAAACCTGATAAAGCGTCATTATCCGTTGCGCCAATACTGGAGTAGGCATCGGTGCGAATAACGATGGTGGTGATGCGATGATCTTCAGATAACAGGGTATTTGTGTACAGGGGGTTGGCATAAGCACGTGCACGCTTTTGTTCGAGGATGTTGGTATCTGCAGGCCAGCCTTCCAACAGGTCTTCGACAATCAACTCATCTTCACGACCAAAGGTATTGCGCGCGTTTACCAGACTGGTGATGTCGTCTAGATAAGGTGTCTTGGCGCGTAGTTCATCGTGAAGTTTTTTAAGTTTCTGTAAAAATTCTGGGGCAAAGACGTCATCGGATTCGATGGCAACGATGACCAATTCATCACGCCCGAATTGGTCGCGAAAATCATTGTAAGCCAGCAGGGCCGGGTCATCATCATGCAGGAAACTTTCGGTGGCCGTGTCCATAACCATATTTGGTAGGTTAGATGCCAGGCCACCCACCACGGCTAAGGATAGGATTAACACCACCCAAGCCCGGCGAGTGATCCAACCAGCGAAGGCCTCAAAGCTATCTTCTACACGTTGTCGAAAGGTATGCACCATGGGGCTGTCTCTCTCAGTTTCTTGTTATGCGAATACCACCCAACAACATCTCAGCGATGTGGTTGGCGGCTTCATTGAGGGGGAGTTCTTTGTGAATGGCAGAATCTTTAGGGGCCATCTGTGCAACACGCCGACGGATTGGACCGTTGGTGGCATATAATGAACACCCGCCCACCAATGCCATATGTAGCAAAAAAGGGTTGATGGGTTTGAACACGCCATCTTTTTGACCAGAGGCTAAGATTTCCTCCAACACCCCAACGGTGCGTCCCATTAAAGGTAGAACCTCATCAGGAAGGTTGCGTCCACCATTGGCAATTTCACGTAGCATGATGGCGCCAAATTGTTCTGGGATTTCGCCAAGCACTAAAATTTTGGCAAATTCGTGAATTTTGGCTTCTGCGGATTGAGGAGTCTTCAACATCTCTTCAAGCTGGCCGACTTTGGTGCCAAAGATGCGCTTTAGTACGGCAGTAAATAGAATGTCCTTATCACCGATGCGATAGTAGAGCGTGGCTTTGTTGACGCCTGCGGCTTTGGCAATCTCAGCCATGCGTGCACCGTCGTAACCTTTTTCACTGAAGGTCCGGGTGGCGATGTCTAGAATTTCATCATTACTGGGTTTAGGCTTTGTCATACATTTTAACCAAATGGTTTAACTGGATGGTTAAAATGAGTGTAGACGCGTGGAGAGTCAAGGGCCTTTTATAAGGTCCAACATAACCAACTGTTTTTAATTATTTTTTTGGGTTAGTCAAAGAAGTCTACAGGTATGGAATAATACACCATTGCCGATTCTGTGCCCGGATTGGTCGCACCCAAAGATGCGTTGGAGTAGTGCGAAACCGCCACGCCCAGGCGTGAGCGGTCATCAAAACGGTAGGCCAATTCCAACTGAGAACGGAATTCCAAGGCGTAGTCCAAGTCGAGCTTTTCGTTGCCGCCATTGTAGTAATGCGGTGCGAAGCTTGGAGTGAGGACAACGCGTTTGCCGAAATAAATATCGGCCAATACACCTGCACCGATAAAGAAACTGTTTGAGCTATCGGTTGCGGCGGCTGCGACAAATGGTTTTAGGAAACCAAGATACTTTTCGTCATGACGATATTCGATGCGGACTTCGGTTCCTTCGTCTTTTTGACGGTTCCAGTCATATAGACCAGCAGCCACGGAAACAAAGGCCGGGTCATCGGCATGGGCTGTGGGGACATGCAAATTGAGGCCAGCGCCAATCAAAGCAATTGCTGCAATAATGGCTTTAGAACCCCAGGTTTTGGTGATATTTGCGTGTGTGCGGCCCATGATGGTCGCCCCCTTCCCGATTAGACTGCGGGCATTTAAGGGGAAATATCCTCAAAAATCAATGATTAGCTGAGATCGGTTGCCAAGACATCGGCTGCACGGGTGATGGCCTGGGCGATGCCGGGCTCCATCCCTGAATGCCCTGCATCAGATACCACCACCAAGTCGGCATTGGGCCAGGCATTGTAAAGGGTGTGTGCGGTTTGGAATGGACACACCACATCATAGCGCCCCTGCACGATCACAGCTGGCAGATGCGTTATGACGGGCAGCTTGTCGAGCAATTCTCCAGGCCCTAAGAACAGCTTGTTTTTGAAGTAATGGGCTTCAATGCGTGCCAATGTTAAGGCGTAATGATCAAAGCTTGGTGAAGCGTGCGGTTTGGAATGGGGTAATAGTGTTGAACACAGGCTTTCATATGTCGCCCACGCACGTGCGGCGGGCAAATGTTTGTTGGGGTCGGGATTGAACAACAAAGCACAATAGGCTTCAAACAGCGCATCCCCTGTCAGACCGCCGACATGGTTGGAAAAGGCGTTAAAGAATTCAGGGAAAAAGCGACCCATTTGGTTCAAGAACCAATCGACTTCTTCGTTGGTGCCTAAAAAAATGCCGCGCAATATAAAGCCCAAGCACCGATTGGCATGGCGAGTACCATAGGCCAGAGCCAAAGTTGTGCCCCATGATCCGCCAACAACCAGCCATTGATCGATGCCTAAGTGATGGCGCAGATGCTCCATATCGTTGACCAGATTGTCGGTGTTGTTGTTGTGCAGGCTGGCATAAGGCGTGGAGTGCCCACAGCCGCGCTGATCAAACAACACAATGCGATAAATGTCTGGATTGAAGTAGCGTCGTTGTGATGGAACTGTTCCTGCCCCCGGCCCCCCGTGCAAAAACACCACTGGCAGGCCTTTGGGGTTGCCGGATTCCTCATAATACAAGGCATGACCGTCACCAACGTTTAACATGCCTGTAAAGTAAGGCTTGATGGGGGGGTAAAGTTCGGGTTCGCGAATGCTGTCCATATGTTGAGCACATCTTAGATGTTAAGGTCTCAGGAATTAGGGCTACTATAGCCATATGGGGGCTCTCCCTGAAGAAGTCATTGGTTTTGTGTTGGGGTTTTGTATCAGGTTGTTTTATGAACTTTATGCTTAAGCTTGCCACGGTCTTGGTGGTTGGATTGCCAGGGCTGGCTCTTGCCGCGGGACTGGATAGCCTGCCAGATGGTGGACAGGCCAAGGTTGTTGAGGTTATCGACGGCGATACCGTGGTCTTAGATGATGATCGACAAGTGCGATTTGTCGGTATTCAGGCCCCAAAATTGCCTTTGGGGCGAAAGAATTTCCCAATCTGGCCTTTGGCACCAGAAGCCAAATCTGCTTTGGAACAAATGATGCTCGGCCAGCAGGTCAAACTTCATCTGGCCCCGGCACCGAAAGACCGTCACCGCAGAGTGCTGGCACACCTGACGCGCACACAGGATGGATTGTGGCTCCAAGGCGAAATGTTGAAACGTGGTTTGGCACGGGTCTATACCTTTCCCGACAATCGAATTCTTGCCGATGAAATGTTGGCTCTGGAACGCCAAGCGCGAAGCGATGGTTTGGGGATATGGGCCTTGCCATATTATGCCATACGCACACCTGAAAATGTGCGCCATGACCACGGCACCTTTCAGTTGGTGGAGGGACGCGTGTTCCATTCAGCCCATGTTAAGCAACGTATCTATATAAACTTTGGGGCAGATTGGCGCACCGATTTTACCGTCTCAATCAATGCCAGAGACCTTCCCAAGTTCGAAAAAAGGGGTCTTGATCTGCTGGCTTTGAAGGGAAAACGTGTGCGGTTACGTGGTTGGATTAAATCGAGAAACGGTCCAATGATCGAACTGGACCACCCTGAACGTTTGGAAATTTTACAATAAGGCACGGAATACTTATATTTTAGCCATGATGATGCATGCTTATTCTCCCATAGCCCGCTTGGGCGCACTTATTCCCGCGCTGCTTTTGATAGCAGCCTGTTCCACCAATCCGGCCACCGGCAAGCAGAGCTTCACCGGCCTTATGACGCCGCAAAAAGAGTTGCAGGTTGGCGCCGAAGAGCATCCCAAAATCTTGAAAGGTTTTGGTGGAGTGTATGAAACAGGCGATTGGGGGCCATATATTCGTGAACTTGGGCTGAAGCTGGCAAAGCATTCTGAAATGCCGGACCTGCCATGGACTTTTACAGTACTCAATGACGCCAAAGTGAACGCCTTTGCACTGCCCGGTGGGTATGTCTATATCACTCGTGGCCTGTTGGCCTTGGCCAGTGATGAAGCTGAAGTTGCAGGTGTCTTGGGCCATGAAATTGGCCACGTCACTGCGCGTCATTCCGCACAACGATATAGTTCTACGATGGCCGCAAACCTTGGTGTTCAGGTGCTGGGTGTGTTGAGCAAAGCTTACGGTGTGGGTGGTGCGGAAAATATTGTTGCCGCAGGTGCCAACTTGGCCTTGAAGAGCTATTCGCGTGAACAAGAACTTGAAAGCGATATGTTGGGTGTACGCTATCTGGTCCGTGCTGGCTATGATCCTGATGCCATGACCAGTTTCTTTACGAAACTACGAGCTCATCAACGTATCGAGGGATTGATGCAAGGCGATGCAAATGCAGCAGAAAAGAATAATATGCTCGCAACTCATCCACGCACAGTTGACCGTATCGCTCAAGCCATTCAGTTGGCAGAAAAAAATGGCAATGGTGGTGATGGCAAACGTAATGCTTCAGCATATCTAAGGCGTGTGAATGGTCTGGTTTTTGGGGATGATATTGATCAAGGGGTTATTAAAGGGCAAACTTTTATTCACCCTGTAATGCGCTTTGAATTTAGTGTGCCTGATGGTTTTACCATTACCAATAGACCGGACATGGTGCTGGCCAAGGATAAAGATGGTAACAGCATTAAGTTCGGAGGCACCACACCGGAAGCTATTCGTAAAGCTGGTGGCATGGAAAAATACCTGCGTTATGCCTGGAAAGGGGCCCCCTCTCTTAGAGATATTGAATGGTTGGACATCAATGGCATGAAAGCTGTGACAGGCTCGACCCATCAAAATGGTCTGGATGCACGACGCATTGTTATTGAGCGTGATACTGAAGAATACTGGTTGCTCCAGTTCGTTTCCAAATCCAAGGATACGGGGCGCTTGAATGAACCGTATCGGCGCACCACTTACAGTTTTCGCAATATTTCAGCGCGTGAAGCCAATGCAATTAAACCCAAACAGGTACGTGTAATTACTGTTGGGCGTGGTGTTAGCTTTGATAATTTAATTCAAACGATGAGCGTTGATGAATATAAGGCTGAATGGTTTGAAGCGTTGAACGCAATTGGCCCCGAAGATCCGTTAATTGCTGGGGCACGGGTCAAGGTGGTGAAGTAGCTTCGGGAACCAAGACACAAAAAAGCCGGAGCCCTCATTTGAGGTCCCGGCTTTTTGTAGGTCGGACAGGGAGCTTAAGCCACTTTCAGCAGCTTTTCCAACTTCAGTTGGGCTTTTTCCATATCGATTTTTTCAACCGCAGCCACTTCGCTGGCCAGACGTTCAAGCGCTTGTTCATAGATTTGGCGCTCTGAGAACGATTGATCCGGTTGGTCTGCGCGGCGGTGCAGGTCACGCACCACTTCGGCGATGGATATCGGGTCGCCGGAGTTGATTTTGGCTTCGTATTCTTGTGCGCGGCGGCTCCACATGGTGCGTTTAACGCGGGCGCGGCCTTTTAAAGTGGTCAACGCGCCTTCCATTACTTTTTTGGAGCTTAGCTTGCGCAAGCCGGAATCCGTTGCCTTCTCGACCGGAACACGCAAAGTCATGCGTTCGTGTTCGAAAGAGATTACAAACAGTTTCAAGTCCAGGCCTGCAATTTCTTGGTTTTCAACGCCAAGAACTTTGCCGACGCCGTGGGTTGGGTAAACCACAAAGTCGCCGGTATTGAACATCAGTTTATCAGCCATGTGTCGCCTTTAGATCATTTGAATTTTTGGTGCGCCAATTTGTTATGTTTTGGTGCGTGCTTGTTGGACATAGCCTGAGCCATGAGCCTTCAATTATAGCCTAAAATTATGCCGAAAAAGGGCTGCCCTTCAGTTTCCCTGGGGCAAACAACAAAGCAAGATAGGCAAAATAAAGCCGACCCGGTGGGGCCAGCCTTCAGATCAATGTAACATAATTTCGTGTAAAAAACACCCCCTGAGAGGCACAAAATCCCTAAATTGAGGGGTTTTCACGCTAAATCATACAAAAACAGCAAAAAAGGCCATCGCCCAGATAGTCAAATCGGGACGATGGCCTTAGATGACGTGTTGTGATTTAGTCGCCTTGGCCGGGCTTTTCGCTCAGTTCAGCCAGCTTGCCTTCTTTGCCGTTTTCGTCGTCGGCACCGGGCAGGGCATCACGCTTGCGGGTGATGTTGGGCCAGATCTCGGCGTATTTGGTGTTGATTTCAAACCATTTTTCCAAGCCCGGTTCGGTGTCCGGTAAAATTGCTTCGGCAGGGCATTCCGGTTCGCATACACCGCAATCGATGCATTCGTCCGGATTGATGACGAGAAAGTTTTCACCTTCGTAAAAGCAATCCACTGGGCACACTTCAACGCAGTCTTGGTATTTGCACTTAATGCAGTTTTCGACAACGAGGTAAGTCATTCTCTGCTCCGATAATCAAGTAAGATTTTGCGACGTATGTACGCGATTTAGGCCCAACGCTCAAGGCCCATATAGCCCTATTGTAAATAAGACTATTTAAGCCCCAATTTTGTGAGGACGCGTTTGCGGGCCTCACCACTTTCACGGTCACTGACATACAGCAATCCAGAGACACGTCGGACCAAGTTGGCCTCGTAATCGTGCAGCTCTTGATCGGCGTAGGCCACATGCCACAGCATTTCGATCATCTCGACACGATCATCGTGTTCGAAGTTGTCTTTGATGGTGCGGGTGATGGTGTAAAGTTCGATGGATTTGTTGATTTGAGCTTCGGCGTCTTGCAGCAATTCGTCCACTTCGGCGTCAGATAGATCAAAGCGTTCTTTCAGCAATTTCAACACCACGGCACGTTCATCTTCGCCAAAACTACCATCCAATACGGCAGCTTCGACCAACAGGGCCGCCGCGGCGAGCTGACGGTTGTCTTGGGTGAGCGCTTCAGGATTGTCTTTGGTACTGAATAGTTTGACGAGACGATTAATCATGGAGGTGGACTTTCGTTAGAAGGTAAATTTTATCGATAGATAGCGCAGCCAAGCAGACTTGTCGATGAACCATCCTGTTTCAGCCTTGGTCACGCAGCTTATCAAGCGCACGTCGTTCAGCCTTGGTCGGGCGGCCCGTTCCGGGTTCGCGTTCTGCTGGTTTGGCAGGTAAAAACGACCGGTCCTTTTTAGGTGGGGCTGGGGGGCTGAGGTCTTCATAAAGTGTTTGAGCTTCTGGTGCCGGTCCACGCCGGTTGCCAATTTCCACGATCTTGACAACTTTGATCGAATTGCCTTTGGCAAAGGTCAACACATCACCCGGCCCAACTTGAACGTGGGCTTTGGTGATCAGCTTTTCGTTAAGGCGCAGATTGCCAGCCTGACAAAACTTGCCGGCGAGAGTGCGGCTTTTGAAAAAACGTGCATGCCACAGCCACTTGTCGATGCGAATGCGGGGATCAGCGTTCATGATGGTTCACGATTTCAGCTGAAGTTCCTTCAGTTTGGCAAAGGGGCTGTCAGGATCAATTTCAGGTTCGCGTTGCTTTTGTGGGCGCCTGCCTCCCGCTTTGCCTTTTGGACCACCCTTGCCTTTGTTGGCTGGGCGTTTCTTTTTCGCTGGGCGTGCTGGGGCATTTTTGCCGCCTTCTTTAACTTCGGCTTTTCCTTTGGCTTTGAACTGGGTTTTGCCCTTTTCGCCTTTGGGGGTGTTGCGCCAATTTTTGGGCGACCACTTACCGTCTTTATCCGCACGGAAGCCAAGGCTCGACAAAATACCCGGCAGGTCGTCTGCACCACAGCCAGCCAAAGATAAAAAGTCTTCGTTGGCTTCAAATGGGCCCTTGGCAGCTTCTAAGCGCTTCCAGGCCATTTCGGCGATGCGTTCCAACATATCGGCACGCATGAACAGCGTTCCGGCGGGGCGGAAGCCTGCGGCACGCAGCCAGCCTTCGGGCTCATGTTTTTCGCGTTTGAGTGAGACGCGCCCCGCAGGTGGTGGAGCCAACAGGGGATCGGATTCTTCAAACACACCCCACAACAGCACCGACAGTTCCGCTGGGGCTGGACGTAAGAGTGTCGGGATGTAGATTAGATGACGGCCAATGCGAATGCCCAGACGGCGCAATTCGTGGCGGTCTTCCTTGCTAAGGCCTTTAATTTCTTCCCGTGCTTCGTGACGTGGCAGGGCGCCTAAGCTCTCGGTAAGCTGATAGACTAAGCCACGCGCGACCCCTTGCAGTGGGGCTTCACGGGCCGCCAACAGCAAACCCAAACGGTCGCGGATCAAATCGCTGGCCCACAGGGCCAAACGTGTCTCGATCAGTTCTTTTTGTTCGTGTTCCAACAGATCGGACGACAGTGCCACAATGCGTGGTGATAGCATTTCCCCACCTTTGGCGAACCGCGCCACCGCTTCACCGCGCCACAGCACACGGCCATCGGCCTCAAAGGTAAAAGCGCCATCGGCATCGGCTTGGAGCATGGAAACACGCTCCGCAATTTTTTCACGCAGGGCTTTGCCGGCAGCTGAATCCAAGACTTTGGCAGCCAATGAGGTTTCGCTTTCGGTCGGCACGAAGCGGAATCCACTCAAGTGTCCCAAGTGGTGACCTTCGACTTCCAAAGCACCGTCATCGTGCAAAGCCGTCGCCAACGGCACGTCATCCTTCAAGGTCTTCACCAATTGGCTGGTACGCTTGTCGACGAAACGTTGGGTTAGTTTCTCATGCAGGGCATCGGACAGTTCGTCTTCGATGGTGCGTGTGCGTTCTTGCCATTCCACCGGGTTGTCGACCCAAGCACCTTGGTGGGCGACATAGGTCCAGGTGCGGATGGCGGCAATGCGCCCCATTAAGGTGTCGATATCGCCGTCCAGGCGGTGAATGCGTTTGACGCGTTCATTGATCCAATCGCTGGGGATGCGCCCGGCATCGCTCATCACATGTCGGAAAATACGCGCCAGTAATTGTGGGTGCTCATCGGTGTGGATTTTACGAAAATCCGGAATGCGCGCTACGTCCCAAAGGGTTGAGACCGCATCGCGGTTGGTGGTTATCGCGGCGATGGCTTCGTCTGCAAGCAAGTTGTCCAGCACCATTTCGTCATCGGCCTCGCGTGCACGACGCAAGGCATCATGATTGGGGCGTTCAGCCAGTGATGCCTTCAACGATTTGGCTGAGGTGCAATCCAATTGGCTGTTGCGCCAGAACAAAAACTTCAACGGCGAGAAGGTGTGGTGCTCAATGGCTTCCACGGCATTGGCACCCAGCCCTGTCACGTCGGAGGTGGTGCCGAAGGTGCCGTCGTTCATATGGCGACCAGCGCGCCCTGCAATTTGCGCCAGCTCTGCGGGTTGAAGGTCGCGCATCAAGCGCCCATCGAACTTGCGGGTTGCGGCCAAAGCCACATGATCCACGTCCATATTCAGCCCCATGCCGACCGCATCGGTGGCAACCAAATAATCGACATCGCCGGATTGGAACATTTCCACCTGGGCATTGCGGGTGCGGGGGCTTAGTGCGCCCATGACAATGGCGGCGCCGCCAGATTGGCGTCGGATCAGTTCGGCAATGGAATAAACATCATTGGCGGAAAATGCGACGATGCAGCTACGCGGTTTCAAACGCGTGAGCTTTTTGTAGCCCGTATAGCGCAGTGTCGACAGGCGCGGGCGGGTTTGGAATTCAACATCCGGGACCAGAGCTTGGATTAAGCCTTTGACCGTTTCGGCCCCCATGAACATGGTTTCCTGACTGCCGCGATAGTTCAGCAATCGATCAGTGAAAACATGACCGCGATCCGCATCCGAACACATTTGAATTTCGTCGATGGCGACGAATTCAAAGTCTTGGTCGGTGGGCATACTTTCCACGGTGGTGAGGAAATAACGTGCGTTGGTGGGCACGATTTTTTCTTCGCCGGTGACCAGGGCGACTTGACCGGCCCCTTTTTCTTTAACAGCGCGCTCATAGTTTTCGCGTGCCAACAAGCGCAGTGGAAAGCCGATCACACCGGAATTGTGTGCGAGCATGCGTTCCATGGCGAGGTGTGTTTTACCTGTATTGGTAGGGCCCAATACGGCGGTGATGGAGGTCCGATCACGGGAAGTATCAATTTGCATGGGCTGAGTTTTAGCCTGCTTTTTAGGGTTTTTCCAGCTTGGAAACGCCTGCGGCTGTAAGGGGGGATACCAGGGGGACAAAGGATACGGGCAATACAGGGTTTGAGCGGAACCGATTTGAACGATCTTTGATACCCAAAGTCAGCATTTGTGGACCACTTTGGGGCCCCAAGGGAATGACCATACGTCCACCTGGGGCCAGCTGCTCGATTAGGGCATGTGGGATGGGGCCATCGACTGCTGCGGTGACCACAATCCCATCAAAAGGCGCATATTCAATCCAGCCTTGAGCCCCGTCCCCATGTTTGATGCGGACTTGGTGATAGCCTGCGTTGGTGAGGGCGGCTTGTGCTTGGGCGGCAAGGTCATCAAACCGTTCAACTGAATAGACTTCATATGCAACCTCTGCCAACACGGCGGCTTGATAGCCTGATCCGGTGCCCACTTCCAAAATTCGCTCATCCCCTTTCAGATCTAAAAGATCGGTCATCAAGGCAACGATATAAGGCTGTGATATGGTTTGCCCCCGACCAATGGGTTGGGGGCGGTTGGCATATGCTATAGAGAAGTGCTCATCACGTGGGATAAAGACATGGCGGGGTACTCGGGCCATGGCATCCATAACCCGGTTAGAAAACTGGGAGCGCCCAGTCCAAAAGGTGGTTTCGGCGGCTTCTGTCTGAATCTGGCGCACCAGGGCGTCACGATGGTTTTGTGTTGGGTCAGGAACTGAATTCACAGAAAACCCCCTACAGAAAACGGCTCACACCCTGGTGGCGTAGATTTAGGCCTAGCTTAAGCCGTTGCGCGGCGTTGCTCATCACGGCGTTTGCCTACGATTTTTTTCAATTGATGATCAACGGCATTGAAAGCATCGCGTAAGGCCACATGCACATCTTCGTGGGCCGGGTTTTGGCCACGGTCATGGTGAACGATGTCACCGGCCCCCGGGATCGTCATATCGATATTAAAATGGAAAAGCTTGCCTTGGGCATGGGACTTATGTGGCAATTCCACCACCACCCGACAACTGGTCAATCGACCATAAAAAGATTCAATTTTATTGATTCGTGCGTGGATATCGCTTTCCACGGCATCAGAATGGTCACATCCATGAAAACTAATTTGGACGGGAACTTGCATGATTGCTCTCCCATATGTGCTGGTCGTCGAGAAATGGCATAGGGAAATGCCTCGGCGAGCCGATTGGACCAACTAGCGGTGTCTTGAAGAAATTTTTGTCGTCGAAGTGAAGTAAATCGTCATCAATAATATCCGCTCTTCCCAGACGATTAGTATACGACGAGATGCAATGAGTTGCGAGTCAATTGCATCGATTTTCTTATGGTCTCAGGGGTTGCAATACGGTGAAAAATCGCCCATATCACGCGGGTTCAAACACCATTTTGAAGTGCCTCACAAAGGGAAGTTACCGTTATGAGCAAGGAAACCTTTTCGTTTCAAACTGAAGTTAGCCGTTTGTTGGATATTGTCGCAGGTTCGCTTTATTCTAACCGTGAAATTTTCTTGCGAGAATTGATCTCCAACGCATCTGATGCATGTGACAAATTGCGCCACAATGCGTTGACGTCACCGTCTTTGATCGAAGGCGACGCAGATTTTAAAATTGAACTGGCGATTGATAACAAAGCCAAAACCCTGACCATTTCCGACAATGGCATCGGCATGAACCATGACGATCTGTTGGCGACGTTGGGCACCATTGCCAGTTCCGGCACCGGGGCGTTTATTGAAGCGCTTGGTAAGGACGACAAAAAAGATATGAGCCTCATCGGTCAATTCGGTGTGGGCTTCTACTCTGCATTTATGGTGTCCGACAAAGTTGAAGTCACCACACGTAAAGCCGGTGAAGAAGAAGCATGGCTGTGGATTTCCGATGGCAAGGGTGAGTTTACCATCGAAGAAGCGAAGCGTGATGAGCGCGGTACCACCGTCGTCTTGCATATGAAAAAAGATGCACAGGAATTTGTCGACAATTCTCGTGTTACCCATATTGTCAAAACCTATTCCGATCACATCAGTTTCCCTGTGACTTTGGCGGGTGCTGCCGGTGAAGATGGTGAAGAGGCCGCGCCGGAAACCCTGAACGAAGCTTCTGCCATTTGGACCCGTGCGGCCAAAGATATCACTGCGGAACAATACAAAGAATTTTATCATCACTCTGCCCATGCGTTTGATGAGCCCTGGGTCACCATCCACAACCACATTGAAGGCGTGGTGAACTATACCAATTTGCTGTTCATTCCATCCATGCGTCCGTTTGATTTGTTTGACCCGGAACGCAAAAGTCATGTGAAGTTGTATGTAAACCGTGTGTTCATCACCGAACAGGCGGATGGCTTGCTGCCGCCGTATCTGCGTTTTTTGCGTGGTGTGGTCGACAGCGAAGACCTGTCGCTGAACATTTCGCGTGAAATGCTGCAAAATGATCCGAAGTTGGCCAAAATCCGTTCTGGCCTGGTGAAAAAAGTTTTGGGTGAGCTGAAAAAGAAGGCCAATAAAGATGCAGAATCTTATGCCGAATTTTGGGGCAATTTTGGAATTGTCTTGAAAGAAGGCCTGGTTGATGATTTTGCCATGCGCGACAAATTGTTGGAACTGACCCGCTTTAAGTCCACGGATGGCGAAGGTCTGACATCGTTGGCAAACTATGTGGAGCGCATGAAAGACGGCCAAGAAGCGATCTATTACCTCACCGGTGAAGACGAAAATCAGGTTTCGATGTCACCACACCTGGAAGGCTTCAAAGCCAAGGGTGTTGAAGTGCTGTTGCTAACCGATCCAGTGGATGAATTTTGGCTGCAACACATCACCGATTTTGATGGCAAACAGCTCAAATCCATCACCCGCGGTGCGGCTGATTTGGACAATGTGAAATCCGATGATGCGGATGCCAAGAAAGACGATGATAAGGCTGAAGATGCACCTGTGTTGGACAACCTCATCGCAGCGATCAAATTGGAATTGGGTGAGGCTGTCAAAGACGTGCGCCCATCTAAGCGTTTGACCGAAAGCCCGGTGTGCTTGGTTGCCGATGATGGGGATTTAGATGTCAACATGGAACGTCTTCTGCGCCGTACCGGACAAATGACCATGGGCCTGCCGCGTGTGATGGAACTGAACCCCACCCACACCATCGTGAAGAAATTGTCTGAACGTGCGGGTGCAAACGGTGATGATGAACTGCTCAAAGATGCCGCGCATTTGTTGCTTGACCAAGCACGTATTTCCGAAGGTGAAACGCCAGCCGATCCGGCAGCCTTTGCAAAACGTCTTGCATCAGTGATGGAACGTGCCCTTTAATGGTTCAGGGTTTTTTTTGAGGTAGGAGTTCGTGTTGATGTCTATTGTGAAAAAGGTCACCACCTTGGGCTTTATCGCCCTGTTTAGCTTGGGCGTTGCGGCCTGTGCACCCGAAGTTGGGTCGCCCGAATGGTGTGAGCAAATGAAAAAGAAAGACAAAGGTGATTGGTCTGCTAACGAAGCGACTGATTTCGCCAAGCACTGCATCATGTAAGATGTAAGGTTTTTTGTATAAAAAGGCTGTTCCAGAGATGGGGCAGCCTTTTTTATTGCTTGAGGTTTCGCAGCTTGGTGAAGGCTGGTGTGTAATCCATGTCCAAGGCCTTTTCATACCAAGACAAGGCCAGCTCCTTATCAGGGGGGACGCCAATGCCTTCTTCATAGAGTTCACCAATACGGTAGTAGGCCTTGGCATAAGAGGCATCACCGGCAATTTCATACCATTTGATGGCTTCTTGGATATCGGCTTTGATGGTGTCAGCACCCTTTTCATAAATTTGGGCAATGTGGTAATAGCCAAGTTTGTAGCCTTCGGACCCTGCCAATTCATAGAAGTTGATGGCTTGGCCGATGTCTTTTTCAACGCCCCAACCAAATTGATAGCACTGACCTAAGTTATCTTTCGCTTGGGAGTGTTCGGCACTGGCGTGTTCGAACAATTTAAACGCTACCCAATGGTTTTGTTCCACATGTTCGCCGTTCAAATACATCATGCCAATATTATTAACCGCAGGGGCGTGGCCCTGTACGGCTGAAGTTTTGTAGAGGTTGTAAGCCTTTTCGTAATTGCGTGGCACACCCCGACCCAGGTGATAAATCAGGCCGAGGCTGAACTGTGATGGCGCATGGTTGGCGGCCACCATCTGTTCAAATTCTAAGATGGCACGGGCCCATTTGCCTTGGCGCACCAGTTTCAGGCCGTCTTGGTAACTGGCCTGAACAGGGGTAGCGTCGAGCACTAAAACTGTGGCCAAAAACAAGACCGTAAGCGTAAAAAAGCGTTTCATAGCTGCATTATAGCAAACTTAAATGGTGCAGGAAAAGTTTCAGAAAATTCATCACAATTCCAAGATTGTGACACAATCCCACCACAATTGGAGACTTAAATAATCCCTAGCAGACGGTTCACCCCTCCCCCAGAGAAAACCGTCTCTCTGAAGGCTCCTACGACTAAATAATAAAGGTCAAAGAACTTCGGACAAGGTTTCTCAACTTAAAGGCTCCTCCCAAGACTGCCCTTGACCTAATTGAGAAATCCCAATCTTGACTTGCAGTGCTGAAAAACTGGCCGGGTTTTCGAACCCGGCCTCTTTTTTATAGAACGCCAAGCCGGGGCCTGTTTTTGCTGGCGTTTGAGCGGATATGCGCTAATGTCCTGCGTTCAATGAGGGATACTGACCGACCAACCATGACCAAACCATCCAGCAATCAATTTTGGGGCGAAGACCTGACCTGTGTGCGCGGGGAACGGATTGTTTTTCAATCCCTTAATTTTGAACTAACCCCCGGGGGTGCGCTGATCTTGATCGGTCCGAACGGCTCCGGCAAATCGTCGTTGTTGCGCATGATGGCGGGATTGCTGCAGCCTGCTGGTGGAAAAATGCTATGGGCTGAAGAGGCAGGAGAGCCTGAAGACGCTTCTCAAGACATGGATTTGCATGGTGGGCGTTTGCACTATGTCGGTCATCACGATGCCGTGAAACCGGTACTGACGGCGGCAGAAAACATTGGTTTTTGGGCCCGTATACGCGGTGGTGGCGAAGACACCATCCACGAATCCTTGGATGTTTTTGATATCAAACACCTGTACGATGTGCCGGGACGCTTTATGTCGGCGGGGCAAAAACGCCGGGTGAACTTGGCGCGCATCATTGCCGCGCCCGCACCCTTGTGGCTGCTGGATGAGCCCACCACGGCGTTGGACAAAGCAACCATCAAACGGTTGGAAGACGCCATTCAGCGTCACCGTGATGGGGGCGGCATGGTGGTCTTGTCGACCCACTCAGATGTCGATACGCCGGGCTCTAAGACTTTAAATTTGGCAGACTTTGCAAGCAAAGCGCCGCTTGATGAACATGTGATGGTGTAGGGCGGCGTTATGGCTAAATTTATGGAGTTGGTAAAACGCGATCTGGCCTTGGCTTTCCGCCAGGGCATGGACAGTTTAATGGTGGTGGCATTTTTCATCATCGCCGTGGTGTTGTTCCCGTTTGGCGTTGGCCCGGAAGTGAACACTTTGGCAAAGATTGCTGGTGGCACCATTTGGGTTGCTGCTTTGCTGTCGTCTATGCTGTCGTTGGAACGCTTGTTTCAGACCGATTATGATGATGGCTCTCTGGAATTGTTGGCGTTGGCGCCGATTCCCTTGGAAGTCACCGTTTTGGCAAAAGTCGTGGCCCATTGGCTTACCACCGGGCTGCCGTTGATCATCACAGCACCCTTGTTGGCGGTGTTGATGCAGCTGCCTATGGATGGTTTTGGGACACTGATATTGGCCCTGGCCTTGGGGACGCCGACCTTGAGTTTGATCGGCGCCGTTGGTGCCGCATTGATTTTGGGGTCTAGGCGCGGCGGTGTGCTGCTGTCTTTGTTGGTCTTGCCGCTGTATATCCCAATCCTAATTTTCGGCGTTTCTGCGGTGGATGCAGCCATTTTTGATGAGGCCGTTCGCCCTCACATGCTGTTTTTGGGCGCCCTTTTTGTTGGGGCTTTGGCCCTAACACCTTGGGCTGCGGCAGCAGGCCTGCGCCAAGCTTTAGAGTAGGGCATTTGGGTAAAACTGAATATTTGCCACATTTGCGCCATGAGAAAGGGGCAATATCTGGCAAAGCCGCACTGAAACGGGTAAAACACACACTTTAAGAACGAAGAAAAAGAGCGAAGTAGGGGACTCATGCACCGTTTTGCAAATCCAACCCGATTTTTGAAAATTGCAGGCTATGTCCAACCTTGGATGGCTGCGGTTACACTCGCGCTATTTGCAACGGGCCTTTATATGGCCTTTTTCACGGCGCCACCTGATTACCAACAAGGCGAAAGCGTGCGCATCATGTATGTCCACGTTCCGGCCGCGTGGATGGGCATGTTTTGTTATGCTGCCATGGCGATTGCATCTGCTGTGGCCCTGATTTGGAAGCATCCGTTGGCGGATGTGGCGGCCAAAGCCACAGCCCCCGTTGGTGCGGCGTTCACATTTTTGGCATTGGCGACCGGATCTCTTTGGGGCAAGCCCATGTGGGGTACATGGTGGGTGTGGGACGCGCGCTTGACGTCCATGCTGATTTTGCTGTTCCTCTACATCGGTTATATGGCGCTGCAAGGGGCATTTGATGATCGCGCCCGCGGTGCCAAGGCATCGGCGGTGCTGGCCTTGGTCGGTGCCGTGAACCTGCCGATTATTAAGTTTTCGGTGGACTGGTGGAACACGCTTCATCAACCCGCCAGTGTGATCAAAATGGATGGACCTTCGATCCATCCCGATATGCTGTGGCCGTTGTTGATCATGGCTGTGGGCTTTAAGACGTATTATATGTGGGTGTTGCTGGTGCGCATTCGCCAAGAAATCACCGCAAACAAAGTTCGGATCCTGCGCTTGAAGCAGGTTCACGGCGGTTAAGTGGGCAGAGAGTATTATGGCTGAATTTTTATCAATGGGTGGATATGGCGCATATGTGTGGCCATCTTACGGACTGACCGCAGTCATCATGGTGGTCTTGCTGATCACCAGCTTGCGCGGTTTGAAAACCACAGAAAGCACTTTTCAGCGTTTGAAGGCTGAAACCGGGCCCCGTACACCGCGTGCCCCAAGTTCCGAGAATACCGAGGAGGCCGCCAATGGCGATGAAGCGTAAACACAAACGTCTCACCTTTGTTTTGGTGGCGATGGCTTTGGTGGGTGCCGCCACGGGTTTGGTTCTATTTGCTTTGGGTGATGGTGTGTCTTTGTTTAAAAGTCCCACTGATTTGGTCACCGCACCACCAAGCGAGAGCCAAAGCATACGTTTGGGCGGCCTTGTTGAAGAAGAATCGCTCCGTCGTGAAACAGGTTCCGCCACCGTGCGCTTTCGTGTGACGGACTTGGAAAATGCGGTTGAAGTGGTTTATGACGGCTTGCTGCCGGATTTGTTCCGTGAAGGCCAAGGCATCGTGACCACGGGTAAAATGGTGGCCGGTACGTTTGTCGCTGAAGAAGTTTTGGCCAAACACGATGAAAATTATATGCCGCCTGAAGCCGTTGATGCGCTGAAAAAATCAGGCCAATGGCAACCGGATGATGCCGAAGGCGGCAATCACGCAGAAGGATTCACCAAATGATCGTCGAACTTGGCCATTTTGCTTTAATCATGGGGCTGATGGTGGCCTTGTTCCAAACTGTTGTACCTTTGGTTGGTGCCGCACGCGGGAATGTGCAATGGATGAATTTCGCAGGTCCGGCTGCAGTGGCACAGGCGTTGTTTGCCAGTTTATCGTTTGCGGCGTTGACGTACGCTTTTGTGGTGTCTGATTTTTCTGTAATTAATGTTGCGGCGAACTCACACTCTGACAAACCGATGCTTTATAAAGTTTCCGGTGTTTGGGGTAACCATGAAGGCTCCATGTTGTTGTGGGTTCTGATTCTGGCGATTTATGGTTTTGCAGTGGCTATGTTTGGTCGCAACTTGCCACCTTCTTTGCGTGCACGTGTGCTGGGTATCCAGGCTTTGATCGCTGTTGGTTTTTATCTGTTTGTTTTGCTGACTTCGAACCCGTTCTTGCGGATGTTTCCCCCGGCTGAAGATGGCCGTGGGTTGAACCCGTTGTTGCAAGATCCAGGTTTGGCATTTCATCCGCCGTTGCTGTATCTCGGCTATGTGGGTTTCTCCATTGCGTTTTCATTTGCCATTGCGGCATTGATCGAAGGCCGTGTTGATGCGGCTTGGGCACGCTGGGTGCGCCCTTGGACTTTGGCGGCATGGGGGTTCCTCACCGCTGGTATCGTGCTGGGCTCTTGGTGGGCGTATTACGAGCTCGGCTGGGGTGGCTGGTGGTTCTGGGACCCAGTAGAGAACGCATCGTTCATGCCGTGGTTGGTGGGCACCGCGTTGTTGCATTCTTCCATCGTGGTGGAAAAACGCAACACGCTTAAAGGCTGGACCATTTTCCTCTCCATCGTGGCGTTTTCATTTTCGCTGCTGGGTACATTCATTGTGCGTTCTGGCGTGTTGTCTTCGGTGCACTCTTTCGCTTCCGATCCGGCACGTGGTGTCTTTATTCTTGGGTTGTTGTTGGCCGTTGTCGGCGGTTCGTTCGCATTGTTTGCGGTGCGTGGCCCCCACCTGAAAGCGGGTGGATTATTCCAACCAGTTTCGCGTGAAGGCTCATTGTTGTTGAACAATTTGTTGATGACCGTGGCCGCAGCCGTGGTGCTGTTGGGCACGCTCTATCCCTTGTTTATTGATGCCGTGGGTGGTGAGAAAGTTTCCGTTGGGGCACCGTTCTTCAATGCAGTCTTTATCCCGTTGATGGTGCCGATGATTGCTGTCATGGCCTTTGGTCCGCTGATGTCGTGGAAACGTGGCGATGCCATGCGCGCCTTTAAACAGTTATTTGTGGCTTTGGCGGTGACTGCGATCACGATTGTGGTGTGTTTTGTCCTTGTCGATACAGACAGTGTCTTGTCGGTATTGGGCACAGGTCTTTCGGCTTGGTTGATTGTTGGAACGCTCACTGAAATCGGGGTGCGGGTGAAGTTGTTCAAAACAGACTTTGCCACCAGTGTGCGCCGTTTGGGTAATATTCCGCGTTCCAGTTGGGGCATGACCTTTGCCCATGTTGGTTTGGGTATTGCTATTGCGGGCATGATTGGTTCAACCGTTTGGCGCACGGAAAGTATCCAAGTGATGAACGTGGGTGATTCTATTGAATTGTCTGGCTTTACCTACACACTTAAAGGTGTGCGCGAGTTCCAAGGGCCAAACTATACGGCTGAAGTTGGAGCAATTGAAGTAAGCCAAGACGGTGATCTTTATACTTACCTGTATCCGGAAAATCGGATCTACAAAGTTCAGGCCCGTCCCACGACTGAGGCTGCGATCCAAACGATGTTTTGGCAAGACTTGTACGTTGCGCTGGGTAACCGTGAAGAAAACGGTAATGGCTATGTTGTGCGGTTGTTCAACAATCCACTGGTGTTGTGGTTGTGGTTGGGCTGTGCCCTGTTGGTTGTGGGGTCGATTATCAGTCTAACCGATCGTCGTCACCGCATCGGTGCACCGACCAAAGCCAAATCCAAAATCAAAGCCGATCCTGTGACGGCACCGGCCGAATAAGTAAGGGACTGATCAAAACATGAAACGCTTTATGTATGTCATTCCTTTCTTGGTGCTGGTGATCGTTGGTGGATTTTCGGTGAAGCAGCTTTACCGTGTGCAAAGTGGTGAGACGGTGGACAAGCTGCCGTCGGTCCTGATCAACCGTGAAATCCCCGAATTTGAATTGGCACCGATTCAAGGTCGGGATCGTGGTTGGGGGTCTAAGGATTTGTTGGGCCAAGTTACCATCGTCAATATTTTTGGATCGTGGTGCGTAGCCTGTCAGGCAGAACACCCCTTCTTGGTGAAAATTCAAAAAGAAAAATTGGTGCCCATTTACGGCATTGATTGGCGCGAAAAGAAACCGGACGCTGGACCGAAATGGTTGGCACGTTATGGCGATCCTTACACGCTTGTGGGTGATGATCCCAAATCTGAAGCCGCCATTGCCTTTGGTGTTACGGGCGCACCCGAAAGCTTCATTGTCGATAAAAAGGGTGTAATCCGTTACAAGCAAATCGGCCCCATCAATCCAACTGTGTGGGAAGAAACGCTGTGGCCTTTGATCCAAAAACTGCAAGGGGAACCAGCCTAATGCGTGGACTGCTGTTTGGACTGATGCTCAGCATCGCTTTGCCCTTTGGTGCGCAGGCGGTGGAACCGGATGAGATTTTAAGAGACCCCGCATTGGAGGAACGCGCCCGCGAAGTGGGTAAGCAGCTGCGTTGTGTGGTGTGTCAAAACCAAGCCATTGATGATTCCAATGCCGAGCTGGCACGCGATATGCGCATCTTAGTGCGTGACCGCATTACCAAAGGTGACAGCAATCAACAAGTCATCGACTACATGGTGGACCGCTATGGTGACTTCGTATTGTTGGATCCACCGTTTAAGGCTTCAACCCTGGTGTTGTGGGGTGGCCCGGGTGCGATTGCCTTGTTTGGTGTTCTTGCCGTGGTGATGTTGTTTCGTCGCCGCAAAACCGGTGGGGTTGATGAAGTGGGCCAAGTTGTGACAGGCGAACAAGCCAAACCGCTCAGTGATGAAGAACGTCGTCGCTTGGACGATCTATTGAAGGATAACGACGCATGACGATGTTTTGGGTAGCCGCTGGCGTATGTGTATTGCTTGGTGTGGCGTTTTTAATTGTGCCCTTGGCGCGTCGTGCCGCGACGAATGTGAGTGCCCCTGCGCGCGCAGATTTTGATCTGACGGTCTACAAAGATCAGTTGGGTGAAATTGACCGTGATATGGAACGCGGCGTGTTAAATGAAGACCAAGCCCTGGCCGCGCGTACCGAAATCGAACGACGTATGTTGGCGGCTGCGGAGCCTTCTGACACAGGGTTGGAAATTGCTGAAACATCACACCCCAGATCCACCATGGCATTGATGGTATCGATTTTGATGATTGTGCCCTTGGGTGCCTTAAGTCTGTATTTATATCTGGGTCAGCCGACATTACCGGACCAACCGTTGGCATCTCGTGCACCATCACAAGCGGGTGATCATGGTGGCATTGACGAAGCGGACCGTGAACGTGCCCGTGAAATGCTGGCGCAGCTGGAACAGCAGCTCAAAGAAAACCCCAAGGACGTCAAAGGTTGGTTGGTTTTAGCAGAAATTTATGACAAGGCTGGTCGTTATAACGATGCTGCTGGTGTGTATGAGACCATTGCAGGCTTGACTGAACGCCACCCCCAAGCTTTGGCTGCGTGGGCGGAAATGTTGATTGTTGCCGACGACACCATAGTCAGTACCAAAGCCTCTAAACTGTTGGCTGAGGTCAAACAAAAGGACCCGTCTGATCCACGTTCTTATTTTTATCTGGCGCTTGGGCATCAGCAAAAGGGCGATCTGAAAGCCGCAATGGATGAATATGTGGCGTTGTTGAAAGTCACGCCTGAAGACGCAGAATGGGTCCCGCAGATCCAACAACAGCTTGGCTCTTTGTCGTCTGAAATGGGCGTTGAAATGCCGAAAGTCACGATGATGCCATCCGCAAGCTCCCCGGCAGATGTGGCCGGGCCAACACCGGAACAAGTACGCGAAGCCCAGGAAATGTCCATGGAAGACCAGCAAGCGATGATCAAGGCCATGGTCGACAGCTTGGCACAACGTCTTAAGGATGCACCGGATGATCTGGCGGGCTGGAAACGTTTGGCACAAGCCTATAGCGTCTTGGGTGATCAAGCCGGTTTGGCTGAAGCCCAAGCCAATATTGACCGTTTAAGTGGACTGTGAGTTCCAAACCTAGGGAAACTTTCGCCGAACGCTTAAGGCAACGCTGATCCACACCAGGCTTCTTAACGTCATGGCACCAACGGTGCGCATCTCAAATGTACCATCCATTAGAATGTGGATACCAAAGGCTATGAAGACCAAAATGGTGAGGCCTGCGATGGTTATGGACAGTGGTTTGATCCACGACCGCCACAAACTCAAGCCAACGGCACCAGCCAAATAGGCGAATCCGGCTAAAAAATTAAACCAAAGTACAAACGGAACATAATCCCCGGCAGCTTTGCGTCCAACGCCATCAATGAACAAAACCTCACCACCTGATTTGATGGTGAGAATGCCAAAGATGCCGAGAAACACGCCAAAGCCAATAGCCCAACGTGGTCTTACGGCTTGTTCAATCATGTTGTTCCCCCTCTTAGGTTCAACGCAGCATTAAGCGTAGCGCTCTATTGTTGCGATAGATAGGTTAAAAAATCGACTTTTTCTTGGGCTGTGCATTCGCGACCGATAACGCTTTTGCAGTTGCGGCCAAACCACTTGTTGACCTTTTTCAAATCTGTAAATCGATCTGGTGTTTGTGATACTGCCATGGGGGCAATGGTCTTGCCTGTGCGCGTCTGCCCCTCTTGTTTAGGTGTTTTGCCGTGGCATGTGGTGCAGCTGGGGGTATCGGGTTTGCCGTTGTTGAAGGCTTGGCTGTAAAGCTTGGCACCTTTGGCGGGATTGGCGGGGCCTGTGGCCTGGGCTGCGAAATAATTGATGATATCGGCGCGGCTGTCGGCCTGGGCCGGGGTGTTCAATGATACCATCATTAGGATGGCAGCCAAGGATGTGATGAGTACGGGGCGAGTTGATGCCATGATCAAAACCTCTTGTGAAAATATGTGATGTAAAGATGGCAAAACCCTACTGAATGTAACCTGAATAGATCATGGCTACATCATTCAGGATCAGTTCATGTTGGGACGTTTATAGTCCATCAATTGAACGAAATGCTCACAAACGGAACACTTCTCATGGACCACGTAAAAACAGATTTTGAGGCTCACTCAGGCCCGCAAACACAATCAAACCAACGCCCGGTTAAGGTCTGGGACCTTCCAACCCGGGTGTTTCATTGGGGATTGGTTGTTTTGATTGCGGTGGCCTGGATTTCGGCTGAGGCAGGACAGAGTGTTTTCTGGGTTCATGTTTACTCTGGTTCCGCAGTTTTGGGCTTTATTGCCTTCCGCTTGGTGTGGGGGGTGATGGGGTCGTGCTATGCCCGTTTTGACAACTTTGTACATGGACCTGAGAAGGTGATGGACTATGCGAAGAAACTGTTCGCGTTCCGTCCCCCCCATCATGTTGGCCACAACCCCTTAGGCGGTTGGATGGTTGTTGCGTTAATTTCATCAATCATGGTTATTGCCCTAACAGGGTTGATGACATCGGAAGATGGTTTTGTCGGCCCATTGGCCCACATTGGAAGCGGTTGGTTGGGTGAGGGCCATGAAGCTATTGGAAGTATTCTGATTGCGTTGATCATTGTCCATGTTGCTGGCGTACTTGTGCACGGAGTTATTTCGCGTGAAAATCTTCCCCGTGCTATGGTGAGCGGAATCAAACATGTACCTGCTGATGAAAAGGCCGAAGATATCAAACCTATTGGGTTGATCCGCCCGGTTTTGGCGGTAGGTGCAGGTATTGCTGTGGCAACTTACTTCTTGTGGATATAAGGACATCCAATGCGTATTCGAATTTTATCATCGGTCGCTTTATTTTGTGGCGTTGTTGCACTTGCGGTTATCGGGGCTGAAAGCATGCGCCCGACCACGGCGGATGCCATGGATCAAGACCGTGCCCGAAAAGCCATGTTGAGCGGCAAAGTGGCCCCGTTGAACAGTGCCATCATGCTGATCAATGAAAGATATGATGGGGAAATTATTGAGGTTGAGCTGGACGAAGAAGATGTTGACGGCCAAGGCAAGATTTTTATTTATGAGATCAAGGTCTTGAGTCCTGGCGGACAAGTCAGCGAATTTGAGTTAAATGCCAAATCGCTGCAGATTCTCTCAATCGAGGGCAACCCTCAAAAGCGTCAGCCGAAAAAGTAAGGGGGCTCATCCATGCGCGTCTTGGTGGTTGAAGATGAACTCGATTTGCGCCAGCAAGTCAGCGACGCCTTGGTGGGGGCAGGTTACAGTGTCGATCAGGCACCCGATGGTGAGGAAGGTGAATTCTTAGGTGACACCGAACCCTATGATGCTGTGGTGTTGGATTTGGGCTTGCCCAAAGTTGATGGTATCACGGTATTGAACAATTGGCGCAAAGCCGGGCGTGATATGCCGGTGTTGATTTTGACGGCGCGTGACAGTTGGACCGAAAAGGTTGGTGGTTTTGATGCGGGTGCTGATGACTATCTGACCAAGCCCTTTCATATGGAAGAATTGCTGGCCCGGGTGCGGGCTTTGATCCGTCGCAGTGCGGGGATTGCGACCTCTGTTTTGACCTGCGGCCCGGTGGAGCTGGAAACCCGTAGCGGTAAAGTAACCATGGATGGTCAATCGGTAACATTGACGGCGCATGAATTGAAGATTTTGTCTTATTTCATGCACCATCAGGGCAAGGTGATTTCTCAATCTGAATTGATTGAGCATGTCTATGATCAAGATTTCGATCGTGACTCGAACACCATTGAAGTGTTTATCGCCCGGTTGCGCAAAAAATTAGCACCAAAATTAATCAAAACACACCGTGGGCGCGGCTATTCAATTGTTGTGCCTGAGGGTGAGGTTTAAGGATGTCATCCCTTCTGAGCCGCTCCGTCAGCCTGCGTTTGATCTTGCTTTCTGTAAGTTGGATTGTCGCGGCCTTGATTGTCGGGGGCTTGGTGCTTGATTCTTATTTTAGTGATCATGTTGAGCAATCCTTCGATGCAGATTTACGCCGCCAAATGGATGAAGTTTTGTCGAATGTTGAAGTGATTGATGGTCAACTTGTTCTGCGTCAACGGCCGACAAATCCTTCTTTTCACCGCCCGTTATCAGGGTGGTATTGGCAAGTGAGCTTTGCAGATGAAGCGGTTCAGCGTTCGCGTTCCATGTGGGATCAGGTGTTGGATGACCTGCCAGCCCCTCCACGTGGTGTCACGAAGAGTGCTTATATTACAGGCCCTCGTGGGGAGACTTTGAGGGCTTTATCGGAGACATTTAAGCTTTCGACGTTAAATGGCGATATTACGATTACGATTGCGGGGCCGGCTCAAGTGATCACGTATGCCTCTCACGAATTTGGTGAAGCCTTGACGACCTCTTTGGTTGTTCTGGGAATAGGTTTGATATTGGCTGTTGTCTTGCAGGTTTTCTTAGGTTTGAAACCTTTGAAAATGGTGCGCCAGAAGCTATTGGCCATTCATGATGGTAAAATAACGCGTATGGATGGCACTTTCCCAAGTGAGGTGGAGCCATTGGTCAATGATCTCAATAAGCTTTTGGAGCACAACGCCCAAGTGATCGAACGTGCGCGTACGCACACGGGCAATTTGGCCCACGCCTTGAAGACCCCTTTGGCTGTTTTGGGCAATCATGTTGACAACTTGGGTGGTGATGATAGCAAAATTGTCACGGAACAGCTGGCCACAATGAATGATTTGGTGAAACGCCATCTGGCCCGGGCGCGGGCCGCTGGTGGACTTGCGGCTCCCGGCCAAGTGACGACCTTGGATGATTTGCTGGTTCCGTTGCAGCGCACCTTGATGCGTATTTATCAACACCACAATGATGAGGCAGGTGTGAACATCGTTCTGTCTGACCTTACAGGTCTGAGTGTCGCCGGAGAGCGGGAAGATCTGGATGAAATGCTTGGCAATTTGATGGACAATGCATGTAAATGGGCGGTGTGTCAGGTGCATGTAAGTGCCTATAAAGATGGACGGAATGTTGTAATTTTGGTGGAAGATGACGGACCGGGCATACCGGAAGGTTTGCGTGAAGAGGTTTTGCAACGTGGTCGCCGCTTGGATGAGGCCACACCCGGCAGTGGGCTTGGCCTCAATATCGTTTTAGAACTGGCAGAGCTTTATCACGGCACACTTAAGCTAGGGGATGCGGCGCTTGGCGGGTTGCAGGTTCGCCTCCAATTACCTGCCGTGTGAAGAGGTGGGGATGCGTTTAACGCACTCTTCTCTTGCCTTTTCATTAGAGAATCCGCATAAAAACCACAAGAAAGACGCCGACGGCCTTCCTCCCCAGCCGACCGGATCTTAAACCAAATTAAAAATAAGACAGGGATGTGAGCCCCGTGCTCGCAGGAAGGATTAAGTATGAGCACTTTCAAAACCATTGATGATCTTGATGTTGCAGGTAAAACCGTTCTGGTGCGTTCTGATTTGAACGTTCCTATGGCTGATGGTAAACCCTCTGACACCACGCGTATCGACCGTTCCGCACAAACCATCAAGGACCTGACTGCCAAAGGTGCTAAGGTCGTGATTTTATCGCACTTCGGTCGTCCCAAAGGTCAAGTGGTGCCGGAAATGACGTTGAAGCCTGTCGCAGATGCGATGGCTTCTGCATTGGGTTGTGATGTGGCTTTTGCCACCGACACTATCGGTGACAGTGCTAAGGCTACGATTGCGGCCATGAATGATGGTGATGTGGCCATGTTGGAAAACGTTCGCTTCCACGCTGAAGAAACTGAAAATGACGATGGATTTGCTTCTGCATTGGCTGAACTTGGCGACGTCTATGTTAACGACGCGTTCTCCACTGCACACCGTGCACACGCATCCACCGAAGCATTGGCACGCAAACTGCCCGCTGCCGCTGGACGTTTGATGCAGGCTGAATTGGAAGCTTTGGGTGGCGCCTTGGGTACGCCACAAAAACCGGTTGCTGCTGTTGTTGGCGGTGCCAAGGTTTCCACCAAAATGGAAGTTCTAGGTAACTTGTCGCAAAAAGTTGACATGATCATCATCGGTGGCGGCATGGCGAACACCTTCTTGTTTGCCAATGGTTACGATGTCGGCAACTCTTTGTGCGAAAAAGACATGGCGGATGACGCTAAGAAGATTATTGCCGATGCAGCCGCTAACGGCTGTGAAATCGTTCTGCCCGTGGATGTGATTGTGTCCAAAGAATTTGCTGCTGGTGCAGATAACGAAGCGGTTGGTATTGATGCGATCCCGTCTGATCAAATGGCCCTGGACATTGGTCCGGCCTCTATCGCTGACGTTGAAAAGCGCTTGGAAGGTTGCAAAACCTTGGTTTGGAACGGCCCGTTCGGTGCATTTGAAATCGAACCATTTGACAAAGGCACCAACGCTGCGGCCCAAGCCGCCGCACGTCTGACCAAAGCGGGCAGCTTGTTATCTGTTGCTGGTGGCGGTGACACGGTTGCAGCCTTGGCTCATGCGGGTGCCGCTGACGACTTCAGCTACATCTCTACCGCAGGCGGTGCGTTCTTAGAATGGATCGAAGGCAAAACACTTCCGGGTGTTGCTGCGCTAGAAGCCTAAGCTTCTCGATTATCTAGTTTTAAAAAAGCACCTCTACCTCTTTTGGGGTAGGGGTGCTTTTTTTGCTTAGTAATCAGACAATTCTGCGGCAGTCTTCACTTATTTAGGAAATTGTGGTATATATTTTGAGTCAGCGTCTGTGTTGACGGCGGCTTTAAATGCTGAAAACACAAACGACAGACACGAGTCGCGGAATAAATATTCCGCAGTGGCGACAGAAACGTTGCTTTGAGCTGTCACTTTGTTCGCAAGGTGCGGGTTCCAAGAAAGGAGAGCCGATATGTCTGTTAATTCAGCTGGTTCAGCCCTCAACGTTCAACAAGCACTCGTCGCTCTCCGCCAGACTGTACAGGCGGAGCAGGTCGCAGCTGTTGCTGTCACAGAAGTTGCCAATCAGGCAGCCCAACGTGCACAGCAAGATGTTGTGGCACAGGATGCTCAGAAGGCCTCACCGCCGGAAGGGCGTGGTGAAGTGGTTGACGTTGAAGCCTGACCAAAAGTTTGCGCTTTGCAGAAAGTGAACGCGAACACCTAAGGCAAGTCTACCAACGCAGACCCGTTTCATCCATTTGGATGGACGGGTCTCTGTGTCTTCAGACCTCTTTTAAGTGATTCATATTGCTGCTAAAATCTGTCGCAGGTAAGGTTTTGTTAACCTTTTTGTGACACCCTGGCGGCTATGTCTGATATTACCAATGTTTCCATACCTGTCGTTCGTCCTTCCGTCCAGCCACGCGGAAGTAACAATGGTGCGCAGGCCAATGGCTATCAAAATGCAGATGAAGTTAATCGCCGTGCGAGCGTGTTGAATGCGGAAGATAGTCCGCAAAACATAGCTTCGCTCAATCGCTTGGATCGAATTTTGTCCGCAGACAAACCCTTGCGTACAGATGTGCCGCGGGGGTTCTACTTAGACTTAAAAGTTTAAGATCAATTTTCGTTTATCGTCATAGCCCAGATTTGGGCTTTTTTTGTGCCGAAACACTTCCTATGTAAATGGGGAGACTTTGACGATACAGGACACAAGCGAAAGGTATCTCTATGGCCAGCCACACGCAACTTGCAGCGAATTTACTGCGCAATGCGGCGACCTTTTTCCGCGATATTGGTACAAATAATCCAGAATTGAAAAAGCAGATGGAAGCCAATGCCTCCACTTATGATGCTGTAGCCGATATGGTGGAACAAGATCCGTCAGGGAAAATTCCATTGCCAAGTGAGCAAACCATTGTCAGTTCGTCACAACCCGATGTGCCCAAAAGAGTGAACTAGACCATTTCCGGCTTAAGCTTTTTCGCCCAGGCCCATTAGGTTTCGGGCAAAATCGTTTGCAGCAAACGGACGTAAGTCGTCTACACCTTCCCCAACACCAATGGCATGTACCGGCATTTGGAATTTGTCGGCTAGGGCCACCACCACACCGCCTTTTGCGGTACCGTCCAACTTGGTCATCACAAGTCCTGTAACATTTACGGCTTGTTTAAATGTGTCCACTTGAGCATGGGCATTTTGGCCCACGGTGGCATCCAGCACCAACACCACATCGTGGGGGGCATTCGCATCGACTTTCTTGATGACGCGGACAATTTTTTCCAACTCTTCCATAAGGTGGGTCTTGTTTTGCAAGCGCCCTGCGGTGTCGATTAACAACACATCAATGGCTTCAGCCTTGGCTTGCTCCAAAGCATCGTAAGCCAGGCCAGCAGCATCGGCACCGATGTCGCGTGCGATCACAGGAGTATTGGTACGTTGCCCCCACACTTGCAATTGTTCAATGGCGGCTGCACGGAAAGTGTCACCCGCTGCCATCATCACTTTTTTGCCCTCATCGGAGAATTGCTTTGCCAGCTTGCCGATGGTGGTGGTTTTCCCGGCACCATTGACACCACATACCAAAATCACATGAGGTTTGAGTTCAGCACGTATTTCCAACGGCTGGGCTACAGGTTCCAAAATCGTGGTGATATCTGCGGCGAAGGTTTCGCGGACTTCGTCCTCGGTGATTTCTTGATCAAAGCGTGTCTTAGCAAGGCCGCCTGCAATTTTTGCAGCGGTGCTGACACCCATGTCGGCCGTAATCAGAACTTCTTCCAGTTCTTCCAGTGTGGCATCGTCCAAACGACGCTTGCCGGTGAACAGATTGCCAATGCCGCCAGTGATGCGGCTGGACGTTTTGCCCAAGCCAGCTTTTAGTCTATCGAACCAACCCATGAATGTTTAGCCTGTGAAGTATCGTGTTGTTGTGTATCCGCCGTGAAAAGCTCACCGTCTTTGTGCCCGCAAAGTTGGACTGTTACAAGGCTTCCCGGCGATTGTTTTCCGTCTAAGCGGACTGGGGCGAAACTTTCGGTGCGTCCGAAATCTGGTTTTTCCACCAATATCACTTGTTCGGTATTGCAAAGGCTTTCCAAATGGGCGTTCAAAATAGGTTCGCCGGTTTGGCGCAATAACTTGGCCCGTGCCTTAGCAACGCTGCCGTGAAGAAGCGGCATCCGCGCCGCAGCCGTGCCGGGGCGGGGCGAATAGGGAAAGACATGCAGGTATTGCAGTCCCATGGTCATAACGTTTGCAACGGTGGTGTTGAATTGTTCTTCGGTTTCCGTAGGGAAACCTGCGATCAGGTCGGCACCGAAAACCGTGTCGGGGCGTACCAGACGGGCACGCTCGACCAAAGCCATGATGTCAAAAACGTTATGGCGGCGCTTCATGTGTTTCAACACCATGGTGTCTGCAGATTGAAGGCTGAGATGTAGGTGAGGCATCAAACGTGGTTCGCGGGCATAAAGCTCGAAGAATGCATTGTCCAGTCGGGCAGGGTCAAGCGAGCTGAGCCGTATTCGTGCTAATCCGGGAGTGGCGTCCAAGATGGCGCGGATCACGTCTGTAAGGCCTGTGCCGGTGTCGCTGCAAAGGCCAATGTCGGAGCCATAAGAGGCGATGTCCACGCCCGTCAGCACCACTTCCAAATGGCCTGTGTCCACCAGCTTTTTGACCTGTTCGACTATTTGATCCAGGGGTACGGAGCGATTGGGGCCACGGGCGGCGGGAATGATGCAGAAAGTGCAGTCGTTGTCGCAACCTTGTTGGATCATTACAAATGCGCGGGTGCGCCCATCTAGGCCAGATACCAAATGTCCGGCGGTCTCGCGGACTTCGTTGATATCGGAAACAACGATGGAGGTCGCTTCGTTTTGGCCCAGTCCCAAAAGTGTCTCACCATGGAGCTTTTCTTCATTGCCGACGACACGCTCAACTTCTTTCATTTTGGCAAATTTGTCTGGGTCTAACTGTGCAGCGCAACCAGTGACGATGATGCGTGCATCGGGGCGTTCGCGTTTGATGCGGCGAATGGTTTGGCGCGCCTGGCGTTCAGCTTCGGAGGTAACTGCGCAAGTATTGATGATGACAGCATCATTGACACCTGCTTTGTTCATCTCGTCGCGCATGACCTCGGATTCCAAGGTGTTGAGGCGACAGCCTAGGGTGACGACGTCATTGCCTTGCTTATGGGTGCTCATCCTAAGATGCCTCCCACAAGAGCGGGTCGATGGTCCCCGCAAAACTGGTGCTGACGGGGCCGGTCATCAGCACATTGTTGTCGGGCATCCATTCAATGATGAGTGAACCACCATCTAAGATCACTTCGGCTTTGCGTCCGGTAAGACCACGACGCGCGGTGGCGACCAGGGCGGCACATGCTCCAGAACCACAGGCCTGGGTGATACCTGCACCACGTTCCCACACCCGCATCCGAATACGATTGTTGGATAAGGCTTCAACGGCTTCGACATTGGTGCGTTCAGGAAACATTTTGTGATTTTCGATCAGTGGGCCAAAAACCTCCAGATCGATGCCTTCAACATTTTCTACCATAAACACGGCATGGGGATTGCCCATGTTGACTGCTACTGGGTCATTCAGGGGGCCTGCACTTATCTCAAGATGGTCGGTATCAATTGCATGGTCCAAGGGAATATCGCGCCAATCCAGACGGGCTGGTCCCATATCGACGCTGTAAAGGCCATCTCCTAAATTTTCACAATCCAGCAGGCCGGAAATGGTTTCGATGATCAGATGGGTTTCAGCTTTTTCAGCCATCACTAGGCTGGCAATGCAACGGGTTGCGTTGCCGCATGCTCCACTTTCAGAGCCATCGGGATTGTAGATGCGCATAAATACATCTGCGTCTGCACTGGTGGGGTTTTCCATGACAATCAGCTGGTCACATCCGACGCCACGATGACGCTCAGATATGGCGCGCACGGCCACGCGCGGTAACGAAAATCCGTCACCACGGCCATCCAGGATGACGAAGTCGTTGCCGAGTCCATGCATCTTTATGAAATTTAGTGCTGTCATGGGGGGTATATATGGCCCAATGCTCCCGAAAGTCCAGGAATTTGCCCCAGATTTGTCTCTCGTTTAATCGGGGGGGCTCAAAGATTGGATCAGTTCGAGGAGATCGTGACGTAGTGTGGGTTTTTTAATGCGCATGAAATTGAGCATCAATTCATGTCGTTCCAGTTCGTCGGCCGTCGTAAACTTGGTGTTTTCATAGTGACCCGATGACGAATAAAAGTATTCCAGTGCAAGGCCCGTTAGTTGACATACACGATAGAGGTGGATCGCATAAATTCGCTGATCACCGCGTTCCAATCGCCCAATTGTTCCTACGTTAAAACCAGCATCGCGATCCATCGTTGCTGCGCTGATACCCAGTGTGATGCGCAGGGCTTTGAGTCGTGTTGCGAGTTGAATATCCAAATCGGGTTTTGTGTTGGGGGGCACCCGTAACCCCGTTGCCAATTGTGTTTCCATAAGGTGCGTACTTGCTTACAAGTTGAAAGTCTGGGCAAGTACACTATAGAGGTTGCACATCTTAAGGTATACAGCAATTTGTAGCGCAACCACTCAGTGTATTGTGGCGCGTGGGATTTTAAAGCCTTTGGGCTCAAATCTTTCAGGTTTAGCCTTCGTTGGTTGGGAGTTCTTCAGCATCTGCGATGGATTTGACCAGTTGGAAAACCCGATTGCGAACACTTGGTGTGGCAATGCGGAAATAGTTGTGCACCAACTTGATGGACTCCGGCTGTGTCATTGGGTCGTGAGAAAACTCTGTCGTGGGCTGAGGGGATAGGGTCGTCAACTTTGCAGATGACGGCATATCATCGAAAAAGTACGATACATTGACGTTTAAGGCCTGGGCTAAGCGATAAAGATTACTGGCACCAATACGGTTGGCACCATTTTCATATTTTTGGATTTGCTGAAACGTGACGCCCAGAACTTTACCAATTTCTGATTGGCTGACACGCAACCCAACGCGCCGGGCTTTGAGGCGCTGTCCGACATGTAAGTCGATGGGGTCTGGGGCTTCTTTGGGTGGGCGTCTGCTCATGCGGGGCTCCATAAACAAATAGAATCGAATAAACAATCCACTATAAAACAACCAAACAGGCTTAGCTTTCAACCATTTTGAAGTGCGAGGTTATGTCGCGTTTTGGAATAAGCCTGTCAAAATCATATTTTCGTCATTTCTGAGTCTGGGTAAAAAAAGCCGAAAATAGTTGACTCGTTGACCAACTACAGCGTACATACCCGCATTCCATCAGCCCCACGTGCTGAACCGACTTCATCCTCAGGGATGCCGCCAGCCCGCGAGTTTCGCGCACTGGCGCGTTTTGCGTTTTGCATATGGGATATGGTGAAAGAACACGATTGTATGTAGTCACAAGTGTGTGAACGCTTGCGGGACTTATAGGAATTGAACGAATGTTCGAAGGATTGAGCGATAAGCTTGGCGGTGTATTCGACAAGCTCACAAAACGCGGTGCGCTGAAGGAGTCTGATATTGCAGACGCCATGCGTGAAGTCCGTGTTGCGCTGCTTGAAGCGGACGTTGCTCTTCCTGTTGTTAAAGATTTCATCGCCAAGGTTTCCGAAGAAGCCAAAGGTGAAAAAATTCTGCGCTCTGTCACCCCCGGCCAATTGGTCGTTAAGGTGGTCCACGATCACTTGGTGGAGATGTTGGGCGCTGATCCTGAACCGCTGCGCGTTCATGGCAATCCACCCAATGCGGTGTTGATGGTCGGCCTGCAAGGTTCTGGTAAAACCACCACCACAGCCAAGATTGCAGCGCGCCTAACGCGTCTGGAAAAGAAGAAGGTCTTGATGGCTTCGTTGGACGTTTATCGTCCCGCGGCGCAACAACAGTTGCAACAATTGGGTGATCAAAACGGCTTGGCTGTTCTGCCCATCGTATTTGGTGAGCAACCTGTTGCTATCGCCAAACGTGCCATGCATGTGGGTCGTACCGAAGGCTACGATGTGGTGATGTTGGATACCGCAGGTCGCTTGCACATTGATCAAGAGTTGATGAGCGAAGTCCAACAAGTTCGCGATGCCACCGACCCCGGTGAGACCCTTTTGGTTACCGATGCAATGACGGGGCAAGACTCTGTTACCATTGCCAAAGAATTCCATGACAAGGTCGGCATTTCCGGCATCGTGCTCACCCGGATTGACGGTGATGCACGCGGCGGTGCGGCATTGTCAATGAAAGCTGTTGCCGATACCCCGATTAAGTTCTTGGGCGTTGGTGAAAAAATTGACGAACTTGACGCATTTGATGCACGCCGTGTTGCGGGTTCCATTTTGGGCCAAGGCGACGTGGTGGGTTTGGTTGAGCGCGCTTCTCAGGTTATTGACCAAGAAGAAGCCGAAAAAACCGCCAAAAAAATGATGAAGGGGCAGTTCACCTTGGATGACATGGCCAACCAAATTGGCCAGTTGCGCAAGATGGGCGACCTCAAGGGTTTGATGGGGATGATCCCCGGCATGGGCAAGATGAAAAAGCAAATGGCCAATGCCGATATTGATGAGAAGAAAATTGCTCATCAAGAAGCGATCATCCGGTCCATGACGCCGAAAGAACGGCGCAACCCGAAACTGATCAACGGTTCGCGACGCAAACGCATCGCGGCTGGCTCTGGCACCACGGTGCCCGAAGTGAACCGTTTGCTAAAACAGTTCACCATGATGAGCAAGATGATGAAGAAAATGGGCAAGATGGGTGGCAAAGGTATGCCCTCAATGCCCGGTATGGGTGGCGGCGGCATGCCTTCGGATATGCCCGGCCTTCCACCAGGAATGATGCCGCCTTTTAAATAAGACGGCAAAAGAAGACGAGTTTTTTGGATTAACGAATGTATTTCTCTGGAAATACTGAACACTGAAAAAGGATAGCGAGAACAATGTCTCTGCGTATTCGACTTTCCCGTGGTGGCGCGAAAAAGCGTCCCTACTACCGCATTGTGGTAGCCGACTCCCGCAGCCCGCGTGACGGCCGCTTCATCGAGCGTATCGGTACCTACAACCCGATGCTCGCCAAAGACAGCGACCAACGCGTTCAGCTTAAAGAAGACCGCGTAAAACATTGGATCGAACAAGGCGCTAAGCCTTCCGATCGTGTTGCACGTTTCTTCTTTGCTGCTGGTCTGGGCGACAAGCCGGCCATACCTGAGCAAACCAAGAAGAACAAGCCGAAAGCTAAAGCTTTGGAACGCATCGCTGAAAAAGAAGCGAAAGCCAAAGAAGCTGAAGAAGCTGCAGCAGCCGCTGCCGCTGAGGCTGCCGAAGCTGTTGCTGCTCCTGCAGAAGAAGTTCCGGCCGAGGAAGCTGCTGAGGGCTAAGGCCCTCGGTGCTTTTCAAGCTTCGACCTCTCCTGAGGTCTTAGGCTTAGGTGCTTGCTTATGGCTGATCCGCGCTCAATGAACGCTAATGATGATCTGATCTGTGTTGGACTAATTGGTTCGGCCCGTGGTCTCAAAGGCGAACTTCGCGTCAAAAGTTTTACGGCTGACGCAAAAGCGCTGGGAAGTTACGGCGCACTCACCGACAAAAATGGTGAACGTGCGTTTGAACTGAAGGTGACCGGCAAGCACAAGGACCAGTTGGTGGTTCGCATTAAGGGTGTTGATGATCGCAACGCGGCTGAAGCACTAAACGGTCTAGAGCTTTATATGAGCCGTGACCAATTGCCGAAAACAGATGAGGATGAGTATTACCTCTCTGATCTTATCGGCCTTGATGCAGAACTTGTGGACGGCACGCCGTTCGGCCAAGTGGTTGAAGCTGATGACTACGGGGGTGGCCCGTTTCTGGAGGTGAAAGCCGAAGGTCAGGCCGCAGTACTGGTCCCGTTCACCAAGGCCGCTGTGCCGGTGGTGGATATTGAAGGCAAGAAGGTGGTGATTGATCCACCCGAAGGTCTTTTGGAGCCAGGCGACCCGGAACCGCAGGAAGGTTTAGGCTGATGAGTGACGGCGCAGATATAAAGCCTTGGCGGGCTGTGGCGCTGACACTCTTCCCGGAAATGTTCCCGGGAACGCTGGGCCAGTCTTTGGCTGGTCAGGCACTGGAAGATGGGCTGTGGTCCATGGATACGGTGGATATCCGATCGTTCGCGACAGATAAACATCGTACCGTAGACGACACACCCTTCGGCGGCGGGGTCGGCATGGTTATGCGCCCCGACATCGTGGACCGGGCGGTCTGCGACGCCAAAGCCGGATCGGCGGGGGATCTCCCGCTGATCTACATGACCCCCCGGGGTCGCCCGTTAACCCAAGCAAGGGTGCGGGAACTGGCCGAAGGGCCGGGTGTTGCGGTTTTGTGTGGCCGTTACGAAGGGGTTGACCAGCGTGTGCTGGACGCTCATGGGGCCGAAGAGGTCTCGGTCGGTGACTATGTGTTGTCCGGCGGGGAATTGGCGGCCCTGATTATGATAGACGCGTGTGTGCGTCTGATCCCAGGTGTTATGGGGTCCGACCTTTCACACGCCGAAGAAAGTTTCGAAGAGGGGCTGCTTGAGTATCCTCTCTACACGCGGCCCCAAGATTGGGAAGGTCGCACGGTGCCAGACATTTTATTGTCGGGTCACCACGCAAAGATACGTGCTTGGCGGCACGAACAGGCTGAAGCCATCACCCGGGAAAGACGCCCGGATATGTGGGAAGCCTATGAAGCCGCGAAGCGTGATGAGAATTGAGTTTTGAACGAAGTTTCGCCGGGAAGATCCCGGCAGAAGAAATTGATAAAAGAAGGATGAGTGCCATGAACATCATCGAACAGCTCGAAACTGAGCAGATGTCCAAGCTCACTGCGGACAAAAACATTCCGGACTTTGGCCCGGGTGATACCGTACGTGTGCAGGTGAAAGTGGTTGAAGGTACACGTGAACGTCTCCAGGCGTTTGAAGGCGTGTGCATCGGTCGCAAAAATGCAGGTCTAAACTCTGCGTTCACCGTTCGTAAAATTGCTTCCGGCGAAGGCGTGGAACGTGTGTTCCCGATCTACTCCCCGAACGTAGCGGCTGTTGAAGTCCTGCGTCGTGGTGACGTTCGTCGTGCTAAATTGTACTACCTGCGTGGTCGCACTGGTAAATCTGCACGTATCGCAGAACAAACAGACGGTCACAAAGCTAAGCTCAACTCCGCTGATAAAGCTGCCGCAGCTGCTGTTAAAGCAGAACGCGATGCCGCTGCAAAAGCGAAGAAAGAAGCTGCTGCAGCTGAAGCAAAAGGCGAATAAGCCTTTTCCTTCTTTTGGCGCTGATCCAAAGCGGGACCGTCTGGGTATTCATCCGGATGGTCCTCGCTCGTGGGTGCGTCAGAGGTTATACTGCTGTGACAACGTAGTTTAAGTTTCAACGAAGAAAGACAGGCCCTACCCATGCCAAAAACCCTCTTTGATAAAATCTGGGATGCCCACTTGGTGGACGTGCAAGACGATGGCACGTGTCTCATTTACATCGATCGCCACATGGTTCACGAAGTGACCAGCCCACAGGCGTTTGAGGGTTTGCGCACCGCAGGCCGTTCTGTCCATCGCCCACAAGCGACGTTGGCCGTAGCCGATCACAACGTTCCCACCACGGACCGTTCGAAAGGTATCGCAAACCCCGAAAGCCGCATTCAAGTGGAGACGCTTGAAAGCAACGTGGAAGAGTTTGGCGTGCCTTACTTTAAAACTGATGATATTCGCCAAGGCGTGGTGCACATCGTCGGTCCGGAACAAGGCTTCACGCTGCCGGGTGCGACCATCGTTTGCGGTGATAGCCACACGGCAACCCACGGCGCGTTTGGTTCGTTGGCATTCGGCATCGGTACATCCGAAGTCGAACACGTTCTGGCAACGCAAACGTTATTGCAAAAACCCGCTAAAAACATGTTGGTCAAAGTGACCGGTACGTTGCCCGACCATTGCAGCGCCAAAGACGTCGTCTTGGCGATCATCGGCAAAATTGGTACAGCAGGTGGTACCGGTTATGTGATCGAATATGCTGGCGAAGCCATTGAAGCGTTGTCCATGGAAGGCCGCATGACGGTTTGCAACATGACCATCGAAGGCGGTGCCCGCGCGGGTTTGATTGCACCGGATCAAAAGACCTTTGATTATATCCAAGGCCGTCCCATGGCACCGAAGGGTGCAGCTTGGGAACAAGCGGTTGAATACTGGAAAACGCTACACACGGATGACGGTGCCAGCTTTGATGAAGTGGTTGAGCTGGATGTCACCAACTTGGCACCGCAAATCACGTGGGGCACCAGCCCGGAGAACGTTCTGTCCATCGAAGACAATGTTCCCAACCCTGCTGATGAACCCAACGCAGAAAAGAAAGCTTCGATTGAACGTGCAATCGGCTACATGGATTTTGAAGCCGGTCAAGCGATCGAAGGCGTTGCCATCAACACGGTCTTTATTGGGTCTTGCACCAACGGCCGTATCGAAGATTTCCGCGAAGCTGCTGCGATTGCCAAAGGCCGCAAGGTTGCCGACGGCGTTCGCGCGCTGGCGGTGCCGGGTTCTGGCTTAGTGAAAGAACAAGCCGAAGAAGAAGGCTTGGACAAAATCTTTGTTGAAGCTGGTTTTGAATGGCGCGAGCCGGGCTGTTCCATGTGTTTGGCCATGAACGATGACCGCCTGTCACCGGGTGATCGTTGCGCATCGACGTCCAACCGGAACTTTGAAGGTCGTCAAGGCAAAGGCGGACGTACACACCTCGTCAGTCCCGCCATGGCCGTAGCAGCCGCCATCAAAGGCTGCCTCACCGACGTTCGTAAATTGGGTTAATAGGGGCTCGACCGATGGAAAAATTCACCAAACTCACCGGTGTTGCCGCTCCCATGCCGATCCGCAACATCGACACTGACATGATCATCCCCAAGCAGTTCTTGAAAACCATCAAGCGCGAAGGTTTGGGTAAAAACTTATTTGATGAAATGCGTTACTTGGATGACGGTTCTGAAAATCCGGAATTTGTCTTGAACCAAGACGCATACCGAAACGCCACCATCATTGTTGCTGGTGACAACTTCGGTTGTGGCTCTTCTCGTGAACACGCGCCGTGGGCGTTGAACGATTTTGGCATCAAAGTGATCATCTCCACCAGCTTTGCTGACATCTTCTACAACAACTGTTTTAAGAACGGCATGTTGCCGATCCGCGTTGATGAAGACACGTTGAACAAATTGATGGACGATGCCGAACGCGGTGCCAATGCCACGTTGACGGTTGACCTAGTTTCTCAAACCATCACCGGCCCTGACGGCGGCGAAGTCAAATTCGAAATCGATGAGTTCCGCAAACACTGCTTGTTGGAAGGCCTAGACGATATTGGCCTGACTCAACAAAAGTCGGACAAGATTGATGACTTCGAAGCCAAGCGCAAAGCTGATCAACCCTGGATGTATCGCTAAGGGTAAGGGAGGGGCGTCATGGCAAAACCTGTGACCATTCGCCCCGCCACCCAGGCTGACGCCCGCGCCATTGCAGAGCTCTACCAAATTGCCGCCGAAGGCGTTGCTGATTACATCTGGCAAGGCTTGGAAGATGAATACCCAGGCCTATCTGGGGTGGAAATTGGGGCGGCACGATATGCACGTCCGAATGAGCTGTTTTCCTATGAGAATTGTCTTATGGCAGAAGTAGATGGACATGTTGCGGGCATGGTGATGGCGTTCGTCACGGAAACCGATGGTGAACCTTTGCCGGATGACTTCGATCCCGTTATTCGCCCTTTTGCCGAATTGGAAGAGGACAAGAGCCTCTATATCTCTGGCATTGCGGTCTTTGAACAATTTCGCGGTCTGGGTATCGGGACTACATTGATGGACGAAGTTGAACAACGCGCTCGCAGGGATGCCCATCCATCATTGAGCTTGATTGTTTTCGAAGCCAATCAAGGTGCTGCGCGTTTGTATCAGCGCCTTGGATTTGAAGAAACGGCGCGGCGTGCGATTTATCCGCACCCGCTCATTCATGTAACGGGAGACGCCCTATTGATGGTGCGCCCTCTGGATTAAAAATACGGTAAGGAATTTCTAAAGTGTCCAACACTAAAAACATTCTCATGCTGCCGGGTGACGGCATTGGCCCCGAAGTTATGAATGAGGTCAAAAAAGTTATCGACTGGTCCAATGACAAACGCGATACCGGCTTCAAGGTTGAAGAAGATCTGGTCGGCGGTGCGTGCTACGACGCGCACAAAGTTGCAGTTACCGATGAAACTATGGAAAAGGCTCATGCAGCCGATGCCGTTTTGTTGGGGGCCGTCGGTGGTCCGCAATATGACAACGATCCGGACATGCCACGCAACCAACGCCCCGAAGCCGGCCTCCTGCGTTTGCGCAAAGAACTCGACCTGTTTGCCAACCTGCGCCCCGCATTGGTGTTTGATGCCTTGATCGACAGCTCCAGCCTGAAACCGGAATTGATCCGTGGCTTGGACATCATGATCGTGCGCGAACTCACCGCCGGTGTGTACTTCGGCGAACCCCGCGGTGAAGAACTGCGCGACGGCGTGCGTTACGGTTTGGATACCCAAGTCTACAACGAACACGAAATCGATCGTGTTGCCCGTGTTGCTTTTGAATTGGCAAAGAAACGTGACAACAAAGTGACCAGCGTTGAAAAAGCCAACGTGATGGAAAGTGGTATCTTCTGGCGCAAGATCGTCAAAGAAGTTCACGATGCGGATTACAGCGACGTGGAACTCTCCAACATGTACGCCGACAACTGCGCCATGCAATTGGTGCGCTGGCCCGGTCAGTTTGACGTGATCGTTACCGATAACTTGTTCGGCGATCTGCTGTCCGATTGTGCTGCCATGTTGACGGGTTCACTCGGAATGCTGCCGTCCGCATCCTTGGGTACCAAAGACCCAGAAACCGGCAAAATTCCATCCATGTACGAGCCGGTTCACGGTTCCGCCCCGGACATTGCAGGCCAAGGTAAAGCCAACCCGCTGGCAACCTTGCTCAGCCACTCCATGATGCTGCGTTACAGCTTCGACATGATCGAAGACGCAGACATGCTGGACCAAGCCGTTCAAAACGTCCTGGCCCGCGGACTACGTACCGGCGACATCATGTCTGACGGTATGACGGAAGTATCCACATCCGGTATGGGTGATGCGTTGATTGAAGAACTGGAAAAGCTGAACTAAATTATTCGTATTGGATCTAAATACAAATCGGGCCACTGGTTGGAAAACCTGCGGCCCGATTATGTTTTTGGGGACGGTATGTTAGGGCTGCATGCTTCCAAGCATTTCTTCAAGATCTTCACCAAAAATTTGTGATATGAATTTGTGAGGTTTTGAGATTACCATCAAGATTGTAAAGGTTACGGCAAGGATCAATTTGATCACGTCTAATAGTGTTGAAACACTGATCGTCAGCAAGTGATTAGGGTTTTTTCCCATCACCTTGGCAATGAGCATGACCAGCGCTTCAATGCCAAGTAAAAGTCGGATTATGCCAAGTACATTCTTGATGAGTAAGATAGTTTTGATCGTCCAAATTTTCAGTAAACAGAAGAAGGCATATAGGGGGGCGATGGCCTTTGCGGTTACCATAAAATCAAAAAAATCGCCCAATACAGAATGCTCAAGAAGCGGTCCGATCAGACCGATCCCAGGTACATCTTCTTCATCTTCGTCGACATCATCTTCGACACTAGCTTCATCTTCGGGATTATTTGAAGCTTCGCCTTGATCTTGGTTTTTCACATCAGTTTGGTTTTTTGCGTCTGTATTTTCTGCGTCCCCTTCATCACTTTTATGTTGTAGTGCAATCTCTTGACCAACAATTTGCAGCAACATATTGGATTTCAGCAGAAGCAATTCATTCTCGCAGTCTATGTTAACAAAGAGTGCTTTTTCTAATTTGTCCTTAAACCCTGGCATCAGGATAGCTTTACTGAAGTTAGGCAGATTTTTTAATTTTACGAGAAGTGCTGAAGTGTTCTCAGGCAGAAAGTCTGTGGCCGGGAGATTGTTTAACAGCTGTTGAATTTGGGGGGTGATGTCTTGGATGGTCTGGCTCGGTCCGAGCGATGTTGTGTTGATCATTTTTTGTCTCCGATTGAAGCATGATTAGTCCTGTTAGAGTTTGGATAATTGATTTGTTTATGGTTTGAGCTTATCAGCGAAGAGATTTATGACAATAGCAAAAACTGTTTATTATCAATAAATTGCATGTAAATTTATAGTGATTTTTATATAATTTTGCGGTTTTTAAACTTGCAAAAAATTTTAGCGTGCATAGAAAATTAATTCTAAATTGCACCTTTGCGGGATAAGTTTTGTGCGATTTCACTCGGTAATTGTAAATTTTATATACATTCAGTAAATTCAACGCAATTTGACAGAACTCAGTAAAAATATTGAGGCGAATTGATAGTTTTTAAATTGTGCTTGAATTGAGAGTGAGTATGACCAACACCAATGAATTTGATAAAAAAATTAAAATAAGCCTGCTCACTGTTTGGTTGAAAAAAGGGGGGATCAATCAGAAAGATTTTGTGGCGGATCTTCATGAGTATAATACGAATGCAGAAAGGCCGTTTTCAGACTCACTGTTATCGAGTTGGAAAAACCCAACTAAACCAGCGTTTCCGAATAAAAATAATATCGATATTATTGAGAGATACTTAAATGATCGCTTTTCTATTGGATGTAGTTTTTTTGATCAAGATATAACTGATTTTGTGAAGGTGTTAGGATTTGATGAAGCTGAGTATTTTCAATTGAGAGCAGAATTTGAAAGTGCGTTTAGTAATAACAATGAGACCGATGAGGCTTTCTCTCCAATTCTCTTACAGCTACCTACATTTATAAATATTGGGTTAGACCCGTTGCGAACTGAAGAAGCAGCAAGCGCGATGAGAGGTAGCTGGCTATTTGCCCACTATGCTGAAGCCCGACCTCATGACAAATTTAATAAGTCAACGGATCATAATAACCAGAAGCAGCCCCTAGGTCGGCAAGTCCGTTGCTGTGTGGTCACGTACGGAGATATTAAGCAATCCGGTATGATAGAAACAGAGTTTCATGGTGTATCCACAAAGTGGAAGGGTGAAACTTTTGCAGTTGGTCCTTCGGGATTTATTTATACATTTTTAGGCGAAAGCGAAGAGCACGATGAAGTGAATATCACCATTCTACGGCAGCTCACAAGGCGCTCAGCAGAAGTAACAAGTGGTATGAAACTATCGATTGTTCACCCCACGGGGAGTGGTGGGCCAAAGATTGGTTCGTCAAAATGCATGGCCATTCGTTTGGAGGATAATGAGCTCAATTCAGATAAAATTCTGGAGATCTGCGATTACTATCCTATTCCAGATTTTCGCAGTAAATTTCCTAAGGCTGCACACTACTTAGATGAAATTGATAATACTGTAACGGATGAAGATGGTGTGTATGCATTGCTGCACTAAATTGGTTAGCGCCTACAAGGCTTGCCTTGAAGTACAATCGAGGGTAAGAAATAGCCAGATTTTTTGAACAAGGACGAACCATGAGCCATCTGTTGGCAAAATGCGATCGCGTATCCGCCCCGGCTTCCCAAGCCGTTGGCGCGTTCGGCCCTGTTCTTTCTGTATTGAAAACCACCACCAAGACCACTACTCGCTGTTAGCGGGCTTTTGGTTTTGTTTAAATGCAACCAAGCCCGCGGACAGCTCCGCGGGCTTCGGTTTATGAGCCCCGGGTGCACTTAACCCAGACGCGGGCTCAATTTAAGGAGATAAAACAATGGGTTTTAAAGTTGCGGTCGTTGGCGCCACGGGTAACGTGGGACGCGAAATGATGCAGACGATGGTTGACCGGAACTTCCCGGCGGATGAAGTGGTCGCATTGGCGAGCCACCGTTCCGTTGGGCGTGAGGTTGCCTACGGTGATGACAAAACGCTGAAGTGCGAAGATTTGGCCACCTATGACTTCACCGGAACCGACATTGTGTTGTCCAGTCCAGGTGCTTCTGTATCGGCTGAGTTCTCACCCAAAGCTGCGGCTGCGGGTGCGGTTGTCGTCGACAACACGTCGCATTTTCGTATGGATCCGGATGTGCCGTTGGTGGTTCCCGAAGTGAACCCGGCTGCGATTGCGGGCTATAAGAAAAAAGGCATCATCGCCAACCCCAACTGTTCCACCATTCAAATGTTGGTGGCGTTGAAGCCGTTGCATGAATTGGCGACGATTAAACGCGTGGTTGTGGCGACGTATCAGTCTGTTTCGGGTGGCGGCAAATCCGCTATGGATGAATTGTTCAACCAAACGCGCGGCGTTTATATGAATGAGCCTGCTGAAAAGCACCGTGAAAACTTTACCAAGCAGATCGCGTTCAATGTCATTCCGCACATCGACAAGTTCATGGACGACGGCATGACCAAAGAAGAATGGAAGATGGTTGTGGAAACCAAGAAAATCTTGGACCCCAATATCGAAGTGTGCGCGTCATGCGTTCGCGTTCCGGTGTTCATTGGACATGCCGAAATGATCAACCTGGAATTCGAAAAGCCCATCGATGAGAAAAAAGCACGCGACGTTCTCAGCGAAGCTGAAGGCTGCGTGGTTGTTGATCATCGTGAAGACGAAGGTTACGTCACGCCGGCTGAATGTGCGGGTGAAGATGCGGTTTATATTTCACGTATTCGCAAGGATGCGTCGATTAAAAACGGCTTGAATCTTTGGTGTGTGTCGGACAACTTGCGCAAAGGTGCAGCGTTGAACACGGTACAAATTGCCGAAATTTTAGCGAGTGATTACCTCGGTAAATAATCGCAGGCTGAAGCCTTATGTAAAAAGCCCCGGCCATTCGGCCAACGCATTCCGTTCTATAGGACATATCGAGTTGCTAATATAGACAAGGGCAGGAACATGATGTTCCTGCCCTTACTTTTTTTGACGAGATTGTCATTACTGTAAATAAGTCCGCTGATCCGCTTATCGTAGAAAATTGAAGCGTGAATCCAAGAAGCAAAATACCACGCCAGCCATGCGACTTGGCCTGGCCTCTAAGCCAGTAAAACTAACTACGATACTTTATGAAGACTGGCTATATGAACTGAACAAACTTTAGAGATAAAGCCGCGCGAAAGCGGCACTGCTAAAAACTTGCCGCGACAGAACCTAAAGATATGAGTAAGTCTTTTAGTAACAAAAATCAGCCTGCTGATGCAGCTGCAAAATGTTTTAGTTCTTCCATTTTTTTAGGTCTGTTGGGACGAATAATGTCATCATTTATTTGAAGAACAACAGACTTGATCAGGCTGGTTTTATTAAGGTTTGTCATATCCATTGCTTTATCAAAGTCTGCTGCCATATCTGGTGAAACCTTCATAGAGAAGCGCTTTAAAACATGAGGAGCGATGGATTTTTCAAAAGTCTGTTTCTTAGCCTCTAATTTTCTAGATACAGCTTTAGCCATCTTTTCATCCGTCGCGCACTGGTGAACGAAATACATTACCAGTTTGTTTTTGAATTCCCGGGGGAGTGACGGGCTAATTCGATATGAAGCTAGATCTAATGCCTCAATATACAAAGAAGGAACTTTTGCCTCGATCGACTTGGCGGCAACCTTCCGTGCAGCTTTAATTGCTGGGGTTGATTGAGGAGGGATAGCTATTACAGAATCACAGCTATCACAAACACCTACTAGAATATTATGTGCTAGACCTGAACCGTCACTGAAGGGGACATCACGATACTGGAATGTCATGGATACAATATCGCCGCAGTCTTCACATACGGCCTTTCCTGTATCTCCTGGGGAATATAGTTTCATGATGCTTACCCTTATTTATGGACACTAATGAACATCGTTGTTTCATCAATAAAATAAAATTTAATGTACCATTCGTTCTTTTTGAATATATGCACAAGAATATGAGGCGCCCCATGCAGAGGGCTCGTTGAATGGTTAAAACCACGACATCCTTTAATTATCTTCGCCACTTCGTCTGGTGTAACCACACCAGTTGCTAATTCATTCTTTATTTCAATACTTTCCCTTGTGGCATGCATAAAATTCCCGTTTCGCAAGGCATTGATAACCGCCTTCTTAGCTTCACTAAACCCCACTATCTCACCTCTATATATTTACGATAATCTTCGTAATTTTTCAACCCTAAAAATTATATAACCACCTAAGCGCAGCAAGTGAATTTTATATAGATTATGTAGATTTTACAAATGGTTATGATTTATGTGTATGGAAGCACGAATGCCTAACTTGCGCACATTGCAGATACAAGAAAGTTAGAATCTAAAGTTAGAGTGTGCCTTGCTTCATTATACGTTAGTGCATTTAGCTCCAGGCACCGCAAGTTGTACCTTACGGACGGCTTTATCGATTTCATCCTCATTTTCATCGACATCAATCGCAATGTAGCCTTCAACGCCAACACCGATAGGCTCATCGATGCCCGCATTATAAAGAGCATCTAATACGTCTTCAGAGGATACCCCTGGAGGTAATGTAAAAGTCAGTCTAGCCATCAAAAGACAACCTCCGGAAAGTGTGCGACAACTCTTCCATACCCCCAAGCTCTGATCGAATAAACAATCATCAAAGTCTGGCTAATCGAGGGATCATCGTCGTTGTGTTCTAGTAATCGATAAAACGACCCTGTGGGCGTAATAACGCCGGACAAATCCGGCGCGAAAAGCTGCTTATGGGATGTCGAGATAGAGGTGCACCATTCTTCACCTTCAGTTGTCGTGCCAACCACAAACGGCGCCACGATGTCGTCTTGAGTAATCTCTATCAAACTCCATACATCTAAGGTCTTTCGAGGTGCACTAGGTTTAGGCCTTAACTGCCAATCAGGATCAGTTTCGATTTGACTGAAAGAAACCTTTCTAAAACGAACGTTGGTTGGATTGTCGTTTAGGTGCTGGAAATTTAACTTTTCTATGGCGATTTCTAGATCCTTGGAAGCATTGGGGGACGTGCTCATTGGACCAGCACCAGATTGCGCAATGTTGTTTCAAAGCCTTGAGCACGAAGCATCCAAACAAGCTTCAGGATTTGGTCTGTTGTGGGGCGTCCAAGCCCCTTGCGAAACAGTGTGTATATGTCACCGGCTACAGTACGAATTGCATGGCAATCGTTAGCAAGCATATCAACGTCAGAGATACAGATGGCCTCTTTGGTATCTGCATCAACACCCAGGAGAACAAAGACGCTTTCTTCATGCTTAGAGAGCTTCACAATATGCCAGCTTGTGATCGTCCCCGCGCGTTTTAACATCCAGGTGCTGCGACGCCAATCTCCCGCGGATACGCGCAATTCATCCAAATCATTACCGTTCAAATGTGTGAAACCAACTCCAACTTCGTTTTGATTTAGATCATCAATTCCCACCTTGAACATTGCTACCTCCCTTTAATCATTTTTGCGAATTGCTGTTTCAGCGCCTTCCGGAATAATGAATGCTTCAAATCTCCGTCCCATGCCATCCGACCGATCTCCGTTATTCAGATGCCAATAGATCGCATCGATAAAACTGGAGTTATTGAAGCCAATCAGATGTGCGCATTCACCGCTAAACTCAGCCAGCCCGGCTTCGTTGAGATATTTGCCGCGGCTTTTCCCACAACGGCATATGGCTACATCATTCAGGCTTAACGCCTGGACATCACTGCATTCCGTACAGAGCAGTAACTTCATAATGTCACCTCAATAAATTTGCGCCATTTAACGATAACAATGTTCTACATTTGTTCTTTTTAAATATCAATACAATCAATGGACTATGTGACTAAATATGCGTAAGGCCGTGACGAAGTCAGAGCGTTTAAATGGCTGCAATAAAACGGTCTAAAAGTCCTCTCGGAGCAACTCACAAAGAGGGCTTTCTTATTCAGAAAAATAAGAAAAATCATTTGGTTAACTTGCATATGGACGTACATCAACTAATGTTATATTATATGATGTGACATAACATAACATAACATAACATAACACCAGCGAGGTTATTATAATGGCCATCGGCAAAAGCGGTCGCATCGTCATTGAGATCGACCCGGAAATAAAAGCTCGTATTCACAATGAGTTAAAAATTCGAGGCCTGACTCTTCGTGAATGGTTTCTAGCCCAGGCTGAACGGGACGGGCTTGCCATAAGTAAGAAGAAAGTTACTGCCGTTTCAAAAAAAATGGGCGCCAAAAGTAAATGAACGAAGCCATGAAGCAAATTCAAAAGGCAATTGGTCTCACCTCAAAGAGGTTATGGCCAAAAGGCGCTTTGAAAAAACAAGACCGTGATGCATTGGCAGATTACTGTGTGAATTTAATATCATTAGACATGCCTGAAAATGACCCACTTATGTTTTCCATAAGCGATCTTTCGATGAGAGATCGTGCCTATTGGGCTGGTTACTTATATGCAAGCACAGTGGCCAATAGTTATCGAAAAAACATGGCCATGTACTTTACTCCCCCTCCTCTCGCTGAATATGTGCTCGACAGAGCTAAAAAATTTGGCGTCGATTTTGCGAAAGGCACGTTCATTGACTTAGCGGCAGGCGGTGCGGCATTTGTAGAGCCCATATTTGACCGAATGCTTATAGAAGGATGTCCACGTAAAGAGATAGACAACCGCATTTGTGGAGTTGAGATAGATCCAGCATTAGCTGCTATTGCAAAAGAGTGTATTAATCACCGTGCAGAAACCAAGTTAGATAAGGTTATTATCTCGGGTGATGGATTAAGGCACAATAAGCTTGATGCTTATGATGCTGTAATTGGTAATCCGCCTTATCGCGTGATGTCCAAAAAAGAACGCAAGGCTCTTCCTGATTGGGCTTCTCCGTGCGTTGATTACGCCAACCTATATTCAGTTTTCACCATCCAGGCTATTCGTCTCGCCAAACCGGGCGGCGTGGTCAGCCTTTTAATTCCAACAAGTTTTATTACCGGTGAGTACTTCAAGAAATTTAGAAAATGGATGAGAGCAAACGCAGATGTCCTCGCAATAGATCTTATTGAAGGCCGACAGTGCGCATTCCTAGATGTCGCCCAAGATATTTGCCTTCTCTCTTTAAGGAAAAAGGCACCGAAGCAAAAACCTCCAAGCAAAATCGAACTCCGATCAGTTACTGCAGAGGGTGAGTGGAAGTCTATTGGACAAGTCGACTTGCCTACAGATTTAGGCGATAGCTGGAATTTAAGAACAACCTTTGTAAAATATACGGCTTTCTCGCTCTCTGATTACGGGTATAGTGTCAGGTGTGGGAGTATTGTTCATAACAGAGACAGCGGCCTCGTTGAATCAGCTCTAAGACCAAAAAAGAGCCTGGTGCCGCTTGTATGGGGGCATGCCATTAAGATCAATGAACCAGTGATTCCTGTGCCATCAAAGGCGAGCACAGATCATAAAAAAGCAACATTTGTCTCTATAAAAGGAAGAGAGGCGTCTTTGCTGTCTGAGTCAGCTGTTGTCTTGCAACGGACAACAAGTGGCGACCAGTCTCGCCGCCTTCGTGCCGCAACAGTCGATGACAATTGGATCCAGAAGTATGGTGGATTTTATGCTGAAAACCATGTTGTCGTAGTCACCCCAGAAAACGGCAAGGAGCACCTTTCTTCAGAATGGATGTGCAAGGTACTTAACACTAAAGCGGTGGATCTCCGCATGCGACCGTTGCTTACATCCAATAGCGTTAATATCAGCGCATTGAGGAAATTGCCTTTACCCGACCCGGAAAAACTTAAGGCAACTCTAACTAAGCACTCCTGGAAAATATCCTCAATCGAAGAGGCTGTTGAGGAGGCTTATTCGACATGAGTCGAAAAGATAGATTTGGCGCCACCCACGAACAATACAACAAAGACCGCAGCCAAGATCGTGAGCATCTTGTTAAGCGTTTAGCTGCATCAAAGAAAAAATGCCAGCCCCAAAAAACTCCTCCCCCAAAAGTGCCATTTGTTGATGACCACCAATTAGTTCAAGACCTGCAGCTGCGCCGCATTGAGAGTGCGTCTTTAGTCAACCCGAGTTTGCCAGCGGCCAAAATAGTAAACCTCTTGCGTAGGGTGTGGGCAACGGGCCAGTCAGAAGTTGCTTTTTTGTGGCCTTATGAGTTCTCAGGACATTCATTCATTCATGCGTATGCCCAATTGACTGACATAACGCAAGGCTATGAGGGCTTTGCAGATGCAGGAATGACAATATTCTATCCCGCATCAAGACGAACTGGAAGCAACCAGCGCAGCCTACTTATCGACCGAGAATACCTAGTTTCAATCAATAAAGATTGGCTCAACAAAACAAGCGATGGGCTTAATGGTATAGAGGGTTCTCGTGAAAGGTGCCAAGCCAGATATCACACCTTACTCAACAGAGTGAAAGACCTCTCTCCTTCGTATGCCGGACATTCAGATTCATTACAGAGAAAGCTTGAGGCTGCGCCTGAGCGTCAACACCCATCACTTTATGAGGTAACACCTAGAAAGTTCCTTGATCCAGACCCTAAGTATTCGAAGGAGCCTGAGGATGGTTTTTTTCGTAGATCAATGATGTTTTCTGATCTCTCAGGCATTGTGAAGGTTTCTAATGGTCAGGTCAGTGAGGCCATCGAGCCAAAACTAACACCTTGGTTGCTAGTTAGCTGGCACGGGCTCGTACGGGGGCAGGAATTTATTTCTCGCACGCCTGTAATTAAAGAACGGCACCCTGATGCGATTCTTCTGGATCTTACTTATCGTGCCAGGCGTAGGCTTGGCCTGAACTGGAAGAAGATCGTGAAACGAGAGATTTCTAGTTTGCCTGGAGGTCTCGGATCAATACCAATGCTTTGTGTAACGGAAGATCCATTTGTTGCAAATTTTGCTCGATTCGAATTGATTGGAACCGTTGCTAAAAAGGGGAAGAGAAGACCCGGCAAATGCACCTTTATTCATAATCGTGATCGCGATCCAACATCAAAACGCACTGCAGAAGAAAAGCCATTTACCTGTGAAAAAATTGAGATCGCTACAAAAACATTTGCAAGTGATCTTGCACTTATTTCAGCCGAGGCATCAACTTTAAGAAAGAGCGTTGCAGGATTGGCAGATGATGCCATAGCGAAATCTATTGATTTATGTGTTGGCGTTTTGCGGTCAATTGTCAATCTTCCAACTTCGGTCGATGAGCTGTTCAACGAAGCGCAGGAAACAAAACCGATTGCATCTTGGATGGCTAAGAACTTTGATTTAGGCGGTGCTGTATCTACTCTTCGTGAACAAGCGGCTAATGCCGACAGGTATGAAGCGGATCTAAACACGTTTGCTGATAAAGTTATTGAATTATCCAAGAGCATGACCCAGGACGGATCTGGTGCTGCTACATATCTCAATTCATTGTTTGATGATATTTCGAAAAAAGGAACAAACTCTCTCGTCGTATTCCCAGATGCATTAAGTTCGGAAATTATTGAAGACTGGCTTGAGTGTTCTCGGAAAGGTGATTTTCTTAGCTCTGCTCTGGAAAGTAAAATTCGAATTACACACGGAAGAGAAGCCCAAAATTTATTAATTCATGGTAACTCTTTTGGCAGAGTTGTGTTTGTATCCCCTAAGCCACGAGATTTTTTTGCCGCCCTGACTCATTATAACTTACCAAAGCGCATCATCATCATTGCAGATGCTTCTGGTGCCAAATCAATTGTGAAATATGGGGAAAAATTGATGGAGTTTTGTAACGAAGAGCCTTCGTTACAGAGAATTGAAACCGTTATTAAAGCAATCAATGAATCATTAGACGCAAATATCGTTGATCTTCCAGATTTTACCTACACACCTTCATACTCCGTTTCGGCAGATTATATTGATCTGACGTATGACGGCGATAGCCATGAAAGTGGAGATGTAACAACTATTGAAATGACCAATGATATTGTTGTTCGAGCATTCGACACATCTGAAATGGTTGTTCGTGATCACGATTTTACAAGCACGTATCGAAAAGTACTGGCTAAAGATTTATCTGTCGGAGATGAAGTTGTCGTTGCTGGTCCTGAGTTTTTAGCTGTTATACGTGACCGATATGATTTGAAGGCCCAGGCAGAACCTCTTCTTGCCGAATACCATAACCTTATTCAAAAAGCACGCGACGAACTTGATGGTGGTTCTATAAAGGAAAAGTCAGAGAAGCTTTATGAACAAATGCGATGTCTTGTCGGCGACAAACCACTTCCCGATGTTCAGTCCGTAATTCGTTGGTTGGACATAGAATCTCAAGAAGCCGTTTGTCCCGACTTGCGAATACCTCAGGCGCCACGCCATCGCCATGTTTTCGACGCCTTCACAACAGCACTCGGAATTGACCCTCAACTGGCAGGGTTTCATTGGCAATATGGAATCGTTCCCACTCGAGGAGCCCGCATTAGCTCTGGGGCAAACTTCAGGAAGCTTTATTTTGCAGCTCTTGTTGATCCAGATAGCGTTAGTCGTCATTACCAAGGATACTCAGAGTTAATAATGATACTTAAAGACATCGCAACGGAGTTTACTTCTGTTGTGCGTAATATAAAGAAAGCACAGGAGCGCTCAGCATGAAGCCGTATGACTGGAAAAGTGGGCAGGTTTCAGGAATTGAAAATGCAAAAGAGGCTGTTTGTGACGCTATCTTGAATCTAGTTTTGGAGCGTAGTGCCGGCATTGGAAAGCGCGGAACTTTTGTATTTGGGAAAAAACCTCATCGTCACTTCGTGTCAGGGTTTTTGCTGCCTAAGTTTGACGCATCAGGAGATGGGGATGAAACAAGTGACATACATCTCAATGTTCACGGTTTAGATTTTCGTGTTGATGCTAACGTAGATGAAGAGATTACGATTTATCCAAACTTCTCAATTTACGTCAGGGTACTGCCGTCATGGGAAGAGCTTCAGAGTAGCCGTTATGGACTTAGACCAATACCGCAGCCAAAATCTGAGCTTGTATGGAAAATCAAACAAGAAAAGTTTTCCGTTTTCAGGGAATGGAGAGATAGCGACGAAGGAAAAGCGGCAGACTACAAG
>JAPHSY010000039.1 GCA_026196495.1 Magnetovibrio sp.
CCCCACGCACGCGCCAGGGCACCTTCCCCACGCCCCGGTTTGCCTTTAAACACGTTCAAACCCAAATTTTGCAAGGCATAGCCAAGGAAAAATAAGGCCGCCAACGCCAATAAGGCCGCAGCCAACCACTTTAAGGTATCAAGCTTCATCAATTGCTGTGACGCCAAGGCCGCAATACCGCCCAAAGCCATGTAAGTGGTTGCCCTCCCCAAATGATACGGCACCAATGCTCCACCTGTGAGACGGCGAAATTCGCTCATTTTATCCACAGGTATAATCTCAAGACGAGATTGCACCTGAGATATGACAAATGGTCCACACATTCCAATACAATGTGTGGCTCCACCAGCGAATCCGGCCATTAACAACGCAAAAAGCAGTCCTTCGGAGCCATCAATCGCGGCACTGCATTGCGAAATACCCGACAGCAGCAAACTTTCTAAAAAGATGACCTGATCCATTTGGTGTACTTCTACCTTATTGTAATTAAAAGTCTTTATCAGGTGATTTTTTTTGTAATAAAACTGAGCATTTTTCTAGAGCCCAATTGTGGTACTGAAAAGGCATATTTGGGCTATTCAATTATTAGACTGACCTAAATTAACGTTGCAATAAACAGAAAAACAGTGTTTAAATTCGCCCGTTCGGGGGACTTGACCAATATCAAGTGGTTAGTTTTTCCCTTTATATCAGCACTGAGAATGGTCGCTCAAATCAGCATTTCGTCCAATTTCTTGAGCACTGTTCTTAGTAAGACAACAACAAGGTTGGGAGCCAGAGATGTCTTCAGCATCCCTAGCAAGTTCAGCTGCCTCAGATACGCCGACGTACTATGACGATCTTATTAAAAAGTTCGTTATTGCTGCGGCGTTCTGGGGTTTAGCTGGTTTCCTGGCAGGCGATTTGATCGCTTGGCAGTTGGCCTTCCCGGTCCTCAATTTGGATCTGGAATGGACCACATTTGGGCGCTTGCGTCCTCTTCACACGTCGGCGGTGATTTTTGCCTTCGGCGGTAACATTCTTATCGGTTCGTCCCTTTATGTGGTGCAACGCACTTGCCGCGCATCGCTGTTTGGCGGCGCGGGCTTAGGTAACTTCATTTTCTGGGGTTATCAGCTGTTCATCGTTTTGGCAGCAACCGGCTATCTGCTGGGTATCACCCAGGGCAAAGAGTATGCAGAACCGGAATGGTACGTTGATCTGTGGCTGACTGTTATCTGGGTTCTGTACCTGGTTCAGTTCGGCGGTACGATCGTCAAACGTTCCGAGCCGCATATCTATGTCGCCAACTGGTTCTTCTTGGCATTCATTATTACCGTCGCCATGCTGCACTTGGGCAACAATGCCACGGTGCCGACATTATTCTTCGGCGGTGAATTCACCAAGAGCTACATCGTATGGGCAGGCGTCCAAGACGCAATGACCCAATGGTGGTACGGCCACAACGCTGTGGGCTTCTTCCTGACGGCTGGTTTCTTAGGCATGATGTACTACTTCGTGCCGAAACAAGCAGAACGTCCGGTTTATTCCTACCGCTTGTCGGTTATCCACTTCTGGGCTTTGACATTCCTCTACATCTGGGCTGGTCCCCACCACTTGCACTACACGGCGTTGCCCGATTGGGTGCAAACCTTGGGCATGACCTTCTCCGTGATGCTATGGATGCCGTCCTGGGGTGGCATGATCAACGGTGTGATGACCCTGTCCGGTGCTTGGCACAAGCTGCGCACTGACCCGGTCTTGCGCTTCATGGTCGCTTCCGTTGGTTTCTACGGTATGTCCACGTTCGAAGGTCCTCTTATGTCTGTGAAAGCTGTGAACTCTCTCAGCCACTACACGGATTGGACCGTCGGTCACGTGCACGCTGGTGCATTGGGTTGGAACGCACTGATTTCCTTCGGCGTTATGTACTTCCTGGTACCGGTTCTTTGGAACCGTGAACGTCTGTACTCACTGCGTTTGGTGAACACCCACTTCTGGGTTTCCACCATTGGTATCGTTCTGTACATCGCTTCCATGTGGGTTTCCGGCATTATGCAGGGCCTGATGTGGCGTACATACGATAGCCTTGGTTTCTTGCAGTACTCGTTCATCGAAACCGTTGAAGCTATGCACCCGTATTACATCATCCGTGCGACGGGCGGCCTGCTCTTCATCATCGGTGCTGTAATCATGATCTACAACCTGTGGCGTACCGCCCGTGGCGACATCCGTGATGAAGCTCCGATCGGCCTCGACACTCAATCTGCAGCAGCTGAATAAGGGAGGATAATTATCATGCAAACTCTGCTTGAACGTAACGTTGTCCTTCTGTCGATTGTTACCTTAATTACGGCAGCAATCGGTGGCTTGGTGCAGCTTGTTCCGCTTTACACGATGGAAAGCACCATCGAGAAAGTGGATGGAATGCGTCCGTACTCTCCGCTCGAACTGGCGGGCCGGAACATTTATGTGCGTGAAGGTTGCTATCTTTGCCACAGCCAAATGATCCGTCCGTTCCGTGATGAAGTGGAACGTTATGGCCACTACTCTTTGGCTGCGGAAAGCATGTACGATCACCCGTTCCAATGGGGTTCTAAGCGTACCGGTCCGGACCTTGCTCGCGTAGGCGGCAAGTACTCCAACGACTGGCACGTGGCTCACTTGATCAATCCGCGCGAAGTTGTGCCGGAATCGATCATGCCGGGCTATCCGTTCCTCGCTGGCCGTGAACTGTCCACCAAAACAATTGCAGCCGATATGCAAACGCTGCGTGTTGTTGGTACGCCGTACACAGATGATCAAATCAAAAATGCCGAAGCTGACATGCTCGCCCAAGCCAATCCCAATGCGGATGGTGCGGAAGACACTGAAGCTCGCTACCCGAAGGCAGTGATTGGCAACTTTGATGGTGATGTATCGGTCTTAACCGAGATGGATGCCCTGGTGGCATATCTCCAAATGATGGGTACGCTTGTGGACACCACGTCCTACAAGACGAACTCGGACGGGAGGTAATCATGGATTTGATGACCATCACTGAATTGGCACGTTCAGCCTGGGTCGTATGGCTCACGTTGATCTTCGCCAGCATCTTGTTCTGGGCTTTTCGTCCCAAAAACAAGAAGCGTTGGGAAGATGATGCCATGATGATCTTTAAGAACGACAAAGGTGATAAAGGAGGACATGCTCATGGCTAACATCGAACGTGATGAAGTCAGCGGTACCGATACCACTGGACACGAGTGGGACGGCCTTAAAGAGCTTAACACTCCGCTACCGCGTTGGTGGCTGTGGACCTTCTATGCAACCATTATTTATGCCGTTGGTGCATGGGTTGTGTACCCGTCTTGGCCGACGCTGACCACGTATTGGAAAGGCACAAGTGGATATTCTTCCCGCGTGGACCTGACCAATGACTTGGCAGCTCAAACTCAAGAACGCTCTGTCTGGACCAAAAAGTTCGCAGCTTTGCCGATCACTGAGATCGCGCAAGACCGCAACTTGCAAGAGGTCGCTATGGCTGGCGGCAAAGTTATCTTTGCTGACAACTGCGCACCTTGTCACGGTTCCAGCGGCACCGGCGCGCCGGGTTATCCGGTTCTGGCTGATGATGACTGGCTATGGGGTGGTTCCCTCGAGGAAATCGAGACCACCGTACGCTATGGCATCCGTGGTGCCCATGATGACACACGCGTCAGCGAAATGCCTGCGTTCGGCGACGATTATCTGACAGCTGCTCAGATCAAATCCGTCGCTGGTCACGTGCTTTCACTGTCCGGTCAAGGCGCAAGCTCCGCAGAAGGTGCTGAAGTCTTTGAGAACGAGTGTGCTGCATGTCACGGTGAAAAGGGTGAAGGCGGTCGCGACTTCGGTGCTCCGAAGTTGAACGACGGTCTATGGCTCTATTCCAGTGCTGGCGATGATCTCATCGCTCAGATTTCCAAACCTAAGCATGGTGTTATGCCGACTTGGGAAGGCCGTCTGGACGATGTGTCCATCAAGCAAGTGTCCATTTATGTACACGCGCTTGGCGGTGGCGAATAAACTCTCTTAGGGCACGTATTTTCGTGTCTTAGGTTACATGATGGGGGGGAAGATCCGGCCGGCCGGGGCTTCTCCCCTTTTCACTTCATAAATTATTGATTTTGACCTTTATAAGAAAAACACACATAAACCGAACACTAAGAATTCGAAATCGAGGACAACATGGACAACACTCCAGTTGAAGACTATCAGCCTGAAACAACAGAATTGTATGCAAAGCACAAAAAGATCTATCCGCAGAACATTACCGGATATTTCCGGACGCTAAAGTGGAAAGTATCCGGTTGGGTCATGGCATTTTACTTCCTCGTCCCTTGGATTCGTTGGGACCGTGGCGAAGGCCAACCGGATCAAGCCGTTTTGGCATCCCTAAACCTAGGTCGCATGTACGTCTTCAATATCGAAATCTGGCCCCAAGAAGTTTACTACCTGACAGGTATTTTGGTAATTGCGGCCATCGGCCTATTTTTGGCCACCGCTATGGCTGGCCGCGTGTGGTGTGGCTTTACCTGCTGGCAAACCGTTTGGACCGACATATTTGTCTGGGTTGAACGCAAAATTGAAGGTGATCGCAACAAGCGCAAACGTTTCGATGCGCAGCCTTGGAATTTTGATAAAATCTGGCGCAAAACGGCCAAACAAGCCATTTGGATCGCCTTTTCGCTTCTAACTGGCGCCGGTTTCTTATTCTTCTTCAATGACGCCCCAACCACAGCAATGAATTTGTTAACAGGAACCGGCTCATATGAAGAATATGGTTTTACAGCCCTATTCGCGGGAACGACCTATATCCTCGCAGGCTTTGCTCGTGAACAAGTTTGCATCTACATGTGTCCGTGGCCGCGTTTCCAAGGCGCCATGTTTGACGAACACAGCCTGATCGTCACCTACGAAGCCTGGCGCGGTGAGCCCCGTGGCAAAGCCAAAGCGAAAGACCTTGGTGATTGCGTCGACTGTAACTTGTGCGTCAACGTCTGCCCCACAGGTATAGATATTCGCGATGGCGACCAATTCCAATGTATTGGTTGTGCCCTATGTGTGGATGCCTGTAACTCGATCATGACCAAACTGGATCGCCCAGGTAACTTGATCACGTATGATTCTGCATCCAACCAAATGGCCCGCGAGAAAGGCCTGCCTGAGAAAAAACGCGTCATTCGTCAACGCACCATCTCATACAGCTTCCTTTTGGCTGCGGTTGCCGGCCTGATGGCGTTTGGCTTGATGAACCGTACAGAGCTTGAAATCAACGTTCAGCGGGATCGCGCACCTTTGTTTGTACAACTGTCCAGCGGTGAAATCCGCAATGGCTATACGTTCAAGCTGCTCAACATGGTCAACGTTCCGCAAACCTATACCTTGTCCATTGGCGGGCTTGAAGGTGCGCAAATATCTGTAATCAACATAGCGAAGGATCCTGTGAAACAAGTTACCCTGGAGGCTCCGGGTGATGAAGTTTCCACCTTCCGCGTGTTTGTGCGTGTTCCTCGTGATAGTCTGGATGATCGTTTCGAAGATATGGACTTCGTCCTAACCAACACCAACACTGGCGAAGTCATTGAATACGGTGCACGCTTTGCCGGGCCCGATAACTAAGGCGGAATGAAAACTATGAGTAAATCTGAACGCCAAGACGGCTGGTGGTACCCGTGGATTTTTGTTGGTGCTTTCGCCATCATTATTTCGGTCAACGCGACCATGGCTTTTCTGGCTGTGGACACGTGGACGGGTCTGGAAACCAAAGACCACTTCAACAAGGGCAATAATTACAACACAGTCTTAGATCAACGCACACAGCAAAAGGCTTTGGGTTGGTCCTCAGAGTTTACATATGAAAACATTGCCACAGCTGATGACCCGCGCTCTGGTCAATTCGTTCTGACCTTTAAGGCACCTGATGGCAGTGGCGTGAGCGGCCTTGCCATTCAAGCCCGCGCTGTCCGTCCCACCCACGAAGGGTATGATCAAGACTTGGTCTTCACCGCCCGTGGAAAAGGCGTTTATATTGCCAATGCGACATTGCCCCTAAAAGGGCTATGGGAACTTCGCTTCCGCGCCAATCGTGCGGATGAGGTTTATATCGAAAGACAAAGGGTCGAGGTCCGGTAATGACCGAGCCGCAAGGCAACAAGGCATCGCAAGCCACTTGCTTGCACTGTGGAGAACCCGTCCCCCCCTCTAGCTTAGGGGGGGATCAGTTTTGTTGTGGGGGCTGCCGTGCGGCTTATGAAATGATCCAAGGAATGGGGTTGGACAGTTATTACCAACGCCGCTGTCTGGACCCAGACCAGCCAACACTTCGCCCCGAAGACAATGACGCCCATTTTGATTTCCAAACCTATACCGAAACCGATGAAACGGGTATCAACACGCTTCATCTGATGGTCGAAGGCCTACAATGCGCTGCCTGTGTGTGGCTAATTGAAACGGTATTGCGCAAGCACCCTGGTGTCACATATGCCCGCATCAACATGACCACACGCCGTTTGGTGTTGAAATGGAATGAGCAAGAAACCAACGCAGCCGACATTGTCATGGCGGTTACCCACTTGGGTTATCGCTTAGCGCCCTACGATCCCACTTTGATTTCAGCAGAAACGCAAAAACGCGAAAAACAATTGCTCCGCGCTATGGTTGTAGCTGGATTTGCAGCAGGAAACGTCATGCTGTTTTCCGTATCTGTCTGGGCTGGACACAGCCAAGGCATGGGCGAATTTACCCGCGGTCTGATGCATTGGCTTTCCGCCCTGGTGGCATTGCCTGCCATTGCATATTCTGCCCGTCCATTTTTCCATAGTGCCATCACTGCACTGAAGGCCGGGCGCACCAATATGGATGTACCCATTTCCCTGGCTGTGATTTTGGCATCGACCATGAGCTTGGTCGAAACCATGCGATTGTCGGAGCACGTCTATTTCGACAGTGCCATATCTTTGGTGTTTTTCTTATTGATTGGACGCTATCTGGATAGCCGTGCACGTGGACGTGCGCGTTCTGCTGGTGAAAACTTGATGGGCCTACGTGCCCGCGCTGTCACCATCTTGTTGGAAAATGGAAAACGCGAAATTGCCCCACCTGAAAAGCTCAAACCTGGGATGACGTTTCTCACCACTGCGGGTGAACGTATTGCTGCCGACGGGGTGGTGATCAATGGTGAAAGTGACGTGGACACGTCCCTCATCAATGGCGAAAGCATTCCCGTTCAAGCAAAACCCGGGAAACAGGTCTTTGCCGGGACCCTGAACCTCAGCGGTGCATTGACCATTGAGGTCACGCAAACGGGCGAAGACACCTTGTTGGGTGAGATCGTCCGCCTGATGGAAGCCGCCGAAGATGCACGGGCCAAGTTTGTGGCCTTGGCCGACCGCGTTGCCCGTCTTTATGCCCCGGTGGTACACACCTTGGCTGCAGGCGCATTCTTGGGCTGGTGGTTGATTGCAGGCTTGGCATGGCAGAGCTCTTTGATGATTGCCATTGCGGTTCTGATCATCACCTGCCCCTGTGCCCTAGGCCTTGCCGTTCCGGCAGTACAAGTGGTCGCGGGCGGACGGTTGCTTCAACGCGGCATCTTGATGAAATCCGGCACGGCCCTAGAACGTCTTGCTACCGTTGATGTTGCCGTATTCGATAAAACCGGAACATTAACCCAAGGCATACCCGAATGGGTTAACCAGGATATGGTTTCGCTTCCAGATGCAGAACTGGCGGCATCCCTTGCCATTGCCAGCAAACATCCCCTATCACGCGCGCTAGGCCATGCCCATCCCCAAGTCAAAGCCGCCCAAGGTGTAGAAGAAGTTCCAGGATTTGGCCTTAAGCTCAACACACCAAATGGCGAAGTACGTTTGGGGCGCAGCAGTTGGTGCGGTGTCGAACACGACCACGATGGGGCCGAAGCTGAATTGTGGTTGGCCCGCCCAGATACTGAGCCCATCCGCTTTGCCTTCAGCGACCAAATCCGCGTAGATGCCCAAGAAACCATTGCGAACCTCAAAGCCCAAGGCATTGAGGTTATACTGTTATCCGGCGACCGCGCCCCGGCAGTGAAGGCCACTGCCGAGGTAGTTGGAATTGAAGACTGGTCGGCTGGTTTGAAACCCGCCGATAAGGTTCAACACCTTCAAGGCTTGGCCGCCCAGGGCAAACGGGTGATGATGGTGGGTGATGGCTTGAACGACGCACCAGCGCTGGCCGCTGCGCATGTATCGTTATCACCGTCCAGTGCCGCCGACGTCAGCCAAACTGCCGCTGATGTAATCTTCCAAGGTGATAAGCTGGCGCCGGTTTTGGAAACCCTGCGCGTGGCAAAGTTTGCCGATAAGCTGATTAAACAAAATTTTGCTCTGTCGTTTGCTTATAATGCCGCAACCATCCCCATGGCTTTGGCCGGGTTTGTCACACCCTTGATCGCCGCCATTGCCATGTCAACATCATCATTGATCGTGATTGGAAATTCATTACGGTTAAGCTTTAAAACGAAACGGGTGCAACCCCCGCAAATGCCCCCTGTTCCCCCGGCAGCTGTCTCAGAGGAAAACTGATATGGAAGTTTTACTGTATTTGATCCCCATTGCTTTGGTACTGGGCTTGGCTGGTTTGGGGGCTTTTATGTGGTCGCTGAAATCCGGTCAATTTGACGACATGGAAGGGGCAGCTAATCGCATCTTGTTTGATGATGACATACCGCCCGCCCCTAAAAAACCAACGCCTAAATCGGACGATTAGTGTCTACGAGCGTCCAGTTTTAAGGCAACCACCAATGGCACCCCGGCAGCCAACACATGTTTGATGGAATGGCCCGATGCCATACCACCCAACATCTCAAACACCCCAACATCTGCAAATTCCGTCACCTTGGCTAAGCCATAGAACACCATGGCCCAAAGGATCATCGGCCAGGTGATCCAGTTGCGCTGATGCGGATCGGACTTTGGCCACATCCATAAAATCATTGGGATCGCAATGACAGGCAGAATTTGCACCAACACATAAGCCCGCAAATCGTCCGTTAATCGCCAATGCAAGGCCAAACCCGCACCCAAACACACCAGGACCGGCAAAGCCACCTGTGCCCCCCACTTGGGCGCAATGCGGTCTGATATCACCGCAGCCGTCAATGCCATGAAGCCAACCGTGATCGGGATGCGGTCCCAAAACAAAGACGCATGATCCGGGGCCCAGTGATAGTAGGCCGAGCCCGGTCCGACAAAGACGATGCCGATAAAAAACACCGTTAAGGGCAAACGTGCATCACGCAGCCAACTGTCCGTCGCAACACAGTTGGCTAAGACCCAAAGGCCATAAAATCCAATGATGGTAAACGGCAGGTTTGAAATGACATCACCAAAGTTGGGCATCCCCAACCACCCGCGCCCATCGGCAAAGTTGTGATATTCAACAGGTTGCGGGATGGGACCGGAAAATATGAACATTGCTGCGGTGATCACCGCCATCACACCACCGATAAGGAATAGCTTTTGAACGTGTGTCATTGGGCTTCTCCCATGTCTTGAGCCAGTCGCTCAACAGCCGGGTAGTCGGTTTTACCACTCCCCAACAATGGCAGTTCAGACACGGATACCACAGTCTTAGGCACCATAATCTCAGCAATGCCTGCATCCTTGGCAGTTTGTAGCAAAGCTTGGCGGTCCACATCTCCATATTCGCTCAGCAGCATTACCTGCTCACCCTTCTTTGGATCAGGCAATGTAATCGCGGCATGGCGGTGGTCTGGCCACGTTTGTACGGCCAAGTCTTCCACTGCACCAAGCGACACCATTTCGCCTGCGATCTTGGCAAATCGTTTGGCCCGGCCTTGGATTTTCACAAAGCCACCATCGTCAATACTGACAATGTCACCAGTATCGTACCAACCATGATCGGGCTCCACCAACTGGCCGGGTTGGTCAGCCAACAAATAGCCCTTCATCACATTGGGACCGCGAACGATTAGGCGACCACCTGTTTCAATACCCGGCACAGGTTCAAGCTTATGCTCAATTCCTGGCAACAAACGACCAACAGTTCCTGCCTTGAAATGCATGGGTGTGTTGAACGACAACACTGGGGCCGTTTCGGTGGCACCGTAACCCTCCAAAATGCGCAGACCAAATTTGTCGGCAAAGGCTTGGCGGGTCTCGTCTTTGACTTTTTCGGCCCCAGCACACACGTAACGGATTTTGAAAAAGTCATAGGCATTGGCGGCACGCACATAACCAGACAAAAACGTATCGGTGCCAAAAATAATTGTGGCTTTGGTGTCATAGACCAGCTCCGGCACGATACGGTAATGCAAAGGGGACGGATATAAAAATGTCTGCACGCCACTGAGCAACGGCAAGATCAATCCACTGGTCAAACCAAAGCTGTGAAAGACAGGCAATGCATTGAACACCGTATCGGTTGGGTTAAACTCAATCCGCGCTGCCATCTGATAGCGATTGGCAAGCAAGTTATTGTGGCTCAACACCACACCTTTGGGTGTACCTTCAGAACCAGACGTAAATAACACCGCCGCCGCTTGGGATGGATCTTGCACGTGGGCCTTGTGCCAACGACGTGCACTAAACATAGAAATCCATGCCGCACATAATTTATCTAACACGGAGATCGTTTGCTTGATGTCTTCCAAATAAATCACCCGAACGTGATCAGACAAAGATTGCACCGTGTCTTCCAGGTTGCCTGCTTCAACAAATGCTTTTGAGGTTAAAACAATTTGGATTTGAGCAGTCTTCACCGCTGAAACCATGTTCCCCACTCCGGCTGAATAATTCAACATTGCCGGGATACGGCCAATCGCTTGCAAAGCAAAGAAACTCACAGCACCGCCAACGGCGTTTGGCAACAGTAGCCCCACGTTCTCTTCTGGTTTGGTGAAGCTTGATATCTTGTGTCCCAACGCAATAGAGCCAGTAATCAATTTTGAATAGCTGATGGGTTCACGTTTGATGTCTTCCAAGATGGGAACGTTAGAGCCATGAACAACGCGAGCATCCAGAACAGCTTCAAACAATGTTTGGCGTAAACGGCTGGATTCAAACATCAGATCGCTCATGATGTCGTAAAGCTCCAACCCAGCCTGCGTGCGACGTGCGGCGCCTTTAAAATCTTCATTCACGGTAAGTCTGCGCGGCGGCAATATCGTAAGCGTGATTTTTGGGAACCAACGCTGGCGCACCGTACCTTTGAGCCGTGAAAACACCGTGAACTCTGCCCCGTCAATGCGGATCGGTAAGACATCTGCATCGGCTTTATCAGCAATTAAGGCTGGGCCTTCATAGACCTTCATCAAACCACCCGTCACCGTAATTCGACCTTCAGGAAAGATGACGCACTTTTTGCCTTTATCGACTTCTTTGATCAACGACTTGGTGCTGAGTGGTTTGGTTGGATCCATAGGGAACGCATCCACCAATGCCAGAAACGGCTTCATCCACCATTTCTGCGCTATGTATGTGTTTACCGCAAACAATGGTTTTTCAGGCAAGAATACCGCCAACAATGCAGCATCTAAAAATGATACATGATTGACCACAATGACAGCACGGTCACCCACGGCTTTCCAGTTTTCTAGACCTTTAATTTCTGCACGGTAAGCCAGTTTGAAAATCCACTTCAAAACGGCTTTGATCACTTCGTCCGGCAACAGTTTGCAGATATATAACGCCACCACGGCATTGGCGATGGCAACACTGAGGAACACGCCCGGTACTGTCATGCCCGCGCCCAACATCACGCTGATGGCAATGGCAGACGCCACCATGAACAAGGCATTGATGATATTGTTTGATGCAATGTTGCGCGAACGATGGCTTTCCTCACCACGGCTTTGCAAGATGGCATACAGCGGAACGATGTAAAGACCGCTGGAAATTGCCACCAATAACAAATCTACTGTGATGCGCATCCCCATTACGGTGGATAAGAAACTGCCCACCCCTGCCAATTCGCCACCATTGGACGGCAATGCATAGCCATAGGTGCTGGCAAAATACAAATCGACCATAAACACGGTCATCAACAAAGCACCAAAGGGGACATACTTGGCGGTAATCTCACCTTTCAAGAGCTTGTTACAAAGTACAGAGCCAATGGCAATACCGATGGAAAATATCGACAAAAACAACGTCACCACGGTTTCATCCGCGGCCAGGACATCTTTGGCAAAGGTCGGGAACTGGCTCAGGAACGTCGCCCCCACCAACCAAAACCATGATATTCCCAAAATCGATAAAATCACATCACGACGACTGGCGGCATGGCGGACCATGCTTCCTGTGGCGCGGATGATGTTGAAATCCACCCTAAGGTCTGCAGCCAGGGCCGGTGCCGTTGGGATAAACAAGCTCGCCACGTAACCCAAGATGGCAATCACGATGATCAGACTTGAGGTCAACAACACGCCGCCATCGGTCAAGATCAGCAAGCCACCCGCAATGGTGCCGATCAAGATCGCCAGAAACGTTCCGGCCTCCACCATCGCATTGCCACCAATCAATTCATCTTCGGCAAGGTGCTGAGGAAGGATCGCGTATTTCACCGGACCAAACAGGGATGACTGCGCACCCATGAAAAATAGGACCGTCATTAAGGCCCAGACGTTCTCACTCAAGAACGCCGCTGCAGCCGTGATCATAATCAGGACCTCTACCGCCTTTACGATGCGAACCAATTTTGCTTTATCGAAGCGATCCGCCAGTTGTCCGGCCGTGGCACTGAACAAAAAGAACGGCAAAATGAAGATACCTGCAGCCGCTGTCACCATCAGGGGGCCGTTGACGTTCGCGGCAGCCGCTAACTGAAACGTGATCAGCATCACCAGCGCACTTTTGAACAGGTTGTCGTTCATGGCACCCAAAAACTGGGTCACAAACAACGGCAAAAAGCGTCGGCTTTTCAATAAATGTGAAATATCGGCATTCATCTCTTATCCCCATTTTCTCTCATCAGAGCATAGCAGAAATTGGCTCAACTCAAGTGTGTATATGGACTACTCACCCTCATATGTAATCGATTGTTTACGTATAGGTCAATGCCTTTAATAAACGATTGTTTACATTTATGTGCGTGCGACTATGTATTTCTTTGTTTTCAATAAGTTTGGCCATAAAAAAACACCGCCTCATGAGCGGTGTTTTGCATATTCCAATATTTTCAGGACGGAATTTAGCCAGATCTATGTGTATCAATCGCATACCCCTCCCCACGAACGGTGCGAATTAGATCTGGCGCTTCGTCTACGTTTAAAGCCTTGCGCAAACGGCGCACATGGACATCAACGGTACGGTCTTCCACGTAAACATCGCGCCCCCAGACCAAATCCAGTAAACGTTCGCGCGAAAACACCCGTCCAGGTTTTTCCATCAAGGTTTTCAACAAACGATATTCGGTCGGTCCTAAGTGAACATAGCGCCCTGCTCGCGACACCTTATGTTCTGCCAAATCCATGGTAATATCCGCATATTGGATAACTTCTTGGGACAGTGACGGGTTGCTACGACGCAAAAGGCCTTTGAGGCGCGCCACCACCTCACGCGGGCTGTAGGGCTTGACCACATAGTCATCAGCTCCGGTTTCAATACCGCGCACCCGGTCCTCTTCCTCTCCACGTGCCGTCAAGATCAGTATAGGGATTTCACGGGTTTCACTGGCGCTGCGCAGTTGACGACAGACTTCAATGCCACTTAACCCCGGCAGCATCCAATCCAATACGATCGCATCTGGAACATTGTCTTGCGCCATCGCCAAACCGTCTTCGCCATTTTCCGCCATCATCACTCGGAAGCCTTCTTTTTCCAGGTTATAAGCTAGCATCTCCGCTTGAGGCGGTTCATCTTCAACAATTAAAACCGTATGGCGCATTGCCTTGGTTCTCCTTAGTCCTGAACAACCACAGTTTGGCTGGACAGGTCGTTCTTCGGACGTTCATCAGCAGGCATTTCACCTGTCACCAAGAAGTGTACATTTTCTGCAATGGATGTCACATGATCACCCATACGTTCCACATTTTTGGCAATAAACAACATGTGTGTACAGGCCGTAATGTTGCGCGGATCTTCCATCATGTAGGTCAACAGCTCCCGAAACAAGCTGGTGTGCATCAAATCAACCTCTTCATCACGTAATCGCACTGAATTGGCCTTTGCTAAATCGTGCATTGCGTAGGCATCCAAGACATTAGAGATCATTTCTTGCACTTGGCGAGCCATACGTCGAATGCTGGGTGAAACCTGGCCAATGCGTTCCATCGTTGATAGCGTCATGGTGCGCTTGGCAACGTTTTTGGCGTAATCACCGATGCGCTCTAAATTTGATGCCATCTTCAAGGCCACAACAACCGCCCGCAAATCATCAGCCATCGGTTGGCGCAAAGCCAGCACACGAATGGTGAAATTGTCGAGCTCTTCTTCCAATGCATCAATTTTTTTGTCTGATTGGATGACACTTTCCGCCAACTCAACATCGCGACGGACTAAGGCATCTACAGCATCACTCAATTGGCGTTCAGCCAGTCCACCCATCTCAGCAATGATGCTGTCAATGCGTCCCAAATCTTCGTCAAAGGATGTGACGATATGATCGTTTTCTATCATAACTAAAAGCCTTTAACCGATACGCCCAGTGACATAAGCCTGGGTCCGTTCGTCTTTGGGGTTGGTAAAAATACCTTGGGTATCGCCGTACTCGACCAAGTCACCCAAATGAAAAAATGCTGTCTTTTGCGACACACGTGCAGCTTGTTGCATGGAGTGCGTGACCATAATGATGGTGTAGTTTTCCTTCAGCTCATCAATCAACTCTTCAATCTTGGCTGTCGCAATCGGATCAAGTGCCGAGCACGGCTCATCCATCAAGATGACTTCAGGTTCAACCGCAATGGCACGGGCAATACACAAGCGTTGCTGCTGCCCTCCAGATAAGCCCGTTCCAGGTGCATCCAAACGGTCACGGACTTCTGCCAGAAGACCGGCTTTTTCCAAACTGTTCAGGACAATTTCGTCCATGTCCGCACGGGATCGGGCCAAGCCATGAATTTTTGGGCCATAGGCCACGTTGTCATAGATAGATTTTGGAAACGGATTGGGTTTTTGAAACACCATGCCAACACGGGCACGTAGATGAACCACATCCACACCCTTGGCATAGATATTTTCACCATCCAGTTTAATCTCCCCTTCGACACGGCAACCGTCCACCACATCATTCATGCGGTTCAAGCACCGCAGAAAGGTGGATTTCCCGCACCCAGACGGGCCAATCAAAGCCGTCACCATATTTGAGGGTATATCTAAGTTGATGCTTTTCAGGGCTTGTTTGTCGCCATAATAAACATCAACAGATTTGGCCGTAACTTTATGAGGATTTGAAGCCGCCACAGAAAGGCCGGGGGCACTTTCGGGGACTTCGGTATGAATGGCAAGTTCCATAGGACTTACTCCTTACCAACGACGTTCGAACGACTTGCGCATAAAGACCGCAATAATGTTCATTGTGATTAAGAAACCCAACAGCACGATAATCGCACCAGATGTACGTTCCGAGAATGCGCGTTCGGGGCTATCAGCCCAGAGATAAATTTGAACCGGTAATGCCGTTGCCGGGTCGGTAAAGGCAGCCGGCACATCAACGATGAATGCGACCATGCCAATCATCAGCAACGGCGCACTTTCACCCAAAGCCTGTGCCATGCCGATGATCGTACCCGTCAACATGCCTGGCATTGCCAAAGGCAAGACATGGTGCGTGACCGTTTGAATTGGACTTGCGCCCATGCCCAATGCAGCTTCACGAATGGATGGTGGTACGGCACGTAGCGCGGCGCGGCCTGCAATAATGATGGTTGGCAAAGTCATCAATGCCAAAACCATCCCACCCACCAATGGGGCAGAACGGGGCATGCCAAAGAAGTTCAAAAACATTGCCAAGCCCAACAGCCCAAAGACAATCGACGGAACCGCAGCCAAGTTATTGATGTTGACCTCGATTATATCTGTCCATTTATTCTTGGGTGCAAACTCTTCTAGATACACCGCCGTCATCACACCAAGCGGGAACGACAAAGCCAAGCATACCGTCAAGCTCAACAACGAACCCATCACTGCACCTAAGATCCCCGCCAGTTCGGGCTCCCGGGAATCACCACCTGTGAAAAAACGGGTGTTGAATTGCAGCTCGATACGATCCGATGCAATCCACTGATCTACCCAAGTGATTTCCTTATCAGATACGCGACGATCATCCTCAGCCAAAACACGATCGATTTGGCCTTTCATCAACATGTCAATGTCATCCGATGTCGGCAACCACACCGTTCGGGTTTGGCCCAACAATTCGGGATCAGCTTTATACATACCTTGCAGATCAAACCCTGCACCAGAACTCATCAACTTGTAGAGCTTGCGCTTGTCACGACGCGCTTTCACATCCGGGAAAGATTTGCGCATAGCCACTTTAACAATACCTTGCCAGTCTTTATCCTTTACCAACTCTTCGTCAAATGTGACTTCCAAACTGGCATGCGTTTGATAGAATGCACCAAAACCACGGGCACCAATCGCTGACAACATAACGGCCAAGAAACCAACTGCTAAGACGACAGCAATAATTCCATACAGACGAAAACGTTTTTCCGCGCGGTAGCGTCTGGCCAGTCCTGCTTGAATGCGTTCAGAATTGCTGAGTTGATCAGTCATATTGTTCTCGATATTTATTGACGATGTGCAAAGCCACAACGTTCAAAACCAAAGTGGTAACAAACAGCATCAGACCCAATGCAAACGCTGCCAAGGTTTTGGCGCTATCAAATTCTTGGTCACCCGTTAGCAGGGTGACGATTTGTACAGTAACCGTCGTGACGGCTTGTAACGGGTTAGCCGTCAGGTTTGCTGCAAGTCCCGCCGCCATCACAACAATCATGGTTTCGCCAATGGCGCGTGATGCTGCTAAGAGCATTCCGCCCATAATGCCGGGCAGTGCCGCAGGAATGATAACTTGGCGGATGGTTTCTGACTTGGTCGCACCCAGTCCAAATGAGCCATCACGCATGGATTGCGGCACAGCATTGATGACATCATCCGACAAACTGGAAATCAGTGGGATAATCATCACCCCCATCACCAATCCAGCCGCCAGCGCACTTTCGGATGAGACATCAAAACCAGCCACCTCACCCGTGCCACGTAGCCATGGGGCAACAACAAGGGCTGCAAAAAAGCCATACACCACAGTGGGGATACCAGCCAAGATTTCCAAAATGGGTTTAACCCAGTTGCGCAATTTAGGATGAGCATATTCGGCCAAGAATATAGCGGCAAACAGGCCCACAGGTGCGGCCACAGCCAGTGCAATGGCACTGATCAGCAACGTACCGGCAAACAACGGCACCGCACCAAAAGAACCGGATGCACCGACTTGGTCTTCGCGAATTGCCGTTTGAGGGCTCCATTCCGTGCCGAACATAAAGTCGACAAACGGTATCTCACCAAAAAAGCGCATGGCTTCGAATAATAATGAAGCCACAATACCGACGGTGGTCAAAATCGCGACCGTGGAACTGGTAATCAAGATACCCTTGATCACAGCTTCCACGGCCTTCTTCGCACGACGAGCTGGCGTGACGTACATCCGGCCTCCACCAGCTCGATTTGCACGAATAGTATTTGATATTGACGTGGTCACGTCTTAATTCTCCAAACAAATATCGACGGTGACTTTAAATACAATCGCCACCGCCGATTGATTTGCTATGCCTTACATATTTAGATCAGCAAACTCTTTTGCATCGTTTGCAAATTTGGCACGTTCTGTCTTCGGCATCGGGATCAACCCCTTGTCTGCCAAGTAACCTTCGTCACCCCAAGCTTTGTTGGATGTGAACTCAGCAACGAATTCAGCAATACCTGGGACTTTGCCTACATGTGCAGTCTTGACGTAGAAGTACAATGCACGCGAAACCGGATAGTCACCGGAAGCAATATTTTCAAAGGTCACGTCTTTGCCACCGATGGAGGAACCCTGAACTTTATCAGCGTTTTGATCCAAGAAGCTGTAACCGAAGATGCCCAAAGCATTCGGATTTGCTTCAAGCTTTTGAACAATCAAGTTATCGTTTTCGCCAGCTTCAATATATGCACCATCTTCACGAACCGTGTGGCAAAGAGACTTGTAAGCCTTTTTGTCTTTCTTCTTCATGGCTTTGATCCAAGGGATGGTTTTGCAGCCACCTTCCAAAGCCAGTTCAGCGAATGCATCACGGGTACCGGAAGTCGGCGGTGGGCCGAGAACTTCAATTTTCACATTCGGCAAACCCTTGCGCACGTCAGCCCAGGTTTTGTTGTCGTTGGCTTTCAACTTGCCTTCACCTGCAGGGATATCTTTAGCCAATGCCAAGAAAATATCATTCAGGGTCAGTTCAAACTTGCCAGCTTTTTTAGAATTCGCAATGGCAATGCCATCATAACCAACTTTAACCTCGGTGATGTTGGTGATGCCGTTGCCAGCACACTTTTTAACTTCACTGGATTTAATGCGGCGCGATGCGTTGGTGATGTCAGGGTGGCTGTCGCCAATACCAGCGCAGAACAATTTCAAACCACCGCCGGAACCTGTGGATTCGACAACCGGAGTTTTGAAACTCGACGTTTTACCGAACTGTTCCGCAACTGCGGTAGAAAACGGAAATACCGTGGAAGAACCAACGATGCGGATCTGGTCACGAGCTTCAGCAGCACCTGCTGCAAACACACCGCCGATAGCGGCAATCATAAGGGTCTTTTTGAACATCTCGTTCAAACTCCTCTGAGGGCTTTAATAAAAAACTTGTCAGCACACACGCGCCTATCGCGTGGTGTCTCGGCTGCAAGCTATTGCCCTGCGAGGACCCTTTTATGAAGTTTGTGTTACAGGTTTGTGACAGTGGTTTCAGGGTTGATATTTCAATGACTTAGGGATTTGCCATCGGGAGCTGAATGCTAAACGTTGCACCTTCGGAAACTGTACTTGTCACATTCATACGTCCACGATGGCGATTGATAATGTGTTTTACAATTGCGAGTCCCAGTCCCGTTCCACCCATAGAACGCGAACGGCTCTTATCGATACGGTAAAAGCGCTCCGTCAGACGAGAGATATGCTCAGGGGCAATCCCTTCACCCTCATTGTGAACCGATACTTCAATTCCAGCCTCACCCGTGTCTTGAAGAGTATTCAAAAGTTTGACCTGTATGGTCACCGCCGTTTTTTCAGCACCATACTTAACTGCATTGTCCACCAGATTTTGGAACACTTCACGCAACTGATCCTCATCGCCTGGAACTTGGATATGATTGTCTGGAACAGATACCTCTAAAGACATCTCTTTTTTCTGGGCCCGGATTTGCACCGAAACCACCACAGCTTCAATCACTTTGGATATATCAACTAAATCGGTTGGGCGAATGTGTTCATTCACCTCGATCTTGGACAAAGACAGTAAGTCATCAATCAACCGAGCCATGCGAGACGCCTCACCATTCATAATGGTGAGAAAACGCTCTTGAGCTTCTGGATCATTTTGTGCCGTGGTTTGTAGCGTTTCGATGAAGCCGCTCAATGATGACAAAGGGGAACGTAATTCATGACTGGCATTCGATACAAAATCCGCGCGCATGGTTTCTGCGTTCTTCAAAGCCGTGACTTCATGCAATGCCACCACAGCACGTACAGATAATGCATACCCCTTGGGTACGGCCATCGCTTGCAACTGATAAAAACGCCGCACGGGAACTTCGAATTCAACTTCAGCTTCACCACGGGGTTGCAATCCAGAAACCGTATTTTTCAAAATATCTTGTAAATCGGGTTGGCGCATCACCAAACAGATATCGCGGCCATGAATGCCCGTACCCAGAAGTTCATCTGCGGCCCGGTTCGCAGCCACCACACGACGGTGCTTATCCAAAAGCATCACTGGATCAGGAAGCGCGTCCAAAATAACCGAGGCCAAAGTGGTGTCGACTTTGGTGACAGGCTCAGGAAACACACGGGCTTGTTTAAAACCAGCCCACGCCGCACCCGCAGAAATAACACCACAACTCAAGATAATTTCCGTCAGGCTAAAACTGTTGTCTGCTGAAAAAGCAGCCAAAGAAGTAAACCCCGGCACCAACGCCATCAGCGGAGCCCAAGAAAATTCGGATGGAACAAAGCGGCGCATGCGGGTCTCTCTTCAACCACAAAATCCGTCTCAGCACACCGCGTGGCGTACCTTGCTCATAGGCCATAACACGGCACACACCTTTCCGCCAATGGTTCTTAAGCAAGCCCCGCAGTGAAGGGAAAAATTGCGTCACACAACCAATTACGGATTAATGTGGAACAATTACATCTCATGGTCTACTGTTGATTTGATGCTGATATTGTGTTTTCAGACCAATAAATAATAACAATACTGTTTTGCAGGGGACAAAACTCATGGGGCACAAAGACCCAGAACCATCAACACCATCTTGTTGGCTATGCAACACCAACATGGCTGAAGAAGCCAGTGACCTATTAACAGAGCTGTCCAATCCCGAACGATTGATGATTATCACACTCCTTCACGAAAAGGGGGAGCTTCACGTGAATGAGATTGTTGAGCTTTTGGGTGCGAACCGCCCAAGTTTGTCACGCCACTTAGGGCGCCTACGCGAACAGTGCTTGGTCACCACCCGGCGTAAACATAATCGGGTTTATTATACCCTTGATAAAACCAAATCTGATCACTTGATCCGTGTCCTTAGCAGCGTGATGAGCTAAACAAACACCCCGCCCGCCCGCTTTTCACACATTGCTAATTTTGGCCTTTCTAAAGCATTTCTACGACTGCTTAGCGGGCACAATTCAACGACTGATATTGAAATATTATTACCTTTCTAAGGTGTGTTTTTTCTTTTATATATCAAATCACTAATACCATAATACTACATCTATTGCTGTGCTAAGAAACTTTGCTTTGTAAGCACTTAGGTTTTTGCTTTAGTATCACGCACAGAGCCCAAAAGGTGTTCTGATCCAGGAATAAGCAAACCAAAAACTGGGGGATCATGTATATGATTGAGTGCACATCAGTCGACAGTGAAGGCATTAAACGAGCCTGTGAAGACATGGCTTGTACGGAGCTGTTGGAATTTCTGGTCAAAGAAAGGTTTCCAGGCAAGATTGCTGTAACAGCATCTTTGCGGGCGCGCTCAATCATCGTACAGCACATGCTATCCGAAATTGATCCCAACATTCCCATCATCTATTGCAATGCAGGCAAGGTATTCCCCGAAAGCGAAGAGTACAAAGCCGACATGGTGAAACGTTTTGGCTTCACCAATGTGCTGAGCCCTATTGGTCAGAACGAAACCCAGATTGTTAAAGGCGATTTGGATCATATCGAATGGGTTAAGGCCCAATACGATCGCAAAACCAGTGGCACCCAAGAAGCCATGCACTTGAACAATACGCTGGCACAGTACGATTGCTGGATCAGCGCGGTGTATCACTATGACCAAGACAAAACCACACGCACCCGGGTGGAGCGTGAAGGTCGCTTGATCCGTGTGAACCCAATGTTGGATTGGGACGCAGACCGCGTTTCTGAATTTATGGAAGAATTCGATCTCCCTTACCACAAGCTGGCAAAGCCTGTCGTGGATATGGAAGAAAAACACGGCGACGGTACGGAGTTTCCGACCTACGCCTAAGATGCATGACCACGCGACCAAACAAAAACGCCCGCTCATATAATTGAGCGGGCGTTTTTTTGTATCCTCAAACCGTTAGACTTTGGCGTTGTGCAACGATGTTTCAAACCGCCCGGCATCTGCATTCCAACGATGCAACTGATAAAGCGGCGCAAACTTCATGTTGTCTTCGAAGTCACCTAGGCGATTGTCAGGTGTTAGGGACGGCACGCACGAGGCAAAGCAGGTATCCAACTCAACGCCGAATTCACGGTGCATGTGACCACAAAACAAGTGCACAATCTGTTTGTTCTCAGACACCAGTTTCAAAAAGGCATCAGCCAGAACCGGATCGTCAAACTGGAACGGGTATTTTGAAGTCGTCACCTCAAACGGCGGGTGGTGCATGAACAAAGCCGTCGGTTTATCCGGTTGTTGCTTGAGCAGTTTTTCCAACGCACCCAAGCGCACGGAACAGGTTGTGCCAATGTTGAGTTCACGATGCTGGGTATCCATGGCGATTAAGCGCACGGGATAATCATCAATGCTGTAGATAAGGAACCCATCGACCAGTTCTGCCCCACCAAGTGTGCCCAAACCTGTGACCAAGTTTTCTCTCTTATCACGGTTACCGACTGAGAAATAAACAGGCACGCCAATATCATCAAACACGGAACGAACAGTTTCATAAAGCTCCGGCGCGCCGCCCTGGACCACATCACCGTTGTGCAAAATCACATCCGGTTTTTTATCCAGACCTTTGATGTGAGAGACGAATGCTTTCATCATCTCGATGCGATCTGGACCATCCGGCATATTTTTATCCATGTCGCCACCAATGTGCGTGTCCGATATTTGAGCAATCAGCATCAATTTCTTCCGTCTATCTCTGTTTTGGCCCGACTACAGCACTCAGCCGAACAATAAGCGTTCGCTAATATACACATTTTGTATTTTTAGGGACAGAAAATGCGCTATTTTTGAATCACATTTATGCGGCTTCCTGAGAAAGAGACCCTATGAGCGATTCCATTCTCGAACTAACGGCACGCCTAACCAAGTTTCGCGATGACCGTGACTGGCGACAATTTCACAGCCTGAAAGATTTGATCCAATCCGTCAGCATTGAATCCGGCGAACTGCTGGAACTCACCCAGTGGAAAGACACCCAGGCCGTAGAGGATGCCACTTTGGACCCCGATTTCCGCACCCGTTTGAGCGAAGAAGTTGCCGACGTGTTTATCTATCTACTGCTGATTTCTGAGCGCGCAGGCATCGACATCATTGAAGAAGCACACCGAAAAATCGACAAAAACGACGCCAAATACCCGGTCGACAAAGCCAAGGGCAACGCCAAAAAATATACCGAACTGTAGGGGCTGGATTTTTCCCAATTTCGAATTATCTCAAGTTTTGCTGCGGACCTCCCAAGAAGCAGCAAAGGACTTTGCACATGCCCATCGTCAATATGAAGGACATGCTCAATCATGCTTACACGCATGGTTATGCCGTTGGGGCGTTTGACGTTGTTAGCTTGGATTTCATCACGGGTGTAATGGACGCCGCCGAACGTACGAAGGCCCCGGTCATTCTTTCCCTGGCCGAATCCCACTTTGATTATTTCGATTTCGAACTTTTGATGGCCGCAGTTGAAAAAGCCGCCAAGCGTGCCTCTGTGCCCGTCGCCATCCATCTGGATCATGGGGCCAGCCTGGAAACCGCCATCACCTCCATTCGTTTCGGATGCAATGGGGTGATGGTCGATGCATCCCACCATCCATTGGAACAAAACATCGCACGGACCCGTGCCGTTCGGAATATGGCCCAAGGTTGCGGGATTCCTGTCGAAGGTGAGCTCGGCTATGTCCCCGGTGTCGAAGGTGAAGACGCCGAGCGTCACCCAGGTGAAATCAGCTATACATCCGTCGAAGAAGCCAAAACCTTTGTGGAACGTACCGAGGTTGATTTTCTGGCCGTATCCATCGGCACCGTGCACGGGCGCATGAAGGGCACGCCAAAGCTCGATATTGATCGGCTCAAAGACATCAACGCAGCCCTCAGCATTCCCTTGGTTCTTCACGGCGGCACCGGATTGGCGGATGCCCAATACGCCAGCCTGATCGAAAACGGCATCGCCAAGATCAACTACTACACCGCCTTGGCTGATACGGCGGGGGACTGCATCGACAACAATGTCAAAGCCCAAACACGCGGTTACACCGGACAGGTCAAGGGCGTCGCAAATGCCATCGCCCAAGAAGCGGAGCGCTGCATCAAGCTTTGGGGCAGTGCGGGACGTGCGGACGCGGTCTTGGAAAAATCCACCCCTTGGAATCCGGTCGAACACCTAATCATCTACAACACCACAAATGCCGATCCCGCCGATGATGTTGGCATGATCACCGAAGGTGAGCGTGTGCTGTCTCAAATCCCCGGTGTGCGACGCATCTATACGGGCACGGCAGTACAAGAAAACGCGGGTTACAAGTACACGTGGCTGGTTCAGTTCTGTCATAAGGCCGTGATCGATAGCTACCGTGAACACCCCGACCATGTCGCCTTTGCCGATACACACTTTCGCCCCATTGCGGGGGACCGGGTCAGTATCGATTATCAAACCTAGCCAAAAATCTGGATACAAAAAAAGGGAGAGGCATAAGCCTCTCCCTTCTCATTTTGTCAGCACTGATGCGCTTACAGGTTCTTATAGTATTCCTGCAAAACCGCAACCACTTCTGGGCGGGAGAATTCAGGCGGAATATCTTCACCCGCGCTGAGCATCTCACGCTGCTTGGTGCCGGAAATGGACACATGGTGTTCTTTGTCGTGCGGGCAGGTTTTGGCGGTCGCCATGCCCATGCACTTTTTGCAATAGAACGTGATGTCAATTTTCAGCGGTTGCGTTTCCAACGCACCGTCCCACAGCTTATCAAAGATGTGCTGTGCATCGAACGGACCGTAGTAATCACCAACACCGGCGTGGTCACGACCAACGATCAGGTGAGAGCAGCCATAGTTTTGACGAATCAAAGCGTGGAACAAAGCTTCACGCGGACCGGCGTAACGCATTTCGATCGGGTAACCCGCTTGGATCACGGTACCCTTCACGAAGTAGTTATCGATCATCGCTTGGATCGCTTTGGTGCGGGTTTCGGCAGGGATATCACCCGGCTTCAATGCGCCCAACACTTGGTGAATGTAAACACCGTCGCAGATTTCAACAGCGATCTTTGCGAGGTACTCGTGAGAGCGGTGCATCGGGTTACGCGTTTGGAACGCAGCAACTTCGGACCAACCTTTATCAGCAAACTCGGCACGTGCATCAGCAGGACGTTGGTAGAGATCGCCGAACAAGCCCGGGAATTCACCTTCGTCGATCACGTTAACCGGACCGGCCAAACCAACATCACGCTGTTCGTTGACTTTTTGAACACCTGGGTGCTCGGGATCGGTGGTGGTGTAAACGTGTTGTGCTTCGAACGCTTTGTCTTCGGCGGACAGCGCGAACTTTTCGTTCACCGTCATGATCGCCATGACCAAGCCGTCTTCGTTCACCAAAGCCACTTCTTCACCGTCGCCGATGCTGTCAGCCAAAGCTTGATCAGCGGTGAGCGTTACGGGAATGGGCCAGAACAAGCCGCTGGCCAATTTCATATCTTTGCACACACCTTCCCAGTCGGCGCGGTTCATGAAACCGTCCAACGGAGTGTACGCACCCATGGACAACATCAGAACGTCTGACATTTCTTTGGAATTCATCGGAACCTGTTTGAGGTTCGCAGCGCGTGCGATTTCAGCGGCGCGTTCGGTTTCCGGAGCCAGAAGCGGCTTCAGACCTTGACCGCCATGCGGTTCAACCAATTGAGACATTTTTATTCCTTCTTACTCACCTGACGGCCGAGAATCCCCCCGGCCAAATGTGTGTCACGCGCTTTTTACCTTTTTACGCAAACTTTGTGAAGAATTATTTTAATATACACAAAGTTGCAGTATTTAAGCGCCTCCCTATGAAGTCACGGTGCCGGGCACCGCCAAAAACAGCAATGATTTGCGAGGGTTAAGATTTTTGATATGCCGATGGAATACCGTGCCCATGGCACGTCCCATCCCCCTCTTTAGACTGGTTATAAGCCACAAAATTGCGTCTGCCTTAGTTTTAGCAAAACAAGTGGGATATCCGCCATCGAAAATTATAAAAATCGCATATATGGAGTTGCTGATATGAGGTGGGGCGCCCAGGCGCATCTTGAAAAAACGACAAAACAACGAATTGCGGAGCATCTGGAGTCTGAGTTTTTGTTTAATATCAAAATGGAATTTCATCATCCAGATCACCACCAGGCTTTATGTTCTTTACCGGGTTTTGATTATCTTTACGTGGTGGAAGCAATACTGCAGGTGGCTCAACAAGCGGAAGTTTTCGATTCTCATCATCAAGTTCCTTTGCCTCGCCTACAACTTGCATCACATTCGTTGTTAATTTTTTTACCACATCATAAGAAGCCCACATGCTCCCTGGTACTGCTAAAATAGTAAATGCTATTTTCGTTACGTCCATGTAGCTTAAGCGATTTTTCTCAAGTGCAATTTCAAAGTCTATTAGTTTTTTATGTAGAGAAGCGCGCTTTGAATCAGGAAATTCTGCTTTATCAATTGCTGCTTTCAACTCGTTAACATAGACGCGGATTTTATCCTTTAGATTGGGAGGCACCTCGACTGAATCCCGTTTACCTCTTAGGCTGTTATTCACAAGAAGTTGGGTAATATAGTGGTCTAGGTCTGCTTTGAATTGCCTATGTTCTGCATAGTTATAACGTTCATATTGAGGTACCTCTGCACTAGCAAAGGGCTCAATTTTGTAAGACTTTGCTAACGCAGTAACCACGTTCATAAAATTGTATTGTGCTTCTTCGATCAAATAAGATTCTTCGCGTTCGTCCAATGTTTTTATGTAATCTGTTAAGCGTGTCTGCGCGGCATTAGCCAATTGCATAAATGCGATGGACGCATCTTCAGGTGCATCGTCCAGCTCATCCTGTGTAATAAGATCTAAAATATTCATTGTATGAAGCTATCTCTGAGAAAATGCACAAACACACTCTCCTAAAGCGAGAGATATGATCAAAAACTATAGCTTTTATTGAATTAAGGATAAACAGTCGTTTTAACCTCAGACATTTAACAGAGTGAATGCAACAAACACCCTCACCGCCCCAAAACCCCAGGCCGACTCCCATTCCCCTTCTTAATGTTCCCGGGAATGTCCTCCAACCACATGGTGCGCACTGTTAAGGTATAGCGCTCCGCCCACAACAGCTCAGATTTCAGGACTCGTTGATGTGATGTAGCCTCCCTCACAGCCCAAGGGACATAGCTGCTGAGTTAGCCCCTTCAAACTTCTGTCTTAAGGCGTGCGAACGCTTGTAAATTCAGCCTCTTCTGTATAGATAACGTTTATGTATTATTTTTATGGGGATGGTCATTTTATGAACGCGGCCCCATGATACACTGACGTCAGTACACCCTGGGGCGAGGGCCACATATTGGACTTTAACCTGATTTCAATTGATTACCGTGATCCGGCTTGGATCGCTGTGGCCTTTTTGTTTGGTTTATCGGTTCGCCAAATCAACCTGCCGCCGATGGTGGGTTTTTTGTTGGCCGGGTTCATGCTGCATCTTTTGGGGGCTGAAAACGATCAGTTTCTATTGGCCGTGGCCGATTTGGGCGTCACGCTGTTGCTGTTTACCATTGGCTTAAAACTACGCCTCAACACCCTGATCCGGCCAGAAATCTGGGCCACCACCGGATTGCATATGGTCGCGATCATCGTGCTGACTGTCGCCCTGGTCTTGGCGTTGGGGTGGGCCGGGGTGTTGTTGTTTGATGGACTGGATTTTTCCAGTGCGTTGGTTTTGGCATTTGCCCTGTCGTTTTCCAGTACCGTTTTTGCGGTCAAGACATTGGAAGACCGCGGATCGTTAATGTCGCGTTACGGTCTTGTGGCCATCGGCGTTTTGATCATGCAAGACATCGCCGCCGTGGTGTTCCTGGCCATTTCTGTTGGCAAATTACCATCCCTGTGGGCATTGGGGCTTTTGGCCTTAATCCCGATACGTCCATTGTTGGGTTATCTGATGCACGCCAGCGGTCATAAAGAATTGTTGACCGTGTTCGGATTTGTCGCAGCGTTGGGGGGCGCGGCACTGTTTGAAGTGGTCGGCATGAAGGGGGATTTAGGCGCATTGGTGATCGGGATCTTGCTCGCCAATCATGAAAAAGCCAAACCACTTGCCAAAATTTTGATGAGCTTTAAGGACGTCTTCCTGGTTTGTTTCTTTTTGACCATCGGCCTTACCGGGCTACCGACATGGGAAACGGCATCGACGGCTCTTATTTTATTTATTTTGGTGCCGATCAAAATCGTACTGTTCATTTATCTGCTCACCCGGTTTCGTATGCGCGCACATGGGGCCACATTGGGGGGATTGGTTTTGGGCAACTATTCGGAATTTGGCCTCATCGTCGGGGCAATTGCCATCAGTTCCGGTTGGTTGGAACCCGAATGGCTGACGGTGATTGCCCTGTCCCTGACGGCATCATTCGTGTTTGCCTCCCCCATCAATGTTTATGCCGACGCAATCTATACCCGCTTTCATAACAGGCTCACGGCACTGGAACGCAAAGAACGCCTTCCCGGGGATGAGGACATCAACCTGAGGGGGCATCGCATCCTCGTATTCGGCATGGGCCGTGTAGGACGGGCGGCTTATGATGAAATGACCAGCCATGTTGAACACAAAATCATTGGCATTGATCTGGATGAAGTTGAGGTCCAACACAATATCGAAGCTGGACGCAATGTGGTTTTGGGCGATGCCACCAACCCGGAATTTTGGTCCCGGCTCATCACGCCACACCAAGAAATTGATATGATTCTACTGGCGATGCCGCATCACAACGCCAACCTCGATTCCGCCTTGCGTTTGCGTGAACGCGGCTACCAAGGCCCGATCATCGCCACGGCACTATTTCCATATCAAGAAGAGGAACTGAGGGAAAATGGCATAGATGATGTGTTCAACATCTATGCCGAAGCGGGAAGCGGCGCTGTCACCCGCATGAAATTATTCATGGATGAGGCAAAACAAGAAAACTGATCCAAATATGTCTCTGGACATTTTTACTTCTTCAGAACGTTTGGCCAGTTGACATTGCCCTTGGCAATGTTGCCCGGAACATCCCCCAACCACATCGCACGCACATCTTTAGAATAATTGAGATAGAGCTTATCGCCCACAATGGTCCAGGCTTCGGGGTCCGTTGAAGCCGTGTAGCCTTGTGATACCGCCCAGGCACAATAACCGCCAAATTGAGGGGCGTAAGCTTCGGGGGAGGACTTAAACATATCTAAGTTGGCTTGGGTGGAGAACTTCCAGGTGACACCGTTCCATTCATATTCAAAGTCACCCTTGCCTTTCACTGGGCGACCTTCTGTAAAGTAAGCAACAGGGTCATAGCCACTCACGGCCGTATTGGAAAACGTGCTGGTGTAGATCATATCCTTATCGGCAAGTGCGGGCGATACCATCGCAACAGTTAAACCGAACATGACGATAAAAATATAACGAAAGGCATAAGTCATAGCAGTGTCCTCATAGATGTGCTCACTATTCACCTAAGCATTGCCCCCCGCTTTTCAAGCTCAATTGCCCCCCACAACCACAATCGAGTTTCGATTTACCCCTTTGCTTTCAAGGCGTAAACTAAAGGTAGATGTAGGGGGCCATTTATGAACAAGACACGCAACAAAAATATTGAATGCAAGTTCTTAGGCGCTGCCGGAACGGTGACGGGGTCGTGTTATTTGATCACCCATCCGGGCGGCAAGTTCTTGGTTGATTGCGGCTTGTTTCAGGGCTCTAAATCCGTACGTGCGTTAAACTATCCGGCCTTTTCATTCCAACCCAGTGAAATTGATTTTGTCGTCCTTACCCACGCCCATGTGGACCATTCGGGTTTGGTGCCGAAGTTGGTAAAATCCGGGTTTCAAAATAAGGTCTACGCAACCGAAGGCACCCGTGATTTGCTCACCTATATGCTGCCCGATAGCGGCTACATTCACGAAACCGAAGTACGTCGCCTCAACCGTCGCAACCTGCGGCGCGGCATCGCAACGGTGGAACCGATCTACACCAAATCCGACGGCGAACGCGCAATTGAATTCATTCACACTCAGCCCTACGCTAAACAATTCGAAGCCGCCCCCGGTGTGCAAGTTCGGTTTTGGAATGCCGGGCATATTTTGGGATCGGCCTCGGTCGAAGTGATTGTTGAAACCGATGACGGACCGGTAAAGTTGGTGTTTTCCGGTGACATCGGCCCCGACGAAAAAGCTTTCCACCCCATACCCGAAAGCCCCACCGATATCGATTACCTGTTTGTCGAAAGTACCTATGGGGATCGCGAACGCACCGATATAACCTTGGAAGAACGCCGCGAAGTATTGAAGCGTGAAATCCTCGACGGACTGAACGCTGGCGGCAACGTATTGATCCCGGCCTTTGCAGTCGAGCGCACGCAAGAGCTGCTTTACGACATCGGCTTGTTATTGGATGACAAAGATTTACCACCTGTGTCGGTCTATCTTGACAGCCCGTTGGCCATTCGCGCCACCGAAGTCTTTGAAAGCCATGCAGCAAACTTAAACGACGTATCGGCACGCGGTGGATTGTTCAGAAATCCCCGCTTTAATTTCGTCAACCGTGCCGAAGACAGCATGGCGCTGGACCGCATCACATCCGGTGCCATCATCATCGCCGCCAGCGGCATGTGCGATGCCGGACGCATTCGCTATCATTTGAAATCAAACCTCTGGCGGCCCCAGGCGACCGTATTGTTTGTGGGCTATCAAGCCCCGGGAAGTTTGGGTGCAACGCTTCTCAACGGCAACAACAGTGTACGCATTCATGGGCGCGAGATTTCCGTGAAGGCCCGTATACGCCGGATCGACAATTATTCCGCCCATGCCGATCAGAAAGAGCTGATCAACTGGGTCACCGCACGCCTACCCATCAAACGCGGTATCTTCATCACCCACGGTGAAGACATGGCACGGGCCACCATGCGCGATCACCTCATCGCGCATGGTTGCAAACCCAAACATCTGTTTATTCCCAAGCTGGATGAAACCTTTGTGCTGAGCCTCAAAGGCAAAGTGAAGCATTCGCTCATCAACCCGCGGATCGAACAAGAAGACACCATGTGCCGTGATTGGCACAACGACTATGCCTCGTTCTTGGTCAACCTGTCGGAAACTTTGCGCACCCGCGAAACGGATGTTGAACGTCACAAGGCGTTGAGCAAACTTCGCAATATTTTGGATAAGATAGAGGCTGGACCCTAATCCCTTGCTTTCACTTTCAGCACTACCCCTTCGGCAGCAATGACTTCGACCTTAGTACCCACAGGCAAGTCATCGCCGGACACTTTCCAGGTGCTATCATCAACTTTAATTTTACCAAAGCCGCCTTCGATGGGCTCATCCAAGGTAAAGTGACGCCCAACATATTGTTCACCCCGACGGTTCAACGTTGGGTGGTCCGTTTTTAGTGGGCGTTGTTTTAAGTAAAGTCGCCCAACAACAACACTAACCACTGACAAGGCAGCAAAAATAATCAACTGCCATTCCAGCGCTAAGTCGGGACTAAGCCAACTCACCACACCGGTGATAAGTGCAGCAATACCCAACCACATGAACACGACACCGGGCACGAACATTTCAAACATCATCAAAATGACACCGGCAATCAGCCAGTGCCAAAATGTGATTTCATCAAACACGGATGTACTCGCCATCATGTCTTTATCCGATGGCGGCGTGGCGATCACACTAACGAGAAGATGGAACACTGCTGCCCCCTGACTTAGCTGCATCCTCAATGTTGCTAAATGCACCTTTGCCAATCTCCGCAATCCCGGCAAGAGAACTCAAGATGCCTGTGGCTTCCATGGGCATGAACAGAACTTTTTGGTTACGCGCTGAGGCAATATCTTTCAAAGCTTCTACATATTTTTGTGCAATAAAGTAATTCACCGCCTGCACATCACCCCCCGCAATGGCTTCAGACACCATGTTAGTCGCTTTGGCTTCGGCTTCGGCTTCACGTTCGCGAGCTTCGGCATCACGATACGCGGCTTCACGGCGACCCTCGGCTTCCAAGATTGCGGCTTGTTTTTCACCTTCAGCCCGCAGCACCGCAGATTGACGAGAACCTTCGGCTTCCAAAATTTGTGCGCGCTTCTCACGCTCCGCCTTCATTTGACGGGCCATGGAATCCACCAGATCGCGCGGCGGGGAAATATCCTTAATTTCGATCCGAGTGACTTTTACACCCCACGGGGTGGTGGCTTCATCAACCACGGTCAACAACTTGGCATTGATGTTATCGCGTTGAGACAACAATTCATCCAAATCCATGGACCCCATCACCGTTCGCACGTTGGTCATGGTTAGATTGAGGATCGCACGGTGAAGGTCATTGACCTCATAAGCCGCCGATGCGGCATCTAGGATCTGATAGAAAACAACACCATCGGCCGTGACCATGGCATTATCCTTGGTGATAACTTCTTGGGATGGAACATCCAAGACCTGCTCCATCATGTTGAGCTGTGCACCGACACGATCCACAACTGGGACAATAATGTGCAGTCCAGGCTTTAAGGTTATGGTATAGCGCCCAAAGCGTTCGACTGTATATTCCATGCCTTGGGGTACAACTTTGACCCCCAAAAACACCACTGCCAGCGCAAAAAGCAGTATCGCGCCTGCAAACCCGGCAAATCCGACCAATTCCATTGATTTAGCCCCCTAATAACTCGTCAACTTTTGATGACTAAACTATGGCCGACAAAACCATGGCGGCGCAAGGCAAACTTGTCGAAATCAATTAATTTGGGCCTCTAGACAATAACCTGTAACATGCGATGAAGATTACATTTTTTGGATTTGATAACCGATGACACCATCTGGAAAACCCGCTTGGCCCCAAACCGAAGACGGCACAACTGACTGGGAAATCGTATTTGAAGATCCGGAAACGGGTTTTATTCAACTGGTCGCACAATCACCCAGTGCCGATATCTTGCGTCAAACCACAACGGTGGTGATTGAAAAGTTGTTCACCCGTCGTGGCGACGAAGAGGAAGTTGTGAGCCTCAAGGCTCAGCTGGAAGCCATTCTCACATCTGGCAAGGACCTTGACGCACAACAAACCGGCGTCAGCTTTTTGCTGCGTCAAATCAAAGACACACGTATCGAAAAAGCCCGCATCTATGTTGAACGCAAAAGATCAGGTGCCGCAATTGATCGACGCACAGGATGGCTGTGGAAAATCGATGCCCTGCTTAAACCCAAAGTTCTGATTCCTGTCAGTATTCTGTTTGTCATGTTGATTACAGGTTTGGTTTTCGGCGTCCTACAAACCACGTTGGGACCATCCCGTCCCGATATCTTAGCGCAAGACGACGCCTTAACCGGAGCCCAACAAGAAGAGTCCGAAGATGCTGAGATGGATGGTGATGGCAAAACGCCAGATGATGCCGAAGTTGAAGAAGCAGAGCCCGAAGCGCCACCGCCACCACCAGAACGAATAGAAATTTGGCTCAAAACCATGCGTTGGCCACTGTCCCAGTTGAGTACCAAAGATCGACCCCAATATTTTGCTGTAATCTTGTTCGTTAAAGACTGGGATACCAAAATTGGTGTTTGTCGCCATACCGTCAACATTATGGATAAGCTCTATCAAGCATTCAATCACGTCTTGCCCCAAGATCGACGTGCTACTGATGGGGAGCTAAGCGATCTTGCTGCCGTTATTCCATCAGCTGTAGATCAGATTTTTGGCTCGTCCGTAATCCTAGAGGCCCAAGTCCACCGCTACGGCTCACCTGGGTTCAAAGCTGCAACACTACCGCCTTATTGTAAATCACCGGATAAGGACTAAATCACCGCAGGGTCTTTTCGATCATCGCGGGTGTTTTCTTCTACGGCAAGATAACCATCAACTTTGGCCATGGGAACGGTAAAGGAAAAACGTGCCCCCTTGCCAGCCGGGTTATCATCCACCCAGATCGCACCACCTAAGAAGGTAATGATTTCACGACAAATCGCCAACCCCAATCCGGTTCCACGAGGCATTTGATCGGTACCTTGATTGAGCTGAAGGAATTTTTCAAATACCGCAGCCTTTCGTGCTTTGGGAACCCCCTCACCATTATCAGTGATCGAAATTCTCAATTGTCCTTGGCGCACACGTGCGGAAACACCAATCACTCCACCCGGGTCTGCACAAAACTTGGCAGCATTTGATAATAAGTTGACCATGACCTGAACCAGTTGATCATGGTCGGCCTTGATCATCGGCATCCCCGCAGGTAGGTCCACACGCAGTTTAATTTTGCGTTCTTGAATTAACCCCGACATAGCAGCAACAGCCTGTTTGATTACGGCGCGGGAATCCACATTGGCAAGGGCCCAATCCATTTGCCCAGATTCCATTTTTGCCAAATCCAGAATTTGATCAATCAATCGGGATAAGCGTTCACTTTCCGTGCGGATTACCAACAAGAAATGTTCGCTTTCCTCATCACTAACATCCGGTGTTTCTGATAAAATTTCAGAGAACGCTCGAATTGATGTTAGAGGAGTCCGTAGCTCATGTGAAATGGTATTGAGGAAGTCATCCTTCAAAGAGTCTAGTTCTTTTAGTCGTTCGTTTGCCGCTTGCAGTTTAGCTGTGGTTTCTTCCAATTCACGTGATTTGGTTTCCAGCATACGCGAATACTGAATGGCTTGAGATGTCTCATCCAAGATTTTGTACATCTCATCCAGGCTAACAATGCCCCCCTTAACCACTGAACCAATCATCACACGGGCGGTTGCCGATCCAACAGCACCAGCCAACATTTTTTCAGCTAAATCCAGCCACACGGTATCAGCAATCAAATTAGGCCTAAACATGACACCTTGGTCTGCAGCGAAATCACGAAAAGCTTTATCGGCCCGCTCTTCACCAACAAAACGTCCCACCAGATCACATAAGTCTCCAATGGATGCAGAGCCCTGAAGGAAGCGTGGGTCCTTCAGGCCTTCGGTATACATAAACACATCCACAAACATGGTGCCTTGGATACGTTCGATGGTGGTCTGGTGAGTTAACAACGATCCAATCACATAGGCAGAGATGTTAACCAACAAGCTCCAGAACAGTGAGTGTGATAGGTTGTCAAAGCCATCCATGCCAAACAAAGCGTAGGGACGCAAGAACTCAAGACCAAACGGCCCATAATCAATCAGGCTGATGGGCAACCAGCCCGACTGTGCAAAGGATGGCAACAACAAGGTATAAGCCCAAACCAAGGTACCCAAAACCATCCCGGTCATGGCACCCTTAAGCGACCCCCCCTTCCAAAACATCCCACCAATAATTGCTGGCGCAAACTGAGCCGCAGCAGCAAAAGATACCAAGCCGATTGTTACCAAAGAATACGAACCTGATGCTACGCGGAAATAGGCATAGCCTAAGATCAAAATACCAATGATCGAAGCCCGACGGACCAACAGCAAAAAGCCACTGAGATTGCTGCGCTTATCCAGTTCAAACCACCGCATCTTCACCAGTGCAGGAACCACAACATTGTTGCACACCATGGTACTAAGCGCGATTGCCGCCACGATAACCATAGAGGTTGCAGCAGACAGCCCGCCAATGAATGCCAGCAAAGCCAAAGCGCTCTTACCGTAAAAAATGGGGACCGTGAGCACAAACATATCTGCATCAACACCACCGCCTGGGAATGCTAAGCGCCCGCCAATGGCGATGGGCAACACAAAAATATTGATGACCAACAGGTACAACGGGAACAGCCATACAGCCGTACGTAAATGGTTCTCGTCTGTGTTCTCAACCGCTGTAATATAAAACTGACGCGGCAAACAAATGATCGCCAACATAGATAAGATAATCATCGTTGCCCAGCTGGCATATCCACCTTCTGGATTGATAACAAAAAGATGATCCAACTGCGCAGCGGAGGCTTTGTTGAACAAATCAGCAAATCCGTCAAAGACACCAAAAGTCACAAAAAAACCAACGGCCAGAAACGCAAACAACTTGACGATCGATTCAAACGCAATTGCAGCAACAATGCCTTCGTGATGTTCGCTGGCATCGATATGGCGTGTACCAAATAAAATGGAAAAAATTGCCAAGGCCATTGCAACCAAGAATGTGGTGTCCAGGCCATACTGAGTCAGAACCGGATTGATGAAACTGGTTTCACCGGAATAATTTGTGATGATCTCAAAACTGGTGGCGATAGATTTTAACTGTAAAGAAATATATGGCGTCGTCCCCACCACGGCAATCAACGTTACCATGGCCCCCAATTGTGAACTTTTGCCGTAACGCGATGAAATAAACTCCGCAATGGACGTAATACGATTGACCTTGCAGATCCGTAAGATCTTAACCCAGCCCACTGACCATACGGCAAACACCAAAGTCGGCCCAAGATAAATGGGCAAGAAATCAAGCCCTGTCCGGGCGGCTAAGCCAACCGAACCATAAAATGTCCAGGACGTACAAAACACAGCGATAGAGAGGGTGTAAATGTACGGGTTTTTCGTTATTGAGCGCCCACGGCTGGATGCTTTATCACCATAATATGCAATCGCAAACAATGTGCCGAGATATAGGATTGAGGCGACGACAACCAGACCACCTTGCATGGGCTAACTCCGCCCAAGGGGGTTGTTGGTATCATCAAATGTTGGTTCGCGCGGAGACAAGTCACCATTTACTGTCTGGTCTTGACGCAATTTCGACGGACGCGCCCCGAACCAGGTGGCAAAAATAATAAAGGCCCAGATACAAAAAATAACCAAGTAACTGAGTGGTATACCCAGAACTAAAAATGCACGGTCATATGTCCCAACCAAGGGCGGCAAAAACACAAGAACACCAAACGCATATAGCGTTAGAGACCATTCTTGTTTTCGACCCGTGCGTTTCATAGCTTCTCACGAAATTTGGGCATCATTGCCTATACATTTATTGTCAGTAACTACTTAGCCGTTGGGCAGCCTTCAATCCCCAACAATGCATTCACACGTTCGCAGACATCCCGTGTCGAATACGGCTTGGTGATATAGTCATCAGCACCTAACTTAAGCGCTTTGTCTTTATCCGATTCACGACTTTTGGCGCTCAATACCAGAATCTTTGTCTCAGCCAGATTCGGGTTGGCACGAATGGCCTCACATACCGACAATCCATCACGTTTGGGCAACATCACATCCAAAAGCACCACATCAGGTTGTTTTTCAGATATTGCGGCTAGGGCCGCTTCACCGTCTTCAGCAATGCGGACATCATGACCAGAACGCTTCATAATAAACTGAAGTGAAAGAACGATATTTGGTTCGTCTTCTACAATCAGCACAGAGTACGACATCGTGTTCGTAGCTCCCTTATCCCCAAGAATTCCAAGAAATCTACCAAATTTACAGATTACACTTATTTAGCAATCATTTGAACTTCGACAATTTCCGTAAATGTTACGGGCATCCTAGCCAACTCATCCCCAAAAGTCATCTTTGACGTCTCTGTATCTACAAATGCAACAAGGCCCCGGCAATGCCGAGGCCTTGTGCTATCTGACGAGCAAGGGGGGTAGGAGTGATGAGCGTCCAATCACGCTTGCGCGAGAAAAGACATCAGATCGCCAGATATTCGTCACGCAGTTCTTTGTTATCGAGAACTTCTTGAGCGGTACCGTTAAACACAACCTCACCCATGTCCAAGATAATCGCACGGTCTGCCAAGTGCAGAGCAGCAATAGCGTTTTGTTCCACGATGATCGAGGTCATGCCCAGTTTCTTCACGCTTTCGAGAATGCTCTCGATTTCGTGCACGATAACTGGAGCCAAGCCTTCATAAGGTTCATCCAACAACAGCAACTTAACGTCCCGAGCCAAGGCCCGAGCAACAGCTAACATCTGCTGTTCACCACCGGAAAGCGTCACGCCTTCTTGGTTACGACGTTCCGCCAAACGCGGGAAGTGTTCGTAGATGCGTTCAATCGACCAGCCAATCGGCGGGGCAATTTGAGACAGCGTCAGGTTTTCTTCCACCGTCAGGCCGGGAATGATGCAACGATCTTCCGGCACCAAGGCGACGCCCTTGCGAGAAGCCTGCCACGAATCCATCGTGTGCAATGGTTCGTGATCCAACCAAACTTCACCATGTCGAAGTTGCGGATCATCCATGCGTGCGATGGAACGCAGCGTGGTGGTTTTGCCAGCACCGTTACGACCAAGGAGTGCAACGATTTCACCTTCGTGAATATCGAAGTTGACGCCTTGAACGATGTAGCTCTCTCCATAGTAGGAGTGAAGATCCCAAGCCGAGAAATAGGCATGTGCGGAACCTTCGTTGGTGACTTTTTCGGCAGTTGGTGTGTTGCCAACGTCGCCCATATCAATACCGAGATTTTGATCGCTCATAGGTGTGCTCCACCAAGGTATGCTTCTTGAACTTTCGGGTTGCCACGAACGTCGTCTGGTTTACCGTCAGCAATGATTGCGCCCTGCGCCAGAACCGAGATGTGATCGGCCAAACTGAACACAACATGCATGTCGTGCTCAATAATAACCTTGGTCATACCGCGGCTCTTAATACGCTTGAGAATTTCAATGGTGCGGTTGGTGTCATGACGCGCCATACCAGCGGTCGGCTCATCCAACAGCAACAACTTGGGATGCTGGATCAGACACATGGCCAATTCCAAGCGACGTTTGTCACCACGCGACATAGACGCTGAAATATCATGCCTCTGGTCTTCCAGACCCAAATCCTCAAGAACGTGTTCAGCTTCTTCAATCAGTTCTTTTTCTGCTGACAGCGGCTTGAAGGCATTAAATTTGAAATTGCCATCACGCTTTGCCAATGCAGGAACGATTACGTTTTGCAGCAGCGTCAGTTCCGGGAAAATTTCCGGAGTCTGGAAAACACGTGCAACACCGACTTGGTTAATTTCGTAAGGCGTTTTTCCCGTTAGGGGGACGTCACCGAACATAACCGAGCCACTGTCTGGAACCAAACGGCCCACACACACGTTCAACATAGTCGACTTACCAGCACCGTTCGGACCAATGATGGCATGTGTTTCGCCTTCTTTGATCTTCAGGTTGATATCGCTGAGAGCCTGCAAACCACCGAAGGTTTTGTTTACGCCTGAGACGTTCAGGACGATGTTTTCAGATTCACTCATGTCCTTAACCCTCACTCGTCTGTGCTTTGGCCGGAGCCGCAGCGTCATCGTCGTCAGATTTATTGCCGCGTTTCTTGAACCAAGCTGCAATCTTAGCGAAGCCTTCCATAATGCCACCTGGCAGGAAGATAACGATAATCATGAACAATGCACCCAAGGTTAGGTGCCAACCTTCACCTACAAACGGGTTAACGATGAACACCATGAAGTTTTCCATAAACTGCGGAAGGAATGAGAAAATCTCATGCAGAACTTGTTCGTTGTATGCTGAGAAGATGTTTTCGAAGTATTTGATCAAACCCGCGCCAAGCAGCGGGCCAATCAACGTACCCAAACCACCCAAGATGGTCATCAAAACAACTTCACCAGATGCGGTCCATTGCATACGCTCTGCACCTGCCAGCGGATCAGTCGCAGCCAACAAAGAACCAGCCAAGCCTGCATACATGCCGGAGATCACAAACGCCACCAACAGGTAAGGACGGGTGTTGAAACCGGTATAGCTCATACGAACTTGGTTAGATTTGATTGCAGCCAACTTCATGCCAAACGGCGAACGGAAGATACGCAGCGATACAAAGAACGCCAGGATCAACAGGACGGCACAGAAGTAGAAGCCTGGGTAACCGCTCATTTTCATACCGAACAACTCAGTCGAGGGCAGACCGGAACCTGTAGCTGCCGCATCAAAGATACGCGGATCAGATTGTTCCAACTGCAGACCCGTTTCACCGTTGGTAACCGGGGTCAGCACAGAATAAGCCATGTTGTAGGACATCTGTGCAAACGCCAACGTCAAGATCGAGAAGTAAATACCCGAACGACGCAAGCTCACAAAGCCAATCAACACCGCAAAAATACCTGCGAGGACGGTACCGAAGATGATCGCCGGAATGACGTTCATGGTCAGCAGTTTAAAGGACCAGACCGCTGCGTAGGAACCGACACCCAAGAAGGCAGCGTGACCAAACGATAGATAGCCAGTCAAGCCAAACAGGATGTTGAAACCAATTGCGAAGATACCAAAGATGGCGAACTTCTGCAGAAGATCAGGATATGATGCACCGACAGGAGCCAGCCAAATCGGCATGGTCAGCACGGCGGCAATAAACACGACCATCAATATAAGGTCTTTACGTGCGCTTTGAATGCTCATGTTCTTAGCTCTCCATCACACCCTTGCGACCCATCAAACCACGCGGACGGACCAAGATAATAACAACAGCGATCAAGTAGATGATAATTTGATCGATACCGGGAAGTAGTGATTTGATTTCGTTCATGGAAGAGAACGATTCCAAAATGCCGAGCAGGAAACCTGCAGCAACAGCGCCAGGCAAAGAGCCCATACCGCCAACAACAACAACCACGAATGACAGAACCAAGAATTCCATACCCATATGGTAATCAGGGGGCAGGATTGGCGTGTACATCACACCGGCCAAACCAGCAACCACAGCAGCCAAAGCAAACACGATCGTGAAGCGACGCTGAATGTTGATACCCAGCAATCCAACCGTATCGCGATCAGCCATACCTGCACGAACGACCATACCGTATGTCGTGTACTGCAAGAACATGAACACGCCACCGATGATAGAAGCTGCGAACAGGAAGTAGATCAAACGCCACCATGGATAAACCAATGCATCACTTAGCCCAAAAAATGTGCCGACAGGTGCACTGCCAGAGACAAAACCCGGGATTTCTTGCGGCATCGGATTCGCACCAAAGAAGTGCTTAACAACTTCTTGGATCACGATTGCCAAACCGAATGTTACCAGGATCTGTTCAGCGTGGGTCCGTTTGTAGAAATGACGGATCAATCCACGTTCCATGGCGATACCAACAAGGATCATAACCGGTATGGCCATAAGTATTGATATCGGTACCGACCACTCAATGATTGTCGTGCCAAAATCTCCCCACCAGAGTTCCAAGTAAGGAACTTCTTTATAAGCTTCAAAGAACGTGATGGAGGTATCGCGAACTTTGTTAGATATGGTGAGAAGTTTTTGCATTGATACGGCACAGAACGCACCGAGCATGAACAAAGCACCGTGTGCAAAGTTCACGATACCGAGCGTACCGAAAGCAAGTGTCAGGCCTAGAGCAATCAGCGCATAAGCTGCGCCTTTATCCAGGCCGTTCAAAATTTGAATGAATATTGCATCCATGATAACCAACCGCCTTTTCAGCGTGCATATCGCTCAACAATCAGAGTTGAGAGACTTTGTGTTTTGGGGGCAGATGAAACTCGTAGTCTTTAAAAGTTAGGCTGTGACACCGATTGCCGAAGCAACCGGTGTCACGATAGACCTAATGAAGCTTAGACCTCGTACGGACCAAGCTCACCACCGAAGATTTTCGGATCGTACTCAACTTGAGCACGCGGCACTTCTTGAACAACTTTCAACAAGTCGAACTGGGAAGTCGGGTTGTCGTTACCACGCACAACCAGAACATCCTTGAAGCACTGGTGATCTTCAGCGCGGTACAAGGTTTTGCCGTTACCCATGCCATCGAACTCATGACCTTCGAGAGCTTTGATAACGCCAACTGGGTTGAAGCCACCAGAACGTTCACATGCATCAGCATACAACAGAGTTTGAACGTAGCAGGTGTGCGCAGCCATGGACGGCGGGAAGCCATACTCAGCACCGAAGGATTTAACAAACGCTTGCGAACCAGCGTCTTGAAGTGCCCAGTTCCAGTTGGTGGAACCCAGGATACCTTGGATGTTTTTGCCTGCACCTTGAGCCATCAAACGAGAGAACAGCGGAACAACGATTTCGAAGTTTTTGCCGTTAACTTGCTTGTCACGCAGACCGAACTGAACAGCCTGGGTCAAGGAATCAACCATGTTTTTACCATAGTGGTTCAGGATCAGCACGTCAGCGCCGGAGTTCAGAACCGGGGTAATGTAGGATGAGAAGTCAGAAGCTTTCAGCGGGGTGCGGACGGTGTTAACCGTTTGCCAGCCCAGAGCTTCCGTAGCGTTCTTGATGGACTCTTCTTGGGTCCAGCCCCAAGTGTAGTCAGCCGTCAAGTGATATGCACGACGATCTTTGCCGTACTCTTTTTCCAACACAGGTGCCAGAGCGGCGCCAGACATGTAAGCGTTGAAGAAGTGGCGGAAGCCATAACGCTTTTTATCTTTACCCGTGGTGTCGTTGGAGTGGGTCAAACCAGCCATAAAGATGGTGCCCATTTCTTGGCACAGACCTTGAACAGCAACAGCCACACCAGAAGAAGAACCACCGGTAATCATCAGAACGCCGTCTTTTTCAATCATGCGTTTCGCAGAAGCACGTGCAGCGTCAGATTTGGTTTGCGTGTCACCCGTGACGTATTCGACTTTCTTGCCCAAGATGCCGTTGCCTTTGAGGCTCAGCGGCTTCATGGTGTTCATCATACCGCCGTCGCCTTCGCCGTTGATGTGCTTAACGGCCAATTTGTAAGCGCGAAGTTCGTCAGCACCCTCTTCGGAGTACGGACCCGTTTGCGGAACGTTGAAACCCAATTTAATAGATTTTGCGCTGCCCGGATCGTTGCGGAATGCTTGAGCCTGGCTTGCAAAAATCGTCGGCGTAGCAATAGCGGCACCTGCAATAGCACCAGCTTTCAGAACGCCGCGGCGTGAAATATCAGACATATTGTAACTCCCTGATGGTTTACGTCACCGCCTCCGGCCCAATCCGGAGATACGGTTAGTGACATGATATTGAGGGGATAGGCCTTGGGGAGGTCCTTAACTTTTATTATTCGCCCCTGATCCCTCTGTCACTTTGACAGTGAAGAATTTTCAATAATCTAGGGGTAAAGTCGACAACATTTTGCTTTTGCATGCTTTTTTATGTTAACTTTGAAAACAATTGTATTGTAAACTTGTTAATCTTGTAAATTTCCAAGAGTGTGTAAAATGGCTAAAAACATCATGTTAGGGACACGGCTGCGCAAACTACGCAATGATCGTGGACTATCACAGGTTAAACTCGCAGATCAGCTTGGTATTTCTGCGAGTTATCTCAATTTAATTGAGCATAACCGTCGCACCCTTACAGTTCCCTTGCTTTTGCGTCTCAGCCAAATTCTTGAGGTGGATCCACAGGTTTTCTATCCCCAGCAAGAGAACTTGCTCAGCGCTGAGATTACCGAGACCCTACAAGATCCCATGTTTGAGGATTTACAGCTCAGCAATGCCGACGTTGGCACCATGGTCGCAGACGCCCCAGAACTCTGCCAAGCGGTGATCAAAGCTTATGGAGCTTACCGTAAATCCCATGAAGATTTGCAAATGGTATCTGAACGTTTGGCCCAAGATCCAGTGATCTCCAACGCCGGATATCGCCTGCGGATGCTGCTCACATCAATCTTATCATTTTCCGAAATCCTCCACGATACGGACGATCTCAGTGAAAATGAACGCCAAGACTTTTCTAAGATTGTGATGAACGAATCGGAAAATCTATCCGAGGCCGTTACTGACATGTTGGGGCTGATCACGGGTGATGGTTTGATGGATGTGGCCGAAGGCCTATCACCCACGGAAGCGGTGACAGACTTTATGCAGTCTAACAACAACTACTTTCCCGAAATCGAAGACGCCGCAACAGAAATGCGTCGCGAAGCTGGATTGGAAAGTGCTGCCCCACATATGCGCCTAACTGGATATTTGTTGGAAAAACACGGTGTTACCATTGAAACGGCACCGCCCAACATCCACAGCACGGCCGCCACCGTTTATGATGAAGACCGTCGCCAACTGGTGGTTTCGCGTGCACTACCGCAAGAAAGCCTCAACTTTCACCTCGCTCTATTTGCCGGGAAAATGTCTTATGGGCCGTTGTTAAACAAGCTCACCGATGTTCCAGAATTGCCCAACCAAGCTGCCCGTGCGCGTGGCATCGCCGCTTTGGCCAACCATTTCGCTGGGGCCTGCATGTTGCCCTATGACGACTTTTTAGCTGCGGCAACCGATACCCGTTACGATATTGATCAGCTAAGCCAGCAATTCTCATCCAGTTTTGAGCAAACCTGTCACCGCCTAACCACCCTCCGCAATCCCAACAAACCGGGAATTCCCCTGCACTTGATCCGGGTTGATGTGGCTGGCAACATTTCCAAGCGTTTCAGCGCCTCGGGCTTGCGTATCCCCAAATACGGCAGTGCATGCCCGCGCTGGGCGGTACACCAGGCCTTCATGACGCCAGGCCTTATCCGAGCACAGCTAGATCGCATGCCCGACGGCACACGGTATTTCAATGTCGCACGCACCGTCAGCAAGCCGTTGCTGGCCTACGGCATGCCGCAAAGTCATTATGCGGTGTGTATCGGCTGTGAAGTCAGTGATGCCCGGCGCATGATCTATTCCGATGGTATCGACATTGATCATGCCAACACACCACTCCCCGTGGGGGTCGCATGTCGTTTATGCGAACGCCTCGATTGTGCCCAACGCGCAGCCCCCCCACCACCACAAGCAACAACCAGCCCAAGTTTGCGTGGTCAAAATATTTCACCCGGTATTGGCGACATTTAGATGAATTAGAGCTGATTGTCTTCCAAGCTTAAACACGCAGTCATAGCTTGCCCAAAGCTCAAACCCGCATCACCGGGGGATAGCTTTTCGGGTACCAACACTGTCATACCTTCATTGGTCAGGTTTTCAACCAAAGCCCCCGTAACCACACGGTTGAAGAAACAGCCACCCCCAAAGCCAACAGTGCCCAGGCCTGAGCGTTCGCGTGCAATCAGCACCCAATCCGTCAAAGCCTTGGCCAAGGTCCCATGAAATAGATTAGCCCCAGCTACGGTTTCCATCCCCACCAGCTCCACCAACAACGGCTGCACATCCAACTGTCCATCAGGCTCGACACTCCAGCCACCTTCGAACACCTGGGGGGCTGTAGCCAGTGCTTCCAAGGCCATGGGCGCTTGCCCTTCGAACTCTGCCACTTCGTGCACTCCCAACAGCCCACAGGCAGCATCGAACAAACGCCCACAACTTGACGTCACCGGACTATTCAGTTCGCGGGTCATCATTTCATCAAGCATTGCAGCATGGGGATGATGGGCAAAACGTTCTGCAATTTCAGCACCACGCCCCGACACATGCAAAGCCGCCGCACCCATACGCCAAGGTTCACGCGCTGCGATATCACCACCCGGTTGCGCCAAACGTGATAGGTGTCCAAAACGGTCATAGGCATGACCATCCACCATCAACAGTTCCCCGCCCCAAGATTCATCCCCGGGACCTAAGCCAAAACCATCCAACGCCAAGCCCAGCAAGGGCCCCTTATGGCCATGTTCACCAGCAACGGAAACAATGTGGGCATGGTGGTGTTGTACCGCCAAAGTTAGACGGCCCAGATTTTCAGCAAATTGAGTGGAATGGAAATCACGATGTAAATCATGGGCAACAGCATCAAGCTCTGCGGCTCCACCAACACGTTCCAACATCGCGCTTAGAAGTTGCTCATAAAGCTCTACAGCTTCCAGGGTTTCCATATCCCCCGCCGTTTTGGTGACATAAGCTTTATCACCAAGGATCAAACACAAGCTGGCTTTGAGGTGCGCGCCCATACCCAACACGGTGGGATACGTACGATCTAAATCCAAGACCACGTCAAGAACATCATCAACAGCAAGTGACATCTCAGACATCATTAATCACCAAATCACATTTGACACAGGGGTCCACCGCCAAAACGTGTAGCTCCGCCGCACGTTGCAGGCTCTCCTTATCAGATACGGCTACATCTCGCAGACCTATCGCGACAACACCGTTTGCCTCAAAATTCAAATCAGTAGGTGCTGATATTTCGTATGCGGCAACCAATCCATCTTTAATCTCAACCTTGTGCGTGAGCGCACCACGGGCCGTTTCCACCGTTGCTTCACCAGTACCATCGATATTAAATGCCGCCGCCGATGGTGAACATGGTCCCAGATGATCCAGATGGGCCATTTGGGATTTGGGCAAATCTTCTAGATCAACCAGACGTGCCATCAAACGCGCCCGCAAACCCGCACCATAAGTTTCACGAGCCTGAACAACATCAGCCGCATACCAATGACGTGTCAGCGCCCCAAGTTCGGGGTCTACTTTGGAACCTAAAGCACCAAAACCATTAAGTTCAAATTCATCCAAAGCCGCCAGCAACTGATCTGCAAGACCATCTTGGTATAAGCCCGAGTTGATAACATCTTGCAAATTCAAAAGATGCTCACCCACCCCCGCAACATCCGGGGTTAGGCCTGCACCACCCACTTGCTTCCAGTTTGCACCACCAAATAATGCCTCCTCAATAAGGGACTGAACATTCAGCGCGGCCCTGGTCATTTCAATGTCAGGTTTTAAGCCCAGTAGTTGAGGCCAATCCATAGCAACGCGCATGACCGTCTGGCTCAACATTTCCGCTTCACGCAAAATATCACGTGACACTTGTTCACTTTTTGAAGCCTTACCTCCCAACGCCCGTTCAATAGCACCCAGAGCAGCCATACTTTGGGCCGTGGAACAGAGCGAAAAAATCAGCCCCAAAATTCGCACCGTTTCATGTGCCGATCGACCTGCAAATATTTTCGTGACGCCTTGAGGTCGCGTACTTTCGATATTGACCGAAGCAACATGACCGTTCTTCACACCCAAACACAGATGAATACGTCCGGCAAAATCAGGGCTGATAGAGGTATTCACGGATGGGCTCCCACATGGAGTTAATCGGGGGGTTAATGGGAAATACTGTTTCGCAGTTTTGTTTTCTCAGCTTAACAAAGCAATTCAAATGACCTCAATCAATTTGTCGGGGTGATCCGTAAAGACCGCTTCGACACCCCAAGACCACAACTGCTGTGCACGGCGAACATCGTTCACCGTATAAACCCGCAAAGTCTTGCCCGCATTTACAATCTCATCCACCACCGCCTGAGTTACAAAAGCATCCCAGCAATGCATGGCCTGGGCACCGAAAGGAGCCATACGTCGCACCCAATCTGGGGGAATAGCTTCGGTTAAATAGGCTAACTCGACTTCCGGTGCCTTTACCTGAAACATCGCCAGTGCCCGTTCATTAAATGAAGACACCACCAAGGAAACATCGATACCGTTTAGTGCCGAGACGATCGCATCAACAGTTTGCTGCTCCAAACCCAAAGTCGGTTTGATTTCCAGGTTGAGGGCCAAACTGTGGTGTTTAGAAAATTCCAAGACCTCTTCCAAGTGTGGAATTTTAACATCATCATATTTGGAGCCAAACCAACTCCCCGCATCTAAGGCCTGCAATTCTTGCCAGGTCTTCAAAACCACTGGACCAATGCCATTGGTGGTGCGGTCCAATGTTTCATCGTGAATAACAATGGGAACACCATCTGCACTCATGGTGACATCAAATTCTATGGCTTTTGCCCCCACCTCAACAGCGCGCAAAAATGCAGGCATTGTGTTTTCAGGCGCTTGAGCCGAAGCGCCGCGGTGAGCAATCAATTTGGGGAATCGATTTGTCATGCACAAATCTTAGCACAAGCTCATGTTCATCTGGCATAACACATGATATAGTCGCACAACCATAGGGACGCATATAGAACAAACAATCAACAAATAGGACATGCTAACGTACTCAATAATGCAGCATAAATTTGGCATTATTTTTCAAATTCAATTCTGTCTTTCATAAAAAGCATAGGAGAAATTGGATGTTACCGAAAATTGCAAACAAACTCACAAGACATCACACGCCTTATGACCTGCGAGCCGTAAATTTCCTGATTATTGACGACAATCCACATATGAGGTTTTTGGTTCGGCAGCTTCTTCACGTATTCGGTGTTCGCAATATCAGAGAAGCCGATGACGGAGCCCATGCACTGAAAATCCAAAAAATATTTCATCCCGATATTGCCATTTGCGACTGGTACATGTCGCCCTTAAACGGCATTGAATTCACACGCATAATCAGAACATCTTCGGATATACGCAATCCATACTTACCCATTATCATGTTAACGGGATACACGGAACTTCATTTGGTTGAACAAGCCCGTGATGCTGGCATCGATGAATTTTTATCCAAGCCCATATCTGCTCACATGCTTTATGACCGTATCCTATCAATCATCGAAAAACGCAGACCGTTCATCAAAACGGCCACCTATCATGGTCCAGACAGACGTCGTCACCATGATGAAACACCCTACAATGGGGTCGAACGACGCCTCAATAGCATGACCTCGACACATGAGGCTGTGCCTACAAACGATTTATTTGGCAATGTCGCCCTGTCGGCACAGAGCCATATAAATAGAAGACCATCACTTACATAAGCCATATGAGTTATGCAGGTAATTCAATTCACGAATTGCTCAAAAACGTGTTGTTAAGCACACTGCCAATGTGGACGTGGGGTCTACAGGGCAATCCCCAAACATAAAAACAGTAAGAAACCACATTGGATTGTGTGAGATTTCCACGAATTTTGCGCGATCTTCAGGTTGCTTAACGGAGGGGTTCGATGACATCCAGTACAGCAGGTCAACTCACTGCCTATGATCTTCGCGAACTCAGCGTACTGATAATTGATGACAATCAACACATGCGCTATCTGGTGCGCCAACTCCTTTTTGCTTTTGGCATTAAAAAAACGTTTGAGGCCGAAGATGGGGCAACGGCACTCCAAGCCTTGCAAAATTTTGAGGCCGACTTAGCAATTTGTGATTGGCACATGGCACCCTTAGATGGCATTGAATTCACACGCATGACCCGCAGGTCCGACGACACTGCAAATCCTTTTCTGCCCATCATTATGTTAACGGGACATACAGAGCTTCATCGTGTGGAAGAAGCACGTGATGCTGGCGTTGATGAATTTCTCTCTAAGCCAATTTCCGCATCAAAACTCTATAGCCGCATTGTCAAAATCATTGAAAAACGCAGGCCATTTGTACGCTCTCCCATATATTTAGGCCCCGATAGGCGTCGCCGCAGCCACAATCCCGCATTTCGGGGTGAAGAACGTCGCCAAGACATGCTAGATGATGAAGGCCCTGCCCCTGGGAACCTCTTTGCCAAAACTGTGATGCCATCACATCACGCACCTTAAACATCAGCCAAACACAAAAACCGCCCCAATTGGAACGGCTGACAAACTAAGTATTTCTTTGAAAAAGCCAGAAAATGGTGCCCCCAGCCGGAATCGAACCGGCACTCCCTTGCGGGAACTGGATTTTGAATCCAGCGCGTCTACCAGTTCCGCCACAGGGGCACTGTGTCTTCTGGTGAACGGGGGCCATCATACTCACCGATTGCACAGCGTCAACCGGGAACTGTGACTATTTTTCAAACCTTAATAATGCCCTATTTCCAAGGCAAAAACCCACGATTGCTCAAAGTGCATAGGGCTGCTATGACCATGGCCCAATAGAATATTGCTTTGGATACGGGGAGCCCCCTGCCTTGCTGCGCAGCGCCTACGACTGGACCATGAAATTTGCGAGCCACGAACACGCACTGTGGGCGTTGTTTTTCGTGGCCTTTATTGAAAGTTCCGTGTTCCCCATTCCACCTGACATCTTGCTGATTCCTATGATTTTGGCATGCCGGGAAAAAGCGTGGAAAATTGCGGCTGTTTGCACCTTGGGTTCGGTTCTGGGTGGATTGGCTGGTTATGGTATTGGCTTTTACCTATTTGAACAGTTTGGCCGTCCTATTTTTGAATTCTACGGTAAACTCGACAAATTCGAGGACTTCCAGGCCATGTACAATGAATGGGGGGCCTGGGTCGTGGCCATGGCGGGGCTGACACCGTTCCCCTACAAAGTCATCACCATTGCCAGTGGCGTAACGGCATTAAACATTGGCACCTTTGTCATAGCCTCTATCTTATCACGTGGTGCGCGCTTCTTTATAGAAGCCTGGCTTTTGTGGTATTTCGGCGATCCTATTCGTGAATTTATTGAAAAATATCTTGGTATCCTCATCACCGGAGGCTTCGTTGTGCTGTTCGGTGGTTTTGTCGCAGTCAAGTTCTTGATGTAGGTTCAACCCATGCTGACACCGCTTCGCCTCTACCCCACATTGTTAATCCTGGTTGGCGCTGGTTCCCTGGTTTTCGCCTGGACCGCACAGTATGGGTTCGATTTGGAACCCTGCATCCTGTGCCTGTATCAGCGTGTACCATTTGGTGTGGTCGCAATATTAGGGCTCATCGGCTTGGTGAGACCTCAATGGTTATTGCTCGTTTTTGCTTTGGCAACGGCGGCTTTTGCCATCAATTCAGGGATTGCCTTTTATCACTTTGGCGTCGAACAGCATTGGTGGGTTTCTGCAGCAGGCTGTGGCGGGGGCGATGTTCCCAAGCAACTTTCCGCTGCAGATATCCTCGCCAGCCTCAATGCTGCACCACCGCCCAAAGCCTGTGACGCCGTAGACTGGACCTTCCTAGGTATTTCCATGGCGGGTTGGAATATTGTATTCTCAGGGGGCCTGGCAGTGATTGCAGGGTACATAACAAAAACCCGTAAATGGGGAGCGTAAATCATGACTGCCAAAACAAAAAAAGCAGAACCAACCACCACACCCGTGGGCGGACGTATGCCTGGCGACCCAACAAAGGATGTGTTGGTCGAACGCATCATCCGCGTTGATCAGGCAGGCGAATACGGAGCTGTACGCATTTACGAAGGTCAGTTGGCGGTTCTGGGCAAAGGCCCCAAAGGCGACATGATCCGCCACATGAAAGAACAAGAAGACGTCCATCTGGACACCTTCACCAAAATGGCATCCGAGCGCCGCGTACGCCCCACGGCCTTGATGCCATTATGGCACGTGGCTGGGTTTGCATTGGGTGCCGGAACAGCTCTGTTGGGTGAAAAAGCCGCCATGGCGTGCACCGTCGCCGTCGAAGAAACCATCGATGAACACTACCAGCACCAAATCGAAAAGCTTGGCGACGATGAAAAAGAGCTGCGCGAAAAATGTATCAAGTTTCGCGAAGAAGAACTAGAACACCGCGACATCGGCTATGAGCACGGTGCCGAACAAGCCCCGGCTTACCCACTGCTGAGCCGCGCCATTAAGATGGGTACCAAACTGGCAATTAATCTGTCTGAGAAGATTTAGCCCCGAACACTTATCCCCGAGTACCGGCAAAGCGTTTTCGGTTTATGAACTCGCTCATGGCTTTGTCCATAAGTTCAGATTCGGTCAGCAGCCTTTTGAGGTTTCTGGCGGAGCCCCCACGTTTTGTCATTTCCAGAGATTGCTTGACGATTTTTCTGATAACCTCGACCCCCTTGGGCGCCGCAATGTCTTGCTCAAAAAATTGACGTCCTAAACGGTCCCACAAACCTTCGAGCATGCTCACACGCATATCGAACGGAAGGGGGCTCATCGCTTCCATGACTTTGTCATCAAGATATGGCAAAAAACCACGGATTTGATTAATTTCGCGCCCTGTCCAACGCCCTACTTCTATGACGACACTCGGGTTGGCTGTAAGAAGCATAGGAAAATGGCTCCCCATGTTCTTCTTCACCTGAGCAATGCGGGTTACGTACGTTTTCTTTTTAGAATTCTGGCCACTAACCGGCTTCTTTTCCTTCATTGTCCATGCACCAAATGCGCGGATAACTTCAGGATCCTGAATGGACAAGATTTCCGGGCCAAGCGCCATAATTTTTGCACTGTGGTCTAACCCCTCAGCCACAGCGGTCATGAATTCAGGTTCCCAATTCAAAATTTCTGAAAAGTTCTTTCCTAAGGCCCGGCGCAAGGCCCGCACGAAACTGATCGGTTTGCCTTGAACAAGAACATCCATAAAGGAACTCTTCTGAACCAACAAAAGTTCGAGGTTGCCACCAAGTCCCATCTTCAGTTCTTTAATCGATCGCGGATCCAACTTAACCAATTGACGTGCCCCACGAAGCTCACGGACGTCTTTAACCTTTATCTTGCCCAAGTGATCGATAACGACCTTATCTTGATAAGAGGCGGCATTTTTTACAATAATTTCCATTGCCTGTTGAAGATATCGGTCATTCGCTTCATTGACCGAATAACCACAACTTCCCACAGGACCCTCTGTTATCAAATGACCAGGATTACCATCAGCATCTAAACAACGGAACTCAATCACCCCCTCTTGCAAAGCAAGTTCGAACAGGCGCAAGCCGATCTCAATGGCAACATCGTCCTCTTCGATTTCAGCCAAGGTCCGCCCGACAAGCCGCAGCTTGGCTTTAGGGTTTTGACGAAGATAGAGCTCTTCCAATTTTTGCAACACGGGAAGGATATGATTTGCCACTGTGCGCTTAAGACGCAGGCGTTTAAGCAGCCCGACCTTGCTCCACATGGCTGTCGGCAACTCCCAGGGCTTCACCCCGTCTGTAGGGGTAACAACCACACGCATAGAACTAACGCCGCCCATTTCACCTCCCCAGTGAATAGGTTCAACTTAAACATGATAAAAAGCTTCTATGGCTTGGGGTCTGGCAACCCTCTTGCGTTAATAAAACATTAACATTGCAACCCAACAGCGTCCAGTGCCCGAAACACAGCAAAAAAACAGGTTTTAAGGCAATGAGTTAAGTTTTTAACTCTCGGGCATATTCTATGATGAAAGCATGAGCTGCGTCGTTAGATTCGCTGATGGGGCTAAAAGATCAGTGCGAGAAGTTGAGATCGGATGGAATTAAGATGGGCTCCAAGTGGTTGATTGACCTGTCTGAGGAGATTTAGTTTAAATCGCCAGGCCCATTTAGCGGCTTATTCTTCTCATTTCTTGCGTGAATACCTCGTAAAATATCCGCTGCACTTCCTTGAGGCGATTGGTGCCTCATATTGCAATCCGCTCCTTTTCGCCCTTTGTATACCCTAACAAGATAATCAACTTGCTCTTTATAAAGAGCAAGTTTCTTTAGAAGTTCCTGGGTATTTAGCTCAGAGCCAGTCTTACTTTCAGCATGTTTGCTAGTCGTGCCTTCAGATTCAACAGACAATGGATTGGCCACCTTACCAGCCATTAACAATCGGAAGTTTCGGTCTGACTCCTTATCTTTACGTTTCTGATTTAAACGTTCTTCTTCATGACGGCCATATTGCTCATCAATATTTCCGATTATATTAGATACCAATGTTCTAATGACTCGATATAACCCGACCCCAAGACCAACACTTACCACTAATGCAATAAAAGAGACTGAAATTGCTAATGAATTTTGCACCAGTTCCATAGGGGTACGGCTTGAGACAAGCTCAAGCAAACCGCGTAGGATGATGGAAATTTCCCCCATCAAAGTCCCCCCAACCATAAAAAACCAACACTCACAGCTATTTCAGAAGCCTTGCAGGCATACACAATATGAAGTTAATGCAAGAAGAAATTATACCATATGTTGAGTTGGGGCAATTTTTTTAATAATAAATTTATCTTTTGCCATATCAATTATACTGGTCATGCACAAAAATTAATAAAGGGCCATCTGGCTAATTAGATCAGCCCGACACCCGTTTGCGCTTCAAGTAGTCACCCATGGAAGCATCCATCAGGTCCGATTGGGTGATGAGGTTCCTTAAGTTTTTCGCGGAATTGCCCTTTTCCATCATATCCATGGCTTGGTCGGTAATGTTTTTCACCACCTGAGCACCTTCGGGCTTCTTCAATTCATTTTCCACAAATTCACGCCCCAAGCGATCCCACAGCCCTTCCAGCATGCTCACTTGCATTTCAAAGGGCATCGGTGACATAACTTCAATCACCTCACTACCCAGATGTGGTAAGAAGTTACGGATTTTGTCAATTTCTTGATTGCTCCAATTTCCAACAACCTTCACCACATTGGGACTGGCCGTCAGCAAAATGGAAAAACTCGCCCCCATCACTTCTTTCACTTGGGCAATGCGAGTGATGTATTTCTTTTTCTTTGAACTCTTACCCGATTTGGGTTTGACCTCTTTCATCGCCCAGGTGCCAAAGGCACGAATAACTTCTGGGTCTTCAATAGACAGCAGCTCCGGACCCATGGCAGTGATTTTCGCCCCATGGTTCAAACCTTCCGCCACAGCCGAAATAAACTCGGGATCCCATTTGAGAATTTGAGAAAAGTTCTTACCCAAAGCATAGCGCAGAGCGCGCAAGAACGTGATGGGCTTACACTTGTGCAAAATATCCAGATAGGCTTTGTCTTGAAGCAATAAGGGCTCTAAGTCGCCCTTTAGGCCTTGGCTCAGTTCCTTGATGGCAAGCGGGTCAAAGCGCACCAACTGGCGTGCTGCGCCCAGATCCTCAACCGTATTGATATCTAGGCGTTCCAACTGATTATAAATGGTCTTTTCAACGACCTGTTTGCCCTGTTGCAAAATGATCTGCACGGCTTTGTCGAGAAAATGGGCCTTTGCCTCTTCAATGCTGTAACCACAACGCCCCACTGGTCCATCCAAAATGACTTTTCCGGGTTTGCCCTTTTTTCCCTCGTTCTGAAATTCCAACAGACCTTCTTGTAAAGCTAAATCAAATAGATAGAGACAGGCCTCGATTGCCACATCATCTTTTTCAATTTCAGTAGCAGAACGTCCAACAATCCGGGGGGTGGCACCTAAGTGTTCTTTCAGATAGAGCTCTTCCAAGCTCTGTAGCACAGGCAGCACATATTCTGTAACGGTGTGACTGAGGCGAATTCTGCGCAGCAAGCCAACCTTTGACCACAAACCCGCAGGCACCTCCCAGGCACGTTTGCCTGTTTTCGGTGTAATCACCACGCACTTACGACCTTCGGCCATGCTTTTCCACCCTCACCGCGTGAACATCGCCAAAACCGTCATATTTTTAATTTTTTATTGGAACAGAATCTCTGGCAACCGACCATAACTGAACATGAGAATAACACTTATGGACTAGCAAGGTCCATTCTGCATCTGCATGCATTGCCAAGGCTTAAAAGCTATGACGTTAGACCTTGATAATGGATTTGATCTTACCGCGATGCCGATTTGAACGTTCGGCAATTTGGTTGTCTTGATCCTGGATCGCTGTACGCGCTAAATCCAACAGAGCATCACCATAAGATTCATCCAACTGGTCAACAGCTACCCGCCGGTTAGACGATAATGTGCCATCTTCATAGGTCACATTAAACGTCACGAATGTAGCAGGTTTGCTTTTAGATTTTTTGCGCGCCATTGGAATTCTCCAGATTGAAATTTAATTAAGACACGCGAACATCAACTCGGTCGCCAAAGCTCTCTGTAATAAGATTATGAGCATGACGGGTCATAATTGGATTTTCCTGTCGGCGGATTGTGAAGATGCACTTTCCCTCCGTTTGCGCGTGGGTTACAAAATTCTGCAGCCCGTATGTAATTAAAAATTTGTGTTCGTTACTCATTGTATATCCTTAGATCAATCCTCCACGACGAGTACATCCAGCAAAATACTGAGCAAGTCAGGGGATTGAATAAAAAATGCTGAGAAGCCGGGCACAATGACCTATCGGCTCAGTCCTAAGACGACAACGCGTAGCCTGGGCACAAGGCCTGAGGCTTAGGCATCATCACTCAGCGGTGATTGTTGTTTGATCCATATCACTCAACTCGGTTTTTTCTTCTTGATTGTCCCGAGCAAGTTTTTTGTCCGCAGCTCGCTTAGCCTTCTTTTCGGCTTTCAAGCGTTCACGTTCGCGGCGTTCAAAATCGTAGTTAGGCTTTCGAGCCATTATCATCCCTTTGGATGTTGGAGAACGCGCAATTGCAAGAACCACAGATGAATCTAGATTGCTTTTTCAGCTTTTTGCTTCGCAAGACGAAGAGCACGCAAGCGTTCACGCTGGGCTTTCTTCTCTTTCAACGCGATTTCTTTTTCAGCGCGAAGCCGTGAAGCTTTTCTTTGCGAGGTGGCAAGCTGTTGTTCCGACTTAGATTTTCCAAGATCAAACATATTCCATTCCAGTACGTCTTGATTGAAGACATCGGCAGCGGACTATGTTGGCCCGAAATCCTTACGGTATGCCGCACAAATGCGGAAAAGCAGCCGCTCCCGACCAAAATCGAGAGCGGCATGCTCAATCGAATTAATCGATGACTTTGAGGTCTTCAGCAGAAGCTTTGCCGTTACGGCCTTCTTGAAGCTCATAAGTGACTTTTTGACCGTCGTTCAAAGTGCTCAAACCAGCACGTTCGACAGCAGAGATATGCACGAATGCATCGCCGGAGCCATCTTCAGGCTCGATAAAGCCATAACCTTTGGTCGGGTTGAACCATTTAACAGTACCTGTAGCCATTAGAATATTCCTTTTCTCTGGCATCATGACATGCGCACCACAGAGTGTTGCGCGGTGGTATAACGATCACAATGTCAGGGGATAACTAAGTAGCTAAAAAGCGTACCAATAAGCTCAGCACACAAAACATTTGTATCACGTATGCCACATAAATGGCGTATATCCCGCTAAAGTCAATGATTTTAATATTTTCGTTTTATGAATATGCATTAATTTTTGCGTTTTTTCACCAATCCGGCGATGACTCCGCGCATGGTGCGGACCTCTTGTTCGGTCATTCGGGCGCGTTGAAACATGTTGCGTAAGTTGCGGATCATGCCCGGTTTTTTGGCTTCAACGCCTAAAAAACCGCAGTCCGTTAATTCATGTTCCAAGTGATTAAACAGACCGACCAACTCTTCTTTGGTGGCGCGGCGGGTATCCAAGCGCACTTCATAGGTTTCATGAGGGCGATCATCAGCAGCCTGGAACCACTCATACCCCATCAACAATACCGCCTGGGCCAAATTCAGAGATGTGAACCCTGGGTTCAATGGCACCATCAAGATACTATCGGCCAGCGCAATATCATCATTGTGCAGACCAACCGCTTCTTTACCGAACAACACACCACACTGCACCCCTTGGCCGCGCTGCTCATGCATTTCCTGAGCGGCGCCGCGCGGTGTTAATACATCCTTGGACATATCACGTGCGCGTGCCGTGGTGGCAAACACATGGCCCAAATCGGCAATGGCATCTGCCGTGGTCTCATAAACACGCGCATTGTCCAACACCACATCGGCACCCGATGCCGTTTTGTAGGCCGCATCATTAGGCCAACCATCACGCGGCGCAACGATGCGCATATCCACAAGCGCACAATTCAGCATCGCACGAGCAACCATGCCAATGTTTTCACCCAATTGCGGTTCCACCAAAATGACTGCGGGACCACCTTCAGCAGCTTCAGATGCCGTAGATTTGGCGGGACGGCGGTGTTTGGTTGAGGTCGGAGCGGGACACATGAAGGTTAAGCAGCCCTTGCGCCATCACGAAACAGCTTATACACGATGGAATCACGCAACGCATTATAAGATGCATCGATCACGTTCCCAGAAACGCCCACGGTTGCCCAAGTACGCCCTGTATCGTCGGTACTTTCAATCATCACTCGGGTGACGGCTGCGGTGGCCTCACCCGGGGTCAGAATACGCACCTTGTAGTCGACCAAGCGCAGATCAACCAGGGTCGGATACAACGGCAACAAAACTTTACGCAACGCCGCATCCAGCGCATTCACAGGACCATTACCTTCAGCAACGGCCATTTTTTGATCTTCGTGGTTCTTATCAGGGTGTAATTCCAACTTCACCGTGGCTTCAGATTGGGTTACGAGCTTATCCATAACATTCCAGCGCCGCTCATCAATCACACGAAAGCTTGCACAGCGGAAATACTCAGGTACCTCACCCAAAGCGCGTCGGGCCATCAGCTCAAAACTGGCATCGGCCCCATCATAGGAATACCCCTGTTTTTCTTTGATTTTAACTTTTTCAAGCACCTTGTTGATGCGCGGATCTTTGTCTTCAATTTCCAACCCAATTTCACGAAACCGTGCCAAAATATTGGATCGCCCAGCTTGATCAGACACCAAAATTTGGCGATGGTTACCAACACTTTCCGGTTCTATATGCTCATAGCATTTTGGGTCTTTTTCCACCGCAGAAACATGCAGTCCACCTTTATGTGCAAACGCCGATTCACCGACATATGGACGATGCCGGTCCGGAGCACGATTGAGACGTTCATCCAAGGCATGGGAAACATGACTAAGGTGCTTCAGACCTTCTGTGGTGATTCCCGTATCAAAACCCATTTTCAGCATCAAAGACGGAATAACACTGACGAGGCTAGCATTACCGCACCGCTCACCTAATCCGTTAATGGTGCCTTGAACCATTCGTGCGCCAGATTTGACGGCTGCAAGCGAATTCGCCACAGCATTGCCGGTGTCATCGTGGCAATGGATGCCGACCTTTTCACCTGGGATCGTTTCACAGACTTTTTCGACAATTTCCGCGATTTCAAAAGGCAACGTGCCGCCATTGGTATCACACAACACCACCCAACGTGCACCACCGTCAATTGCAGCCTTAAGACAGCTCATGGCGAACTCAGGATTGGCTTTGTACCCGTCGAAGAAATGTTCTGCATCAAACATCACCTCATCCAACTTGGTGCCCGCATGAGCAACACTGTCTTGGATCATGGCAAGGTTCTCATCGCGTTCAATATTCAACGCCACATCAACCTGATAGTCCCAGGCTTTACCCACCATGCATACCACTCGAGCATCCGTTGCCAACAATGCATTCAGCCCTGGATCGTTAGCTGCACTGCGCCCCGCACGACGCGTCATCCCAAACGTGGTGATACGGGACGTTTTCATAGGCGGCAAGTTATCGAAAAAGGCATCGTCCGTTGGGTTCGCACCCGGCCAACCGCCTTCGATATAGTCAACACCCAGTTCATCCAAATCACGCGCAATGGCATCTTTGTCCACCGGTCCAAAATCAACGCCGGAGGTCTGCGCACCGTCACGCAGGGTAGTATCATAAATATAGACGCGGTTAGCAGTCATGATTTGGGCCGTCCTAGTCACCAAAAGTCGCAACAATTCGAAGATTGGAGAATGCCTAATTTCGCACCTGCACACAAGGGTTTCACACCAATTACAGTAAGCTTCTTGTCTTTAGGGTGCAAAACCAATACGCCAAGCTTGGCGTGACAGGAACATGTGTATATTCTCAAAGTGTAGTGATTCGCCCTAACTACACGCATCACTTTTTGCCAAATTTGGGGATGACGGCACACCGACAAAGGCTTATTCATTATCTATGAGTGAGGAATTTGATTTCGAACATGACGACGAGTATCCTGCGTACCGTGAACGGTGCATGGGCTCTAATGTCAATGAGCAAACGCTGCTTGCTACAGATTACCTTAATCATTTCAATGAATTAGTAATGACGCTGGAAATGCTGGCTGACATGCCAGAGCTTCTCGAAGAAGCCAAATTGTGGGAACCAAAACCCTACAAAGACCATTTCCGCGACAGCACAATTGCCGACAAAGAATTGGCCATTGAAGCTTATGACCATGCCCCACCTAAGTTCAAAGAGCCATTTGAACAAAACATCAGTAAAATTAACAAACTGATTTTGACCTCTGTTGAGCGCTTGGAAATTGACATCCAAACGGGGGATTTTGAACTGGTACGATCCAATGCCAGCGCACTCAGCAAAGTTATCCAACGCATTATGGATATGTGCTCGGCCAACATCCACGGGTCTGAAACCACCATGGATCAATCAGAAATTGACAACATTATTGGTGCCGACCCAGAACCGGAACCTGTTGGCAATGCACAAGCAGATATCGACGCCTTGTTCGACTAAGGCCATACAATTTATCTTTAAAATGGGGGTCGTTTCTTAGGCTGAAGGCTTGCGCGCTTGTTCGATGGGAAACGGTGTCACATTCCCCCCTGCCAAACGTACGAACTCATCATACGGCACAGGGCGGCTGAACAAATAACCCTGACCAATATCACTGCCCAATGCATGCAAGAACGTACTTTGACGTTCAGTTTCCACACCTTCGGCAATCACCTTCAGGCCAAGGTTTTGGGCCATGTTCACAATCGCCTTTGCCATCGTTACGGCATCGGGATTATCCGGCAACCCCGTCACAAACGAACGGTCAACCTTCAAGCTGTCCAGTGGGAATTTGGTAAGATAGCTCAACGACGAATAGCCGGTGCCAAAATCGTCAATACTGAGCGATACGCCCAAGGCTTTCAATTCCTGCAAAACTTTGACCGTCTGATCGGCATTTTCCACCAACATGCTTTCAGTCAGTTCCAAATCCAAGTTTGTACAGGGTAGTCCGGTTTGGTCCATAATTTCCTGAACACGCGACGCCAATTTACCTTGGCGGAATTGACGCACAGACAAGTTCACCGCAACACTTACGTCCGTTAGCCCTGCGTCCATCCAATCACGCGCCTGACGACAAGCTGTTTCCAAAATCCAATCACCAATGGGGACAATCAAACCCGTTTCCTCGCTCACAGGAACAAATTCAACAGGTGAAACGGGACCAAGGTCAGGACTGTTCCAACGTGCCAAAGCTTCTGCACCGATGATGCGCCCCGTAGCCAAGTCAACTTTGGGCTGATAAGCCAAATGAAATTCATCATTCTCTAGGGCGTGACGCAAACCATGTTCCAAGGCCATGCGGCGGATTGCATTGGCGCTCAAAGTCGATGAATAGAACTGGAAGTTGTTGCGGCCTTGCTTTTTGGCGTGATGAGACGCGGTATAAACGTTCTTCAGCAACTCATCGATATTGTCGCAGCTATCGGGGTAGATAATTACACCGATGGAGCCAGAGCTGTAGACCTCTTGTCCATCCACATGAAACGGTTGGCTCAACGCCTTCAGCATGCGATTGGCTACAGCCTCAACTTCATCATCTTCGCTGACGCTTTCCAAAATGACTGTAAATTCGTCACCAGACAGCCGGGCAACAGTATCACGACCACGAACACATGATTCCAGCCGCTTACCCGCAAGTTGCAACACCACGTCACCAGCGGCATGGCCCATGGCATCATTAATGTTTTTAAAGTTATCCAAATCAATAAACAAAACCGCAAGTTTGGAACCTGCTGCATCAGACGTCGCAACACTTTCACCCAAACGCTCGGTAAATAGATAACGGTTTGGTAAGTGCGTCAGCGGATCACGGGTTGCCAAAAACTTCAGTTTGTCTTCAGCTTTTTTACGTTCCGTAATATCACGCATCACCGCAATATAGTGCAAACGATGGCGTAATTTAAAATCACTGAGGCTGATTTCCAAAGGAAAGCTGGTTCCGTCACTGCGTATGCCAGTAACTTCACGCCCGCTTGTGGTTTCCAAGAAATCCGTTTCCAAGTTTTTCAATGCTGCAGCAGCATCAGACTGACGCCGCCCACGAGTGCTGGGGATCAAATCTGAAATACCGATTCCAGCCAACGCACCTGAATTATGACCAAAAATACGTTCAGCCGCAGGATTAGCCGTTTCAATTATACCCATTTCATTGATGGTGATTAGGCCATCCACGGTGGTTTCCATAATGGTGCGCAGGTATTCCTCACGCTCCATCACTTCACGGATACGACGGTTCTTTTCCGTAACGTCACGTGCCACCATCATCATCTGGGTGACCTTGCCATCATCATCTTCTTCGTAGACCGAGGCTGCGACTTCAACATCCAATTCACGACCATCATCGGCCATCATTTTCATGCTGGTGCGGCGTTTTTCCGCCAACAGTTCTTCGAACTCGTTCTCTAACAAGGGGATGTAGTCAGGGTGAATATAGTCCCGCAGGGAATGCATATTTGCTTCTTGCCCATCAACCCCCAAAAGCGCACAACCGGCAGGGTTCAAAACAATAATAGAGCCATCCATCGAGCAGATGCAGATCAAGTCAGGGGCAAGGTCAATAAGGCTTGCGTGATGTTCATCGCTTTCCGCAATGTTGTCGTACCGTCTGTCTTCCAGCAAATCATTAAGCAGGTCCAAAATGCTTTGGCCTGATTTGCGGATATCTTCGGCATAATCACGATATTGCGGGTGAGACATGGGGCCGAGCATTTCGGCACTCATCATATCTGCAAACCCAATAATATTATTGAGAGGAGTGCGCATCTCATGAGAAAGCGTGTGCAAAATGCCACGGCCTTCTGAATGTCGCGCGCCACCTTGTGTGTCAGAGGCCGGATCGTTGATACGTTCTTTTTTATCGCCCATGGCGTTTTATGGCACCCAGTGTAGTCTTTAGTTTTGGCGGTTATTTAATTCATGATCACCCAAAACCCGGCGAACCAAAATCAAAGAATATTGGAACGCCTTCCTTAAGCACAGCAAATTCTTTGCCGACTCAGCTACAACCAAACTCAAGAACCACGAGGTCGATACGCACCCATGGTGGAATTCAATCGTGCGACATATTACACCAAATTCATAATAAAGCGAAAAATATTAATACGTTCCGACTATAAGGTTGATCGAATGATCATCCGGTAACATCTACAACCAAACAAGGTGGGCACAACACCCCAAGCCCACTTCAAGGTTAAACTTATTGCCGCCGCCAAGTGGTTGTTCCCGCGCCATCTTCAAGGATCACACCTTGCGCTGCCAATTCATCACGAATACGGTCAGATGTGGCAAAATCCTTACCCGCGCGGGCTTGGTTACGCTGCTCGATTAAAGCATCAATATCGCCATCAGATAGGCCTTCAGCGTCACCTTTGATAGAGCCGCGCAACCAAGCATCAGCATCTTGACCGAGCACGCCAAGAATGTCGCCAGACAACATCAACTCGCCTTTTAGCTGTGATTTTTCACGGCCATCGGTGGCGGCATTCAGTTTGGTTTTTAGTTCAAACAGGTGCGAAATGGCTTTTGGTGTATTGATATCATCTGCCAAGGCTTCCAATACGGGGGCTGAAACTTGGTCTGGAATTTCAGCTTTCACATCGGCATTTCGCAGCGCCAAATAGAACTCATCAAGTTCCTTTTTCGCTTCACGGATACCATCTTTGCGAAAATCCAAGGGCTGACGGTAATGAGTTTTCAACAGTGTCAAACGGATGGCTTCACCCGGAAACTCATCCAATAAGTCATGCACAGTGTAGAAATTGCCCAGAGATTTGGACATTTTCTCACCTTCAGCCATCAAATAGCCATTGTGCATCCAATAATTTACGTACTTGGACCCACCATGCGCACAGGTGGATTGAGCAATTTCATTTTCATGATGAGGAAATATCAAGTCCTGACCGCCACCATGAATGTCAAAGGTCGGTCCTAGATGCTGTTCACTCATTGCCGAACATTCAATATGCCAACCCGGACGACCACGGCCCCAGGGACTTTCCCAACCAGGTTGATCGTCTTCAGACGGTTTCCACAACACAAAATCGGCTGGGTCACGTTTATATGGAGCAACTTCAACACGGGCACCTGCGACCATTTCATCACGATTGCGCCCCGACAGCCCACCGTATTCACGGTAGCTCTCAACACTGAACAACACATGGCCTTCGGCTTCGTAAGCATGTCCAGCAGACACCAGCTTGCCTATCATGGTGATCATGCCCGCAATGTGTTCGGTGGCACGCGGCTGTACATCTGGATGCATTGCTCCCAAAGCACTCATGTCGTCCAGAAATGCCTGTTCCGTACGCTTGGTAATGTCGGAAATGCTTTCACCGCTTTCCATGGCACGGTTGATGATCTTGTCATCCACATCGGTAATATTGCGGGCGTAGATCACATGGTCTTCGCCATAGGTTTCACGCAACAACCGATACAAGACATCAAACACCACAACGGGCCGCGCGTTACCAATGTGGGCGTAGTCATAAACTGTTGGACCACAGACGTACATTCGTACACGTCGTTCATCAATGGGGACAAAATCTTCTTTGACACGTTTGAGCGTATTGAACAGCTGGATGGTCACGGTTGATTATCCCTTTTGACCTTGCAAACGTGCAATGGCGCGATCGCGCCCAATCAACGGCAAATAAGCTTTCAGCTCAGGCCCATGTTCAAGGCCTGTCAACGCTTTGCGCAACGGCATGAACAAGCCCTTACCTTTACGACCCGTAGCCTCCTTAATGGCTTTGGTCCACCCCCCCCAGGTATCACCATCGGGCTCACCTTCAGGAAGCAGTTTTGCTGCTTCTTTCAAGAAATCCGCATCGTCAGCTTCAATGACGGGGTCAATGTCGCCATTGGCAATATCAAACCAAATTTGAACATCAGCAATGCGTTCCAAGTTGGCCCGTACACCATTCCACAAATCTTCCGTAATGCCGTCAGACACACGATCTGAAATTTCTGCAAATTCAGTAACATGCAGAACCTGAGCATTGAGACGCGACAACTGGGCAGGATCAAATTTCGCAGACGCACGAGAAAAATGGCCAAAATCGAAAGCTTTAACCAAATCATCCAAGCTTTCTTCAGCCTTAATGTCATCGGATGTCCCTAGGTGGCCCAAGTAAGACGCTAGCGCAATCGCTTCGACACCATCAGCACGCATATCGCGCAACGCCAATGAACCCAAGCGTTTTGACAATCCACCACCTTCGATATCGGTCATCAACGGCAAGTGCGCGAAGGTCGGCACAGGCGCGCCCATGGCTTCGAACATCTGCACCTGAAGGGCCGTGTTGGCGACGTGATCTTCACCACGAACGACATGGCTCATATTCATATCTTTATCATCGACTGCGCTGGGAAGCATATAGAGCCAGCTGCCATCGTTCCGGCGAATAACCGGATCGGACATATTTTCAGCTTCAAAGCTAACGGGACCACGCACCAAGTCTTCGAAAGAGATGGTGCCCGGTGTCAATTTAAAGCGCCAATGCGCTGTGCGACCTTCGTCAATGTAGTTTTGCTGCTTTTCAGGGGTCGGCGCAGTGTAAATTGGTGGCAAACCACGCGCACGAAGGCGTTTGCGCATGTAGTCCAACTCTTCTGGTGTTTCATAGCACTCATAAACCCGGCCAGCTTTTTTCAGCTGTTCGAAAGCCGCATCGTAAGTCTCAAGCCGATCGGATTGCTTTTCTTCTGCATCCCAATCCAAACCCAGCCAAGTTAAGTCTTCGCGGATACCATCGGCATATTCCGGCTTGGAACGTTCCTTGTCGGTGTCATCCAGACGCAAGATGAACTTGCCACCCATATGTTTAGCGGCGAGCCAGTTGATCAGCGCCATACGCGCATTGCCAACGTGAATGTGCCCGGTGGGGCTGGGAGCAAAACGAAAACAGGTCATCACATAATTCTTCTTAAGCCGTAAATCCATTGGTAAGCGGATAGCGCCGATCACGTCCGAATGCTCGCGATGTGATCTTTACACCCGGAGGCGCTTGGCGACGTTTGTACTCCGCCCGGTCCAGCATATGCCAGACCCTTTCGACAACTTTTATATTATGGCCACGCGCGGCGATATCACGCACAGGCATTTCTAGCTCGATCAGACAATAAAGCATATCGTCTAAATCGTCATAAGCAGGCAGTGTGTCTTGGTCGGTTTGATCCGGTTTTAACTCTGCCGATGGGGCCTTAGTAATAATGCGGTTCGGCACCGCTTGACCATTCGGCCCCATAAAAATTTCAGCATAGTTGGTGTTGCGCCATTCGCACAGCTGATAAACCCGGGTTTTATATACGTCTTTGAGAACGTTATACCCCCCGCACATATCACCGTAGAGCGTCGCGTAGCCCACCGACATTTCCGATTTGTTGCCGGTCGAAACCACCATATAGCCAAACTTATTGGACATTGCCATAAGGATCAGCCCACGCGAGCGCGCCTGAATATTTTCTTCCGTCGTATCGGTTGCTGTATCAGAAAACTGTTCCGCCAACAGACCTCCAAATGCATCCATGGCGGGCTTGATCGAAATATTATCGAGCTTACAGCCCAACAGCTTGGCCGCTTCGACAGCATCATCAAGGCTGTCTTGAGATGTATAAGGCGACGGCATCATCACCAAATGCACACGATCTGAACCAAGGGCGTCCACGGCAACCGTAGCGGTAATAGCACTGTCAACACCACCCGACATCCCGATCATCACACCAGGGAAGTGGTTCTTGTTAACATAGTCTTGCAGTCCCAACACCAAGGCTTTGTATATGGCTTCGTTATCATCCAATTCCGCCACGTGACACCCTGGCTGCGGCATTAGCATATCATTATCCCAAGCCATGGTTTGGGTTTCAATACAGCTTTTGAACGCGGGTAATTGGCTAACAACATTACCACTCGTGTCCAGCACAAAAGATGCACCATCAAATACCAGTTCATCTTGACCGCCCACTTGATTGACATAAACCAGGGCCAATCCCGTCTCTTCCACACGTTTGCGCGCAAACTCTTCACGCACATGGCGCTTATCCATTTCAAAGGGAGAACCGTTCAGGACCAGCAGAACCTCAGCCCCATCATTCATCAATGATTTTGCGACTTCCGGTACCCACATGTCTTCACAAGTCATAATGCCTAACTTGATGCCCCGGAAATTGACCGCACCGGGTTTGTCCCCAGGGGTGAACAAACGTTTCTCATCAAACACGCCATAGTTGGGCAACTCAATTTTGGGCACCACGGCTTTGATGATGCCTGCATCCAATAATAATGCGGCATTGAAGAGCTGATCTTCCTCAATCCAGGGCGCACTGATTAACAATCCAGGGCCGCCATCGGCGGTCATTTGTGCCAAATTCAACACGGCATATTTAACCGCTTCTTGGAAACTAGGCTTCAACACCAAGTCTTCTGGGGGATAGCCGGACAAAACCAATTCACCCGTTACCACCAGATCGCAGTCCATCTCAGAGGCTTTGGCACGGGCTTGGACCACTAAGTCCATATTGGTTGATATATCACCAACAGTTGGATTTATTTGAGCAATCGCAAGGGTTAACGGGTCAGTCATCGTTTCATTTCAAGGCAATATATGGGCACAAGATATCAGAAAGGCGGAGGGTATGCTCCACCTTCGCCCCTGTCAACGCGCCAAAGGCAGGCTTCATATACCTTTTTTATAGGCTAAGTACGACAAATGAGTTAGTATATATACAACAATGGGATAATTAGCGGCCTATAAATAAAAGAATAATCAGCGGTAGTTTATGTATGGTGGGTACTATGAACATGGTCTCTTCTGCTCCCTCAGATGAGGAAGAAACAGCAGGTAGCGCACTGTGCCAAGAAATGGCACTAACCGTTTTGGATGATTACACGCAGCGTTTAATTGATATGATTGAGTCCTCTACCGAAGGTGTGACGGTAAGTGACATTCGTGCCTTTTTATCCAATTACAAAACCAGCAATGTCTTCGCTGCAAATGATCGTTTTAAGTTGCATTTCCAGCACTGCGTTGACCGTCGTGAACGCGAAATTTTCGATCCGAACCGTCGATATCCCTTCAAACGCATTCTGACACGGCGTGTATCCGCCATATTTGCACCCGAAGGTGAACTGCACGAAAACTCTCAATATGTTTCACGACGGGTATTACCTGGATTGTTCGTCACCTTGGAAAAGATGGTCGGCAACGAGCCCTTCGATAAAGGCCATAACATCTGTATGGATCTAATAGAAATTTTCAACAAAACCAAAACTGGTTTTGTGTGGGAAGATCTCTACACCAACCCCCAGGCCCAAGCCGCATTGGACAACTTATTAATGGACTTGGTGCCACACTTTGCCAACTCCATGCGCCGTATAACTTGGATGTTAAACCTGATTAACAGTGAGCTAGCCCCGGCTGAACAATTTAGCTTCGAAGGCCCTGCCGCTGCCGATTGGCAATTGGATGACGCAGGACTGATCCGTCTGTTGCGTTTGCTATTTTCCAATCTCAAGGCTCAGCTCAAAGACACTGAGCACGCAGCAGCTTTGAGCGAACGCTATGGCACGGAGCAAACACGCGCTCTGCTGGCATTAATTCGGACCTTAGACAAAGCCGAAATCTAGAACTCCATACAAATTCAGATGGATTTAAACGTTGTGAATGGGTAATTTCTTCTGGCTCAGCCAATTTGCGCTGCGCCCTGGGGAAGGACCACCAAAACAATGACGCCCAAAGCACCTGAAGAGATGTCTCGCAAACGCAGGCACGCCCGCTCACAAGCGTTGGCGCAAGCGGTGGTGGCTGCATTTACGGAACGGCTTCAAGAAGAAACCGCTCGGCACGATGGCTACCTCACCCATCAGCACATCCGCGAGCTTAATACCGAGTTCCTAGCCAAGACCGAACAACTCACCATTGTGTTTGAGCAAGCCTTCGTTGACGCTGAACGCGAACAGGAAGAGCTGAAATGGTTTTCCATTAAGCGCCCTGCCTTTGATCGCTTGATGGTCAAACGGTTCGAGCAACTGTTCATGCAACGTCAAGCCGACGGTGTGGTACACGGCACCGTATCCAGACGCATGCTGCCGGGTTTCTTCTTGGCATTGAACATGATGTTGGGACCAGACAAGCTGGAATTCTTCCACAAACGTTCCGACGCAGCTGTGGATCGTGTAATGAAAGGGCAACTGCCCGTAAACTGGGTATTGGTGGACCAAGATTCAGAAATCCACGATATCATCTTGGATGCTCAGTTGGCCATCGCAGAACACTTTGAAGACACCATACACCGTATCGAATGGTTCATACACATCATCAACACCCACTTGGCCCCAGCCCAACAAGGCGCCAGCGATGAAAGCTGGACATTGGGCAAGCGTGCTATGCATGTCTTGATGAACAGTTTGCTCCAAGATTTGAAAAAAGCAGTTGGCGATGATCTGGCATGGCGTCACATGTCTGAGCGCCACCACAATCCAGACCGGACCAAAATTACCGACATTCTAGCTCGGTTTGATTAACTGACCTTAGGACTGTCGGTAGGTTAATACCAAAACGAAGGCCAGCGTTGTGATGCGCGGATATTGTTAATGGCCAAGGCCACAGCAACCAAAATAGCCGCACCTAAACCGACAGGATAAAGCACATACAGATAACCAAGTTCATGCAATTCAGCCGATGCCACCACGGCGATAAGAGCGGATGCCCCACCGGGGGGATGAACGCTGCGGGTCAATTGCATGGCGACTACAGCTAGCGATACAGCAAGAGCCGCCGATAACCAGTTCGCTTCACCCACAATCTGGAACACTGTCACCCCAATTGCAGCCGAGATCATATGCCCCAGAAGCACGTTGTAAGGCTGTGCAAAGGGGCTGGATGGCACACCATAAATCAAGACCGCCGTTGCCCCGAACGCACCAATTACCAACGTTAGATCGGCATCATTCAAATAGAACTGCACCGCACTGGCAATGGCCGCAATACCAATAAACGCGCCGACAAGACCACGCACAATATCAGACGTAGGTGGACGTGGTGAGTGAGTATGTCGTTTTGATCGTTTGTCGGCCATATTGGGGGCACATTAGCATATGTTGATGGAAATGGCTTCCCCTAGACACAAAAAAGGCGCCGGATAAATGCGGCGCCTTTTGTTGTTGGATTTGAAAGCGTTATCAGCCAGCCACACGAACCTGTTCAGCCATGCGTTCTTCTTTGAGCTGTTCAGCCAACAAAAATGCCAGTTCCAAAGCCTGGGTCGCGTTCAACCGCGGATCACAGTGAGTGTGATAGCGATCGCCCAAGTTGGCTTCTTTGATGGCCTGACCACCACCAACACATTCCGTAACGTCTTGGCCGGTCATTTCAAAGTGAACGCCACCAGCGTGACTGCCCTCGGACTTGTGCACTTGGAAGAAGGCTTTGACCTCACCCATGATCGCATTGACGTGACGGGTTTTGTAACCATTGGCGCTGACGGTGTTGGAGTGCATAGGATCGCACGACCAAATCACTTTGCGACCTTCACGTTCCACAGCTTGGATCAAGCCCGGCAATACATCGCCGATTTTGTCCGCGCCCATGCGCGTGATCAACGTCAAACGACCCGCTTCGTTTTCAGGGTTCAGTGCATCGATCAGTTCAAGCAGTTCATCAGCACCCATGGTCGGACCAACTTTGCAGCCCACCGGGTTACCAACGCCTTTTAAGAACTCGATATGTGCGCCATCCAACTGACGGGTGCGCTCACCAATCCACAGCATATGGGCGGAGGTGTCGTACCAGTTGCCGGAAATGGAATCTACGCGGGTCATACTTTGTTCGTAGTTCAGCAACAAGGCTTCGTGCGACGTGAAGAACGACGTTTCACGGATTTGTTTGGTGGTTTGCGACGTCATGCCGCAAGCGCCCATGAAGTCCAGTGCTTCTTGGATACGCACGGACATATCGCGATAGCGTTCGCCGAAATCACTGTCTTTGACAAAACCAAGGTTCCAACGCTGAACCTTGTGTAGGTCGGCATAGCCACCTTGGGTCAAGGCGCGCAGGAAGTTTAGGGTGGAAGCAGACTGGTTGTAACCTTGCACCAGACGTTCCGGATCAGGAATACGGGCTTCGGCAGTGAAGTCCATGCCGTTGACCATATCGCCACGGTAAGACGGGAGTTCAACGCCATCGATGGTTTCGGTATCTGCGGAACGGGGTTTCGCAAACTGACCGGCCAAACGACCAACCTTAACCACCGGCATGGCAGCACCATAAGTCAGCACAATCGCCATTTGCAGCAACACACGGAGCGTATCGCGCAGGTTATCGGGGTGGAATTCAGCAAAGCTTTCGGCGCAATCACCACCTTGCAGCAAAAACGCTTCACCGTTGGCAACATCGGCCAACTTGGTTTTCAGCTTGCGGGCTTCACCAGCGGAAACCAGGGGCGGAACAACGCTCAGGCGTTCTTCCACAGCCCTGAGGGCTTCCGGGTCGGGGTAATTGGGCATCTGGATCGCTTTTTTGCTTCTCCAGCTTGCGGGTGTCCATTGTTCGGACATGGCGCAGTTCCTTTTTAGTTCATTCAGCCTGTTTGCTCGTGCCTAAGTCAAACCGGGGGAGGTCCAAAGGCTTGAACGCGAGGTGATAGCGCGCTTTGGCCTTTTTTTCCAGGGCAAAGGTGCGAAATCCAGCGATTCGAGCGAAAAACCTAGCCTTATACGTCTTCGTCGTGATCCGGCAGCTTATCGCGCATGGTTACAAATTCTTCTGCCGCAGTGGGGTGTATCCCAACCGTGGCGTCGAATTGCTGCTTGGTCGCACCACATTTTAGCGCAACACCAAAGCCTTGGACAATTTCCGGTGCATCGTCACCGACCATATGACAGCCGACAACGATCTGGCTTTCGCGATCCACGATCAACTTCATCATGGCATGGGAATCCCGCCCAGACAGGGTGTGTTTCATGGGACGAAAACGCGACATGTAGATGTCCACATCCCCCCCTTTTTCTTTCGCTATGGCACGGGCTTCTGCTTCCATCAGGCCAACGGTGCCCACTGGTGGTTGGCTAAATACCGCCGCCGGAATGTTGTCGTAATCCATCGGACGCGGTGTATTTTTGAATTGCGTATCAACAAAGGCCATGCCTTCGTTAATCGCTACTGGGGTCAGTTGTATCCGATCAATCACATCGCCAAGCGCAAAAATCGACGGCACAGCGGTTTGGAAATACTCATCCACCACCACAGCGCCTTTTGGGGTCAGCTCAACACCAGCCTCTTCCAGGCCCAAACCCTTGGTGTTGGGTGCGCGCCCAGTGGCGTAAAATACCTGATCACAAGAAATGGTTTCGGTGCCATGCATGCGCACGGAATAACCATCGCCCTCTTTCTCAATAGAACGCACCACACATTCACGGTTGATGGTGATGCCAGCCTTTTCCATTTCCTGGGCCAAGGTGTCACGAATGTCTTCATCAAAGCCGCGCAAGATATTACCCGCACGGATAATGATAGTGACATCAGCACCCATGGAATTGAACAGACCTGCAAACTCAACGGCGATATAGCCACCGCCAACAATCACGATGCGTTCGGGAAATTCTTCCAAGTCGAGCGCTTCGTTCGACGTAATGGCGTGCTCAATCCCCGGAATATCCGGCAGATGCGGCCAGCCACCAGTAGCAATCAAAATCTTTTCTGTGGTGTAGGTCTTGCCGTTTACCTCAACCGTATGGGCGTCTTTGACCACACCGCGACCATCCAAGTGATCCACGTTGTTTTCACGCAAGATACGGCCATAAATGCCTTCCAAACGATCCAGCTCGGCATTTTTGGTGGCGATCAATTGCGGCCAGTCCAGCTTGGTTTCTCCGACAGACCAACCAAAACCTTTGGCATCACTAAAGCCATGGGCAAACTGGGATGCGTAGACCAAGAGCTTCTTCGGCACACAGCCGCGCATCACACAGGTACCACCAACGCGGCTTTCTTCCACCACAGCCACACGCGCCCCTGTTTGCGAAGCCATACGTGAAGCACGCACACCGCCGGAACCAGCACCAATAGTGATGAGATCGTAATCGAATTTGGACATTCTGCGTATCCTTGTATTATCAAGTCTAAAGTTGGGAGCATTCGTAAATTAGCCCCAAACAATAACCAGGGCATGGTGGTGATAATATGTCAGGAAGTCATGAAAGAAACCATGGTCAATATATGGACCTACTCGATTTCAAAAGCCCCGAACAAGCATATCAGGAAGTCAAAAATCTAGCCTCAAACCTCTCAGATGATGAGCATACAATTCGCTCATGTATTTTTGACATGCATGCTGCTGTCGAAATTGAACTAAGACGCATCTATTACCATCATTTTAAATCACTACTATTCCTGACCGATGATGAAGATTTGAACCAAAAGACTCTCGCTAAATTTGATAAAATGATTGAGCGACTTAGCTTTATGGACATGTATCGTGTTTTAAAGCCAATACTTAATAGTTGGCCATACCCTGAGCTCGCTCATATTGAAAAAATAAATGAGACCCGCAACAAAGCGGCTCACGGTGGTGATACGAACAAAGTCCTTTATCAGAATAGGAACCCATTTAAGGATCCTGACTGCTTTGCTCAAATGCACTTCGATATATGGGCTATCAAGAAATCAACAGCTAAGTTTTTTGATTGGACAATTGAAGGACCAAAAAGAAAGCTTCGCCGTTATTACGATAAGTATGGAGATATCTAAATCCCACCGAGGCACAGGTATTTCATCTCGACAAATTCTTCGATACCTTGCTTGCCACCTTCGCGTCCCAGGCCTGATTCTTTGACGCCGCCAAACGGGGCCAGCTCGGTTGAGATGATGCCTTCATTGATGCCGATGATGCCGTATTCCAATTCTTCCGCCACGCGGTAGACCCGGCCCACATCGCGGGCATAGAAGTAGGCTGCCAAGCCGTACGGGGTGTCGTTGGCTTTGGCGATCACGTCCGCCTCATCGGTGAAACGATAAAGTGGTGCCACAGGACCAAAAATTTCTTCGGAGGCGCAGGCCATGTCATTGGTGACGTCGGTTAAGATGGTCGGGGTGTAGAACGTGCCGCCCAGTTCATGACGTGCACCACCAACGGCAATCTTGGCACCTTTGTCCACCGCATCGGCAACCAGGCGTTCGACCTTCTCAACAGCGGCTTGGTTGATCAGTGGGCCTTGTGCAACACCGTCTTCAAAACCTTCGCCCACCTTTAGCTCACCCACCGCGGCAGCCATTTTTTTGGTGAAGACATCATAGACACCGTCTTGTACATAAATGCGATTTGCACAGACACAGGTTTGTCCGGTGTTGCGATATTTGGAGGCCATCACACCCGCAACAGCAGCATCCAGATCCGCATCATCAAAGACGATGAACGGCGCGTTTCCGCCCAGTTCCAACGACATCTTTTTGACCGTATCCGCACTTTGTTTCATTAGCAATTTGCCCACGGCAGTGGAGCCCGTAAAGGAAACTTTGCGCACCGCTGGGTTGGACGTAATTTCCGCGCCAATGTCTTGCGGCACCCCTGTCACCACGTTGAACACACCCGCCGGAATGCCCGCACGCTCCGCCAGTTCCGCCAACGCCAACGCCGAATACGGGGTGTCTTCAGCAGGTTTTGCCACCACCGTACAGCCCGCGGCCAGTGCCGGGGCGCATTTGCGGGTGATCATGGCATTGGGGAAGTTCCACGGCGTAATCGACGCCACAACACCAATGGGCTGTTTAATCACTTGAATACGACGATTGGCGGCATTGGTCGGGATGGTTTCACCGTAGAGACGCTTGGCTTCTTCGCCGAACCATTCAATGAACGACGCACCGTAGACAATTTCGCCCATGGCCTCGGCCAACGGCTTGCCTTGTTCCAAGGTCATCATCTTGGCGAGGTCTTCTTGTGCTTCCATCACCAGCTCATACCACTTGCGCAAAATGGTGGCACGTTCCTTGGCGGTTTTGGCACGCCAAGCCGGAAGTGCAGCTTCGGCAGCGGCGATGGCTTTCGCCGTCTCATCTCGGCCCATTTTTGGAACGGAACCCAGCACTTCACCCGAAGCCGGATTGGTGACGGCAAACGTTGACCCATCGTCGGCATCAACCCAAGCCCCATTGATGTAGGCTTGTTGGCGAAAAAGGGCGCTGTCTTTAAGTTCCATGGAAATTCTCCGGGTCAATCACAATATTTGAAGCAGTATAACCTTGACCTACCCCTATATGGAGGCTTTAGGGTAAAATTATGAACAAAAATATATACTTCCCTATTATTACCGTCATCACAGGCCTTTTGTCAGGCTGTGGCGACACTCTAGAAAGTGCCGACGCAACCAATTCTGAAGCCGTGCGTTTGGGACAAATCATTTACGCTGACCATTGTGCGGAATGCCACGGCATCAACCTAGAAGGTCAACCCAATTGGCGCAGCCCTAAAGAAGACGGCATGCTCCCCGCCCCTCCTCATGACGACAGCGGTCACACCTGGCATCACGATGACCAATTGCTGTTCAATTACACCAAAGGTGGCGGAGCCGCCATTGCCCCCAAAGGCTTTAAAAGCGGCATGCCAGCTTATGGTGAAATTTTATCAGATCAACAAATCTGGCAGGTGCTCAGTTACATCAAAAGCCGCTGGAGCCCACAAGCCCAAGAACGCCAAGCGCAAATGAATAAATAGCCTCACTCAACGTTAGGCAAGGTAAAATAAAATGTTGTTCCTTGGCCCATTTTGGTGTCGTAGCCGATGGTGCCACCGTGCTTTTCAATAATCATCCGGGTGATGTTAAGCCCCAGTCCAGTACCACCTTTTTCGCGACTGTCGGAACCATCCATTTGTTGAAAACGTCCAAAAATATTTTCACGGAAACTTTCCGGGATGCCGGGGCCGTAATCCTTAACCTTGACGCACGTACCCTGACCATTTTGACCAGTAGAAACTTCTACCTTGGACCCTTCAGGGGAGAATTTCGCTGCATTTGATAACAAGTTCGTCAACGCTTGATCGAGACGGTTGGGGTCCGCCTTTACGATAGCTGTATCGTCACCCTGTAAGAAAATAAATTCCACCCCAAACTCTTCTGCATAAGCAGCGTTGGCATCAATACAGTCTTGGATCAAATCATTAAGAACGACAGGTTCAAGTTGAAAATCAACAACACCAGATTCCAGCTTTTCGACATCCAGGATATCATTAACCAACAAAATCAAACGTTCTGTATTCTTTTGTGCCAACTCAACCATTTCCATGGCATCACTGGACAAACCACCCATGGCGCCGCCTGACACCAACCCCAAAGCCCCCTTTATCGATGTTAAGGGCGTGCGCAGTTCATGGCTAACGGTTGAGATAAATTCATCTTTGAGAGTGCCCACTTTTTTCCGTTCGGTGATATCTGTATGCGTGCCCGCCATACGCAATGGTTTGTCATCATCACTCCATTCGACCACTTTGCCGCGATCAACAACCCAAACCCATTGGCCGTTGCGGTGACGCATGCGGATTTCACATTCGTAACGCTCCAGTTCCCTGGAAAAATTTTTATCTAACAATTCACTGGATCGTTTCAAATCATCCGGATGGGCATATTTTGTCCACGTGTCGATAGTGGTTGATTCCAGTTCATCCAAACTGTACCCAATAATTTCCGCCCAACGTTCGTTGAAAGTGGTTTCTCCCGTTTGCACATTCCATTCCCAGGTCCCGACATTGGTACCCCAAATGATTTCTTGAAGACGCAAGCTTTCACGGTTGAGGTCTTTCTCCGCTCGTTTACGCTGATTGACTTCTGCCTGAAGCTTGCGGTTCCAGAAAAAGAAAACGGTCACAAGTATACCGCCAGCGCCAAACGAGATAATAAACCAGCGCCAATCAACTTCAGCCTCGTACTTAACCCGGACCCAGCGGTTATAGATGGCATCGCGCTGTTCAGGAGTGATGGAGTCTAACGCCTTTTGCAATATGGGAACCAGTTCCGGCCAATCTTTGCGTACCGCCATGGACAATTCAAACCGATACGGTGTTTGCCCAGAAATTTTTAAATTCGTCAGCCCAGTTTCACGAATGACCTGAGTAGCGACCGCCAGATTTCCAACAAAAGCAAACGTCTTCCCAGTCGAAACGGCTTCTAATCCTGCATGGACATTCTTTGCCAAGGAAAGTTTTAGGTTGGGGTGGTTGCGGGCCAACAAATCATGAGTGGCGTAACTTTCCACCACGCCGACTTCATGTTTGTGCAAAGCATCTAGACCATCAATAAAATCCTGATCGTCGCGAGTGAAGATGACCATCGGGAACGAAATATAGGGTTTTGTAAAATTTACGAACTTATCGCGTTGCGGTGTCTGCACCACCAAGGAAAAAACATCCAAATCACGCGCTTTTACAGCCTCGACCATTTCCGCCCAAGGGCGTTCCGTATCCACTTGCAACGTAATACCAAGGCGTTCTTCAACCAGGCGTACATATTCGGCCGCCATGCCGCGATACTGTTTTTGTTCATCAACAAATTCGAAAGGAGCCCAATCGATATCAACAGCCAAACGAATGGTTGGGTGCTTTTCAAGCCACGCTTGCTCTGCCGTAGTCAAAACCACATCTGGCAACAGTGGCTCTTGCGCCCATGTCAGCGTAGCAGGCAACAACAACGCCACTGCAAAATGACAGCATCTAAGCCATTTATCCCAGAACCGCCCCCGTATCGAAAGAAACATTGAAAATGTATACCTTACCAATTTAATCAAATTTAGCAGCACACATAGTCAATATAACTCCCTGAAAAAGCTGAATTTAACAATCTTGTATTTAACCAATGTTGTATGGTGCTCTCCTCCATCTTGGAATTGATAGGCCCAAAATCAAGGTTTGCTTACAGGATCGAAAGTAAAGCTTTGCGTAACTTGCGGTCACGCTTGAGGTGCCATTCACGGCTCATGGCCTCACCCCGGTTTTGATAGCATTCTGCATACAGCAACGCCCAGCTCCGCCCCCGGGTGGATTTGGCCCCTTTGCCTGAATTGTGGGTTGCCAAACGCGCCTCTAAATCCGTGGTCCAGCCCACATAAGTACGCGGTCCACCGTTTCCGGTACTGCCAAGGATGTAAACAAAACTACTCATAGTCTGAGCTTAAACGATAAGGGGTTATTCAACCGTTACCGATTTCGCCAAGTTGCGCGGTTGATCTACATCTGTACCTTTGATGCATGCGGTATGATAAGCCAACAACTGCACCGGAATGGAATATAGGATCGGTGCCACAAAAGGGTCCACTTGGGGCAAAACAATGGTGGCAGCGGCCAGCTTGCCCAATTTTTCTGCACCCACTTCATCTGACAAGAAAATCACACGCCCGCCGCGGGCGATGACCTCTTGCATATTGGATGCGGTTTTTTCAAACAATTCATCCGTTGGTGCGATCACGATGACGGGGACGTCTTCGTCAATCAGCGCAATAGGGCCATGCTTCATTTCACCCGCAGGGTATCCTTCGGCGTGGATGTAGCTGATCTCTTTCAGCTTTAACGCGCCTTCCATGGCGATGGGAAAATTGGAACCGCGGCCCAGGTACAACACGTCCCGCGCTTCAGCCACTTCATGGGCCAGTTCCTTCAAACGTTCATCATGGTTCAACACATCTGCCGCGCGGGCGGGAACCTCGATTAAGGCTTCCATCAAACGGGCTTCGCAATCGTGCTCAATGGTGCCTTTGGCACGTCCCATGGCAATCGCAAGACACGCCAGCACCACCAACTGCGTGGTGAAGGCTTTGGTTGAAGCCACCCCCACTTCGGGTCCAGCGTAGGTCAATAACGTTGCATCACTTTCACGTGCAATGGTGCTTTCGGCAACATTAACCACCGACAGGATATGTTGGCCTTTTTCACGGGCATGACGCAATGCGGCCAAGGTATCTGCGGTTTCACCCGATTGGGATACGAATAGCGCCGCACCACCTTCAGGCAACGGTGCATCGCGATAGCGAAATTCTGACGCCACATCCACGTCAACCGGAATCCGCGCCAGCTGTTCAATCCAATAGCGTGCCGTCTGACACGCGTAAAAAGACGTGCCACACGCAATCATGGTCAGACGCGTCACACCAGACAAATCAAACGGCAGTTCCGGCATGGTGATGGTGCGATCACCGGGGTTGATAAACCCAGACAAGGTATCGCCGATGACTTGAGGCTGTTCATAAATTTCTTTGAGCATGAAGTGGCGATAGCCACCTTTGCCCACAGACGCATTGGACAGGTCACTGACTTTAACGGGACGTTCAACCGCTTTGCCGTCTTCGGTAAAGACTTCAGCACCACCACGGGTCAACACCGCCCAATCACCATCTTCCAAATAGATCACACGATTGGTCAGGTGGCTCAGCGCGATGGCGTCAGAACCCAAATACATTTCACCATCGCCAACGCCGATGGCCAAAGGGCTGCCCCGACGCGCGCCGATCATCAAATCGTGCTCACCGGAAAAAATGATCGCCAAAGCAAAGGCGCCATGAAGGCGTTTTAACGCTTCGGCCGTTGCGTCTTGCGGGCTGAGGCCTTCTTCCAGATAAGCCGTGATCAAATGCACCACGGCTTCGGTATCCGTGTCGGATGCAAACACATGCCCCTTGGCTGTGAGTTCGTCTTTCAACTCTTGAAAGTTTTCAATGATGCCGTTGTGCACCATGGCCACACGGTCTGTCATATGCGGATGCGCATTGGCTTCGTTGGGCACACCGTGGGTTGCCCAGCGGGTATGACCGATGCCCACATCCCCCAATAAGGGATCATCATTCAAAACGGCTTCTAGATTCTTCAGCTTGCCTTCGGCGCGTCGACGTTCAATTCCACCATTTAACAATGTGGCGACGCCCGCGGAATCATATCCACGATATTCCAAACGACGCAGCCCTTCTACAACCTGGGGACTGGCGAGGTCTTTTCCGATAATGCCAATGATGCCGCACATATGCTGGGCTTAACCTTTCTTCTTATTCTGTTCTTTCTGCGCACGTTTCGCTTCACGGAAACGTTCTGCCGCACCCGGCACACGTTTTTGTTCAGCACGGGTGGTGACGATGTCATTCTCACCCACATCTGCAGTCAGAGTTGAGCCCGCACCAACGATCGCCCCGGCACCAATTTTAACGGGTGCCACCAAGGCCGAGTTTGAACCAATAAACGCCCCAGCACCAATTTCCGTACGGGATTTATTAAAGCCATCGTAGTTGCACGTGATGGTACCTGCGCCAATGTTGGCGCCCGCGCCGACGCGCGCATCACCGATGTATGTTAGGTGATTGACTTTACCGCCAGCTTCTACGTCTGAATTTTTGATTTCAACAAAATTACCAACATGAGTGTTCTCTGCCAATTTTGCACCAGGACGCAAACGGGCAAACGGGCCAACGACGGAACCATCATCGATACTCGCACCTTCAAAGTGACAATTGGCCTTAATGTGTACACCATTGCCGATCGTAACACCGGGGCCAAAAAACACGTTCGGTTCAATCAAAACGTCTTTGCCGATCTTGGTGTCATACGAAAAAAAGGTGGTGCTGGGATCGATCAGGGTGGCACCACCCTTCATGGCTTTTTCACGCAAACGATCTTGGGCAATCGTTTCAGCCAAAGCCAATTCAATGCGTGAGTTCACCCCCAGCAGTTCTTCTTCATCACCCTCAACCACGGAGCAACTAAAGCCGTCTTCACGGGCCAAACCAACACAGTCGGTGAGATAGTATTCACCCTTGGCATTGTCATCACTAAGACGTGCCAACAATTGAGGCATCACCCCACCGTCAAAACACATAACGCCAGAATTGCACAACGGGATCATCAATTGTTCTTGGGTGGCATCGTTGGCTTCGACAATTTCCAACAACTCACCATCTTCTTCGTCCGTCACCAAGCGACCATAGGCACCGGGTTCTTCGGGTAGAAATCCCAACACCACAACTGCGGGGGCAAACTGTCCTTCAATGGGCTGGCGTGCTTCCAACATGGCATTCAAGGTTTGTTCGGTCATCAAAGGTGTATCGCCATAAAGCACCAAAACATTTCCGTTAAAATTGCCCAGTGCCTCCATACCCACTTTCACCGCATCACCCGTTCCACAGCGATTGTATTGAACGGCGGTGGTGTGCGGTGCGACGGCGGCTTCTAGATCGTCCATTTCAGGCCCCACAACCACGACAATCTTGTCGAGATTGAGTTTTCCAAGCGTTGCCAATAAATTTTGCACCATCGGTCGGCCCGCAATCGGGTGCATAACCTTAGGTTTTTCAGATTTCATCCGGGTGCCGAGACCGGCGGCAAGAACAATGGCTGCAGTTTTAGACTTTGACATCCGAGCGGGTGCACCTACATATGAGAAGAATCGAATATTAAGCGAAGTGTGTGCCGCAAAGTGCCACAAGCCGGGCCTCCCCGCCAAGTCAAAGATTACTACGGATTATTTCAAAATGAACAAACAAACTCTGGGCGCCATTCGCGCTTTGATCTTCGACCTCGACGGGACCCTTATCGACAGTGCACCTGACCTCCAAGCTGCTGCCAATCGAATGCTTAAGCCATTGGGAAGACGGGAAGTTTCCGTCCCAGAGGTGCAAATGATGATTGGCGACGGTGTGCCAAAGTTGGTCGAACGCTGTTTTGAGGCCACCGGCGATATCCCACCTGAAAATGAGTTCCAAACTCACGTTCAAGCCTTCATCAAAGACTATGAGCCCCGCTCTGCTGAGCTCACTTGTGCCTTTGACGGGGCCATGGACGCACTTAAGGGGCTCAAAGATAAGGGCATTAAGTTGTCCATCTGCACCAACAAACCATACGGTGCAACCATGGAAATCTTGGGCAAACTGGGTCTGGACCAGTATTTTGACATCGTCATCGGGGGCGACACCCTGCCCGGTATTAAAAAGCCGGATCCGCGACACCTCCAAGCGGCCTTGGAAAAAATGGAAGCCGATCCAAAGGAAACTGCCATGGTTGGTGACAATGCCAACGATGTCAGCGCATCGCATGCGGCAGGACTTCCAGTGGTGTTGCTCAGCCACGGTTACACCAAAATTCCGGTCACAGAATTGGGCGGTGAAGCGGTGATCGATCATTTTACCGACTTGGAAGTAGCCCTTTCCAATCTCTAGCTTGACAGCTTTTTGAGAGGAACGTATATCCCCCACCGTTTCAATCGGGCGCGTAGCTCAGCGGGAGAGCACTCGCTTCACACGCGAGGGGTCACTGGTTCAATCCCAGTCGTGCCCACCATTAAATCCCCCAGGCGGAATGTCTGGGGGATTTGTTCATTTCAGCGCCTTTAACACTTACGAAACACCTGCACACACAAAGCTCAATTGACCAACTAAGGCATAAACGATGCTGTTTTAGCCCAAGAAAACATGGTCGCTCAAATCATCACTCCCAATATAAAAGCAAGACGACATGTGGAGTTAAGGTGATGCAATACGAGACGCTTTTTCGAGACTTGGGCATAACGGCAAACCACCTAAATACTGGCGATCTGATTGTTCACACGCCCATAGATGGATCTGTCCTTGCCAAGGTCACACAAACACCTGTGCAAGACATGAACGTCATTGTTCAACGTGCTCATCACGCTTTTGATCAGTGGCAAAAAGTCCCGTCTCCCCGCCGTGGTGAACTGATCCGGATTTTTGGTGAAAAGCTCCGCCGCAACAAAGACAGCCTAGGCCAACTGGTCAGTTTGGAAACGGGAAAAATCCTTCAAGAAGGCCTCGGCGAAGTCCAAGAAATGATCGACATTTGCGATTTTGCCGTGGGCATTTCACGTCAACTCTATGGTCTCACCATTGCATCGGAACGCCCTGGTCATCGCATGCAAGAAACTTGGCATCCGCTGGGCGTTGTCGGTGTGATCTCAGCTTTCAACTTCCCCGTTGCCGTTTGGTCTTGGAATGCAGCCCTCGCATTGGTGTGCGGCAATTCATTAATCTGGAAACCATCGGAAAAATCCCCACTAACAGCTTTGGCCTGTCAAAATATCCTGCAATCGGCCATAGATGAAATGGATGACGCACCCGACAATTTATTGCACGTCATCATTGGTGGGACTGAATTGGGCACAGCCTTAGTAGAGCACCCCAATATTCCGTTGATCAGCGCCACGGGCAGCACCGCCATGGGTCGCCAAGTCGGTCCCAAAGTGGCGGAACGTTTTGGTCGCACCATTCTAGAATTGGGCGGCAACAACGCTATGATCGTTACACCATCGGCCAACCTAGAGCTGGCAAAACGCGCTGCCGTCTTTTCCGCGGTGGGCACGGCCGGACAACGCTGCACATCTTTGCGGCGTATGTTTATTCACGAAAGTATCTATGACCAGTTGGTATCATCCTTGATCCGTGCATATGAAAACGTCCCAGTTGGCAATCCTTTGGAAGACGAAACCCTGATGGGGCCGCTGATCGACCAAGCCGCTTTTGAAAACATGCAGGCAAGCCTTGAGATTGCTGAGCGTGGCGAAGGAAAAAATATTCACGGGGGCGAGCGAGTTTTTTCCGATGTTTATCCCGATGCTTATTATGTCCGGCCTGCCATCGTGGAAATGGATGAACAGTCCGAAGTCATGCGGCGCGAAACCTTTGCGCCAATCCTCTACGTGATGAAATACAAAAACTTGGAAGACGCCATCACCCTGCAAAACGACGTCACCCAGGGTCTGTCATCGTGCATTTTCTCCACCGATGTACGAGAAACCGAACTGTTCCTGTCCTCACGCGGTAGTGATTGCGGCATTGCCAACGTCAACATTGGTCCCAGTGGTGCCGAAATCGGCGGCGCCTTTGGCGGGGAAAAAGAAACCGGAGGAGGTCGTGAAGCCGGGTCCGATGCTTGGCGCGGCTACATGCGCCGTGCCACCAACACCATCAATTATTCCGATGAATTGCCTCTGGCCCAGGGAATTAAGTTTGATATTAGTTAGATATCAGAATCTTAGAATTTTCTTTCTCACAAAAAGTTGCACCAATGGGTGGGGATATCGTGCCAGAAGCCTTGTAAACTGGGTTTTATTAGCTATATGTGAAATATCATATTCTACACTTGCTGCGCTGGCAATAGCTACCCAGTTGGGTAGAAAACCTATACAAAGCGGGAATTATGCAGTATCTAAGCGCCAGAAAAGGAATCACCGCATTGTGCGCCGCAAAATGTGCTCGCAAAAGCGATGTCTAAAAACAGGCGCGAACTGGAGATCTATAAAAATGCTAGCTGAATATCGTGAACACGTAGCCGAGCGCGCAGCTCTTGGCATCCCCCCCCTTCCCCTGTCCGCAGAACAAACCGAGCAGTTGGTTGAGCTGCTGCGCAACCCGCCCGCAGGTGAAGAAGAGTTCTTGGTTGATCTGCTCACCAATCGTGTTCCCGCTGGCGTGGATGACGCCGCACGCATCAAAGCTGGTTTCTTAGCTGACGTGGCCAAAGGTACCACACAGTGCGCGCAGATCTCTAAAGTGCAAGCCACCGAATTGCTCGGCACCATGCTGGGCGGCTTTAACATCGAACCGATGTTGGAACTGCTGGACGACGCTGAATGTGGCGCTGCCGCTGCCGAAGGCCTGAAAAAGACCCTGTTGGTGTTTGACTACTTCCACGACGTCAAAGAAAAAGCTGACAACGGATCTGAAAACGCTAAGTCCGTGATGCAATCTTGGGCCGATGCCGAATGGTTCACATCGCGTCCAGAAGTCGCAGAAAGCATGACTTTGACAGTATTTAAAGTCACCGGCGAAACCAACACCGATGATCTGTCCCCGGCCCCTGATGCCTGGTCGCGTCCCGACATTCCGCTGCACGCCCTGGCGATGCTGAAAAATGCTCGTGACGGTATTGAGCCGGAAGAAAATGGTGTTCGCGGCCCGATCAAATTTTTGGAAGAACTGCAGGCTAAAGGCAACTTGGTGGCTTATGTCGGCGACGTAGTCGGTACTGGCTCATCGCGCAAATCCGCAACCAACTCCGTATTGTGGTGGACTGGTGAGGACATTCCTTACGTTCCCAACAAACGCTTTGGCGGTGTGTGTTTGGGCTCCAAAATTGCACCCATTTTCTATAACACCATGGAAGACGCAGGTGCGCTACCCATCGAAGTCGATTGTTCTCAAATGGACATGGGTGACGAAATTGAACTGCGCCCGTTCGAAGGCAAGGTCTTGAAAAATGGCGATGTGATTGCTGAGTTCACGGTGAAATCCGAAGTGGTCTTCGATGAAGTTCGCGCAGGCGGTCGTATCCCGCTGATTATCGGCCGTGGCCTCACCGCCCGTGCACGTGAAGCTTTGGGCTTGGCACCATCCGAACTATTCCGCACACCTCATACCCCTGCAGACACCCACAAAGGGTTTACATTGGCGCAGAAGATGGTTGGTCGTGCATGTAACTTGGCAGAAGGTTTGGGTGTACGTCCCGGTACCTATTGCGAGCCCAAGATGACCACCGTCGGCTCACAAGATACCACTGGCCCCATGACTCGCGATGAACTGAAAGATTTGGCCTGCTTAGGCTTCTCCGCCGACTTGGTGATGCAATCTTTCTGTCACACCTCGGCTTATCCGAAATTGGTGGACGTCAACACTCACCAGACTCTACCGAATTTCATGGAAACCCGTGGTGGTGTTGCGCTTCGTCCACAAGACGGAGTGATCCACTCCTGGCTGAACCGTTTGCTGTTACCCGACACCGTGGGTACTGGTGGCGACAGTCACACTCGTTTCCCACTGGGACTGTCTTTTCCGGCAGGTTCCGGTCTGGTCGCATTTGCTGCTGCGACGGGTGTCATGCCATTGGATATGCCAGAATCAATTTTGGTGAAATTCAAAGGTACCATGCAACCGGGTATTACCTTGCGCGACATGGTCAACGCCATTCCTTACCAAGCCATCAAAGACGGTCTATTGACCGTTGAGAAAAAGGGTAAGATCAATGTATTCTCCGGTAAAATTGTTGAAATCGAAGGCCTGCCGGACCTTAAAGTCGAACAAGCGTTCGAGCTGTCCGATGCGACGGCTGAACGCTCTGCCGCAGGTTGCACGGTAGCGCTCAACCCAGAGCCCATCATTGAGTACATGCGTTCCAACATTGTCTTGATGAAATGGATGATCGCCAAAGGTTATCACGATGAACGTACGCTGCTGCGTCGTATCGAAGCTATGGAGACATTCATCGCTGATCCAAAATTGTTAGGGCGTGATGAAGATGCCGAATACGCAGCCATCATCGAAATTAACATGGACGACATTAAAGAGCCCATCGTCGCTTGCCCGAACGACCCGGACGATGTGAAGTTGCTGTCAGAGGTCTCTGGCACCAAAATTGATGAAGTATTCATTGGTTCTTGCATGACCAACATCGGTCACTTCCGCGCTGCGGCTCACGTTCTGGATGGTGTTTCCGACACCCCGGCACGTTTGTGGATCGCACCCCCAACCAAAATGGATGCGCAAATCCTAACTGAGGAAGGCTACTATTCCATCCTCGGCAAAACGGGTGCACGCATGGAAACACCGGGCTGCTCTTTGTGCATGGGTAATCAAGCACAAATCCGCAAAGGTTCAACCGCGATGTCAACTTCCACACGGAACTTCCCCAACCGTTTGGGCATCGACACATTTGTGTACTTGGGCTCTGCCGAACTCGCCGCGGTCTGTGCATTGATGGGGAAAATCCCCACACCGACACAATACATGGAACAAGTTGCAACGCTGAAAGACAAAGCAGACGACGTTTACCGTTACATGAACTTTGATCAAATTCCGTCTTTCGTGGAAGTTGCCAACAGCTAAACAACCACTAAGATTACTAAAAAAGCCCCGTCATTCTGGCGGGGCTTTTTTTGTTGATAATCACTGGACCAATGGGGGCTATTGAGAGAAGATTACAATGGCTCAAAGGAAGGCGGATCTACATGTCAGACCTCTCAGATGCAAAAAACGCACTCAAAGCTGCTGAAACAGCCCTTGAAGATGCCATTCAACGTCAATCATTGATGGAAAAACAACATTATCAAAGCGTTGCCGAAATTGTCCACGACATCAAAAATCCCCTGACAGCTATGATGGGTTATATCAGCTTGCTCAAAAATGAAGCAGCTGGCCCCATTAACAACCCAGCTTATGAAGGGTTCATCAGGACCTTGGACAAATCTACAATACGATTATTGGATACCTGTAATTCTTTGTTGGAAGAATACGCTAGTGATGTTGAAAAAGCCGACAAGCCA